>DASULV010000049.1:0-82608 GCA_036277955.1 Solirubrobacterales bacterium | reverse complement strand
CGTTCGACCGCACGCGCTCGCGCAGCGAGGGCAGGTCCTGCTGCGCGAGCGCGCCGAGGAGCTCCGCGTAGGGGGGACGCGGGATCCCGGTCTCGGCGACGGCCTCGTCGAAGTTCCCGCCTTCGAGCGGGTACTCCCCGGCACCGGGAGAGGGGCGGGCCGGATCCAAGGTCATCGCCATTCCTCCACGCTAGGCACCCACTACCCGCGCCCCCTTGGCCCTTAGTCGAAAATCAGGGCGACTGATCTGGCCCGGCGGGCGAAGCGGGAGCCGTCTCCACCCGCTCTCCCGGAACTTCCAGCCGTTCGATCTGGGGCACTTTCCACATCACGCTGGAGATCGTCAGCCCGATCGCGACCGAGAGGAAGACGAGGAACCATTCGCCCGGCCCCAGCAGCACCAGTTCGAAGAAGTCGCGCAGGAAGGGCAGCGCGAGGATGCCGCAGTAGGCGCCGCCCAGCGCCAGAACCATCGCCAGCATGTTGCTCTGGATCGCGATGTGCTCGCGGCCGGGGCCACGCTCGAGCAGGAGGATGAAGGCGAGCCCGAGGGCGATCAGAGTCGAGGTCGCCGCGGTCCTGCCCTCGGCCAGCGAGCCGCCGGCGACGGTGTCGACGAGGAAGAAGGAGAGGATCGAGGCCAGCGCGGTGGAGACACCGGCCGGAACCGCGAAGGCGGCCAGGGCCCGCAGTAGCCGGCCGCGGTAGAGCGGCCCCTCCGAGGGCAGCAGCGCCAGGGCGAAGGAGGGGATGCCGATCGTCAGGAAGGCGGCGACGGTGAGGTGGCGGGGGAGGAAGGGGAAGACGAAACCGGGCACCGCGACGAGCAGGATCAGGGTCGCCGCGTAGACGGTCTTGGTCAGGTAGAGGCGGCCGAGGCGGTGGATGTTGCGGGCGATCCGGCGCCCTTCGCCGACCGCCTCCGGCAGCCGCCCGAACTGGTCTTTCAGCAGGACGACGTCGGCGACGCCTTTGGTCACCTGCGTCCCCGAGCCCATCGCGACCGCCATCCGCGCCCGCTTCAGCGCCGGCACGTCGTTGACGCCGTCGCCGATCATCGCCACGTAGCGGCCCGCCGCGACCAGAGCTCCCACCAATGATTTCTTCTGCTCGGGCTTGATCCGGCAGAAGATCGTGTTCTCCAGCGCCGCCTTCTTCAGCCCCTCCTCGTCCTCGGGCAGGTCGGGGCCCTCGATCACGCCGGCCTCCCGCGGCACCCCGACCGCGTAGGCGACGGCGGTGACGGTGGCGGCGGCGTCGCCGGAGATCAGCTTCAGGTCGACGTTCTCCTCACGCATCGTCGCGATCGTCTCCGCCGCGTCGGGGCGCAGCGTCTCCTCCAGCACGACCAGCGCCAGCGGCGTCAGCTTCGGCGCCCCGCCCGCCGCGGGATCATCCGGGAGCGCCTCGCTGGTCTGCCCGAAGGCGACGACGCGGCGGCCCGCGGCGGTCTCCTCTTCGAGCTTGGCGGCGAGCCGCGACGGCAGGGTCAGCGCCCCGGTCTCGGTGAGGATGTCGGGCGCCCCCATCACATAAGTGGCGCCGTCGGAGCCGCCGTCGAGCGAGACCCCGCTCCACTTGTACTCGGAGGAGAACGGGACCTCGCCGCGCACCCGCCCCGCCTGGCCGGGGAACTTCTGGGCGATCGTCTCCAGGGTCTTGTTGCGGTCGCCGGCGCTGGCAGCGAAGCGGCCGAGCGCCTGCGCCCCGGCGTCGGGATCGACCCCGTCGGCGTACTCGACCCCGGCCAGCGCCAGTTCGCCGGCCGTCAGGGTCCCGGTCTTGTCGACGCAGATCGTGTCGACCGCGGCGAGGCTCTCGGTCGCGCTCATCTGCTGGACCAGCGTGTCCCGTCTCGCCAGCCGGACAGCGGCGACCGCGAAGGTGACGCTCATCAGCAGCACCAGCCCCTCGGGGATCAGCGTGACCAGGCCGGCGGTCGCGGTCTGCGCCGCCTCCTCGAGGCCGACGGCGCGCAGGTTGAGGCTGAGGATCAGCAGCGCCGCCAGCGGCAGCATCACGTAGGTCGAGGCGAGGATCACCCGGTTGACCTCCTCCTGCAGGGGGGAGGGCGGGTGGCGGAAGGTCTTCGCCTCGCCGGCGATGCGGCCGGCGTAGCTCTCCTCGCGCACCGCGTCGACCACGTAGTGGCCGGAGCCGGAGACGCAGAAGGAGCCGGAGAGGACGCGGTCGCCCTCGCCCTTCTTGATCCCGTCGCTCTCGCCGGTCAGCAGCGACTCGTCCATCGTCATCCCGCGCGAGGCGATCACCTCGCCGTCGGCGATCAGCTGGTCGCCCGGGCCGACCTTGACGACGTCGCCGGGGACGACCTCCGTCGCCAGCAGCTCGACGTCGGCGCCGTCGCGGACGACGTCGGCGCGCGGCGCCACCAGCACCGCCAGCTCGTCCAGCGTCTTCTTCGCCTTCAGCTCCTGGCGGATCCCGATCGAGGAGTTGACGACGGCGATCAGGCCGAAGATCGAGTCGGCGTAGAGCCCGAGCGCGATGTCGAGCACGAAGAAGGCGCCGATGATCGCGTTGAAGAGCGTGAAGACGTTGCCGGCGACGATGCTCGCGGTCGAGCGCGAGGAGCTTTCCGGCGGCGGCCCGAGTTTGCGCAGGCGCGCCTGCGCCTCCTTGCTGGAGAGTCCTTGATCCGCGATGGATTGGCCGTTACCCATAAGTTCCCCTATTCAATAGGGTGAGAGCACTGTGGGCCTGAAGCTTGGACTCAACCTCGGTTACTGGGGGATCGGACCGGCCGGCGAGGAGGCCGCGGAGCTGGTGCTGGCGGCCGAGGGAATGGGCTACGAGTCGGTCTGGGCGGCCGAGTCCTACGGCTCCGACGTGGTCAGCGTGCTCGCCTGGCTGGCGGCGCGGACCGAGAAGATCAACCTCGGCGCGGCGATCATGCAGGTGCCGGCGCGTCCGCCCGCGGCGGCGGCGATGGCCGGGGCGACGATCGACAAACTCTCCGGTGGCCGCTTCCTCTTCGGTTTCGGTCCCTCCGGGCCGCAGGTCTCCGAGGGCTGGTACGGGGTGCCGTACGCGAAGCCCTGGGGCCGCACCCGCGAGTACATCGAAGTCGTGCGGGAGATCATCGCCCGCGAGGGCCCGGTCAACCATCAGGGCGAGCACTACACGCTGCCGCTGCCCGGCGGCGAGGGCAAGCCGCTGAAGCTGAACTTCCACCCGCTGCGCAACGAGATCCCGGTCTTCGTCGGCGCGATCGGGCGCAAATCGGTTGAGATGGCGGCGGAGATCTGCGACGGCTGGATCCCGATCTTCTTCAGCGTCGATGCGTTCGAGCAGACCTGGGGCGAGCACCTCGAGGCCGGCTTCGCCAAAGGCGGCCGCCAGCGCTCCGACCTCGAGGTCAGCCCCTCGCTGCAGGTGGCGATCGACGGCGACCTCGAGGCGGCCAAGAACGTCGTCAAGGCGGGCCTGGTCCTCTACTTCGGCGGCATGGGCAGCCGCAAAACCAACTTCTACGTCGACCTCGCCCACCGCTTCGGCTTCGGCGAGGTCGCCGACGAGGTCCAGCAACGCTTCCAGGACGGCGACCGCGGCGGCGCCTTCGAGGCGATGCCGGACGAGATCGTCGAGGCCACCTCGCTGGTCGGGACCGAGGCCGAAGTGGCCGAGCGGATCGATCGTTTCCGCGGCGCCGGCATCGATCGGCTGATCGTCTCGCCCGTGCACGTCGACCGCGCCGAGCAGCAGCACACCCTGGAGCGGCTCGCCGCTCTAGCCCTGTGACGCGCGTGGCACTTCGCATCTCGGCGGCCTCGGTCGCTCGCGTGCAGAGCACGCCACGCTCCCTGCGTCCTTGAGCTGCTCGGCCACGCGCACCACAGGGAAATCTTCAATCCCATAATCTTCCGCGCCGCGAGTCATGAAGATCGGAGTGCCGAAAGAGTCCGCCGAGGGGGAGCGCCGGGTCGCGCTAGTCCCTGACGTGGTCAAATCGCTGCAGGCGAAAGTCAGCGAGAAGATCGACCCCGTCGTCGAGGCAGGCGCCGGCACCGCCGCCGGTCACACCGACTCCGCCTACCAGGACGCCGGGGCGCAGGTCGCCGACGCCGGCGCAGCCTGGGGGAGCGAGGTTGTCCTCCACGTCCGGCCGCTGAGCAGCGAGGAGATCGGCAAGCTGAACAAAGGCCAGGTCGTGATCAGCCACCTCTCGCCGCTGACCGCCGCCGAGTCGAACAAAGCCCTCGCCGCCGCCGGCGTCACCGCCTTCGCGATGGAGGCGATTCCGCGGACCACGCGCGCCCAGGCGATGGACGCGCTCTCCTCGCAGGCGAACCTCGCCGGTTACGCCGCCACCCTGCTCGCCGCGCGCGAGGCGGGCCAGCTCTTCCCGATGATGACCACCGCCGCGGGCACCGTCGCCCCGGCCAAGGTGATGGTCCTCGGCGCCGGCGTCGCCGGCCTGCAGGCGATCGCCACCGCCAAGCGGCTGGGCGCGATCGTCACCGGCTTCGACATCCGCCGCGCCGCCTGGGAGCAGATCGCCTCGCTCGGCGGCCGGCCGCTGGAACTGGACTTCATCCCCGACGCCGAGGGCGAGGGCGGCTACGCCCGGCCCCTGACCGAGGAGGAGAACGAGCAGGTCCGCCAGGCCCTTGCCGAGGCGGCGGCGAAAATGGACGTGATCATCACCACCGCCCAGATCCCCGGCCGCGACGCGCCGGTGCTGATCACCGAGGCGGCGGTCCGCTCGATGGCGCCGGGCTCGGTGATCATCGACCTCGCCGCCGACTCCGGCGGTAACGCCGAGCCCTCGCAGCCCGGCCAGACCGTGGTGGTCGACGGCGTCAAGGTGATCGGCCCGGCCAACCTGGTCAGCGACATGGCCGCCGACGCCTCCCAGCTCTACGCCAAGAACCTCGAGAACCTGCTCGGGCTCCTGGTCGACGAGGAGGGGCAGCTGAAGATCGACTTCGAGGACGACATCGTCGACGCCGCCTGCATCGCCCACGAGGGCCAGATCCGCGGAGAGAGGACGGCCAAGTAGCCCATGAGCCTGATGACCGAGATCACGATCTTCGTCCTCGCCGTCTTCGTCGGCTTCGAGGTGATCTCGAAGGTCCCCACCACCCTGCACACGCCGCTGATGTCGCAGACCAACGCGATCCACGGCATCGTCATGCTCGGCGGCCTGATCGTCGTCGGCTTCGCCGACGACGGTGTCGAGTACGTGATCGGGACGATCGCGATCGCCTTCGGCGCGATCAACATCGTCGGCGGCTTCATGGTCACCGACCGGATGCTCGGCATGTTCAGCAAAAAGCCGAAACCCAAGGCCGAGGCTGACGGGAAGGGCGGCGGCTGATGATCGAGGCCGTGCTGAAGCCGGGCGGCGACGCTGCGACCGCCCTCTACATCGTTGCCTTCTCCCTGTTCATCATCGGGATCAAACAGGGCACCCACCCGACCACCGCCAAACGCGGCAACCTGATCGCCGCCGCCGGCATGGCGGTCGCCGTCATCACCACCTTGCTGCTCGACGGGATGGGTAACTGGGGCCTGATCGTGCTCGGCCTCGGGATCGGTACCGCGATCGGCGTGATCGCCTCGATCCGGGTGCAGATGACCGAGATGCCGCAGATGGTCGCCCTCTACAACGGGGTCGGCGGCGGCGCGGTGGCCCTGATCGCCTGGTCGGAGATCCGCCACGGGATCTCGATCGGCGAGGACTTCCCGCTCGACTCGCTGATCCCGATCATCTTCGCCGGGGTGATCGGCTCGGTCTCCTTCTGGGGTTCGAACATCGCCTTCGCCAAGCTCCAGGACCTGATCCCGACCCGGCCGATCGCGGCGCCGGGCCAGCAGGTGATCAACGCGATCCTGGTGATCGCGATCGTGGCGATCTGCGTGATCCTCGCCGTCGACCACGAGTCGCCCTCGCAGGGCCTCTTCATCCTTCTTCTGGTCCTGGCGGCGATCCTCGGCAACCTCGTGGTGCTGCCGATCGGCGGCGCCGACATGCCGGTCGTGATCTCGCTGCTGAACGCCTTTACCGGCCTTTCCGCCGCGGCCGCCGGCTTCGCCCTCGACAACGTCGCCCTGATCGTCGCCGGCACCCTCGTCGGCTCTTCGGGAACGATCCTCACCCTGGAGATGGCGACGGCGATGAACCGCTCGGTCGCCAACATCCTCTTCTCCGGCTTCGGCGGCGCCCCCGCCGGTGGCGGCGGCGGCACGGGCGAGGAAAAGCCCCACATCTCGATCGGCGCCCAGGACGCGGCGATCAAGCTCGCCTACGCCGACTCGGTCGTGATCGTCCCCGGCTACGGCCTCGCCGTCGCCCAGGCCCAGCACGCGATCAAGGAGGTCGCCGACGAGCTGGAGAAGCGCGGCGTCACCGTCAACTACGCGATCCACCCGGTCGCCGGCCGCATGCCGGGACACATGAACGTCCTCCTCGCCGAGGCCGACGTGCCCTACGAGCAGCTGCGGGAGATGGAGGACATCAACCCGGAGATGCCGCGCACCGACGTCGCCGTCGTCGTCGGCGCCAACGACGTCACCAACCCGGCGGCGAAAAACGACCCCGACTCGCCGATCGCCGGGATGCCGATCATCGAAGTCTCCGAGGCCCAAGAGGTGATCGTGATCAAGCGCTCGCTCAGCCCCGGCTTCGCCGGCATCGACAACGACCTCTTCTACGAACCGAACACCTCGATGCTCTTCGCCGACGCAAAAGCCGCAGCGGCCGAAATCGCATCCGAGATCGGAAATCTCTAGTCACTGATTTGTGACGGTCCGGCGCGCCAATCGGCGCGTTTGACACCCACTTGTAGGTCCCCGGCTCCTAGCGTCGAGCCATGGGCTCGGAGCGGGGGCAGGGGACGGTCGAGTGGGTCGGAACGCTGTGCGTGGTCTCGCTGCTGCTGCTCGGATTGGTAGCGGGCGGGGTGCGGGTGCCGCGGGCGGCGCTGGCGGAGGCGGTGGCGAGCCGGCTCCTCTGCGCGGCGTCGCTGGCGGACGGTTGCGGCGACGAGCCGACCCTGATCGCCGCCTACGGGAGCGAAGTCGGGAAGCTGGTGCGCGAGCACATGCCCTCGCTCGTCTTCGAGCAGGGGTCGCGAGCGGTTCCGGTCGACTTCCGCCGCTGCCGCAGCACCGAGTGCGGCGACGGACCCGACAGCGGCCTCGTGCACCGCACCGACGGTCGCCTGCCGGTCACCGCCTTCGTCCACGTCATCGACTGCCGCGAGGAGGTGGCGGAGGAGACGGAAGCCGCGGGGGCCGACTGTTCTGGGGACCGCAGCGGCAACCTCTACGTCCAGTACTGGACCTATTACGCCAACTCGGCCACCCTGCGCGGGATGCCGGTGGTGGGCCCGAAGGGCTACCACGACGACGACTGGGAGGGGGTGCAGCTGCGCTTCGGACCTGACGGCCGGGTGGACGAGCGCGCCTCCTCCCACAACGGCTACAACTCCGAGCCCGGAGGCCCCAGTAACTGGGGCTCGGACATGGGCAACGACCTGGTCAAGGGCGTGGTCGAAGCGGTGGGAGCCCGCGGCGAGAACGGCTGGGCGAAGGAGACCCACCTCCTCTTCGTCTCCGGCGGCAGCCACGCCGGCAACACGATGGACGTGGTCGACATCGACCGCTACACCCCCGGCCGCCGTGTCCACCTGATCCCCCTCGAGGACATCGCTGCCACCAGCACCGCCCGCTTCGCGATCTCCCCGCCTTGGCTGAAGGAAGTCTGGCTCGACCCGGAGGCGGAAGGGACCAGCTGATGCCGGCAAGGCGGTGGCGGCATTACCGAACGGCCGCTGGGCGGAGGCCGGTGAAGGAGTTCATTGACACTCTCGGTGAAAAGGATGCCGCAGCATTAGTGGCCGCGATGGAAGAGGTCCAAGCAGGGGAAGAATGAAAGTCTATATCTGCTTAGATATCTTTCTAAAGATATAGATCAGGAAAAGGGGGTTGGAAGATGGACCATGAGCCCGATGCTCTTGAGGAGTTGGTTGCGGAAAGAACCGCTCGGAACCCCGATTTCCCGAAGCTGGTGGAAGCTGCCGCGCGTCGGCGAGTCTTGCTCAGGGAACTTGGCAAAGTGCGTGAGGAGCACGGACAGTCCCAAACGGCTATCGCTGCCGAGATGGAGACCTCGCAGTCGTCGGTCGCCCGGCTGGAGGGTGCTGCCGGCGATGCCAGGCTCTCCACGCTCGACCGTTACGCCCAGGCCCTTGGGTTCCGCGTGCAGTGGCATCTCCTTCCACTCAAAGGATCCGAGAAGGAGCCCCCACTCGTAGTGCATGGCGGGTGACGCGCCACAGCCGGTTCACCTGCGTGTGAGGAACCGCTCGATAAGGTCTTTCCCATCCCGGCCGACGTGTCCTCCCAGTCGAAGGCGGCGATTGCGGACTCGCTTAGCGAGGCGCGGGAGCGCACGCTGGCGCTGGTCGAGCCGCTGGATAACGAGCAGCTGAACCGGGTCTGGTCTCCGATCCTCAGCCCGCTGGCCTGGGACCTTGGGCACATCGCCAACTTCGAGGAGCTGTGGCTGGTGCAGCGGGTCGGGGGGCGGGAACCGCTGCGGGGTGAGCTCGGGCGCTTCTACGACGCGATCGAGACCCCGCGCAAGGTCCGCGGCGAGCTGCCGATCCTGCGTGACGAGGAGCTGCGCGCCTACATGGCGGACGTCCGCGAGCGGACGCTCGACGTATTGGAGGGTGTGGAGATCGGCCCCGACGTCGAGGACCCGCTGCTGCGGGAGGGCTTTGTCTACGAGATGCTGCTCGCGCACGAGCTGCAGCACAACGAGACGATGCTCCAGCTGCTGCAGCTGGTCGACGGCTACGAGCCGGGTCGGGGCGCGGGGCATCTCTCGCCCGGACAAGCGTCGGACCAATTGGCCCGACGCTTTGAGTATCCGCCCGTTCCAGAGATGCCCCGCGCCCCTGACGCAGTCGTTGTCGAGGCTGGCAGCTATGAGGTCGGGGCGCCGGCAAGAGGCTTCGCCTACGACAACGAGCGCCCGCGCCACCGCGTGGAACTCGATGCCTTCGAGATCGATCGAACCCCCGTCAGCAACGACGCGTACATCTCCTACATGGAGGCCACCGGCGCCGAGCCGCCGCTGTACTGGGAGCGCGACGGCGATGGCTGGGTCGACACCGCCCGTGGTCGACGCGAGCCGATCGACCCGGGCGATCCCGTGATCCACGTCTCCTGGGAGCAGGCCGACGGCTTCGCCCACTGGACTGGGAAGCGGCTGCCGACCGAGTTCGAGTGGGAGGCGGCGCGGGAGCAGCTCGACGGCGTCGGTCACGGCTGGGAATGGACCTCCTCGCACTTCCTCCCGTACCCGGGCTTCGAGGCCTTCCCCTACCGCGAGTACTCCGAGGTCTTCTTCGGCGACGAATACCGGGTCCTCCGCGGCAGCTCCTGGGCAACCCATCCGCGCGTCGCCCGCCCGACCTTCCGCAACTGGGACTTGCCGCAGCGAAGCCAGATCTTCGCCGGCCTGCGCTGCGCGAGGGACGCATGATCGCGATCGAAGTCCACCTCGACGCCGACGCCGCGGCGAAGATGGCGCAGGACGTCCGCGAGGGCCTCTGCGCCTACCCGAAGGAGGTGGCGCCGAAATACTTCTACGACGAGCGCGGCTCGCTGCTGTTCGAGCAGATCACCGAGCTGCCCGAGTACTACCCGACCCGCGCCGAGCGCGAGATCCTCACCACCCGCGCCGCCGAGATCCACGTCGCCGCCGGCTGTCCGGAAACGCTGATCGAGCTCGGGTCCGGCTCGGCGGCGAAGACGCGCCACCTGCTGAGCGCGATGCGCGCCTGCGACAGCCTCGACACCTACGTCCCGGTCGACATCTCCGAGGAGATCACCCAGCGCACCGCCGCCGAACTGGTGGACGAGTACCCGGGCCTGAAGGTGCACGGCATGGTCTGCGACTACGAGCAGCACCTGGAGCGGGTGCCGCACGGCACCGGGACGCGGATGATCGCCTTCCTCGGCGGCACGATCGGCAACCTCTACCCGCGCGAGCGCCACGCCTTCCTCGAGCGGATCCGGGCGCTGCTCGGACCGGGGGACTGCCTCCTGCTCGGCACCGACCTGATCAAGGACAAGGCCCGGCTCGAGGCCGCCTACAACGACGCCGCCGGCGTCACTGCCGAGTTCAACAAGAACGTCCTCGCGGTCCTCAACGACCAGCTCGGCGCCGATTTCGACCTCGACGCCTTCGAGCACGTCGCCCGCTACGACGAGGAGGCCGAGCGGATGGACATCCGCCTGCGCTCGCTCGCCGACCAGGACGTCCGCCTCGACGACCTCGACCTCGAGATCCACTTCGCCGCCGACGAGGAGATGCGGACCGAGATCTCGACCAAGTTCACCCACGAGCGGATCGCCGCCGCCTACGACGGCGCCGGCCTCGAGCTGCGCGGCTGGTTCACCGACCCCGCCGGCGACTACGCCCTCAGCCTCGCCGGTCCCGCCTAAGCGCGGCTACGCTGCCGCCGGTACCTGCTGGGTGATGCAGTGGATGTTGCCGCCGCCGAGGAGGATCTCGCGTGCCGGCACCCCGACCACCTCGCGCTCGGGGAAGGCCCGGCGCAGGATCGCCGCCGCCTCCTCGTCGTGGCGCGGGTCGAGCACCGGGTAGACGATCCGCGAGTTGCCGAGGTAGAAGTTGACGTAGGAGGCGGCCAGGCGGTCGCCGGCACTGCGCGGCACGGTGCCCTCGGCGGCATCGACGCCCTGCGCCTCCTCGGCTGAGATCTGCAGCGGACCGGGGGAGGGGAGGAGCACCACCTCGAGCGGGCGGCCCTGGGCGTCGGTCGCCGCTTCCAGGCGCTCGCGCGCGTCGCGGGAGATCGGGTGCTGCGGGTCGTCCTCGTCGTCGGTCCAGGTGAGGAGGACGACGCCGGGCCGGGCGAAGCAGGCGAGGTTGTCGACGTGGCCGTCGGTCTCGTCTTCGAAGACGCCGGCGCCTAGCCAGATCACCTTCTTCGCGCCGAGGTAGTCGAGCAGCACCCGCTCGATCTGCTCCTTCGAGAGATCCGGGTTGCGGTTGGGGTTCAGCAGGCACTCTTCGGTCGTCAGCACCGTGCCCTCGCCGTCGACGTGGATCGCGCCGCCCTCGAGCACGATCGGCGCCCGGTAGCGGTGGTTCCCTTCGATCTCCAGCACCTTCGCCGCGACGCGGTCGTCGCGGTCCCAGGGGAAGTAGAGGCCGCCCTCAGTTCCGCCCCAGGCGTTGAAGTGCCAGTCGACGCCACGGCGCCCACCATCGCCGTCGACGACGAAGGTCGGGCCGGTGTCCCTGAGCCATGCGTCGTCGGTCGAGACCTCGACCACCCGCACCTCCGGCGGCAGCATCGCCCGGCAGTTCTTGAACTGCGCGTCGGAGACCGCCATCGTCACCGGCTCAGAGCCGGAGATCGCCGCCGCCACCGCGGCGTAGGCCTCCTGCGCCGGCTTCGCCCCCAGGCGCCAGTTGTCCGGCCGCTCGGGCCAGGCCATCCAGCAGCCGCTGTGGGGCTCGAACTCGCCGGGCATCCGGAAGCCGTCGGCAGCGGGGGTGGTCTTGAGGCTGACGCTCACCGCCCTCTATCTTGAACACCCGTGGAGGAGATCCGCTTGATCCGCGCTCCAGAGCCGCCCGAGTCCCTCGCCCGGACGCGCGAGCCGAGCCGCCCGCCGTTCCGGATCGCCGCGGTCCAGCACCGCTGGCACCCCGACCCCGCCGAGCACGAGGCGGCCCTCGCCGAGGGCATCCGCATCGCGGCCGAGGAGGGGGCGAAGCTGGTCTGCCTGCAGGAGCTGACCCTGAGCCGCTACTTCGCCGTCGACCCCGCCGGGCCGGCGGCCGCCGGCGCCGAACCCGAGGAGCTGCCCGGCGGCCGCACCTTCGAGTTCGCGGCCCGGGCGGCGCGGGAAAACGGCGTCCCCGTCCACGCCTCCCTCTACGAGCGCGCCGACGCCGACGACGGCCTCGGCTTCAACACCGCGATCGTCGTCTCCCCGCAAGGCGAGCTGGTAGCCCGCACCCGCAAGCTCCACATCCCCGTCACCGCCGGCTACCACGAGGACCGCTACTTCCGCCCCGGCCCCGGCGACTCCGAGGCCTTCCCCCTCGTCCGCCTCGATCTCGAACTGCATCAACTTGATCACCCAGCAGATGATCAAGTTGATGCAGTTCGGCAGGAGGTGCACCTGGGGCTGCCTACCTGCTGGGACCAGTGGTTCCCCGAGGTCGCCCGGGCCTACAGCCTCGAGGGGGCCGAGGTGCTGATCTACCCGACCGCGATCGGCTCCGAGCCCGACCATCCTGAGTTCGACACCCAGCCGCTCTGGCAGCACGTGATCGTCGGCAACGGGATCGCCAATGGCGTCTTCATGGTCGCCGTCAACCGCATCGGCGAAGAGCCCCCGCTCACCTTCTACGGCTCCTCCTTCATCAGCGACCCCTACGGCCGCATCCTCGTCCAAGCCCCCCGCGACCAACCCGCCGTCCTGGTAGCCGACCTAGACCTCGACCAGCGCCGAGACTGGCTAGAGCTCTTCCCCTTTCTCACGACGAGACGACCCGACACCTACGCCAAGCTGGCGGAAGAAGCAACTAAAGCGCAAACGGAGTAGGGGAGGGGGCCGGTGCTCCTCCTCCGGAATTGACCTCCCCTCCGCTTCCGCTCCGGGGAGAACATGCTGCGGCTACGCCGCAAAAACCAGATTGCATATCGCCGAACGTTCCTCCGGAGGAGCACCGGCCCCCTCCCACAACACGCACTTGCAGGACGGCCCAGGGTGTCAAGCAGCTGTCTTAAAATGCTCCGCCCTCCAGCGTCTGCCAGGGACTCCTCCCTACGGCACCACCTCTGTCCTACAGCTGTTAAGGCGCCAGCGCGTCGATCGTCTCGGCGAGCTTGTCGGGCGTGACTATCGGAGTGAGGATGGGGAGGGTGATGCCGCCGGCGACGAAGGCGGCGAGGCGCTCCTGCATCTGCTCGGGAGTGCCGAAGACGAACATGTCCTCGATCAGCTCCCAGGGGGCGGCCGCGGCGGCTGCTTGGCGGTCGCCGGAGTTCCAGGCGGTGACCATCGGCTCGATCTGCTCGCCGTAGCCGAGCCAGCGGTAGAAGTTGGCGTAGACCGGGACGGTGATGTAGGAGGAGAACATGAAGCGGGCGAGCGGCTCGACCTGCTCGCGCTCGCCGGGGATGCAGAAGAAGCGGCAGAGGAGCTCGAAGCCCTCCGGCGCGCCGTCGAGCTGGGCGGTCACCTTGGGCAGCCCCGCCAGCGGCAGGAAGTTGGTGAAGGCGCCCTGCGCGCGCCCGACCGCGAGCTCGAGCATCTTGCCCCGCAGCGCCGCCAGCACGACCGGCACCTCGTGCGCCGGCTTCTGTTCCAGCTTGAAGCCGCTCTCGGTCCGCTCGCCCTTCAGGGCTACGTCGAGGAAGTCGAGCGTTTCGCGCACCTTGCTCAGCGGCCGCTCGAAGGGGATCCCGTTCCAGCCTTCGACGATCCGGTCCGAGGATGAGCCGATCCCGAGGACGAAGCGCCCCCGCGAGGCATCCGCCAGCGCCGCCGCCTGCTGCGCCAGCAGCGCCGGGCCGCGCTGGAAGACGCCGACGATCCCGGTGCCCAGTCGCGCCCGCTCGGTCCAGGCGGCGCTCAGCGCCAGCGGCGTGAAGCCGTCCGGCCCGGCGGTCTCGCCGGTCCAGAGGTCGGTGTAGCCGGCGGCCTCGGCGCGCCGGACCAGCTCCTCGTGGTCAGCGAGCGTCAGCCCCGGCAGCGGCAGCGTCAGGCCCCAGCGATCCATCGAGTGGGACCCTACCGGCGCCGGGCAGGTCGTTGCGAACTTCGAAGCGCCGGTGCGAGGGCCACTGGCTGAAGAAGGAGCCGGCGTCCTGGGCGCTGAGCGGACGGGTGAAGAGGAAGCCCTGGCCGTTGTCGCACTCTTTGTCGCGGATCAGCGAGAGGTCCTGCGGCCGCTCGATCCCCTCCGCGGTCGTCTCGATCTCCAGCGCTTTGCCGAGCTGGACGAGCGTGTGGAGGAGGATCTCGCCCTCGCCGCCGTCGGCCAGCTGGGAGACGAAGGAGCGGTCGATCTTCAGCACGTCGACCGGGAACTGGCGCAGGTGGCCGAGCGAGGAGTAGCCGGTGCCGAAGTCGTCGACGGCGATCCGCACCCCGAGCGCTTTCAGTTCTTCCAGCCGCCTCGCCGTCTCCTCGGCGTTGCTCATCAAGGTCGTCTCGGTGATCTCGATCGTCAGTGTCTCGGGCGGCAGCCCGCTCGCCTCGAGCGCCTCGGTGACGTGGCCGATCAGCTCGTCGGTGTCGAGCTGCAGGGCGGAGACGTTGACCGAGAGGCAGAGCGGCCGCTCGTCCTCCTGCCAGGCCGCCGCCTCGCGACAGGCCTCCTGGAGGACCCAGGCGCCGACCTCGACGATCATCTTCGTCTCCTCCAGCAGCGGGATGAACGCCTCCGGCTCGACGATCCCGCGCCCTGGCCGGCGCCAGCGGATCAGCGCCTCGACCCCGGTCGGGGTCATCGTCTGCAGGTCGAAGGTCGGCTGGTAGACGAGGAAGAACTCTTCGTTGTCGAGCGCCCCCTGCAGGTCCATCTCCAGTTCCAGCCGCGACTGCACCTCGTCCTCCATCCCGGACTCGAAGACGAGGTAGCGGCTCTTGCCGCCCCACTTGGCCCGGTACATGGCGATGTCGGCGTCGCGCAGCAGCTCTTCCGCGGTCGGGCGGATGCCGGTGGCGATGCCGATGCTGGCCTTCGCGTGGACCCGGGTCTCGCCGTCCTCCCCGAGGGAGAAGGGCTCGCCGAAGGCTTCGAGTAGCCGCTCGGCGATCAGCTCCGGTCCGGCGGCGAGCGAGAGCCCGTCGGCGACGACGACGAACTCGTCGCCGCCGAGACGGCCGAGCGCGTCGGTCTCGCGGATCACGCCCTCCAGCCGCTTCGCCACCGCGCAGAGCAGTTCGTCGCCGACCCCATGGCCGAGCGAGTCGTTGATCGCCTTGAAATTGTCGAGGTCGACGAACAGCGCCGCCACCGGTTCCTTGCTGTGGCGGGCGCGGGTCAGCGTCTGCTCGATCCGGTCGAGGATCAGGGTCCGGTTCGGCAGCCCGGTGAGGGCGTCGTGGGTGGCGAGGAAGACGAGTTCTTTCTCGCGGCTGTTGAGTTCGTCCTGGGCGCGCTGGCGCTCGTCCTCGAAGGACTGGCACATCCGCACCAGGGTGACATCGAGGCTGCGCTGAACCATCGCCCGCGCCCTCGCCAGCGTTTCCAGCCCGAGGCCGAGTTCGACGGCACTCTCGTCGAGCACCTCGAGCGTGCAGTCGCGCCAGCGCAGGCAGCGTTTCGTCACCTCGTTGAGGGCGGCCTCGCGCTGGGAGGCGAGCTGGGCGAAGATCCGCCACGACTCCTGCCCGACCTCGCGGGCGACCGCTTCGCCTTCGCCGGCCATCCAGCGGGCGACGGCGACGGTGGAAACGGTGCCGACGTCCTCGAAGCTTTCTTCTACGACCTTGTCCAGTGTGCGGCTGGATTCAGCGGAGAGCTTCATCATCCGCGCGACCACCTCGTCGGTGCGAGTGCTCAGCTCCTGGCCCAACCGGACAAGCTCGGTGCCTCCCATGATGCGGAGCTATCGGCTCCAGTCACCCGCATCTTGAGCATTTCCTACGGGCGTTTCGCCGATTTCGATTCGGGCAAACGTCCAGGCCGGTATTCGGTTAGCCTCCGGCGCACATGGGGTCGACCTCTCAGGAGTCCGCGGCTGCGACCGCGGCCAAGCCGGACCGCAACCTCGCCCTCGAGCTCGTCCGCGTCACCGAGGCGGCCGCGCTCGCCTCCGCGCGCTGGGTCGGCCGCGGCGACAAGATCGCCGCCGACCAGGCCGCCGTCGACGCGATGCGCCACGTCCTCGACTCGGTCGCGATGGACGGCACCGTGGTGATCGGCGAGGGGGAGAAGGACGAGGCGCCGATGCTCTACAACGGCGAGTCAATCGGCGACGGCACGCCGCCGACGGTCGACATCGCCGTCGACCCGCTGGAGGGGACCCGCCTCTGCGCGCTGGGGATGCCGAGCGCGATCGCCGTCATCGCCCTCGCCGAGCGGGGGACGATGTTCGACCCCGGCCCCTGCGTCTACATGGAAAAGATGGCGGGCGGGGAGGAGATCGCCGACCTCCTCGACCTCGATCGGCCGCTGCCGGAGACCTTGAAGCTGATCGCCCAGCGCAAGGGCGAGTCAGTCGGCGACGTGATCGTCGTCATGCTCGACCGGCCCCGCCACGAGCAGGCGATGAAGGAAGTCCGCGAAGCCGGCGCCCGGATCCGCCTGATCACCGACGGCGACGTCTCCGCCTCGCTGCTGGCGGTGAGCGAACGCTCGCCGGTCGACCTTCTCTGGGGAATCGGCGGCACGCCCGAGGGCGTGATCTCTGCCGCGGCGTTGAAGTCGATGGGCGGGCAGCTGATCGGCCGCCTCTGGCCGCGCAACGACGAGGAGCGCTCGGAGGCCGTCAACGCCGGCTACGACCTCGACCGCGTCCTCACCGCCGACGACCTCTGCTCCGGCGACGACGTCTTCTTCTCGGCCACCGGCGTCACCGACGGCGACGTCCTCCAGGGCGTCCGCTACCGCGGGCCGGGGGCGACCACCGAGTCGCTGGTGATGCGCTCGCGCTCGGGGACCGTGCGCCGCGTACACGCAAGGCATGACCGCTCGAAGCTTCGCGAGATCATCGGCGAGCGCTACGGCTGAGAAGCCGTTTTCGTTGGTTTCTGGCTGGTCATCGCCCGGAAGTGCGCGTACGATTAGCCGATGGCTGAGCGGAAAAATAGCCGTCGATCTGTCGCTCTACCGGCAATTCGAGAGGATGTGCGCCGCATCGCCGCCGCGCATGGGGCGGCCAACGTGCGTGTGTTCGGCTCAGTCGGCCGTGGCGAGCAGAGTGCCTCCAGCGATCTCGACCTTCTCGTCGACATGGCGGAGGGTCGCAGCCTGTTCGACCTGATCGCGCTTTCTAACGACCTGGAGGAGACCCTTGGGGTTGACGTAGATGTCGTCACCGAGGCCAGTCTGTCGCCCTACATGCGCGACCGCGTTCTCGATGAGGCGGTTGCGCTCTGAAGGACGAGAGCGTCTACCTGCTGCATATCCGCGACGCCATCGACAAGGTGTTCGCCTATACCGAGTCCGGCCGGACTGCATTCTTCGAAAGCCCGATGATTCAGGACGCGGTCGTCCGCAACCTGGAGGTCGTGGGCGAGGCAACCAAGCAGGTGCCGGACTCGCTGCGCGAACGGGCGCCGGAGCTGTCGTGGCGCGAGATGGCCGGGATGCGCGACAAACTCATCCACGATTACCTCGGAGTCGATCTCAACCTCGTATGGGATGTGGTTGCTTCGGAGTTGCCGGCAACGCGCGAGCGGATTGCAGCCCTGATCGAGGAACTCGAGGCTGAGGCCGATCGCGAAGATCCATGAGCTGGCAGCCGTCGCGGTAGCGTTTCGGCGGTGATCGCGATTGCCGGGTCAACCGGTTACATCGGAGGGCTTCTCTGCAAGCGCCTCTGCGAGGAAGGTCGGGAGGTGCGGGCGCTGGCGCGGAGCCCGGAGCGGGCGGATGATCTGCGCGAGGCGGGCTGCGAGGTGCGGAAGGCCGACGCGCTCGAGCCCGAAACGCTGGGGCCGGCGCTGGAGGGCGCCGATGTGGCCTACTACCTCGTCCACTCGATGGGACGCGGTTCCGACGGCGACTTCGCCGCGCGCGACCACGAGGCCGCCGAGAACTTCGCTGCGGCCGCCGCCGAAGCAGGCGTCAAGCGCATCGTTTATCTGGGGGGACTGGGGGAGGGGTCGAAGCACCTCGACAGCCGCCACGCGACGGCGGAAACGCTGCGCAAGGGAGAGGTCCCCGTCACCTATCTTCGCGCCGCGGCGGTGATCGGGGCCGGCAGCGAGTCGTTTCGGACCGTCTTCTACCTCGTCCGCCGCCTGCCGGTGATGGTGACGCCGCGATGGGTGGCGACCCGCACCCAGCCGATCGCGATCGACGACGCCGTCGCCTGCCTCGCCGCCGCCTCTGACCTCGAGCGGCCCGTCGACCGCGAGATCGAAATCGGCGGCCCCGACGTCACCACCTACGGCGGGATGATCGACGAGCTCGCCCGGGCGCTCGGCCGCCGGCCGCCGCTGCGGATCGTCGTCCCCGTCCTCACCCCGCGCCTCTCCTCGCTGTGGATCGGCCTGGTGACGCCGGTCGACGCGGGCGTCGCCAAGCCCTTGATCGAGGGGCTCTCCACGGAGACGGTGGTCGACGATCCCTCCGGCATGGAGCTCCTCGGCGGCCCGCCCCGTACCCCCTTGCAGGAGGCCTTGCGCCGGGCGGCTTCCGAGCTCGACGAGCGCTAGGCGTCGGCGGCGGCCCGCGCCTGCTCTTCGCCGACGAAGGGGACCAGCAGCTCGTAGGTGAGGTCGGGCAGCCGGCTCGGCAGCTGGGCGGCGCGGTCCAGCACGACCTCCTCGTAGATCCTCGCCAGGATCGTCCCCACCGCCAGCGAGTTCGCCTGCGCCAGCTCGGGTTGCGGGGCGTCGTCACCCATCCCTTGTTCCAACAGGGCAACCGCCCGGGCGAACTCGGCCTGGAAGGTCGGGCGAAAGGCGGGGCCGACGGTGCTGAGCTCGACCAGCGTGAAGCGGGCGGCGTCGGGATCGGCCGCGAACCAGTCGAGCGTCGCCGCCAGGGCTCTGCGCATCCGCTCCGTCCAGGGATCCTCGCCGAGGTACTTGTCGCGAACCCGCTCCTCGAGATCGTCCATGAGGAGCTTGTGGGCGCTCAGCATGCAATCGAGCTTGTCGTCGAAGAGTTCGTAGAAGCTCTCCCGGCCGACCCCCGCCTCGCCGAGGATGTCGCCGACGGTGGTGGACTCGTAGCCGTTGGCGGCGGTGACCTTGACCACGGCCGCCAGCAGGCGCTCGCGCTGCGAGCGCTCGACGAGCTCGCGCGGCAGGCCGTGGCGCCCGCGCGGGAGCCGCCAGCGCCGCAGGTCCTCGGGGCTATCGCTCACCGGCAGCGACATCGGCCGCGGTACCTTCCGTCGCGAGCTGCGATTGGTGCAGCGCCGCCTCGTGGCCGCCAAAGGGGCTGACGGCGAGGTAGACGAGCTCCGGGAGGAGCTCCGGCAGCCGCTCCGCCTTACCGATCGCGATCTGGTTGAGGATCAGGACCTGGGCCTTGCCGAAGGCGAGGCGCGGGTCGCTGTAGGCCTGCGCCTCCCCCTCGCCGCGGCTCCAGAGCCCTTCCAACGGCGGGATCGTCGCCTTGCGGTAGCACTCGATCACCCGCGGGTCGACGGCGATGGCGTCGCCGGTGAGGAGCTGAGCCAGGCCCGGGCGTTCGGCCAGTGCCTGGATCACCGCGGCGGTCCCTTTGCGCACCGCGTCGGCGGGCGTGTCCTCACGATCGTGGGCGGCGGCCGCCACTCCCTGGAGCTGCTCGATGCAGTGGCCGACCGCGGCGTCGAAGCAGGCGCGCTTGTCGTCGAACTGCTTGTAGAAGGTGGTCCGGGAGATCCGTGCCCGGGAGACGATGTCGGTGATCGTCGTCGCTGCGTAGGTTTTCTCGGCGCAGCTGTCGATCATCGCGTCGATGATGCGTTGGCGCTGGTTGCCCATGCCGAGATCGGCAGAAGTGGTCGCCAGAACGCTGGGCGCCATTTCAGAACTCCGATGTTTTTGCATCACTGCAGATTGTCCCACCCTACTCGGCGATCTGGACTCCGGGTCCAGCCGGTAGTGATTCCCCGCACAAGAGGATACGACAGTTTTTATTAACTGTTAGAGGAAATCTGTTGACTGGTGAGATCTCCAGCTTTTTCCTCGCAGCCGCAAGGACGCGGGGAATAGGGCAGCTCGCCCGTGTCGTGGAGCTCGAAGCGCAGCGAGTTGATCACCGCCCCCACCATCAAGGCGAGGCTGAGCACGTAGAACCAGAGCAGGGCGATGAGGACGAAGCCGAGGGTCGAGCCGAACCGCGAGAGACTGGACACGTTGGAGAGATAGATCGGGAAGAGCCAGTTGGCGACGCCGGCGCCGACGGTGACGAAGAGGGCTCCCGGCCAGACCGCGCGCCAGGGCATGTGCCCCTTGGGAACCGCCCAGAAGATCACCGAGCAGATCCCGAAGGTGACCAGCAGCGCCGCCGCCAGCACCAGCACGGTGTCGATCGCCTTGATGTCGGAGAGGCCGAAGGGGAGCCGGTCGGTGCTGGAGAGGACCGAGCTCTCGACCGCCGGCGCGAAGATGCTGGCGGCGATGAAGAGGAGGACGACGGCGAGCATCGCGAAGGAGAAGCGCTTCTGTTCGACCCAGCCGCGGCATTCGACGTGGTAGATGCGGCAAAAGGCGGTGTCCATCGCTCCCCAAAAGGAGGCGCCGATCCAGAGCGAGCCGGCGAAGGCGGCGATCCCGATCGTCGTCGAGTTGTCCTCGATCCGGTTGAGGACGTCGGTCAGCGTCTGCTGCTCGGTATTGGGGAAGAGGCGCTGGAGGTCGGCGAGGACGCTTTCCTCGACGCCGCCGATCTTCAGCACCTGGCCGAAGACGAAGAGCACCAGCAGGGCGAAGGGGAAGACCGCCAGCATCAGGTTGTAGGCGACCATCGCCGAGAGGCCGGTGACGTTCTCTTTGTAGGCGCGCTGCCAGAAGGCTCGCAGCCAGGGGGAGGGGTGGCGGAGGGAGCTCGGCATTTAGCGCGGGATGCGGGGCATTCGGGCTTGACTTCAGAAAGTGAAGCGACTACTATGCGAACAGGCGTTTGATGAAGTTAGGCGCCATACGGGCACAATGACGATGTAGTGCTACTTTCGCGGGCCGCCTCCACGGTCCGCTTTTTGTCGGTACGGCGCGAGAGGCGCGACTTTCGGGTCGCAGCGGCCTTTTCGTCGAACAGGTCTAAACAACGAGCGCAAGGGAACGAGTAAGAACGGATGCTGGTAGCAGAGCTTCAGGAACTGGACGAGGTCAAAAACCTCATCAATCGTGGGCAGCAGCTTGGCGTGCTGACCTTCGGCGACGTCGCCTCCGCGGTTTCGGAGGTCGATCTCGACGAGTCTGACGTCGAGGACCTCTACGGCCACCTCGAGAAGTCGGGGATCGAGCTTGTCGAGGACATGGACCCGGCGCAGAAAGCCGCCGCCGAAGCGCTCCCCGCCGATACCGGGAAAAAAGGCCGCCGCCGCCAGAAAGCCGCGCTCGACCTGAAACCGGACATGACGACGGACTCCTTGCAGCTGTTCCTCAAGGACATCGGCAAAGTCCGCCTGCTGACCGCGCAGGAGGAGGTCGAACTCGCCAAACGGATCGAGCGCGGCGACCTCGACGCGAAGCAGAAAATGGTCGAGTCGAACCTGCGGCTGGTCGTCTCGATCGCGAAAAATTATCGGAACCAGGGGCTGCCCTTCCTCGACTTGATCCAGGAGGGAACGCTCGGTCTGGTCCGCGCGGCGGAGAAGTTCGACTACCGCAAGGGGTTCAAGTTCTCCACCTACGCGACCTGGTGGATCCGGCAGGCGATCGCCCGCGCCCTGGCTGACAAGGCCCGGACGATCCGCATCCCGGTTCACGTCGTCGAGAAGCTGAACAAGATCGGCCGCGCCGAGCGCAAGCTGGTCACCGAGCTGGGCCGCGAGCCCACCCCGGAGGAGATCGCCGAGGTGACGGGGATCGATCCCGAGGAGGTCGACTCGATCAAGCGCTCCGCCCAGGCCCCGGTCTCCCTCGAGAAGCCGGTCGGCGACGAGGAGGAGTCGGAGTTCGGCCAGTTCATCGCCGACGAGAAGGCCGAGAGCCCGTTCGACCGGGCCGCGGACCTGCTGACCAAAGAGGCGCTGAAAGAGGCGCTCGAGAACCTCTCCTACCGCGAGCGCCGCGTGCTCGAGCTCCGCTACGGGCTCGGCGGCGAGCACCCGCGGACCCTGGACGAGGTCGGCCGCACCTTCAACGTCACCCGCGAGCGGATCCGCCAGATCGAGAACCAGAGCCTGAAAAAGCTCCAGTCCCTCGGCGAGGCGCAGAAACTCCGCGAGGTCGCTTAAGCGGTAGTTCGGTTGCGGGGGAGGGGGTCGGCACCCCTCCTCCGGAATTGACCTCCCCTTCGCTTCGCTGCGGGGAGAACATGCAGCGCGGCTTCGCCGCGCCCCAGATCAGATCGCAAAACCACACAACCAACGCAGCTGCCTACAGCTCGAAGTCGTGGTTCCAACCGGACGGTATGCGTCCACAAGGAACCACGGACCCCCTTACGGCACCACGCTCGCGCAAAGGCCGTTAAGTGATCTGGCTGCCCGGCCGATAGAGGTCGGGATGTTCGACATCGATTCAGCACTGCGCACGATGGTGGAGCGGGGTGGCTCCGACCTGCACGCGAAGGTGGGGGTGCCCCCGACGGTGCGGCTGCACGGTGAGCTGGCCCAACTCGAGGGCTACCAGCCGCTGAAGCCGGAGGACACCGAACACGCCTTCAACGACATGGCCGAGGTGCGGTCGGTCACCGAATTCGAGGAATGCGGAGAGGCCGACTTCTCCTACTCGATCCCCGGCCTCAGTCGTTTCCGCGTCAACGCCTTCAAGCAGCGCGGGTCGATCTCGATCGTCTGCCGCGCGATCCCCTTCGAAATCCGCTCGGTCGACGAGCTTGGGCTGCCGCCGGTGGTGACGAAACTGGCCGAAGAGCAGCGCGGGATCATCCTCGTCACCGGCACTACCGGCTCGGGCAAGAGCACGACCCTGGCGGCGATGATCGACCACATCAACCGCACCCGGACCGACCATATCGTCACCCTCGAGGACCCGATCGAGTACCTGCACGAAGACAAAGGCTCGATCGTCAACCAGCGCGAAGTCGGCTCCGACACCGAAAGTTTCGCCCGGGCGATGCGCCGGGTTCTGCGCCAGGACCCCGATGTGATCCTGATCGGCGAGATGCGCGACGAGGAGACGGTGCGGACCGCGCTGTCGGCGGCCGAGACCGGCCACCTCGTGCTCTCGACCGTCCACACCCTGGACGCGACCGAGACGATCAACCGCATCGTCGACTTCTTCCCGCCGCACCTCCAGCACCAGGCCCGCGTCATGCTCGCCGCCACCCTCAAGGGGGCGATCGCCCAGCGCCTCGTCCCCGACGTCACCGGCGACGGCCGCGTCCCCGCCTCCGAGATCCTCGTCGTCACCGGCCGGGTCAAAGACCTGATCATGAACCCGGAGGAGACCGGCAAGATCACCGAGGTGATCTCCGAGGGCGAGTACTACGGCATGCGCACCTTCGACCAGTCCCTGCTCGGCTACGTGATGGAGGGCAAGGTCTCCGAGCACGTCGCGCTCGAGTACGCCTCCAGCCCGCACGACTTCAAGCTGATGCTCGCCGCCGGCGGCCAGCGCGCGAGCGGGATCGAGCAGCTCGAGCCTCAGGCTGCGTCGTAGTACGGGCGTCCAGCGGCGCCGCACCGGGTCTACCGCCGTTCAAGCAGGCGCGACCCCGCGCCGATCAGTTAGCGATGGTCGCAATCGATCGCTTCATCCTGCTTGTCCGGGACCTGCGTCGCAGCGAGAGCGGGATGGCGGTGCCGACCGCGCTGATGGCGCTGATCGCCAGCTTTGCTCTCGCGAGCATGGCGGTGCTGTCGACGGTGGACGTGCAGCAGGGGACCAAGCGCGATCACGACTCCAAGGAAGCGATCGCCGCGGCGGACGCCGGCGCCAACATCGCACTCCTGCGGCTGAACCGCTACCTGCCGCTGCTCAGCACCACCAAACCCTGCATCGGCCCCAACGGCGAATCCCAGACCGCCAGCGGCGGCTGGTGTCCCGCGACGGCAACCGAACAGGTCGGAGGCGCCACCTACAGCTACCGGATCAGCGCCTTCACCGAAAACGGCACGATCGACGTCGTCTCGGTCGGTAACTCCGGAACCGTGGCGAGGCGGGTCGACGTCAGCCTCAAAACCTCGGCTCCGAAAAGCATCTTCGCCAAAGAGCGTCTGATCGGCCAGGACGAAATCGAAATCGTCGGCACCAGCACCCGGATCGAAACGGACTTCGGGACCAACGGCAACATCGTCGTCGGCGGCTCCCCGGTCCTCTGCGGCAACGACCGGGTGGGGCCCGGGAAAAGCGGGCCGACCCCGAGCTGCGGAAAAACCAAAACCGAAGGTACCCAGAACCTGCCGCCGATCTCCGTCCCGTCCAACATCGCGACCTACAACGACAACTGCCGCCTCGAACAGAACTGCACCGGGGAAAAAGCCAAACAGGCCGACACCTACAGCAAGAAAATCACCAGCAAGAACCCCTGGGACAGCAGTGCGAAAAAGATCGACGTGGCCTCGAACGAGCAGTTGACGATGGGCGGAACGATCTACTGGGTGTGCGAAGTCGAAATCCAGGGCACGCTTTACATGCCGGCCCTGACCAGCGTCCAGATCTACGTCGATACGCCGGAACACTGCGGACTCAAATCAGGAGCCACTCAGGTCACCATCGGCGCCCAGGCGATGGTCGAATCGAGCAGCTACAACCCCGCCCAAGGGCGCTACGAGGTTCCGGCGATCTACCTCCTCGGCAACGGCGGGGTGAAGATGGAAGGCGCTCCGGAAAGCAGCAACGAGGTGATGATCTACGCCCCCTACAGCGACATCACCATCGGCGGTAAAGCGAGTTGGACGGGAATGCTCGCCGGCAAGACGATCAAGATTCACGGTAACCCGACGATCAAATCGGATCCGAACCTGAAACTGCCGGAAAACAACGTGGCGACTCTGTTCGAACGCACGCGCTACGTCGAGTGCGTCGGCGCCACCGCCTCTCCTCCGAACGCCAGCTGCTGAGCCCTCCACGGGAGCGCTCTGGCGGCGCTCAAGGTCGGCGCCGCGGCTGTCGAAACGTTCGTAGGCGAACGTATGAGAGAGAAGCTGAACGACAACCCGATGGCACAGGTCGCCCTGGTCGGCGTCCTGCTCGTCCTGGCCGCGGTCTTCCTGCTCACCAAAATGGGCGGCGGCTCCGAAGAAGAAGAAGGCGAATCGGCCGCGGCCACCGCTGCCGTCGCCGCTGTCGAAACCGAACTCGAAGTGGGCTCCGAGCCCGCACCCCTGCCGGCACCCGGCTCGGGCCCGGATGCGCCCCCTGCGCCGCCGCGAGCAGTGACCGCGGCCTACGACTCCGGTGAGACCGTGGCGCTCCTCTTCGTCCGCGACGGCGGGATCGACGACCGCCTGGTCAAGGGTGCGGTAGGGCGCCTGGAAGCGATGGGCGACGTCGCGACCTTCGTCGTCCCCTCCAGCCAGCTGGCGCGCTACGTCTCGATCGCGCAGGGCGTGGATCTCAACCGGGTCCCGGCGCTGGTCGTGATCCGGCCGAAGAGCCTCTCGAAGGGCTACGACGCCGCCTCGGTCCACTACGGCTTCCAGAGCCCGGAGAGCATCGTGCAGGCGGTCGTGGACGCGCGCTACCACGGCGGGACGCTGGCCTACCACCCGTGAGCATGGACTCGCGGGACTTCCCGAGCCACCTGCGGCCGGTCCCCGAGTCGGGCGATTCGACCGCTCCGGCCCTGCAGCCGGAACCCGCCGGGACGCCAGGGCTGACGCCACCGCAGACGCGGGGCCGCTCGAGCGGATTCGTCACCGACGTCATCGTCGACCTCGGCTACGTCAACGACGAACGGGCCCGGCAGGCGATCGAAGAAGCGCGCACCGCCGGCAAGCCGCCGGAGCGCCTGCTATTGGAGCAGGGGGCGATCAGCGCCGACCAGTTCTCACGGGCGCTGGCCGAGCGCTACGGGCTCGACCACATCGATCTCTCCGCCTACCAGGTCGACATGGCGGCGGCGAACCTCGTCTCCGTCAACACCGCCCGCCGCTACCGCGCGATCCCGGTCGGCTTCGTCGACAAGCAGACGGTGCTGGTCGCGATGGCCGATCCGACCAACGTCCTCGCGATCGACGACATCCAGATCGCGACCGGTCTCGACTGCCGCGTCTCGGTCGCCGCGGACGAGGACATCGAGGCGCTGATCGGCCGCCTCAACACCTTGCAGAGCGCGGTCACCGAGGCGACCGTCGAGGAGGAGGAAGAAGAAGCAGAGCTCGCCGAGGTCGCCGACATGCAGGTCAGCGCCGAAGACGCGCCGGTGATCAAGCTCGTCTACAGCATCCTCGGCCAGGCGGTGGGGGAGGGCGCCTCCGACATCCACTTCGAGCCCGCTGAAGACGAGATGCGGGTTCGCTTCCGCATCGACGGCGTCCTGCGCGAGGCGGCGCACGTGCCGAAGCGGATGGTGAGCGCGGTGATCTCCCGGGTGAAGATCATGAGCGACCTCAACATCGCCGAGAAACGGGTGCCGCAGGACGGCCGCGTCAGCGTCAGCGTCGAAGACCGCCGGGTCGACCTCCGTATCACCACGCTTCCCACCCAGCGTGGCGAGGGGGCGACGATCCGCATCCTCGACAAAGACAACGCCCAGCGTTCCCTCGACGACCTCGGCATGGGCGGAAGCGCGCGCGAGCGTTTCGAGCACGCGTTCCAGCAGGCCTACGGGGCGGTGCTGGTCACCGGTCCGACCGGCTCCGGTAAGAGCACCACCCTCTACGCGGCGCTGCAGACGCTGAACAACGTCGAGAAGAAGATCATCACGATCGAGGACCCGGTCGAGTACCAGATCGGCGGGATCAACCAGATCAACGTCAACCGGACCGCCGGCCTCGATTTCGCCACCGGCCTGCGTTCGATCCTCCGCGCCGACCCGGACATCGTGATGGTCGGCGAGATCCGCGACGGCGAGACCGCGCGGATCGCGATCGAGGCGGCGCTGACCGGGCACATGATGCTCTCGACCCTGCACACCAACGACGCTCCGGGCGCGATCACGCGTCTGACGAAGATGGGCATCGAGTCCTTCCTGATCGCCTCCGCGGTCGACTGCGTCGTCGCCCAGCGACTGGCGCGCAAACTGTGCAGTCACTGCAAGCGGCGCACCGTGATCCCGGGGCAGGCCCTGGGGGAAGCCGGCCTGCGGGCCGCCACCGACCTCGAGGCCTACGAGCCGGTCGGATGCGCCCGCTGCAACAACAGCGGCTACAAAGGCCGCGTCGGCCTCTACTCGGTGATGGGGCTGAGCGAACGGATCAAGGAGATGGCGGTCGCTCAGCAGCCGGAGGCCGAGATCGCCGCGGCGGCCCGCGAAGAGGGGATGCTCACCCTCCGCGAGGACGGCGTCGAGAAGGTCCGCGGCGGCTCCACCAGCCTCGAGGAGGTACTCCGTGTCACCGCTTAAGGAATCGGCCTAGGAAGCCGATCTAGGAGCCATGGACTTCGACTTCGCAGAGGTCCTGCGCCGCATGGTGGAGGCGCGGGCCTCCGACGTGCACCTCACCCCGGGCTTTCCCCCGGCGATCCGCGACAAGGGCAAGATCACGCCGATGGAGGGCTTCCCCGTCCTCGGCGGCCAGGAGACCCGCGAGGTCGTCTTCAGCATCCTCAACGACGACCAGCGCAAACGCTTCGAGAACCACAAACAGCTCGACTTCGCCTACGCGATCCCAGGGGTCGCCCGCTTCCGCGTCAACTGCTTCTTCCAGCGTGGCGCCGTCAGCGCCGCCTTCCGCTTCGTGCCGCAGGAGATCCCCTCGCTCGACTCCCTCGGCGGTCCCCAGGTCCTCCGCGAGCTGACCCAGAAACCGCGCGGCTTCGTCCTCGTCACCGGCCCGACCGGCTCGGGCAAGAGCACGACCCTGGCGGCGATGATCGACATCATCAACTCCGAACGGCAGGACCACATCCTCACGATCGAGGACCCGATCGAGTTCCTGCACCGGCACAAAAAGTCGATCGTCAACCAGCGCGAGATCGGCTCCGACGCCGAGACCTTCGCGCTCGGGCTCAAAGCCGCCCTGCGAGAGGACCCCGACGTGATCCTGGTCGGCGAGATGAGGGACCTGGAGACGATCGGCACCGCGCTGACCGCGGCCGAGACCGGCCACCTCGTCTTCGCCACCCTCCACACCCAGTCGACCGCGCAGACGGTCGACCGGATCATCGACGTCTTCCCCCCCGAGCAGCAGGGACAGGTCCGCACCCAGCTCTCGATCGCCCTGCAGGGGATCGTCACCCAGCAGCTGCTGCCCACCGCCGACGGGATGGGCCGGGTCGTCGCCACCGAGGTGCTGGTGCCGACGCCGGCGATCCGCAACCTGATCCGCGAGGGCAAGACCCACCAGATCTACGCCGCCGTGCAGACCTCGGGCGCGGTGGGGATGCAGACCATGGACGCCGATCTGGCGCGCCTCGTCCGCTCGGGCAAGATCAGCCGCTCCCTCGCCGAGCAGCGCTCGTCGGTCCCGGAGGAGCTCAAACGCGTGCTCGGTGGAGCCGAGGCGGTGATGCCGGCGGCCGCGCCGGCCTACGCCGGCGCTCCCGGTGCCCCGCAGACGCCGCCGGCGCAGCCCTCATACGTCACCGGGAGCTAGCCGATGGCGGGCGCTTCCACCTTCACCTTCCGGGCGATGGACCTCGCCGGCACCGCGACGGCAGGGGAAATCGAAGCCGAGTCCAAAGGGCAGGTCTCCGAGCAGCTGCGCCAGCGCGGCCTGATCGTCCTCGACGTCAGCGAGAAGAGCAACCCGATCAAGATCGAGGACGTCATGCGGCGCTGGAAAAGCGTCGACATGCGCGAGCTGGCGGTCTTCTCGCGGCAGTTCGCGACCCTGGTCGCCTCCGGGATGCCGATGCTGCGGACCCTCAGCACCCTCGAGGAGCAGAGCAAAGACGAGGAGATCAAGGAGGCCGTCGCCTCGATGCGCGCCGACGTCGAAGCCGGCAGCACGCTCGAGCAGGCGATGGAACGCCACCCGCGCGTCTTCGATCGTCTCTTCCGGGCGATGGTCCGCTCCGGCGAGCAGTCCGGTCGGCTCGAGGAAGCGCTCGACCGCATCGCCTTCCAGGTGGAGAAATCCGACGCCCTGCGGCGTCAGGTCAAATCGGCGCTGATGTACCCGGCGCTGGTGTTCGGGTTCGCGGTCGTCGTCCTCGTCGCGATCGTGATGTTCGTGATCCCGGTCTTCGCCAACATCTTCAAAGAACTCGCCGAAGAACACCCGGAAGAAGGGGCGGGCCTACCCCCTCCGACCCAGTTCTGCGTCTCGGTCTCCAACCTTCTCACCGGCTACTGGTTCCTGCTCCTGCCCGGCCTGATGCTCGGGTTCTGGCTCTTCTTCAAGTGGAAGAAGACCGAAGCGGGCAAAGACCAGTGGGACCGCCTCATCCTGCGGCTGCCGTTCAAAATCGGCGACGTGATCCAGAAGGTCGCGCTGGCCCGCTGGTCGCGCACCTTCTCCGGCTCGGTCTCATCCGGCGTGCCGATGCTGCAATCGATCAAATTGACCGGCGAAACCGCCGGCAACGTCGTCGTCGAGAAAGCGATGGACGACGTCTACAAGTCGGTGAAGACCGGAGGCTCCCTGGCCGGCCCGATCGAAGGGCACGACATCTTCCCGCCGATGGTCGGCCACATGGTCGCGGTCGGTGAGGAAACCGGTCAGCTGGAGAACATGCTCGCGAAAATCGCCGACTTCTACGAGGCCGAGGTCGACGCCAAGGTGAAGGCGCTGACGGCCCTGATCGAGCCGGTGATGATCTGCTTCGTCGGCGGCATGGTCGGGTTCATCGTCATCTCCATGTACCTGCCGCTGTTCAGCATCTACGAACACATCCGCTAGAGGACGCAGAGGCGGACCGGTCCGCCGTCAAGGGCCAGTGCCCAGGGGCGGGGGGAGCGGTCGCGCGGCAGGCGCAGGGATCTGCTCGCTCCCGCCGGCAGGTAGCCCAGCTGAGTGGGGACCGCCGGGGAGAAGCGGCGCACCCCGAGGTTCACGCGCCTGGAGCTCCGGTTGTCGAGCAGGAACTCGCCGGACGCCGCCAGCTGCGCCGCCGCATTCCCTGCGTTCGACGAGTTGACCGTGCGGCATGCCTTCGGCTCCGCCCCCCGCGACGGGGTCCGCAGGCCGAGGCCGAGGGCCCCCACGAGCGTCAGGTCGGCGATCTGCCCGTTCTCCTCAGCGGCCGCGAGGAGTTGTGCTTCGGAGTAGGCCGGCGTGCCGTGCCTGCGCTTTGCCTCACGGTACTTCGCGACCGGCAGGAAGATCGAGGGGGGCAGGCTGATCGCGTACCGGGGATGCGCCGCCGGTCCGGCGATGTCGATCACGGCGAGCGTCGCCCGGATCTGACCGGCCGTCGGCTTCCAGCGGTCCGTGTAGCCCTGATGGAGGAGGGAGGCGCCCCCGATCACGGCCGCCGCCGTGACCGCGACGAGCACGGCCGCGACGGCACGGGAGAGGCGCACGCCCCTCAGGGCCTCCGCCGCGACGATCAGGAGGAAGACCGCGCTCGGGTACTGGAACCGGCTGGAGAAGCGCTGTGGCCCGCGGTCGAGGGCGATCAGCAGCCAAAATGAGAAGAGGAGGACGAGGGCGACGATCAGTCCCGGCGGCACTTCGCGTCGCCGGGCGAGGCGGTAGATCAGCGCCCCGGCGAGGAGGAGTGCCAGCAGCTCGGCCAACAGCGGCGGCTGCCCTTCCGCGTCGATCGGCTGCTGCCCGAGCAGGGAGGCGATCCCGGCGCCGGCGACTTCGAAGACGTACCCCGGCAGGCGGGGGAGGTCCTCGAGGCCGATCTGACCGCCGGCGGCGTGGCCGGAGACCAGCCACCAGATCGCGTAGAGGGCGAGGGGAATCAGGAAGACGAAGGCCCGCCGGCGACGAGGCCGGGGCCCGACCGCGACCTGAGCGGCGGCGGCAAGGACGAAGGGAATCCCGAGCGTCGAGAAGGCGGTCGCCACGACGAGCAGGGCGGAGGCGGCGACGTCGCCTGCCCGATCTTCGCGGTCGAGTGCCAGCAGCGCTCCGATTCCCGCCGCCATCGAGCCGAAGAAGCCCATCTGGAACTCCCAGAGTAGGTCTTCGTAGGCGGCTCCGAGGAAGAGGACGACAACCGCCGCGGCCAGGGCCCCCCAGTCGCCGACCCGGCGCCGCAGGAAAAGGAACAGCAGGACCGCGCAGAGCAGGAAGAGGGAGATCGAGACGACGTAGAAGGGGCGCGCCGATTCCATCCCGAAGACGGCAAGCAGGACCTTGTAGACGAACGCGGGGATGACGATCGGGTGTTCGTTGAACGGTTCCAGAAAGGTGTCGACCGACCAGTCGGGACGTGCCGCCAGGAGGTTCCAGCCGTCGCCGACGAAGGTGAGGTGCGAGGTGAGCGAGAAGAGCAGCGTCGCCGAGGCCGCCAAGGCGACCACGAGCAGTGCGATCGGCGCCCGCCGGCTCATCCGGCGGGCAATGGTCACAGCGTCGGCGGACGCCTGGCGGAAGGGCGTCCAGGCTCAACCGCGTCGGCGGGACGGCCGATAGAACCGCATGCTGCTCCGCGCGAAGAGCTGGGCTCCGTACGCCCTGGTCGCCCTCCTCAGCGCCTGGTTGGCCTCGCGACCGGCCGCCATGGGCGACTGGGACGGCGACGCCGCCGCGGCCGTGCACGCGCTGGCGTCAGGGAACGTCGGCGACTACCTGAGCTCGGCCCCGATGATGGGACCATTCGCGACCCTCGTGCAGGCGCCCTTCGTCGCGCTCTCCGGGGCGACCGGGCTGACCGCCTACCACTGGGCCTCCTTCCCCTGCCTGCTGGCGGCGGGGCTGGTCGGGATCCGGCTCACGAGGGCGGCGACGTCTCGAGGCATGAGCCCCTTCGGCGCCACCCTGCTGCCGCTGATCTGCCTGCTGAACCCGCTCACCCTGGAGGCGCTCCGGTACGGGCACCCCGAGGAGATCCTGACCGCGGCTCTGGTCGTCGCGGCGATGGCCGACGCGGCGGAGGGCAATGCTCCTCGCACGGCGATCCTCCTCGGACTGGCGATCGCCTCGAAGCAGTGGGCGGTGATCGCGATCCTGCCCGTCCTGATGGTCCTGCCGAGGCGACGGGCGACCGTTGCCGCCGGCGCCGTGGCGGTGACGGCGGCGTTGATGCTCCCGGCGGTCGTCGCCTCGCCGGACTCCTTCTTCGGAGTCCAGCGGGAGGCCGCCACCACCGGCAGCGTCGTCACGCCCTGGAGCGCCTGGTATCCGCTCGCCTCTTCCCGGACCGAGGTCTACGAGGTGGGCGGGGAACGGCTCGAGGCGCACCTGGAGGCCGCGCCCTCGCTCGCCGACTCCTGCTCCCATCCGCTGATCGTCCTGCTCGCCTTCGCCCTGCCGCTCGCGGTCGCGGCGCGGCGGGGCCTGCCGCTCTCGCCTGCGGACGGATTCGCGCTGCTGGCCTTGCTGGCGCTGCTGAGGTGCGTCCTCGATCCGGTCGACAACCTCTACTACCACGCGCCGCTCCTGCTGGCCCTGGTGGGCTGGGACGCGTTCTCCGCCCGCGGGCTGCCGCTGCGGAGCCTGGCCGGCGTACTGGTCGCTGCCTTCTTCTGGCAGGCATGGCACCACCTCTCCGATCCCGCCGTCTTCAACGCCGCCTATCTTGCGCTCGCCGGGCTGCTGGGCGCTTGGCTCGCCTCATCTCTTTTCGCGCCGTTCGCCTGGACGGGCATCCCAGTCTCTGCAGTTTTCGCGGGACGTAACCCCAATTTCAGGGATTAAGGATCTGCGTCAGCGGCCGATGTACGGCCTGTGATGAATCTGCCAGTGCTTCGGTGCCAAAGGCAAACCCGCTGCGAGGTGGGGGCGCAAAGCCGACGGGACTCGTTTCGAGTTAGCCGGGCTACCACCGGGGTCGACAGACACCACGTGGCTTCACGCGACGGGGCTCTGGCGCAAACGATTAGGACCATAGGAGGTCTCTAATGTTTCTCCAGAATCTCCGGGCCAAGGTTGGCGCCCGGCTCAACGGCGATAGCGAGGCGGGCTTCACCCTGATCGAGCTTCTCGTCGTCATGTTGATCCTCGGAATCCTGGCCGCGATCGCGCTGCCGGCGTTCTTCAACCAGAAAGACAAGGCCGGCGACGCCAAGGCCAAGGAGTACGCGCACTCGGCGCAGGTGGCGATGGAGACCTACTCCACCGACAACAACGGCAGCTACGAAGGCGCCACCGCTTCGAAGCTGATCGCTATCGAGCCGACGCTCAGCAACGCGAAAATCAAGGCGGTCACCCCGACCTCCAGCGGCTACACGATCACGATCGAAGGCACCAAATCCACCCAGACCTTCTCGGTGGTGAACAACGCGGGCACGCTGACCTTCCCCTGCACCGCGGCGGGAACCGGCGGTTGCCCGGGCAGCGGCGGCGGCACCGGCGACTGGGGCGGTTGATCCCGGTAGCCGCACCGCTTCGGCCTAGCCAAGCATGAAGTTGGAGAGGGGCGGGCCGCTGGCCCGCCCCTCGCTTTTCGGCCACCGCGCCCCGGCTCCCCTAAACGGATGACCGCCTCGCGCCGATACCTGAACTCGATGCTCAAAGCGCTCTCCCGATCCCTTCCTCTCCTCGCCCTTCTTCCGGCCCTGATGCTGGGTCCGGCGGAGAGCGCCCTCGCCGCGCCGGCGTTCTACGACGGCAACTCCGCCGACGGTAAAACGGTCGTCTTCACCAGCAAAGACCAGCTGCTCGAAAGCGACACCGATCAGGAACTCGACGTCTACGTGCGCGCCTACGACGCCGAAGTCAAAGGCTACGTGACCCGGGAGGTGTCGGTCGGTCCGCGCGGGGGCAACGACACCCTGCCCGCCCGTTACGTCGGGATGTCGGGGGACGGGAAAAAGGTCTTCTTCGCGACCGATGAGCAGCTACTCGCGGCCGACCACGACGAAGTGGAAGACATCTACCTCCGCGATCTCGGGCAGAACCAGACCTTCCTCGTTTCCGCCGGCGATGCCGGGTGCGTGCCAGGGGGCTGCGGTAACGGCAGCTCGCCGGCCGAACCGGCGCCGACCGGCGTCGCCGACGACGGCTCGGCCGTCTTCTTCTCCACCGACGAAGCCCTGAGCGAAGCCGACGAAGACGGCAGCGACGACGTCTACGCGCACCTGACCGCCACCGACAAAACCGTGCTCGTCTCTGCCGCCGACTCATCCTGCGTCAGCGGCGAATGCGGCAACGGCGACCAGGCCGCATCGCTCTGGGGAATCGACGAAGGGGGAGACCGAGCGGTCTTCCGGACCTCGGAAAGCCTCTCCTCCGAAGACGTCGACTCTGAACCGGACTTCTACCTGCGCGACCTCACCGCGGGCGTCACCGAACTCGTCACCGTCGAAGACGAGTGCCCCGAAGCCCTTCCGACCGGTCAGAGCTGTGTCCCCTCCTTCGGTGCCATCTCCCCTGACGGCTCGCAGGTCTACTTCGAGACGGCGGAACGGCTCGCGGAAAAAGACGAAGACAGCGCCCAGGACGTCTACGCCTGGTCGAGCGGCAGCGCGCCGACGCTGCTCTCGATCAGCGCTACCGGGGGCAACGGAGGCCAACCGGCGCGCTACGCCCCGGCTGCCGCCAACGGCAAGCTTCCCTACTTCCTCACCGTCGAGCAGCTCGATCCGGCCGACAAAGACGCCGAACAGGACGTGTACCGCTACAAAGGAGGAAGCGCGAGCCTGGTCTCGATCGGGGAGGGAGGCCGCGGGAACGGCACCGAGCTGGCCTCGCTCGACTGGGCCTCGCCCGAAGGATCGCCCGAGCGCGCGATCTTCAGCACCAGCGAGTCTCTTGTCCTCGAAGACGCCGACACCGCGCAGGATCTCTACGAACGCGCCGGCGGGGTCACCACCCTGGTCTCCACCGGTCCGGGCGGGAGCAGCGAAGATTTCAACGCCAGCTTCGGCGGCGCCTCCGCGGACGGCTCCTCGATCTTCTTCGTCACCAGCCAGAAGCTCGTTCCCGCGGACACCGACGGCAGCCCTGACCTCTACCGGCGCTCGGCCGCCGGCACCGTTCTCGTCTCGACCGGGCAGATCAACGGCGATCTCGAGTTCCCGGTCAGCCCGCAGGGGATCTCGGCCGACGGCTCGAAGGCCTTTTTCGTCACCTCCGAGCTGTTGACCGAAGGCGACAACGATGCCGAAGCCGACGTCTACGGCTGGAGCGAGCCTTCGACCACCCTGCTCTTCTCGGTCGGCAACGGCGTCCCCCTCGGGCCGCCGCCTCCGACCCTGAGCGGAACCGCCCCCGGATCGCCAAACCCCTCGACCACCCCGACCATCCTCGGCAGCGCCACCGCTGAAGCGCTGATCAAGGTCTACCGCACCTCCAACTGCACCGGGCCGGTGGTGGCGCAGGGGACGGCCGAGCAGCTGGCCTCTCCCGGCCTCGCCCTCACCGCCCCCGTCGCGAGCGGGGCGACCACCTTCTTCAGCGCCACCGCCGAATCGAAAGGACTGGCTTCGAGCTGCTCGGCGTCGATCTCCTACCGCCAGGAAGACCCGCCGCCTCCGCCACCTCCCACCGAAGAAGGCTCCGGCGGCGGCACGAGCGGCGGCAGCGGATCGACGGGAGGCTCCGGCGGCGGCGCGGGCTCAGGAGGGGGCAAAACCGGTTCCGGCAGCGGCGGCAAGGGCGGGATCGCTTACATGACGCCGCTGCCGCACATCACCTTCGGGCCCGCTTCGAAGACGCGCCTGCGGCGGCCGACCTTCCGCTTCCTCGACGCCACCGGGCAGCCGAACACCAACTTCTTCTGCCGGGTCGACAAGCAGCGCTGGCGTAGCTGTGGATCGCCGTTCAAGCTGGCGAAGCTCAAGCTCGGGCGGCACACCTTCTCGCTCAAGGCGGTGAACGCGGTGGGCACCGCTGCCGCCTCGCCCGTCAAGCGCTCGTTCAAGGTGGTCGCACGATGAGACGCCGTCTGCGCACGTGTTCGCGCGAGGGCGGATTCACCCTGGTCGAGCTCCTCGTCGCCTCGACGATGGGCGCCGTGGTGATGGCGGCGGTCGCCTCCCTGGTGATCAGCGCCGTGCGCGACCAGCCGAAAATCAGCAAGCAGGCCCAGAACATCACGACGGCGCGCTGGGTGCTCGAGCGGATGACCCGCGAGATCCGCAACGGGATCGCGGTGACCACCAACGCCACCTACGTCAAACCGAACGTCGTCTCCTTCGAAGCCTACGTCCGGCGGACGAGCTGCGGCTCCGGTGCCCAGCCGGCGAGCACCGCTTCGCCGATCAAATGCCAGGTCACCTACACCTGCACCACGACCTCCTGCTCGCGGATCGAGGCGACCCCGGGAACCTTCACCGGGACGGCACGGACGATCTTCACCGGCATCAACAGCAACCAGGTCTTCAGCTACGCCCCCAACGCGACCAAACCGACCTACATCAAGGTCACGCTGCGCCTGCCCAATCCGAGCGGAGTCGGGGCGCTCACCGTCTCCAACGGCGCCAGCCTGCGCAACGCCACGCTGGGGTACTGATGAGACGCTCGACGCGAAACGAAGCCGGCTTCACGATCGTCGAGGTGCTGGTCGCGGTGCTGATCCTCTCGATCGCCGCGATGACGACCTTCAGCCTGCTCTCCGCGGCGACCAGGAACGTGCAGCGGGCCAAGGGCAGCCAGGTGGCGCTGGAGTACGCCGAACAGGAACTCGAGTACCTGCGCAGCCTCGAAGACAAAAACCTGGCGATGAAAGGCGCGCCGGAACACTCCTCGAATCCGCTGAGCCCGGACTACCGGGTCATCAACGGCACCTTCGCCCTGCAGCGGGAACCGCCGGGCAACTACCGCCGTCTGGTCGTCAACGAAGAAGAACTCTACGGCGGCGGGAAAATCGAAAACGCCCTTGTCACCCCCGGGCCGATCCCGTTCGCCAGCGGTGACGTCAAAGGCAAGCTCTACCGCTACGTCGTCTGGCGCAACGACGCCCAGTGCCCGGAAACCAAATGTCCGGGCAAACAGGACTACAAACAGATCGTCGTCGCGGTGCGGCTCGACGCGCCGCCCAGTCAGGCGGCTCAACGCGGCTACGTCGAAGTCCAGTCGAACTTCATCAATCCCCGGGACAACGCCGAAAGCGACCCGAAACCGGACGGGAGCGGAAACGTCGTCACCGCGCAGCAGTTCTTCCTCAGCGACTCCTCGTGCTCTCCGACTTCCGCCGTCCGCCAGCCGATCACGGCCAACCACCTTCTCCACAACACCCTCGGCATCTGCGCCAACGGGCTGCAGACCGGTTCCACCCCCGGAGCTCCGGATGCGCTTGTGCTCGGCTCGCCCCCCGATCCCGACTTCGAAGATCCCAACAACCCGCTCGAATACGACTACTCGAACGATTCCTATCTGGACACCACTCCGGACGCCGGCACCGGTCTGCAGATCCTCAAAGACGACACGCCGAACTGCCACTTCACCCCGACCGGAACCTCGCACCCCCAGGCGCAGGTGCACCGTTGGGTGACCGACCCGATGCCCCAGGCCTTCAAAATGCTGGGGACGATCACCCTGCAGTACTACACGGAGACGATCAACAAAGTCGCCTACCCCGGCAAGCTCTGCGTCTTCCTCTACAAGTGGAAAGAAGGAGGGACCCCGTTTCTGCTGACGAACACGAACGGTGGGACCACCTACTGGATGAGTCCGGAGACCGGGAACTGGCCGACCGAATGGCTGAAGCGGCGGCTGACGATGACCTTCACCGGCACTCAGACGATCGAAAAAGGCGAACGGCTCGGGCTGGGGCTGAGCGTCGAGCGGGCAAACACGCAGCTGGAAGCGCTCGCCTTCATGTATGACCACCCGAAATACCCGGCCCGTCTCGAGGTCGATACCAGCACTCCGCTGGAAGGCGAATAGCGATGACCCAGGCGCTTTTCTTCGCTTTCTTCGGCGGGCTCGTGATCGGCAGCTTCGTGACGGTCGTCGGCTATCGGGTGCCGCGGGGCGAATCGATCCTCGGCCCCCGTTCGCGCTGCACCACCTGCGGCGCCCAGATCGCCGCCTACGACAACGTCCCGGTCTTCTCCTGGATCGCTCTGCGCGGCCGCAGCCGTTGCTGCGGCGACAGGATTTCCGCCCGCTACCCGCTCACCGAGCTCAGCCTGGGGGTTCTCTATGTAGGGACCGTCGCCGTCCTCTGGGGCGATCCGATTGAACTCGTGCTCGGCATTCTCTTCGTCACCACCCTGCTGGCGATCACCTTGACCGACCTCGATCGGCGAGTGATCCCGAACAAGGTGCTGCTCGCAGCGGCGATCGGCGGCGTCGCCGTCGCTGCGGTCGGCGACCCGGCGAGCCTGCCAGAGCGCGCGATTGCCGCCGTTGCGGCCGGCGGAGGGCTTTTCCTCGTCGCGCTGGCCTACCCACGCGGGATGGGATTGGGTGACGTCAAGCTGGCCGCGGTGATGGGGCTCTACCTCGGGCGCAACGTCGCTCCGGCTCTTCTGGTCGCCCTCTTGGCAGGCTCGGTCGTGGGCCTCGCCCTGATCGCCCGGCACGGCACGGAGGCGCGCAAGCGAGCGATCCCGTTCGGCCCGTTCCTCGCCCTCGGGGGAGTCGTCGCTCTGCTGGCCGGCGACCAGATGGTCGATTGGTATCTCTCGACTTTTTAGTTTCCGTCGCTTCCTGCCGATTGAGGACGTAGGTCTCCATGCAGCTCACCAAGCCGATATCGATGCCGTCCCTGTCGCTCAGCAGGCCTTCGCTGAGCCTGAGCATGCCTTCATTCAACCTGGGCAAGAAGAAGGGCGGGAACGTCGCCGGCCTCAACATCGAGGCAGGCAGCGTGGCCGTGGCCGAGGTGGCCGTCAACGGCTCGACCCAGCTCGTCGGGTCCGCGGTGCAGCCGCTGCAGCCGGGCGTCTTCCACGAGGGCGAGGTGATCGATCCCGACGGCCTGGTCGCCGCCCTCAAGAACCTCTACTCGAGCTCCAGGCTCTCGAAGCGCGTGCGGCTCGGCGTCGGCAATCAGCGGGTCATCGTCCGCACCCTGCGCCTGCCCGCGATCGAGGATCCGAAGGAGATGGAGGCCGCGATCCGGTTCCAGGCGCAGGAGCAGATTCCGATGCCGCTCGACCACGCCGTCCTCCAACACCAGGTCGTCGGCGGCGTTCCCGCTCAAGAGGGATCCGGTCCGCAGGTCGACGTCGTCGTCATCGCGGCGCGGCGGGACATGATCGCCTCCTTCGTCGAGCCCCTGCGCAAAGCGGGGCTGCAGCCGGAGGGAATCGACCTCTCCGCCTTCGGGATGATCCGCGCTCTCGCCTCGGTAGCGGTTCAGCCGGCCGCCGCCGGCGAGGGGGGTGCGGTCGTGCCGGAAGAGGCGACTCTCTACTGCAACGTCGGCGACGTCCTCAACCTCGCCGTAGCCCGCGGCCGCTCCTGCCTCTTCACCCGTGTCTCCGGAACCGGGATGGAGGCGATCATCGCCCGCCTCTCCACGGAGCGCGGGCTCAGCCCCGAACACGCCGAGCAATGGCTGCATCACGTTGCCTTGGAGCAGCCGGTCGAGGCGATCGCGGGCGATCCTGAGATCGTGGCCGCGAGCCGCCGCGCGCTCGAGGAGGGTGCGGCGAGCCTGGTCGACGAGCTGCGCCTCTCCCTGGACTACTACCGCGCTCTCGAGAGTGCGGTGCCGGTCTCCGGTGTCGTGCTCTGCGGGGCCGGCAGTGCCATCCGCGGCCTCGCCGCGACGATGGAGGAGCAGGTGGGCCTGCCGATCTCGGCTCCGCGGCCGGCGCCGCTGTCGCAGGTCGACGACACTCTCGCCGCGCGTCTCGTCCTGCCCCTCGGCCTGGGGCTGGAGGTCTGAGCGATGAGGCCGGTCAACCTCCTTCCTTCCGAGCTGCGCGCGGGCGCGCGGGCGCCGATGCGGACCGGGCCGATGCCCTACATCGTCCTCGGCGCCCTTGTCGCGATCCTCGTCGGGGTCGCCCTCTTGGTGCTGACCGGCAATCAGATCTCCGAACGGGAAGGTCAGGTCGCCCAACTGGAGCAGGAAGACGCGGCCGCCACGCAGGAAGCCAAACGCCTCGCCGCCTACGTCCAGTTCCAGACCCTGCACGAACAGCGCCTGGCGACGATCAGCAGCCTTGCCGACAGCCGCTTCGACTGGGAACGGGTGATGAGGGAACTCGCGCTGGTCCTCCCGCACGACGTCTGGCTGACCGAACTGAACGCCGCAGCCGGATCCGAAGCCGAAGGCGGCGGCACCCTCAGCAGCTCGATCAAGGGTCCGGCTCTGACCCTGGGTGGCTGTGCTGCCGGACAGGAGTCGGTCGCCGGGTTCATCACGGCCTTGAAAGACATCGACGGCGTCACCCGCGTCGGCGTCGAATCTTCGGAACTGCCTTCAGAGGAAGAAGGAGCGGGAAGCGCTTCCGGCGGCGAAGCGGGTGGGGGCAGCGAATGCCAGACCCGTCGCTTCATCGCCAAGTTCAAGCTGGTCGTCGCTTTTGACGCCGCGCCGATTCCGGTTGCCGCGGAAGGCACCGAAGCGCTGCCGACCGCGACCGAAACTGCCGAAGCCGGCTCCTCGGAAGCCGAATCGTCGGAAGGCGGAGAAGAATGAGCTCCAACAGCAGGCTCATCGCCGCCATGGTCGTGCTGGTCGCACTGGTCGTCGCCTTCTGGATGCTGCTGCTGAGCCCGAAGCGCGAGGAAGTGACGAAACTCGACCGGGAGGTCTCCCAGAAGGAAGAATCGCTGGCGCTGCATCAGTCGGAAGTCCAACGCGGACAGGAAGCTCGACGCGCGTTCCCGCAGCAGTACCAGCAGCTCGTCGTGCTCGGCAAGGCGGCGCCCGCCGAAGACGACACCGCCTCGCTGCTGGTGCAGCTGAACCGAATCGCCAAGGACGCCCACGTCCGATTCCAGACCTTCGTCCTGACGCCGGCTGAAGGCGGCGAAGAAGCGACCGTCGAAGTTCCGGCCGAAGAAACCGTGGCCGGAGCGGCTCCCTCGCCGACCGAGGTCGCTGCTTCGAAGCTGCCGCTCGGCGCCGGAATCGGTCCGGCCGGCCTGGCGGTGATGCCGTACACGCTCAGCTTCGAAGGCAGCTTCTTCCACCTCGCCGACTTCATCCACGGGCTCGACTCGTTGGTCGAGACCAAGAACTCGGAGGTGAACGTCACCGGCCGGCTGATCACCATCAACGGCTTCACTCTGAGCCCGGACGAAGCAAAAGGCTTTCCCTTCCTCAGGGCCGAATTCACCGTCTCCACCTTCCTCGTCCCGCCCGAGCAGGGGGTGACCGGTGGAGCGACCCCGACCAGCCCGGAACCCGCGACCACGCCGGTCTCGACCACCACCGGAGGAACGCCGTGAAGCGCCTCGGACCCGAGCTGAAGATGCCGAAGCTGAAAGGCGGCGAGATGAAGGTCCCGCCCTTCCTCTCCGATCTGTACCTGGATCTGCGCGATCGGCGGCTGCTGCCGTTGGTCGCCCTGATCCTGGTTGCCATCGTCGCGACTCCGGTCCTGCTCGCGGGAGGCTCGGAAGAACCCGAACCGACGCCCGGCCCGAGCGCTGTCGCCAGCGGGGCCGCCCCGGCAGCGGACAGCCTGACCGTCGTCAAAGCTCAGCCGGGACTGCGCAACTACAAGAAGCGCCTCGCCCACCGCCGGCCGACCAACCCCTTCAAGCAGCGCTTCACGTCGCCGCAGAACGTGCAGGCGGCGAAGCTCGGCGCGCCCCCCGCCACTTCCGAAGGCGAATCGGGCTTCAGCAGCAGCGAAGAAACCACGTTCGAATCTGAATCGAGCTCACCGGCTCCGGCCGCGACGGGCGGCGGCACGAGCCCCGGTGGCGACTCGAGTGACGGCAGCATCCCCGCCGGCACCACCTACAGCCTCCAGGTCACCGTTCAGGTCACGCGGATCGAAACGAAGCCGGACGGCTCGGTGGATAAGAAAGGCCCGACCCTCTACAAAGACGTGGTCGCGCCCGCCCCGCTGCCCGGCGAAAAAACTCCCGTCATCACCTACCTGGGGATGGGATCGAAGAACCGCGTGCCGATGTTCCTCGTCTCCAACGAAGTGACCGCGATCTACGGCGAAGCCGAATGCATCTCGGGTGCCGGCAGTTGCCAGTTGCTCGTGCTCGAAAAGGGGTTCCCGGTGACCTTCGTCTATGGCGACAACGACGTCCGCTACAAGATCAACCTGGTCAAAGCGGAGCCGGTTGTCACCGGTCGGACCTGAGCACAGCGCCGTTTGACCAAAGCTTCAGTTAGTGAAGCTATGGCGCTACACTTGTTGAAGCGAGGCAAATGCCACTAGCCCTCGCTTCGGATTATGAGCGCCGAGAGCAACTCCACCTGCCCCGTCTGCAAGACCGCTGAAGTCGTCTGCGGCAAGTGGACGCTGCTGTTGATCCGGGACCTGGCCGAGGGCAGCGCCCGCTTCTGCGAGCTCGAGCGCTCGCTGGAGGGCATCAGCCCGCGCACGCTCTCGCTGCGCCTGCGGGCCCTCGAGGACGAGGGCATCGTCGAGCGCCACACCTACCCGGAGGTGCCGCCGCGGGTCGAGTACGCGCTGACCCCGAAGGGCAAGGCGCTGGTGCCGCTGGTCGAGGACATGCGGTCCTACGGGATGCGCTGGCTGCTGGGCGACGCGGCCGAGGCCGTTGAAGAGCGCACGCCGGCTGTCGCCTAGACCGTTCCTGCAAGCGTTCGTGCAAACGCCTGCCGACGCAGGAGCGCCCCCGCGCTCACGGAATGCGTGGCTGTGCGTGACTTCCTCCTGAACGAATCGATCAAGCGCCTCGCCACCGAGGCCGCTTCGCGCTTCAGCTCGATGGTCGCGACGGGGGAGGAGATCCCCTTCGACGTCGCCGCCGACTCCGGCGACGAGTCCGCCTTCTACAGCTACGTGCCGATGACCGGGCGCTACGTGCTCGAGCACGCCGAGGAGCTGCGCTCGCTGCCGAGCTTTCCCGCCGCTCGCGAGGCGGCGATCGAAGCGGGCGTCGCCGCGCCTTACCTGGAGGCCCGCGGCGAGGCCGTGCCGGCCGACCCGGCGGCGCGCGCCGAGCTGATGCTGACCACGTTCTTCGCTTCTCTTTGGGAGGGATCTGCCGGGTTCTCGCTCGACCGCGAGCGCCTCGAGACGGCGCTGGCGACGCTCGACGCCGAATCCCGCGACGCCGATGAAGCCGACGTCCTGATCGTCCCGATTGTCGGCCTGCGGATGTCGATGCCGCGCCTGCAGCTGCCGCACAACGTCCGCATCGTCCGCGCCGACTCGATCGAGGCGCCGGTCGACGCGATGCGCAGCGAGGGCATGGGCCGCGCCGCCTGGGAGCCGCAGTACCTGGCCGTCGCCGAGCAGGATGCCGACGGCGGTGCCGAGAGCGCCCTGATGCAACTGCGCGAGCTGATCAGCGTGATGAGGATGTTCAAGGGCGGCGGGATCGGCCTCGGCCCCTACGCCTTCGCTCCCACCGGCGAGGGCTGCTGGCGGCGGATCGCCACCGGCGCCCCCTCGACCCGCCCCGGCGGCTACCGCCTCAGCGAGGCGGAGGCCGAAGAGCTGACCGAGTTCGCCGGCGCTCTGGAGGCGCGACCGGATCCCGACAGCGCCCTCAGCTGGGCGGTGGGCCGCTTCGAGATGGGCTGCGAGCGACCGACGGCGCTGGAGGGGCTGAGCGACCACCTGCTGGCGATGCGCGCGGTACTGGAGGGCCATGGCCCGGTCGGCGCCTCGCTGCCCCTCCGCGCCGCCGCCCTGATCGAGGACGAGTCGATGGACCGCCTGCAGGCCCGCGAGCGGGTCGAGGACGTGCTCGAGCTGGAGCGGGCGATGATGAACGGCCTGCCGATCGAGCGCGCCGTCGAGCTGGCGACCTGGATGGAGGAGGGAACCCGCAATCTGCTGCGAGCGGCGGCGCTGGGGGAGCTGGGCAACGACCTCAGCACGGTCGCCGACGAGACCCTGATCGTCAACGGCTTGGAAGGCGGCGACGCCGAGATCACGGTCTCGGTCCAGTCCGAGGCGCCGGTGGTGGAGCCCGAGGTCTTCTCCGAGCCGGAACCCGAGTTCAAGGTCATCGCCGAGCCCGAGCCCGAGCCACTCGCCGAATCCGAACCTCCAGCCGAACTTCAGCTGCCCGTCGAAGAACTACCCGAGGAGGACGAGTACGTGGAGCAGGAGACCCGCATCATGGAGCCGGTCCCGGCCGAAGAAGAGATCAAGATCACCGCCACCCCGTGGCTCGAGGAGGTCTCCGATCCCCGCGCGGGCGAAACGATCGACTGGCCGGCAGATTCCGACCGCGACATCCAGCACCGCGAACGGATCGACACCCCCCGCGTCCGCCACCTCTTCCCGGTCCCGGACGCGGACTGGGAGGTCTCCCACCTCGAGTTCGAGTACTCCCGCAACCGCGCGGGCTAGAGCTTCTCGCAACTAGAGTTGCAGGGATTTCACGCATGATGTTTAGCATCTCGATTCGAGATGAACAACATCGCGAACCGAGAGGCAGCTGAAGAAGTACTCACGGCGCTAGGCGAACAGCTGGCGACGCTGCGGGAATCGTACGAGCTCGTGGTGGTAGGGGGCTCGGGCCTGCTTGTGCTCGGTGCGATCGAGAGGGCGACGCGTGACGTGGATGTGGTCGCGCTGCGATCAGATGCCGGACTCGAGAATCCAGACCCATTGCCGAAGCCGTTGCGTCAGGCCCGTGATCGGGTGGCCCGGGATTTCTCCCTCCCCCAGACCTGGCTGAATGCGGGACCAGCGAGCTTGCTGGACTTCCAGCTCCCGACGGGATTCCTAGACCGCGTGGAGTCGCACTCCTATGGAGAGCACCTCACCGTCCACTTCGCCTCCCGGCTCGATCAAATCCATTTCAAGCTCTACGCAGCCGTGGATGCGGGCCCTGGAAAGCACTCGCAAGATCTGGAGGCACTTACGCCCACCGCCGAGGAGCTGCTCCAAGCGGCGCAGTGGACTCGAACCCATGATCCTTCGCCAGGCTTCGAGGAAGTGCTTCGGCGCGTTCTCGCTCACTACGGGGTGGACGATGCAGATTTCTAGGTTGAGGCGAGAGTTCCAGGATCACCTCGCTGCATTCGCCTGGTCGCAGTGGGGGCAGATGGGGGTCCTGGCTTCCTCCTCTCATAGGGACGAGTGGGCAGCTGACCCTGAGGCACTTCTCCTTCTCACGCTGGAGGTCGGTCGCGAAGAACCACGGCTTTTCGACGAGGTGCTGGACTGGCTGTTGGTGAACGAGCGTCTGGTCAGCCTCCAACGGCTCCGGAACCTCGCCGCAGACGAAAGCGACCGAGCCCTTATGAATTCTGCGACCGAATGGCTGGCGCAGTGGCGGCGCAAGTCCTCGACGAGACCGTCGCCTAAGACCGACCCCGATCTGGAAGCGGCACCACTCTTCCTCAACGAGGGTCTCCCGGTGCAGCGGCCCGACCCTGCCTTCCTTGCAAACGGACTCCTCAAGAGCTGGATGGAACCAACCCGTCGCTCCGGCCACCCAGACCTCGCCCAGCCGGTCAACTTTGCTTTTCGCATGCGCAGTCTCTTGGGGGTGGGGGCGCGGGCGGAGGTGGTACGGGTTCTCTTGACTTCAGACGAGCCCGGGATGTCACTTCAGGCGATTGCAGCTGCCAGCGGATTTGCGAAGCGCAATGTGCAGGAGGCGGCCGCTTCTCTGCGCGCAGCCGGGACCGTGACCTCCTGGAACCTGGGCAATGAACAGCGGTTCGATCTGCCTCGTGAGCCCTGGCTGCACCTGCTGTCCCTCGAGCAGCCACCGACGTACAAAAGCTGGCCGCAGCTGTTCCGCGGACTTCGGGTCCTGCTGCGCTGGTTGCGGGATCCGGAGATCGAAACTCTTTCGGAGTACATGGGCGCGAGCCGATCGCGGACCCTGCTCGAGCAGATCAGCGAGGATTTTCTAGCGGCCGGAGTCTCGGTCGAGCCGCTTGGAGTGACCGGCGAGCTGTATCCGCTCTGGTTCGAAACTTGGGTCCGGGGGCTCGGCGAGTCCCTGGCTGCGTCTCGCTAAGCCCGCCCCGCCGCCATCTCGACCCGCTCCTCGGCGGTTGCAAAGAGGTAGCGGTCGATCTGGGAGAGGCCGGCTAGGTCGTGGACGTCCTCGTCTAGGTATGGGACGCGGATGACGCAGGTGGTGCGGAGCTCGTTGGCCAGGTGGTCGATGTTGCCGGCGTCGCGCTCGGCGAGGGCCTGGTAGTCGGCGAAGTTGTCGGCGACTCGTTTGGCGAGGGCGGGGTCGTCGAGTTTGTCGGCGAGGGCGGTGGGGAGGTCCTCGACCTCGGCGACGGGCTCGTCGGCGGCGTAGTGGACCTTGTTGACCACGACGCCGCCGAAGGGGAGCTTCGCCTCGACCAGTTTGCGGTGGAAGTAGACGGCCTCGTCGATCGGCTCGCCCTGGGGGCCGCAGACGACGAGGAAGCAGGTCTCGGGATCGGAGAGCAGTTTGTTGACCCGCTTGGCCCGCGCCTGGAAGCCGTCGACCATGCTGCTGAAGGCGTTGAAGAACTCGGCCAGGTCGGCGAGCAGGTCGAAGCCGACGAGCTTCTTGAAGACGCCGAGGGCGACGGAGACACCGCGGCCGGTCACCTTCGCCGCGAGGCCCGTTGGCTTCATGAAGACGCGCAGGGATTTGCCCTCGATGAACTGGGTCAGCCGTTTCGGCGCATCGAGGAAGTCGAGGGCGTTGCGGGTCGGGGGCGTGTCGAGGACGAGCAGGTCGAATTCGCCTTCGGTGTGCAGCTCGAACAGCTTCTCCATCGCCATGTACTCCTGCGAGCCGGCGAGGGCGCTGGAGATCTGCTGGTAGATCCGGTTGTTCAGCACCCGGTCGCGCGACTCCTCGTCGGGCGCCTGGCGGGCGATCAGCTCGTCGAAGGTCGCCTTGGCGTCGAGCATCATCGCCCACAGCTCGCCCTTCATCTCGACGCCCTGCTTCTCGAACAGAGAGGGGTCGACCCGGCGCGCCTCGTTCCCCAGCTCGTCGAGGCCGAGCGAGTCGGCCAGGCGCTTCGCCGGGTCGATCGTCAGGACGCAGACCTTCAGCCCCTGCGCCGCCATCCCCAGCGCGATCGCCGCCGAGGTCGTGGTCTTGCCGACGCCGCCGGAGCCGGCGCAGATGCAGATCGATTTGCCCTCGAGGACTTCGCCGACCGAGGCCATCAGGAGAGCTTTCCGGCCAGTTTGCGCGCCGCCTCGACGTCGAGCTCGGGCTCGAAGAGGAAGGGCAGCGTTTTCACCGGCGCCTCGACGCCCTTCTTCAGCCGGCTGAGCTGCGCGCGCTGCGTCTTCGCCCGGCCGTACTCGGAGAGCGCCGCGCGCGCCGCCGCCCTTGCCGCGCCGTTCTCGCTCTCGGCCAGCTGCGCCAGCTTCTCCGCCTCGGCTTTCTTGAACCGCTCGGGGTAGAGCCCGTTGAGGTAGACGCGGTCGACTGCGACCCCGACCTCGTCGCGCAGGTCGCGCTCCAGGCTCATCGACTCGTTCACCGGCATCTCCTCGGGCAGGGCGACGATCGCGGTGCCGGTGTTCTCCTGGTCGGTGATGAAGCGGTCGAGCTGCTGGGCCTGCGAGTGGATCGGCCCGACGCGGGCGATCGAGGCGAAGGTGCGGGGCGTCTGCAGGAAGCCGACCCCGTGCCCGGTCGCCGGCGCGTCGACGATCACCAGGTCGTACTTGCGCCCCTTCTTCACCTTGCGGTCGAGCTGGGCGAGCTCCCAGATCTTCCCGATCGTCACCAGCTCCTTCAGCCCCGGCGTCGCCGCGGCGAGGTAGTTGAAGATGCGGCTGCGGAAGAGCATGTCCCGCATCGCCCGCACCTTCAGCTGCAGCAGCACGTACTCGCGCATCGACTCGTCAGGGTCGATCGAGATCGACCAGAGGTTCTCCTCCATCTCGACCTCGTGGAAGCCGATGGCGGTGTGCTCGAACATCCGCGAGGCGTTCTCCTGCGAGGAGACCTCGCAGACGATCGTCCGCTTGCCTTCGCTCGCCGCCCGCAGGCCGAGGGCCACGGCGACGGTCGTCTTGCCGACGCCACCCTTGCCGGTGACGATCACGAGCCGCTTGTCTAAAAGGTCGGGGATTGGCTGATTCCTAGCAATTTCGGTGGCCGGCAGGAAAAGCCGGGTCCCATACGAATATCCGCGCAATGGGATTTCTAAGCCGAAAGAAGCCGAAGCCTGCTCCCGTCGAGATTCAGGAGGAGCGTCCGATCGTCGACGAGCTGCAGCAGATGGAAGAGGCGGTGCCTGAGCGAATTGACGAGAGCGCTGGGGCCGCGGGTCCTGCCGCCGCAGGGGACCCACCATCTCCTGCAACTGCGCAGGAGATGGTCCCCCCTACGACGTCACCCACGGCAGAAGCGCCGGAGGTTGACGAGGAGCCTGCTCTCAACGCTGCCGATGAGGACGAAGAGGAGGGCCCCGCTCGGCTCAAGGCTGTAGATCTTCTGGCTCCTACGCGTCTTGACTTCCTGCAGGAGAAGCAGGCTGCGGAGGAGGTGCCGGTGAAGACCGCCGAAGTCATCGCTTTCGCCAACCAGAAGGGCGGGGTCGCGAAGACGACCACGACCCTGAACCTGGCGGTTGCCTTCGCGGAGTCCGGCTACCGGGTGCTCTGCATCGACCTCGACCCGCAGGGGAACCTGACGATGAGCCAGGGGATCGACCCCGACAAGGTCGAGAAGAGCCTCTACGACGTGCTCGTCAACGACATGCCGATCTCCGAGATCATCGTCAAGCGGGAGATCGACATCGCCGTCGCCTCGATCGACCTGGCCGGCGCCGAGATCGCGATGAGCACCAAGATCGGCCGTGAGCGCTCGCTGGAGAAAGCGCTGAAGGAGGTCGGCGGCGACTACGACTTCGTCTGCATCGACACCCCGCCGAGCCTCGGCCTGCTGACGATCAACGCGCTGACCGCGGCGAACAAAGTCATCGTCCCGGTCCAGTGCGAGTACCTCTCGATGCGCGGCCTGGTTCAGCTCCAGAACACGCTGCGGATGATCCAGGAGAACCTCAACCCCGACGTGCGGATCGAGGGCATCCTGCCGACGATGCTGGACTCGCGGACGATCCACGCCAAGGAGGCGGTGGAAATCCTCGAGGAGAACTTCGGTGACCTCGTCTTCCAGTCCCGGATCAAAAAGGCGATCAAGTTCGCCGAGGCGCCTGTCAAAGGCGCCTCCGTGCTCAAGTACGATTCGGACTCGAGCGCTGCGAACTACTACCGGGAGCTGGCGAAGGAGGTTCTGTCTCATGGCTCGGCGTGACAAGCGCGCAAGCATGCGCGAGGGGCCGCTTTCGGACCTGTTCCGGTCGACGACCGAGGACGCGCCGATGGACCCGCCGGAGGCGCCCAGGTACGGACGCCAGGACCCAGCCGAGGCCAAGAAGGAGGAGCAGCAGCAGGAGACGCCGCCGCCCGCTCCCGAGCCCGTCGCGGAGGAAGAGACCACCGCTGACGTCCCTCTCCAACAGGAAGAGGCGCCCACTTTCTTCGATCAGGATGCTGATGAGATCGAGACTTCTACCGAGCCCGCCCCCGAGCGGCTGAAGCGGGTCTTCAACGAGGAGCCGGTGGCTCGGCGGGAGCAGTTCGTGCCGGAAAACCCGCGCTATGGGCGCGACGAGCCTGCTTACGAGCCGCCCGGTAGCGGCGAGCCGCACCAGCCGGTGATCAAAGTGGTCGGGGTCGGCGGGGCCGGTGTGAACGCGGTCAACCGCATGGTTGATGCTCGGGTGCCGGGGGTCGAGTTCATGGCGGTCAATACGGACTTGCAGTCTTTGCAGCTCTGCGTTGCTGACGTCACCGTCCACATCGGCGACGAGCAGACGCGGGGCCTTGGCGCCGGTGCCGACCCGGAGGTCGGCCACCGCTCCGCCTTCGAGGAGCAGGACAAGATCAAGCGTCTGCTGAAGGGCTCCGACATGGTCTTCGTCGCCGCCGGTGCCGGCGGCGGCACCGGTTCCGGCGCCGCTCCGGTCGTCGCCCGCCTCGCCCGCGAGGTCGGGGCGCTGACCGTCGGCATCGTCACCAAGCCGTTCAGCTTCGAGGGCAGCCGCCGCGGCACCCAGGCCCAGAAAGGCATCGAAGAACTCTCCGCCGAGGTGGACACCCTGATCGTCGTCCCCAACGACCGCCTGCTCGAGGTGCTCGACCAGCAGACCTCGATGGTCGAGGCCTTCAAGGTCGCCGACGACGTCCTCCGCCAGGGCGTCCAGGGCATCTCCGACCTGGTCACGCTCCCCGCGGTGATCAACCTCGACTTCGCCGACGTGCGCTCGATCATGTCCGACGCCGGCCGGGCGCTGCTCGGGATCGGCATGGCCCACGGCGACGGCCGCGCGATCGAAGCCGCCGAAAAAGCGATCTCCTCGCCGCTGCTCGAGACCTCGATGGACGGCGCCCGCTCGATTCTTCTCTCGATTACCGGCGGCGGCGACCTCTCGCTGGTCGAGGTCTCCGAGGCCGCCAAGGTGGTCGGCGAGGCCGCCCACCCGGACGCCAACATCATCTTCGGCGCCAACATCGACGAGGAGATCGGCGACCAGGTCTGGGTCACCGTGGTCGCCACCCGCTTCGACGGCCGCACGACGCCGCCGCGCCGGGCCGAGGAGCCGACGATCCGCCGCACCAAAGACGCCGGCGTCTCTCGCCGCGGCCGCTCCGGCGAGCGCGGGGGCGAGCTCGGCATCGACGTCCCTGAGTTCCTGCCCGGCTAGCCTGCTCCCCCCATGCGAGGGGTCGTCGCAGCCGGCCATCCGCTGACCGCCGAGGCCGGCGCCTCCGTCCTGCGCGAGGGCGGCAACGCGGTCGACGCCGCGGTCTGCGCGGTGCTCGCCTCGTTCGCGGTCGAGAGTCCGCTGACCGGCTTCGGCGCGGGCGGCCACATGATGGTCCACGAGGCGGAGGAGACGACGCTGATCGACTTCTTCGTCGCCGCCCCCGGGCTCGACGGGCTCGAGCGGACGACCGAGCTGGTCCCGGTGCCGGTCCGTTTCGATGCCGAGACGGTGCAGACGTTCTACGTCGGGCCGGCCTCCTGTGGGGTGCCGGGGACGGCGGCCGGGCTCGCGCACGCGCTCGACCGCTTCGGCTCGATGCCGTTGGCGACGCTGGTCAAGCCGGGGATCCGGCTCGCCCGCGAGGGGGCGCCGGTCAACCGCCAGCAGGCCTACATCCTCGAGATCCTCGGCCCGATCCACGAGCACATGACCGGCACCCGGGAGCTGTACGCGCCGCACGGGCGGCGGCTGGGGGAGGGGGACGTCTTCGCCTTCCCGGAACTGGCGGGGGCGCTCGAACGGTATGCGGAGGAGGGCGCCGAGACCTTCTACCGCGGCGAGATCGCGCGGACGATCAGCGACTTCGTCGTCGGCCACGGCGGCTATATCGGCCCCGGCGACCTCGCCTCCTACGAGCCGGCCGAGCGCAAGCCGATCGACACCGTCTTCCGCGGCACCGAAGTCCTCACCAACCCGCCGCCCTCCTCCGGCGGCATCCTCATCTCCTACTGCCTCGGGCTGCTCGAGCGGCTCGGCCCCCATAGCGGGCCCGAGCAGCTGGTGGCGGCGATGGAAGCGGCCAACTCGCGGCGCGACCTCGCCTTCGCCGAGTCGCTCTACGAGGAGGGGATGGCGGTCGGCTTCCTCGACCCGATCGGGCTCGACCTCGCCGCCGCCGACCTGCTCGGCTCGACCACCCACATCTCGGTCCTCGACGCCGACGGCAACTGCGCCAGCGTCACCTGCTCGAACGGCTCGGGCTCCGGGGTGTTGGTGCCCGGTACCGGGGTGATCCTCAACAACATGCTCGGCGAGGAGGACCTCAACCCGACCGGGTTCCACCTGATCGCGCCGGGGCGGCGGGTGCCCTCGATGATGGCGCCGACGGTGGTGCTGCGCGACGGCGAGATCGTTCTCGCGCTCGGCAGCGCCGGTTCCAACCGGATCCGCTCGGCGATCCTGCAGACGGTGGTGCGGGCGATCGAGCAGGGCTTCCCGGTCGACGTCGCGATCGAGGCGCCGCGTCTGCATTTCGAGGAGGGGATCGTCCAGGCGGAGCCGGGGGTCGACGAGGCGGCCCTCGGTCGGATCGAGGCCCGCGGCGTCCCGGTGGCGCGGCGGCCGGCGATCAACCTCTTCTTCGGCGGCGTCCAGGCGGTCGCCCGCGACCCCCGAACGGGGGAGCTGAGCGGCGGCGGCGACCCCCGTCGCGGCGGCGCCGTCGCCTACGCTTGAATGGCCTGGTGGCGGCGGGGCCGAACATCGACTTCGAGGCGGAGGGCCTGCTCGAGGGAGTGGAGGGCCCTTCGCGGGCGGCGCGGATCGAACTCCTCGAAGAACTCACCGACGAGGGGTGCTCGCTGGAGGAACTGAAGGCGGCCGTCGCGGCCGGGCGGCTGACGCTGCTGCCGGTCGAGCGGGCGCTGGCCGGGGCAGGGCCCCGTTACACGGCGCGGGAGATCGCCGAGCAGGTCGGGCTCGAGCTCGACGTCCTGCAGCGTTTCAGCTCGGCCCTGGGGGTTCCCTACGGCGACCCCGACGAGCGCCGCGGCACCGAGGCCGACCTCGAGGCGGCGCGGATGGTCAAAGCCTTCATCGACACCGGCCTGCCCGAGGACGGTCTGCTCGGCGTCGCCCGCACGATCGGGATGGGGACGGCGAGGATCGCCGAAGCGAACCGCGAGCTGATCGTCCGCACCCTGATCCGCCCCGGCGACAACGAGCGCGACGTCGCCCGCCGCTTCGTCGCGGCCGCCGACTACATGCTGCCCCTGGTCGGGCCGACGGTTGTCTACGCGCTGCAGGCGCACCTGATCGAACAGATCCGCCGCGACGTGATCGGCGCCACCAATCTCGCTTCCGGGGAGGTGGGAGGGGCCGTGAACCTCACCGTCTGCTTCGCCGACCTGGTCGAGTTCACCCGCCTCGGCGAGGAAATCGACGCCGAGGAACTGGGGATGGTCGCGGGGCGGCTGGAGGAGATGGCGACCGCGGTCGCCGAGCCGCCGGTGCGGCTGGTGAAGACGATCGGGGACGAGGTGATGCTGGTCTCCAGCGAGGCGGAGCCGATGGTCGCCGCGGCCCTGCAGCTGATCGCCGCCGCCGAGGCCGAAGGACAGCAGTTCCCCTGGCTGCGCGCCGGGATCGCCACCGGCCCGACTCTGCCCCAGTCCGGCGACTACTACGGCCGCGCCGTCAACCTCGCCAGCCGCCTCACCAACGTCGCCCGCCCCGGCAGCGTCGTCCTCGACGAGTCGGCCAAGGAAGCCGCCGGTGACGGCTTCGACTACTCCTACGTCGGCGAACGCCGCCTCAAGGGCCTCGACTACCGGGTCAAGATCTACCGCGCCCGCACACCCGGCGAACCCCGCGACCGCTCGCCGCGCCTGCGCCGGTAGGTGGCTTAGGCCGGCTTGCGGGCGGAGACGAGGAGGTTGTAGAAGAGCTCGGCCGGCAGGTAGGGCTCGAGCAGGCGGGTGTCGACCTTCTGCAGGGCGATGTAGCTGTTGAAGGCGAAGCGGCGCCAGCCGAAGGAGATCGACTCCGGCTCGGCGCTCGACTCGACCGTGCGCAGGCCCCAGCCCCAGGCGTTGGAGAGCAGCTCCTCGCCGCCGACGTGGCGCTTCTCGAAGCCGGCGTCGCGGAGCAGGCGGCGCAGGTCGGCAGGGGCGAAGGCGTGGACGTCGACCTCGCCCTCCAGCGAGTGTCCCTCCGACTGCTCGTACTCGGCGACGGCGCGCTCGCGGGCGCCGATCGCGCGGCGCCAGACCGGCGCCAGGGCGAGCCCGGCGCGCTTCGGCAGCGCCGCCAAGGTGTCGCCGTAGCGGGAGGGCTCGCCGGCGAAGGCGATCATCCCGCCGGGGCGGAGGACGCGGCGGAATTCGGCGAAGGCCTTGTCGAGGTCGGGGATGTGGTGGAGGACGGCGTGGCCGAGGACGAGGTCGAAGCTCTCGTCCTCGAAGGGCAGGACCTCGGCCTCGGTCTCGACGGTGGTGACGTCCTCGAGGCCGAGCGCATCGGCGGTGGCGGCCAGTCGCTCCAGCATTCCCGGCGAGATGTCGGTCGCGGTCAGCCGCTCGATCACCCCGAGCTGGACGAGGTTGAGCGAGAAGTAGCCGGTCCCCGAGCCGATCTCAAGCGCGTCGCCGAAGCTGCGGCCCTTCTGGCCGCCGAGCGCCTTGATCAGCTTCAGCCGCACCTGCCGTTGGCCGACCTCGCCGAAATCGATGCCCCACTTGGCGTCGTATTCGTGGGCGGCCGCGTCGTGGTAGCGGGTGTTGACGTCCTTGATGTGCTCGTGCGTGGCGGTGGGGGAGGCCGGCATCGGGCGGGAACTCTATGCGGACGGCGACTAGAAAGGCCCGATGCCCAGTGCCGCTCGCGTCGCTGCGGCTACTGCGACCGCGATGGTGAGACTGGCGAGGCTGCCGATCAGGAAGTACTCTGCGAAGCCCTCCTGGTGCTTGCTCAGGCTCGGGAAGCGGGCGAAGGACTTTGCTGCAAGCGCGATAGCAGCGGCCTCCGGCTCACCTCCGATTACCAGCCCGAATAGAACCGCTCGCTCGAACCACCCTATGTAGCGGCCGGCGTTTTCGAGACTGGGCAGATTCTCCCCGTCGGTGCCGTCCTCTAAGGCATGGGCAAACGGCTCTAGGATCCTGGCTACCACCGAGCCTCCGAGGAACACGGCGACGACCAGCCCGGCGCCGACAACCGCCGCGCGATTGCTCTCGACCGCCTCTTCCAATGCATCCTTCGACGCCGCGATATCGGCAAGGGCCGCTGCGACAAGTCCGAGGAGAAGGGCAGCGATGATCGGGCTGTATGTGGACAGCCGTTGCCGCCAAGAGGTATCGGCCCGCTCCCCCGCCTCGTCGCTGGAAGGCCAGAAGGCGGCGGAGACGGTGACCGTGGCGGCAAGCAGGATGAGGGAGGAGGCGCTGGGAATCTGCGGGGAGAGGACGTAAAGGGCTGAGATAGCGGTGGCTAAACCGGCTCGCAACTGGGAGCTGGTGAGGTAGGGCACCGTTAGTGGCCAGAGGGACGCGACCGGAAGGCCGACCGCCATCCGCACCAGTTCATCTTGCATTTCGACGTCCCATCGCTTCTCCAAGGAGACGCTCGGCCAGTTCTCGCCCCCGCGTCTCCTCGTAGAACCCGGTGTTTCGAAGCCGCTTCGAAGCCGCCTGCTGCGAAATCCCCAGGGCTTCCCCGACTTCAACCGTTGAAGCGCCCTCGGCCGCGAGTTCGACTGCCTGCCAGCGCATCGGGTCGTGCCCTCGACGGCGAATCAAGAACGCCAGCAGTTCCAGAACCGTTTGGATGTCTGAGGAGAGACGGGTGTCTTCGGCGCGGACCGAGAAGCCATGCTGAGATCGCTTTGCCGCTTCGACCGCCTCGCGCGCGTTGTACAAGGCCGGGCCGCGCGAGCGGGCGGCCGTCTCACGCAGCGGACCGTCGATGTCGCCGATGCCGAGCCCGAGCCACCAGGCATTTTCTCTGACTCCCTCGAGGATGATGTCGACGACCGTGCGCGCATTCCCCGTGATCCCCTGAATCTCGTCCCCCACGGTGGTGCCGAAGGAACGGATCAACTGCCCGCCATACCGCGCGTTCAATTTCGCCGCCCACTCCTCCGCCCGGTTCTCTGGAGAGTCCCGGCTGCTTCTTTGATCAATGGTTAGTGCGGCAATCACGACCTACAACCCTAAGAGGTTGTTTCCTGTAAAACAACCTCCCAGGGTTGTGGAAAGAATATTTCAAAAACGCGAAATGGCCTGTAAAAGCTAAGTAAGCGGACGAGGGGACGTTTTGAGGGCGTAGGACCGCTTCACAACCGTGGAGCATTGTGCCTCCATGACTGCTTCTGTCTTCTGTGTAGGCCCATTCGACCGTTCGGCGCCCGTGCCATTACCGTTCGCGCATCGTCGAGGAGTTCCTACAGCGGAACCAGCCGCCCGGAGTGCCGCCGCTGCCCCTGACGGGGGAGCGGACGCTGCCCGACGTGCCGGAGGAGAACTACTGGTACCGGCGGCACCTGGTCGTCTACGAGTGGATCGCCGAGCGGGTGGCCGGGAAGCGGGTGGTCGACATGGCCTGCGGCGAGGGCTATGGCTCCGACGTCCTCGCCAGCACGGCGGCGAGCGTGGTCGGCGTCGACGCCAACCCCGAAGCGCACGAGCACGCGCGGCTGCGCTACCGGCGGCCGAACCTGCGCTTCGAGCGCGACCTGGTCGAGAGCTTCGCCGAGCCCTGCGACGCCGTCGTCTTCCTGCAGACGATCGAGCACGTCCAGGACCCGGGCGCGATCCTCGAGCACTTCAAGTCGATGCTGGCGCCGGGCGGGGTCGCCTACGTCTCGACGCCGAACCTGCTGACGCTGGCGCCGGAGGGGGCGGAGAAGTCAGACAACCCCTGGCACGTGAAGGAGTACCGCGCCGGGGAGTTCCGCGAGCTCTGCGAGGCGCACTTCGAGCGGGTCGAGCTGCTCGGCCTCTTCCACGCCCGCAAGCTGCGCGTCCACGAGCTGGCGATCAAGCTCGGCTGGGACTCGGTCCACAAACGACTCGGCCTGACCAAGCCCTTCTACGACCGCTTCACCCCGGCGATCTCCGCCTCCGACTTCAGCCTCCGCGAGGGAGGCCTAGACCGCGCCCTGGATTTCCTCGCAGTCTGCCGTGCCCCCTGAGCAGGAGGGCGTCGGCGATCTGGCGATCGTCCTGCACAGCCACATGCCCTACGTCGAGGGCTTCGGGACCTATCCGTTCGGCGAGGAGTGGCTGTTCGACGCGGTGATCCGCTCCTACCTGCCGGTGCTGGAGGTGGCGCGTGACCTGACGATGACGGTGACGCCGGTGCTGGCCGACCAGCTCGAGGACGCGGAGGCGGCCGAGCGGCTGCGGCGGTTCCTGGTCGAGTGGCGGATCGGGGCGGCGGAGGCGGACCTGCCGCAGGTGCCGGCCGAGTGCCGGGCGGCCTGCGAAGGCGAGCGTGAGCGCTACCGTCACGCGCTGGAGCTTCTGGACGCGGCCGGCGGCGACCCGCTCGCGCCCTTCCAGCGGGCGGCGGCGGAGGGACGGGTTGCTCTCGCCGCGTCCTCGGCCACCCATGCCGTCCTGCCGATGCTGGCGACCCGGCAGGGGCTGCGGCTGCAGCTCGACGTCGGCATCCGCTCCCACCGGCGGCGGTTCGGCTGGGACGGCGGCTTCTGGCTGCCCGAGTGCGCCTACGAGCCCGGGCTGGAGTGGGAGCTGGCGGCGGCGGGCGCCCGCTGGTTCTGCGTCGACCAGAGCGCGCACCGCGACCCGCTCGACGCGCTCGCCCCGGTGCGGACCGAGGCGGGGCCGGTGGCGCTGCCGATCGACTGGGAGGCGATCTCGTGGCTCTGGGCGCTCGACGGCTACCCCTCCGACCCCGCCCACGCCGAGTTCGCCGGCAAATCCCTCCGCGGCATCCGCATCTGGCGGGTCGGCGGCGGCGCCTATGACCCGGCCGCCGCCGAGGCGGCGGCGCGCCGCCAGGCCGCGGAGTTCCTCGCCGCCGCCGCTTCGCGTCTGCGCACCTACGCCGAGCAGCGCGACCGCCGCGGCCTGCTCGTCTTCGCGATCGACACCGAGCTGCTCGGCCACTGGTGGTCGGAGGGGCCGATCTGGCTGCGGGAGGTGCTGGACGGAGCTGCGGCCGCCGGCGTCCGCCTGCTGACCGTGCCCCAGGCGCTGGCCGAGCACGAACCTGCGTCTCGCCCGCTGCACGCCTCCACCTGGGGGGAGGGCAAGGACCTGCGCACCTGGGATTCGCCGGCGGTCGCCGACCTCGCCTGGGGCAACCGGCGGCTGGAACTGCGCCTGCTGCGGGCGGTCGCGGGGGGCCTGCGCGGAGAGCCATTGGAGCGCGCGGCGCGCGAGCTGCTGGCGACCCAGGCGAGCGACTGGGCGTTTCTGGATCAGCGCAAGCAGGCCGGCGACTATGCCTACGTACGGGCCACCGATCACTCCCAGGCGATGCTGGAGGCCATAGACTCCGGCCGCGCCACCGATCCACGCCTGCGATCGCTTGCCCCGGACCTCAGCGTCGCGCCGCTCTTGGAGCCTTGACCAGCCACCCAGCCCGAGACACGACTTGACCCGCGTTCTCATTCTCTCCTGGGAGTACCCGCCGCTGATCGAGGGCGGCCTCGCCCGGCACGTCCGCAAGCTTTCCGAGGCCTTGGTTGAACGCGACGTCGAGGTCCACGTGCTGACGCGAGGGGGGGAGGAGTCGCCGGCCGAGGAGTGCCGCGGTGGCGTCGTCATCCACCGCATCCGCGAGCCGAAGCGCCCGACCGACCTCGGCGAGTTCGTCGCCTGGATCGAGCGGATGAACTCCGACATGCTCGCCGCCGGGGTCGAGCTCGGCGACCGCTACAGCTTCGACCTCGTCCACGGCCACGACTGGCTCGTCGCCAACGCCTGCGACCACCTCGCCAAGCGCTTCGGCGCGCCGCTGATCACGACCATTCACGCGACCGAGTACGGCCGCCACCAGGGCTGGGTCGACAAGCACCCGCAGACCTACATCCACGGCGTCGAGCGCTGGATCACCAACCGCTCGCACCGGGTCATCACCTGCTCCCACTACATGCGCGAACAGGTCGCCGACATCTTCGGCGTCGAGGAGCAGCGGGTGACGGTGATCCCGAACGGGATCGACCCCGACGACCTGCCCGAGCAGCCGGCCGAGGACCTGGCGCGCCTGCGCGCCGAGTTCGCCGCGCCCGACGAGAAGCTGGTGCTGCTGATCGGCCGCCTCGTCTACGAGAAGGGCTTCCAGCTGGCGCTGGAGGCGATGCCGCGGGTGCTCGAGGAGGCGCCGGGGACGCGCTTCCTGGTCGCCGGCTCCGGCACCCACGAGGCGGAACTGAAGCGCCAGGCGAGCGAGCTCGGCCTGATGGACCACGGCACCTTCCTCGGCTGGATCGGCGACGACGTCCTCCACTCGCTTTACCGGATCTCCGACCTCACCGTGGTGCCCTCGATCTACGAGCCGTTCGGGCTGGTGGCGCTGGAGGCGATGGCCTCCGGCTGCCCCTGCATCGTTGCCGACACCGGTGGCCTGCGCGAGGTGGTCCCGCACGAGGAGGCGGGGCTGCGTTTCCGCGCCCACGACCCCGAAGCGCTGGCCGAGATGGCGATCCGCGTCCTCGTCGACGACGAGCTCGGCCGCCGCCTCGTCGCCGAAGCCTACGAGCACCTGCGCCGCTTCGACTGGGGCGACGTCGCCGAGCAGACGGCGGCGGTCTACGCCGAACTGGCCGGCGCGAAGCTGCCGTAGAGCGGCGCGCCCGCTAGCTGCACTCGTCGCGGCGCCGGTGCGCCAGCGAGCGCTCGCTGATGCTGAAGCCGCCCTCGCTGCTGTTGCCGGGCGTCCAGTGGATGCCCTCGAGCAGCTCCGCCGGCGGGATGTCGAGCGAGCCGGCGAGCTTCATCAGCGTGTCGACCCGGGCAAGCCGCGTCCCGTGCTCGAGCATCCCGATCTCGGTCCGGTGCAGACCGGCGCGCGCTCCCAGCTCTTCCTGTGAGAGCGCGGCCCGCCGCCGGCAGCGCCAGAGGTTGCGGCCGAACTTGGTCGCCACCTCCTCAGAGCGGATTCTTCCGTCGCGAGACACAGGTGCAATTTCCCGGCAGCGGTTCATTGTCAGCCTGACGGTACAAGTCAAACATGACGGAAATCTTGCAGACAACAACCCTCGGGCCCCGAGGGGACGAAGCGGGGTCAGGCGACCGCGCGGTTGAGGAAGTCGACCTGGTGCTGCTTGCGCAGGATCAGGTGCTCCATCAGGTGCTCGAGAGCCTCGGAGCGGCCCTCACGGCCGGTCGGCTCGATCGCCGCCTGCAGGGTCTCAACCGCCGTCTGCTCGTCTTTGGCCAGCCGCCGAAGCGCCCGCTTGGTGCCGGCGTCGAATGAGAGCTCGGCCACCTCGGTGGTCGGGGCGCCCTCAAAGGAGACGATCTTTTCGATCAGGCGGCGGACGTCGGCGAGCTCGGCGTCGCCGAACTCGGTCAGCTTCGGGCCCAGCGCCTGTGCCTCGATCCCGGTCAGGCTGGAGGCGACGATCGAGTACTGCAGGGCCGAGCGATACTGCAGTGCCAGCGCCTCGTTCAGGCGCTTCACCGCCTCCTTGCGATCGAGCTTCTCTTCCTCATCGGGCATGGCCTAGGCCTACCCGCGGGCGGCGGTCGCTACTCGTGGGCGGCTGGTTCAGGCGGCTGCATCGTCGTCCACGCCTCCGGGTCGGGTTCAACCGGCCGCTCCCAGCGCAGCTCCTGCGGCGCCTCGCGCATGCGGATGATCCGCGCCGGCACGCCGCCGACGATCGCGTTGGCGGGGACGTCCTTGGCGACCACTGCGTTGGTGCCGATCACCGAGTTGTCGCCGACGCTGACGCCACGGAGGATGCAGGCGCCGTAGCCGATCCAGACGTTGTTGCCGACCTCGACGTCGCGCTTGTAGATGCCCTGTAGCCGGATCGGCCGCTCGACCTCGACGACGCCGTGGTCGAAGTCGATGAACATCGCCCGGTCGGCGATCACGCACTGCTCGCCGATCCGGACGTGCTGGTAGGCGGAGATCGTGCACTCCTGCCCCATTACGGTCTTGTCACCGATCTCGACGAGGCCCTCGTGGCAGCGGATCTTGGTCCCGTCGCCGATCCAGACGAAGCGCCCGAAGCGGACCTGGGCGCCTGGCTCGATCTTCACTTCGAGGCCGCGGCCGAAGAAGAAGGGGCCGCTGGAGACCCAGCGCCGGCCCGCCGGGGTGAGGAAGCGCCGCCACAGGTAGCGCCAGAAGAGCCGCGCGTAGCGGGGGGTGAGCATCCGATTCCGGGCCAGGAAGCCGAGCATCGCGGGGCAACTTTAAAGGCCGCCTCTTAGACTGGGCCGCCCTTGCCCGACGCCGCCAAAACCGCGCCCCTGGCAGAGCGCCTGCTGAGCGGCGAAAAGCGAGCGCTGGCGCGGGCGATCACGCTGATCGAGTCCGACGATCCGGCCGGCTGGGAGCTGGTGCGCGAGGTCTACCCACGGACCGGAAACGCCCGCATCGTCGGCTTCACCGGGCCGCCCGGGGTCGGCAAGAGCACGCTGATCGGGGCGCTGACGGCGGAGCTGCGCAAGGCCGAGCGCGAAGTCGCCGTGCTCTCGATCGATCCCTCCAGCCCCTTCACCCGCGGCGCCCTCCTCGGCGACCGCATCCGGCTCACCGAGCACTTCCTCGATCCCGGCGTCTTCATCCGCTCGATGGCCTCGCGCGGCGCCCTCGGCGGCCTCTCGGAGGCGGCGCTGCAGGTGGCGCTGATCATGGACGCGGCCGGCAAAGACGACGTTTTGATCGAGACCGTCGGCGTCGGCCAGGCCGAGATCGACATCGTCGACCACGCCGACACGATCGTCTTGGCGCTGATGCCCGGATCCGGCGACTCGATCCAGGCGCTGAAGGCCGGGGTGATGGAGATCCCCGACATCATCGTCGTCAACAAGGCCGACCACCCGATGACCGACACGATGGTCCGCGAGGTCCGCGGCGTGCTGGCGCTCTCGCACGATCCCGAGGGCTGGAAGGTGCCGATCCTGCGCACCGAGGCGGCCCGCGGCGAGGGCGTCGATGAGCTGGCCGCGCAAATCGACGCGCATCGAAAGTTCATCGAACAGGCAGGCACGCTGGCCGAGCGCCGCGCCCGCAACCTGCGCAGCGAGGTGCTCGGGATCGCCACCTCGCGGATGCGCCGCCGCCTCGAACAGACGGTCTCCGAGGACCCGGCGACGGCGGAGCTGCTCGACCGGGTGGTGCGCCGCGAGCTCGATCCCGCCACCGCCGCCAGCGAGCTGCTGGAGAAGCACGTCGATGCCTGAATCGGCGCTGCCGTCAGCGGCTGACGCGACGGCCTGGCGGGGCGCCCAGGTGGCCGATCTGGACGGCACGACAATCGGCGAGGTCCAGGGATTTTACCTTGATGCCGAGAGTGCAGAGCCGGCCTGGCTTATCGCCCGCCTCGGTCGCCGTCGCCGGGCGCGCATCGTCGCCGTTCCCTTCGCCAACTGCGCCGGTGCCCCCTTCGGCGTCTGGGTGGCCCAGGAAGGGGATGCGATCCGCAGCGCTCCGGTCGTCGACCCAACCCGGCCACTGCGCCGCGAGCACGAGCTGACGATCTGTGCCCACTTCGGGATCGGGGAGAAGGTCGGCCGTGCCACCGCGGTGGTGGCTCGCGAGGAAGGTGAAATTACCGCCCTTCCTGCCGGCGACTTAGCATAAGTTTGATTAATGAGAATCGGTTGCTGGGTGACGACCCTGGCCCTTGCGGTGATGGCTGTTTTCTTGATCGGGTGTGGAACCGGAGCTGGTCAAGAAGCCACGGCGGGCGGCGGCCAGGGAGTCGAGAAGACCAGGCGGAAGTCGGTTCGTTCTGAGGATCTGCGTCAGGAAGCTGCGGGTCAGGAGCCCGCGCAGAACTCCGAGAAGCGGCACGCGCCTGCGAAGAAGTTGCGGCTTTTCAACATGACGCTCGAGGGATATCCCGATGCGGAAAACGTGGGCGTTCTCATCGCCGACCAACGCGGTTATTTCGCCGAGGCGGGCTTCGACGTCAATGTCCTGGCTCCGATCGATTCCGACAACGTCGCCGGCTACCTGGCCACGGGTAGTGATGTTTTCGGCCTCCTGCCTCTGCCGCAGGTTGTGATCTCGAGGGAGAAGCAGATGCCGCTGGTTGCGATCGGCAGCTTGACGAGGAGGTCCGCCATGGCGATGATCTGGCCGAGGGAGTCGGGGATCGGCGGTCTGGCTGACCTGAAGGGGAAGACGGTCGCCATCAATGGTCTTTCCTACGAAGAAGGCTTTCTCGAGGCGGTTCTGGATGAGGCTGGTTTGAGTCCCTTTGACGTCCAGGTAAAGAGCGTCAGCTACGGGCTCGTGTCGGCCCTGAGCAAAGGACGCGTTGACGCCATCCTCGGCTCCGCGAATGTCCAGGGGGTCGAACTGGAAGCTCTTGGCCTGGACCCGGTCGTGACGCCATTGCGAGAGCTCGGCGTCCCTCCCTACGAACAACTGGTCATGACCACCCGGCGCAACCGCTTAGCGGGGAAGTCGCGCTGGGTCCACCGCTTCATGTCCGCGGTGGCTCGTGGCACTGCCGCTGCCATCGAAAACCCGGAAGCCGCCGCCGCGGCGATCGTGGTCGCGCGGCAGGAACTGGCGCTTCCCGCCCCGAGCCCGAAGCTGGCGGAAGCCAAAGTCAAGGCCACCCTTCCATCGCTCGCGAGAACTGCCGTGATGAGCCCTGGGAGAGTCACCGGACTCACGGAATGGATGCAGGAAGAGGAGCTAATCCGGCGAGCGCCGTCGACCGCTTGGTTCACCAACCGATATGTGCAGCCCGGCTCCTGAGCAGACCCAGAGCGGCCCGGGTCGAGCTCATCTCAGGACCCGCCTAATTGGGATCCTCTGGGTCTTTCTGGCAGCGGCCGGGCTGCTGATGTTCGCGGGGTGCGGAGCCCAGGAAGGGTCCGGCGACGAGACCCAAAGAGAGTCCCGCAATGCACCCCGGGAGGTTTCCAGCATGGGGGACCAGCAGATGCTCAAAACGCCCGAAAGGCCCGAGAAGAGGCCCGCTGAATTGGGATCTCCCAGGAACCTGACCGTGACCCTCAACGGACATGAAGGTCCGGAGAACGTCGGCATCCTGATGGCTCTGCAGCGCGGCTATTTCCGGGACGCCCATCTCATCGTCTCCGTTCTTCTTCCGTTCAGTCCTGCCCGCCCGGTTCACTACGTTGCCAACGGTCTCGACGACCTCGGAGTTGCTCAGGAGCCGCAGGTGGTTTTGGAACGGACGCGGGGGGCACGAGTGATCGGCGTGGGGAGCCTGATCTCGCAGCCGACCACGGCGCTCATCTGGCTGAAGAGATCGAAGATCGAGGGCATCGGCGACCTCAAGGGAAAGACGATCGCCATCTCCGGCGTGCCGGTTCACGAGGATTTCCTGCAGAGCGTTCTGAAGCGAGCCGGCCTGATGCCAGGTGACGTGACGATCAAAAGCGTCAGCTACAACCTGGTCCAGGAATTGGTCAGCGGGCGCGTGGACGCGATCTTCGGCGGCTCCTGGAATCTCGAGGGAGCAGACCTCGAGCAACGAGGCCTAGACCCTGTGATCAAGCCCGTACATGGTCTCGGCGTCCCCGCCTACGACGAATTCGTAGTGGTCGCGAGCTCTAAGCGCCTGGCCGATGAAGTCGGGGTGGTGCGGGACTTCATGTCGGCGGTGATCCGCGGGAATGTCGCAGCGGCCAAAGATCCAAAGGCCGCTGTCAACGCGGTTCTGAATGCCAACCTCGGTGGCCCTCCTCAGAGCCGGAAACAGATCGAAGCCGAAGTTGCGGCAACTGTTCCTCTTCTGTCCAAGAATGGCTACATGAACCCGGAAAAGGCGAGCCGTCTAACCGACTGGATGTACGAAGAAGGCATGATCCAGCGCACGCCGCCGGTCTCGAAGCTGCTTGCCGGCATCTACGGGTGAAGATGCCTACAGCTGCAGGGCCTTGACCTGCAGCAGCTCCTCGATCCCGTAGCGGCCGTTCTCGCGGCCGTGGCCGGACTGGCCGTAGCCGCCGAAGGGGGCGTGGGGGTTGAAGGCGCCGCCGTTGATCTCGACCTGACCGGTGCGGATGCGCTTGGCGACGCCGATCGCGCGGTCGGGGTCGGCCGACCAGACGCCGCCGGCGAGGCCGTAGGGGGTGGAGTTGGCGATGCGGATCGCTTCGTCCTCTCCCTCGTAGGGCTGGATCACCAAGACGGGGCCGAAGATCTCCTCCTGGCCGATCGTCATCTCCGGCGTCACCTCGGAGAAGACGGTGGGGCGGACGAAGTAGCCGCGCTCGAGTCCCTCGGGCGGCTCGGCGCCGCCGGTGATCAGGCGCGCGCCCTCCTCGACCCCCTTCTCGATGTAGCCGCGCACGCGCTCGCGCTGGACGTCAGAGACGAGCGGGCCGAGCCGGGTGCCGGAGTCGAACGGATCGCCGGGAGTGAAGGTCTCGGCCGCCGCTTTCGCCAGCTCCTCCGCCTCGGCGAGCCGCTGGCGCGGGACCAGCATCCGGGTCAGGGCGCTGCAGGTCTGGCCCGAGTTGAGGAAGCACTTGGCGACCCCGTCCGGCACCGCCTTGGCGAGGTCGGAGTCGTCGAGGATCACGTTCGGGGACTTGCCACCGAGCTCCATCGCCACCGGCTTCACCGTCGCCGCCGCCAGCTCGCTGACCCGGCGGCCGGCGCGGGTGGAGCCGGTGAAGGAGACCATGTCGACGCCGGGATGCCCGGCGATCGCCTCGCCGACCACGGGGCCGGTGCCGGTGACCAGGTTGAAGACGCCGGCGGGAAGGCCCGCCGCCTCGATCACCTCGGTCAGCAGGAAGGCGTTCAGCGGCGTCACCTCGCTCGGCTTCAGCACGATCGTGCAGCCGGCGGCGAGGGCGGGGGCGACCTTGCAGGCGATCTGGTTGAGGGGGTAATTCCAGGGCGTGATCGCGCCGAGGACGCCGACCGGCTCGCGCAGGACCCGCGAGTTGCCGATCTCCTCCTCCCACCGGACTTCCTCCATCAGCTGCGGCGTCCCCGCGAACTGCGAGGTCGGAAGGCCGACCTGGACGATCCGGCTCAGCTTCAGCGGCATTCCCAGCTCCTGGGTGATCGTCGTCGCGATCTCCTCAGCCCGCTCACCCAGTCCCTCGGCGATCGCGGCGATGTAGCGTCCTCGCTCCTCGCGCGAGGTCTGCGACCAGCTCTCGAAGGCGTCCCGTGCGGCCTCGACGGCGCGGTCGACGTCCACAGGCGTGCAGCCCGGAATAGTCCCCATCGCCTCCTCCGTGGTCGAGTTCACGACCTCGATCGGATCGGCCCCGCTCGGCTCGACCCACTCACCGCCGATGAAGATCTTGTCCCGCACTTGCACCTCGGCCGCCGTCGCCACTCCAACTCCTTTCGTCGTTGTTGCTCTCGAAAGCTAGCGCCTATGCCCGTACAGTCCAGATATTGCCTATATGTAATAATCACTTATATGTCATATCTACCCGTCTCTCCTGGACGACTTCTTCGAGAGGCCCGTGTGCGCCACGGGGTCAGCCAAGAACAACTGGCGATCCGCGCCGGCACCACGCAGTCGGCGATTTCCCGCATCGAGAAGGACCGCATCTCACCCACGGTGCAGACCTTGGCGGAGTTGCTGTACCTGCTCGGAGAGGATTTGGTGCTTGCTTCTGAGAAGCGGGATGCGGGGATCGACGGCACGCTTATCGACGAGCGCCTGAAGATGAGCGAGGAGGAGCGGCTGGAATACGGAAGGGCGTTTGCGGATCAGGTCATCCAGATGAGCCCGCTTCCTAAGCGAGAGGCCTGGCGCGCCCGATGACTTCGCTGCCTCCCAAAGCTCCCGACATTCGGCGTCTGCTCGAGCCGCTGGTGCGGCACGGAGTGGACTTCGTCCTGATCGGGGGAATGGCGGGAATCGCTCGAGGCTCGAACTACCCGAGCTTCGATCTGGACGTGGCGTACTCCCGAGATAAAGACAATGTGCGGCGGTTGGTCTCGGCATTGGCGGAGATCGAAGTCCGCCTTCGTGGGGCGCCTGCCGATCTGCCATTCCAGCTCGACGAGCGCGTTATCGAAAACGGCGCAAACTTCACCTTCGTCACTCCGTTTGGCGACTTCGATGTGCTTGCCGATGTCGCAGGGATCCGCTCGTACGCTGAGCTCGCCGCGAAGGCAGAGAAGAAAGAGTTCTTCGGGCTTGCGGTGCAGGTTGCCTCGCTGGACCACCTGATCACGATGAAGCGAGCGGCTAATCGGCCGAAGGACCGGAACATGCTCGAGGAGTACCTCGTGCTCGCAGAGAAAATCTGCCAACAGAAAGAAGACGCTGAGAGTTAATCGGCGGCGCCGGCGGTGGTCTCTGCCGAAGCGCTCGCGCCTGGGCCCGGCACCTGGATCGCGTCGCGGGCCGTCAGGACCTTGCCGCAGCGCTCGCAGATGCCGCGCTCGCTGACCTCGCCGCCGCACTCCTTATGGACGATCAGCCGCTTGGGTCCCCCCGGTTCGGGGGAGTAGCGCTCGCCCCAGTGGAGGAGGGCGATCAGGGCGGGCCAGAGGTCGAGGCCCTTCTGGGTGAGGAAGTACTCGTAGCGGGGCGGGTTTTCCGAGTAGGCGCGGCGTTCGAGGATCTCCTCGTCGACCAGGCGCTGGAGGCGGGAGGAGAGGACGTTGCGGGCGATCCCGAGGCTCCCCTGCATCTCGCCGAAGCGGCGGTTGCCGTGCATGATCGTGCGGACGATCAGCAGCGACCAGCGCTCGCCGATCACCTCGAGGGCCTTGGCGACGGAGTTGTCGACGCCGGGATAGTCGCGACGCAGCACGAGTGTGATCTTCGCACACTTAGTTGCATCAAGCAACTCACTTCGGCTAGGCTCGCGGCAGATCAGTTGCTTCATGCAACTAACCAGAGCCGATCGGAGGCAGATCATGAGGCTGATCCCGAGACACAGACACCAGCAGCGGCGGCGGAAGGCGCGGATCACGATCACGCAGGAGGAGATCAGCGCCGACCTGCACTACCCCGCGGGAGCGCCCGACCGCCAGCAGGCCACCGCCTACCGGAGGATCGAGATCAGGTGAGCGGCGACGGCGTCGTCACCGCCCCGGAAGGAACCGCGGCCGAGCTGGCCGAGGCCTTCGCCGCTTCCAGTCCCGACAGCTCGCGCAGCCGCACCCTGGTCTGGCAGGACCCGGTGCCGACGGCGGCGGCCGGGGCGACGATGACCGGCATGGAGTACATGACCGCGGTCGTCACCGGCCAGATGCCGCCGCCGCCGATCGCGGTGACGATGCGGCTGCGGCCGGTCGAGCTGGAGGAGGGGAGGGTGGTCTTCGAGGGCGAACCCGGCGAGGAGCACTACAACCCGATCGGCGTCGTCCACGGCGGCTACGCGGCGACCCTGCTCGACTCCGCCCTCGGCTGTGCCGTCCACACGACGCTGCCGGCCGGCGTCGCCTACACCTCACTCGGCCTGGAGGCGAAGTTCGTGCGGCCGATCAGCCGCGACACCGGCCGGGTGCTCTGCGAGGCGACCGTCCTCTACCGCGGTCGCAGGCAGGCGACGGCGGAGGCGACGCTGACCGAGGCCCAGAGCGGCAAGCTCCTCGCCTCCGGCACCTCGACGCTGATGATCCTCGGGGAAGCCTAGGCAGAGTGATGGCAGGCGAGCTCGACCAGCAGCCGCACGCCGAAGCCGCTGGCGTCTTTGCCGACGTACTCGCGGCCGACGTCCCAGGCGGTGCCGGCGATGTCGACGTGCGCCCAGGGCGTCTCGCCGACGAACTCCTCGAGGAAGGAGCCGGCGGTGATCGTCCCGGCCTTGCGCTGTTTGCCGAGGTTGGAGAGGTCGGCGACCGTCCCTTTCATCAGCTCCTTGTACTCGGGGTGCAGCGGCAGGCGCCAGGCCAGCTCGCCGGTCTCGGTGCCGGCGCGGACGACCTCCTCGGCGAGCGCGTCGTCATTGGCGATGACCGCGGCGTAGGTGCTCCCGAGGGCGATGACGACGGCGCCGGTGAGCGTGGCGAGGTCGACGATCTGCTCCGCGCCCTGCTCGACCGCGTAGGCGAGGGCGTCGGCGAGGATCAGCCGCCCCTCGGCGTCGGTGTTGTTGACCTCGACGGTGGTGCCGTTGTACTGGGTGATCACGTCGCCGGGCTTGATCGCGGTCCCGGACGGCATGTTCTCGGTCGAGGGGACGACGGCGATCAGGTCGAGCGGCAGGCCGAGCTCGGCGATCGCCGCGACCGCCTCCAGGACCGCGGCGGCGCCGGACATGTCCATCTTCATCTCGTGCATCCCGGTGCCGGGCTTGAGCGAGATGCCGCCGGTGTCGAAGGTGACGCCCTTGCCGACGAAGGCGAGCTTCGGGCCGGAGCCGCCCCCGCTGTAGCGGAGGACGATCAGCTTCGGCTCCTGCGGGCCGCCCTGGCTGACGGCGAGGATGCCGCCCATCCCTTTCTCCTCGAGCTCGGCGCGGCCGAAGACCTCGACGCTGAGGGCGTCCGAGCCGGCGGCGATCTCTTCGGCGCGCTCAGCCAGGGCAGTGGGGGTGGCGAAGTTGGCGGGGGTGCTCTGCAGGTCGCGGGCCCGGTTCTGCGCCTCGGCGGCGATGCGAGCGTTCTCGGCGGCTTCGGCGACCTCGGCTGGAGCCAGCAGGGTCAGCGAGTCGAGCCGAGCGGCGTCCTCGCCGTCGCCGGACTTGAAGCGGTCGAAGCGGTAGGAGGCGAGGATCGTGCCGGTGACCAGAGCGTCGGCGGCGACCTCGGCATCGAACCCCTGCGGCAGCTCCCAGGCAACCGACGTTGCCCCCAGTCGCCCGGCCTCCTTGGCGGCGACCGCGGCGGCGACGCGCAGCCGCTCGGCGTTGAGCTCGTCGTCCTTGCCAAGCCCGACGATGAGGACGGGCGGGAACTGGTCCGGGCGCAGCAGAGTCAGCTTCTTGAAGCCGCCCTTGGCGGCGTCAGCGCCCGGCGCGCCGGCCAATCCAGCCGGCAGCTCGCCGCCGTCGAGCAGTCCCACGATGGCGAGATCGACCCCCGCGTCGGCCAGCTCGACCGCTTTGACCTCGACCTTCATCGGATCGCGAGTCTATGCCCTGTCGGTATCGTCATCCGCTGGACCTGGCGGACAGGGGCCAGGCCTGGAAACTTGGAAAGGAAAGGCAGTAGATGCCCAGCTCAGTGATTCTCGGAACCGCGCGCACCCCATTCGGAAAGATGGGCGGCGGTCTCTCCTCCCTTGACGCCACCGACCTCGGCGGCACCGTGATCGAGGCCGCGCTGGACCGCTCCGGCGTCGCCCCCGAGCAGGTCGAGCAGGTCGTTTTCGGCCAGGTCCTGCAGGCCGGCCAGGGGCAGATCCCCTCGCGCCAGGCCCAGATCAAGGGCGGCATCCCGAAGGAGGTCCCTTCGGAGACGATCAACAAAGTCTGCGCCTCGGGCATGCGCTCGGTCGGGATCGCCGACCAGGCGATCCGCGCCGGCGACTCCAACGTCGCCGTCACCGGCGGCATGGAGTCGATGAGCCAGGCGCCGTACCTGCTGCCGAACGCCCGCTTCGGCTTCCGGATGGGGGACGTCAAGGCGCTCGACGCGATGACCCACGACGGGCTCACCAACCCCTTCACCAAGAAGCAGATGATCAACGAGGCGAGCGAGGTCGGCAACGAGCTCGAGATCACCCGCGTCGACATGGACCGCTTCGCCGAGCGCTCGCACCGCCTCGCCCACGAGGCGACCGAAGCCGGCCGCCTCGCCGAAGAGATCGTCGGCGTCACCGTCAAGTCGCGCAAGGGCGAGAGCACGGTCGAGGCCGACGAGGCGATCCGCCCCGACACCACCCTGGAGACGCTGGCGAAGCTAAAGGCGATCGGTGGCGATGATGCGACCCACACCGCCGGCAACGCCCCCGGCGTCAACGACGGCGCCGGCGCGATCGTCGTCGCCTCCGAAGAGTGGGCCGAAAAGGAAGGCAAGACGCCGCTGGCGCGGATCCTCTCCTACGGCACCGTCGCCGACGACTTCCCCTACCTGGCGAAAACGCCGGCCAACGCCGCCAAGCAGGCGCTGGAGAAGATCGGCAAGAGCGCCGACGAGGTCGACCTCTGGGAGATCAACGAGGCCTTCGCCTCCGTCGCCCTCAACTCGGTGCGGATGCTCGGCGTCGACGAGGAGAAGGTCAACGTCAACGGCGGTGCGATCGCCCTCGGCCACCCGATCGGCGCCTCCGGCTCCCGCATCATCGGCGCCCTCGTCCACGAGCTGCGCCGCCGCGGCGGCGGGCTCGGCGTCGCGGCGATCTGCTCCGGCGGCGGCCAGGGCGACGCGATCGTCGTCGAGGTCGACAAGGCCTGATCTTGAGCGAGCAGCCCGCGAGCGAAGTTGCGCCGCGGGCTGCCGCTTTCTTCGACCTGGACAAGACCCTGATGGCGGGGTCGAGCGGGATGCAGTTCGCGCGCATCGCCTCCAAGCAGGGGATCGTCGGTAAACGGCAGCTCGCCAGCTGGGGGTTCGAGCACTTCCGCTACCGCCTCCGCGGCACCACCGACGAGCGCACCGCCGAGGTGCTGAAGGTGGCGCGGGAGCTGATCACCGGCGTCTCCGCCAGGTCGATCGACCGGATGGGCCCGGAAGTGATGGCGGCGATCCTGCCGCGGATCTTCCCCCAGATGCTGGAAGAGGTCTACGCCCACCAGGACGCCGGCCGCCCCACCTTCATCGTCAGCGCCGCCGGCAACGGCGTCGTCGAGCAGCTGGCCCACGTGCTGGGGATGGACGGCGGCATCGGCACCCGCTACGAGGTCGACGCCGAGGGCAACTTCACCGGCCGCCTCGACGGCCCCTTCGTCTACGGCGAGGGGAAGGTGACGGCGATGCGGGAATTCGCCGCCAGCCACGGGATCGAGCTGGCCGACTCCTACGCCTACTCCGACTCGCTCTCCGACCTGCCGATGCTGCGCGCGGTCGGCAACCCGGTCGCCGTCAACCCCGACCCGCCGCTGGCCCAGATCGCCCGCGCCGAGGGCTGGCAGACGATGCGCTTCGAGCGCCTCGGGCGCCGCCTCGTCGCCCTCGCGGTGACCCTACTGGCGACCGTCGCCGGCTTTGGCGCCTCACGCGTGGCGGCGCGGCGCAGGATGCCCGCGCCGCGCCGCTTCCCGATGCGCGCCGGCCGCCACTGACGCGGCCGGCGCTGTCGGAAACCTCTCCCCCTAGCTTGGTTGCGCCGACGGGTGGTGATGCCCCCGGGCGCGCAGGAACTTGAGAACGGTGTCGGGATTGCGCACCGCGCCCCCGGCGACGAGGACGGCGAAGCCGATCCCGGTCAGCAGCAGGGCGATGCCGACGACGATCCCGAAGATCGAGAGGCGGTCGGCCCTGTAGCTGGCGTTGAGCGCGGTCGAGAGTGCGGTCTCGGTGACCCAGGTCTGACGGGCCCCGTTTTCGACCGGCTGCTTGGTATCCGGGTTGATCGCGGCGAACTTTTCATTTTCGGTGCCGCCGCCGGGGGCCAGTTCGCCCTTCGGGGTGTTCGGCAGCGCTTCGAAGCGGCCCATCTGCGAGTAGGTGTAGCCGCCGGTAGCAAGCAGTGCGTGGACGCGCATGTACTCGGCGAAGCAGCGTGCCTTGTCGCCGCTGTCGATCGCCACGTTGGCGACGCTGCAGCTGGGGGTGTCGATGCCCGCGAGGCCGGCACCGCTCACCTCGGCATTGATTTCCTTCGGCGTCATGTCCGGCGTGCCGACGATCTGTTCGCGGGAGAGGCTGTCTTCCACCGTCCCCTTGCCGCTTGCTCCCATCACGATCGCGGCGACGCCGAAAGCGATCAACACGACCGCGGCGACCACGCCTCCGATTTCAAGTCCTTTGCGCATCTCTTGCCTCCCTACAGTTGGCTCGTGAGCCCCTGCGGGCCCGCTTGGATGGGGATGAAGATCCCAATCGGCGCCGCGGCTGCCCTCCGTGCTGCGCCCTACATCACCGGGGTGATTTCCCGCAGAGCGCTAGGGTTTCCGCCCGATGGAGGCAGCAACCGCCCGCAAGATCCGCGTCGTCGTCGCCAAGCCCGGCCTCGACGGGCACGACCGCGGCGCCAAGATCATCGCCCGCGCCCTGCGCGACGCCGGCATGGAGGTCATCTACACCGGCCTGCACCAGACGCCGGAGCAGATCGCCGAGACGGTGATCCAGGAGGACGCCGACGCGGTCGGCCTCTCGATCCTCTCGGGCGCGCACATGACCCTGGTGCCGAAAGTGGTGGAGCTGCTGCAGGCGCAGGGGGTCGACGACGTGCTCGTCACCGTCGGCGGCACGATCCCCGCCGACGATATCCCCGAGCTGAAGCAGCTGGGCGTCGCCGAGGTCTTCACGCCGGGCTCCGGAACCGACGACATCGTCGAGTTCATCCGCGAGCGCGCCAGCGCCCGCCACGCCGAAGACTGAGCCGGCAAGCGCCGCAGAGGCGCTTCCGTGAGATCTGACACGGATCGGTGCATAGGTCCGTCCGATCCGGGTATCATCCTGATTGACTCGTCAGTCAACCGCAGGCAGGCGTTAGTATCGCGCCCCGCGAAAGACCTGAGAATCACCCCTAAGGAGGCTTTGCTTTGAAGATCTGCGTCCTGGTCAAGGAGGTACCGGACGCCGCCGTTCAGAAGCGCATCGATCCGAACACGATGCGGCTGGACCGTAGCGGCGAGAAAAATCTCAACCCCTTCGACACGCACGCCCTCGAGGCTGCCATGCAGATCAAGGAGGGTGGCGCGATCCCGGTCGAGGAGGTCGTCGCGGTGACGATGGGGCCGAGCTCCGCCGTCCGAGCGCTGCACAAGGCCGTCGCGCTCGGCGCCGACCGCTCGGTGCACCTCACCGACGACGCGCTGGCCGGCTCCGACGTCTGCGCGACCGGCTACGCGCTGGCGAAAGTGCTCGAGTCGGAGAGCCCCGACCTGGTCCTGCTGGGCCAGCAGTCCGATGACGGCGAGTGCTACACGATCGGCGCCGTAGTCGCCGACCACCTGAAGATGCCGTCGCTGACCCAGGTGATCCAGATCGACGTCGCTGACGGCAAGCTGCGCTGCGAGCGTCAGGCCGAGTACGGCTACGACACCGTCGAGGTCGAGCTCCCGGCCGTGATCAGCGTCGGCGACGCGATCAACGAGCCGCGCTACCCGAGCCTGAAAGCGATCATGGGCGCGAAAAAGAAACCGCTCGACTCGAAGGCGACCGGCGACGTCGGCATCGAGGCCGGCAGCGTCGGCGAGGGCGGCTCGAAGACGAAAGTGCTCGCTCTGAACCCGCCTCCCGCGAAGGAAGCCGGCGAGATCATCGAGGACGAGGACACCAACGAGACGGTCGAAAAGATCGTCGCGTGGCTCGACGAGAGGAAGCTGATCTAAATGGCAGGGATCCTGGTTTACGCCCTCCACGACGACGAGGGCAATTTCAACAAGAACTCGCTCGGAGCGATCTCCGAGGCGGCCCGCCTGGCCGGCGAAGTCGGCGGCGAAGCTGCCGCTCTGGTGGTCGGCGACGTCGCTGACGACGCCTGCGCCGGGCTCGGCAAATACGGGGCCGCCAAGGTCTACCGGGCCAAGAGCGTGCCCGAGGGCCTTGCCCAGCCGATCGTCGACGCGATGGCCAAAGTGATCGGCGACCAGGGCTTCTCCTACGCCCTGTTCGGCGGCGGCCTGCTCGGCTTCGAGATCGGCGCCGGCCTCACCGCCCGCCTCAACGCCGGCGTGACCATGGAGGTCACCGCGGTCAAAGTCCAGGACGGGAAGCTGGTCGTCGAGCGGCCGATCCTGCAGGACTCCGAGATCGCCGACGTCGGCTACGTCGCCGAGCCCGGCATCATCATCGGCCGCCTCAACGCCTTTGACATCAACGAGAGCGGCGGCAGCGCCGAGGTCGTCGATGTCGACGTCGAGCTCTCCGAGTGGTCGTCGAAGGCGAAGCTGGTCCAGCGCGGTGAGCAGCGCGGCGCCGACGTCAACATCGAGGACGCCGACATCCTCGTCGGCGGCGGTCGCGGCCTCGGAGCCAAAGAGGGCTTCGAGCTCTGCGAGCAGCTCGCCGACTCGATGGGCGGCGCCGTCGCCGCGACTCGCGCGGTCGTCGACGCCGGCTGGTACCCCTACGCGGCCCAGATCGGCCAGACCGGGAAGACGGTGGCGCCGAAGCTGTACCTCGCCGCCGGCGTCTCCGGGGCGATCCAGCACAAGGTCGGAATGCAGAACTCGGAAAACATCCTCGCGATCAACAAGGACCCGAACGCGCCGATCTTCGAGTTCTCCGACCTCGGCGTGGTGGGCGACCTGCACAAAATCGTCCCCAAACTGACCGAGGCGATCAAAGCCAAGAAAGGCGGCTGAGCGAAAGCTCAGTCGTCTCCCGTCCGCGTAAAGGAGCCCACCACCATGCCCGCCGTCGCACCCGCTGAGTTCCCACCGCCTTTCGATCCCAACAGCGTCATCGGTCCGCCGACCGACGCGCCGGAGGATCGGATCGAGGTCGGGGTGGCGATCGTCGGCGGCGGGCCGGCCGGGCTCGCTTGCGCCAACAAGCTCCTGCAGCTGCTCGAGAACGAGCCGGAGCTGACCGAGAAGCTGGGCGAAGTCCCGGTCGCGGTGATCGAGAAGGGCAAAGTCGCCGGCGCGCACCTGCTCTCCGGGGCGAACATGAAGCCCTCGGCGATGGAAGAGCTCTTCCCCGACCTGCCGAAGGAGGAGTGGCCGGTCTACCAGGAGGTCACCAAGGACGCGGTCTACCTGCTGACCTCGAAGGCGGCGCTCCCCTTGAAGCCGATGCCGCCGAACTTCAAAAACCACGGCAACTACGTCACCTCGGTCTCGAAACTGGGCCGCTTCCTCGCCGACAAAGCCGAAGAAGCAGGCGCCTACATCCTCAGCGAGACGGCCGCGACCAAACTGCTGGTCGAGGACCGGATCGTCAAAGGCGTGCGCTCGGGCGACCGCGGCCGCGGCAAGGAGGGCGAAGAGCTCGCCAACTTCGAGCCTGGCTCCGACGTCACCGCGAAGGCGACCGTGCTCGCCGAGGGCACCGTCGGCCACCTCACCTACGCCGCCTACGACTACTTCGACATGCACGGCGCCGACCCGATGCGCTGGGAGCTCGGGGTGAAAGAGGTCTGGGAGGTCAAAGAGCCGCTCGACCGCGTGATCCACACGATGGGCTGGCCGCTGCGCAAATCGCCGCGCTTCAACGAGTTCGGCGGCAGCTTCATCTACCCGATGGGCGAGGACAAGATCTGCATCGGCCTGGTCGCCGGTCTCGACTACACCGACGCCACCTTCAGCGTCCACGACGCCCTGCAGCTGATGAAGACCCACCCCTTCATCAAGAAGCTGATCGACGGCGGCAAGCGGGTCGCCTGGGGCGCGAAGACGATCCCCTCCGGCGGCTACTTCTCGATGCCGAAGCGGCTCGCGGTGCCGGGGATGATGGTCGCCGGCGACGCGGCCTCGATGGTCAACATCCCGACCCTGAAGGGCGTCCACTACGCGATGCACGCCGGCATCTACGCGGCGGAGACGATCGTCGAGACGCTGAAGAAGGACATCGACTCGGTCAACTTCGAGGCCTACGACGAGAAGGTCCGCAACTCGCTGATCGAGAAGGAGATCAAACAGTCGCGCAACATGCGCCAGCCGTTCTCCAAGGGCTTCTTCATGGGCGGCGCGATCGCCTCGGCGATGACGATCACCAAAGGCGCCTTCCCGGGCGGTCACTGGAGCCAGGAGCACGACTCCGAGATCGAGATGCACCTCGGGAAGGCGGGGGACACCTACCCGAAAGCCGACAACGAGCTGACCTTCAACAAGCTCGATTCAGTCTTCCTCTCCGGCAACGCCACCCGCGACGACGCCCCCAACCACGTCCGCGTCCAGACCCACGTCCCCCGCGAGGTCGCCCAGACCTGGGTCTCGATGTGCCCGGCCCAGGTCTACGAGATCCCCGAGGACCAGCTGGAAAACGGCGCCACCGAGGTCGACGTCCACGTCACCGCCTCCAACTGCGTCCAGTGCGGCGCGATCACCGCCAAGGGCGGCCGCCTCACCCTCCCCGAGGGCGGCGACGGCCCGCTGTACCAAGAGACCTGATCTCGTAGGAAAGCCGCTGGCGAAAAGGCACAATCCGCGCGCCATGCGTGCGGATCTGCCGCCTAGGCTCGGCGGGTGCTTCCCGTCGGGACCTTCCTCGCCAGTGCAACCAGCGTCGCTGGCTTCATAGCCGCAGCGATAGCGGTCTGCGGCTTCCTTGGCCAGGCAGCGCCTGCGCTGATGCGGAAGGACGACCAGACGGTGAGGGCGCTGACGGTGGCGGGCGGTCTCGCCGGTCTCGTCATAGCGACCGTCTTGGTGGCAGCGAATGCTATAGTCGAGTAATGTTTTGTCTTAGGAGGAGAGATGACTGAGCGCCAAGCATTCATCACGTTCTTTGTTGTCGTCGTGCTGTTCGAGGCGGTCTTGATCGGTGGCTTGCAAGTGCTTGGCGCAGACTCGGAAATGACGGCGACTGCTGTGGGCTTCTTGCTCTGCGGGGCAGGACTTGGCGTCGGGTTTCTCGGAGTGCATTACCACTAGCCAGTAGGTTCCCGCCGTGCTGGTGCTCGGGATAGCCGCGGCGGTAGCGGCGTCGTTGCTCTACAACACCTCGATCGCGCTGCAGGCGTTGGAGGCGCGGGGGGTGCCGCGGGAGCATGGGTTGCGGCCCTCGCTGCTGGGGCGGTTGCTGCGGAATCGGCGCTGGCTAGGGGCAACGGCACTGGGGCTGCTGGGGTGGCCATTTGAGATCGCGGCGTTGCTGCTGGCGCCGCTGACGGTGGTCCAGCCTTGCCTTGCCAGCGGCCTGTTGCTGCTGCTGTGGCTGGGGGCGACGCGGCTGGGGGAGAGGCCGGGACGGCGGGTGCTGCTGGCCGTGGGCGCGATCGTGGTCGGGATCGGCGGCGTCGCCTGGGCGGCGCCCGAGCGGACGACCGACCATGCCGGGGCGGGAGCGATCGCTCTGGCGCTGGGCTTGGTCGCGGTCCCGATCGCGTTGCCGTATCTGCTGCGTAGGCCACTGGCCGGCCGCACCGATCGCCTCGCCCTTCTCGCCACCCTCAGCGCCGGCTGCGGCTACGCCTGGACGGCGGTCGCCAGCAAGCTGCTGACCGACGAGCTGGCGGCGGGGGCGGTGCTGGTCGGAGCCTTGTGGCTGGCCACCGCCGCGGCTTCCGAGGGTCTGGCGCTGCTGAGCGAGATGAGCGCGCTGCAGCGATGGCCGGCGACGCACGTCGCCCCGATGATGTTCGCGGTCCAGGTGCTGGTGCCGGTGGCGCTGGCGCCGCTGATCTTCAGCGAGTCATGGTCGGAGACGCCACTAGGCGGCGCGGCGCTGGTTGCCTTCATCGCCGTCGCGATCGCCGGCACCACGCTCCTCGCCGGCTCGCGCGCGGTGGGAGCCGTGATCGAGTCCGCACATGCCGGGGATTGAGCAGCGCCAGATCGGACGAATAATCCGGTTTCGCTGGTAGATTCCTCGCCGCCTCCGGCGAAGCGGTGTCTGGTCCCGCCGCGGCAAACACCTACCACCAGCCACCCAGCAAGGAGCCCCACCGTAGGCGCCGCAGAGAACACTCTGCCCGATGCGAGCAAGTTCGCGATCGGGTTCGACCACCGCGACCGCGCCCGCCTGTTCGAGCTCTGGAGCGAGGTCCTCGACTCCGAGCAGTGGTCGGAGGGCGCGAAGCTGGCGGCCTTCGAGCAACGCTGGTCGCAGTGGAACGGGCTGCCGAGCCTCGGCCTCTCGAGCTGGGCCGGCGGGGCGCTGGCGGCGCTGGAGTTCGCCGGTGTGCGCGGCGAGACCGTCCTCTGCCCGTCGAACACCTTCATGGCGACCCCGCTGGCCGCCATCAACGCCGGGGCGCAGGTCGAGTTCGTCGACTGCAACCGCGAGGACCTCTGCATGTCCTTCGCGGACTTCGAGCGCAAGGCGGAGCGGCACAAGCCACGCGCCGCGATCCTCGTCCACATCGGCGGCCACCTCGCCTTCGACTCCGAGCGGATCGCCACCTACTGCCGGGAGAACGGGATCTTCCTGCTCGAGGACTGCGCCCACGCGCACGGCGCCGAGTGGAACGGCGCCAAGCCGGGCAGCTTCGGCGACGCCGGCGTCTACTCGCTCTACGCGACCAAGACGGTCTCGACCGGCGAGGGCGGCGTCCTCGTCTCCGGCGATCCCGACCTGATCGAGTTCGCCGCCAAGTTCCGCAACTACGGCAAGTTCGAGCACGAGGTCGACGGCCTCAACTTCCGGATGAGCGAGTTCACCGCCGCCCTCGGCCTGGTCCAGGCGGAGCGGATGGAGGAGATCGTCGCCTGGAAGAACGAGTACGCGCGCGAGCACCTCGACCCGCTGCACCTCGGCCGCCTCGAGCTTCCCGACGGGATGACCTCCGGCCTCTACAAGTACGTCGTCTTCGACGAGATCGAGAAGAGCACGGGCCGTGTCTACGAGGAGCCCTGCCACCGGATCATGGGCCGTGCCGACGAGCTGCCGAACACCGACTGGGTAGCCGAGAACCACTGGTGCGTGCCGCTCTACTACCGCCCCTCGTCAAGAGAAATGGCCTTGCGCGAGGCGGCGCTGAAGGGAGATTCATGAGAGTCCTGGTCACCGGGGGCGGCGGCTTCATCGGCTCCCACGTCGTCGATCGCCTGCAGGAGCGGGGGATGACGCCGCGGATCTTCGACCTCAGCGCCTCGCCGTACCACTCGCCGCTCGAAGTCGAGACCTTCACCGGCAGCATCACCGACCCGGCCAACCTCGACCTGGCGATGCGCGACTGCGACGCGGTGATCCACCTCGCCGCCGTCGCCGACGTCGGCCACGTCCACGCCGACCCGGTCCTCGCCGAGGAGGTCAACACCCGTGGCACCCTGAACGTGCTCGAGGCGGCCTGCCGGGCGAAGGTCGGGCGCGTCGTCTACGGCTCGACCACCTGGGTCTACAGCGACTGCGTCGAGCAGGAGGTCGACGAGGAGACGCCGATCCCGGCCCCGCGCCACCTCTACACCGCGACCAAGCTCGCCGGCGAGACCTACTGCGCCGGCTACGCCGAGCTGTTCGACCTCGAGAGCACGATCCTCCGCTTCGGCATCCCCTACGGACCGCGCGCCCGTGCCGCCGGCGTCGTCGCCAAGTTCACCGACCTCGCCTTCGAAGGCAAGCCGCTGACGATCGCCGGCGACGGCAGCACCACCCGCAGCTTCATCTACGTCGAGGATCTCGCCGACGGCATCGTCGCCGCGCTGGCGCCCGAGGCCGCCGGCCGCACCTACAACCTCTCCGGCGACGAGGTGGTGACGATCCTCGAAATCGCCGAGCGGGTGCAGGAAAACACCGACGACTGCGAGATCGTCCACACGCCGCCGCGCCCGGGAGACTTCCCGGGCAAGGTCATCTCCAACGAGCGGGCGCTGGGGGAGCTCGGCTGGAAGGCGGAGACGAGCTTCAAGGAGGGCGTTCGCAAGTACGTCGAATGGGTGCGCTCGAGCACCCGGCCGCCCGACCCGGTGCCCGGTAAGCGGCCGTCGCTGAACGGCAACGAACACGCCGCCGGGGCGCTCCTCGCCGGCGCCTCCCGCTTCGAGGAGCGCGAGCCACGGGTGCTGATCCTCTCCGCCGACATCGGCGAGGGCCACGACCTGCCGGCGCGGATGATCAAGGCCGACCTCGAGGAGGCATACCCGGGCGCCGAGGTCGAGATCAAGAACGGCCTCGAGGCGATGGGGAAGCTGGCCGCGGTCGTGCTCCGCAACGGGTCCAAGATCACCTTTCGCTGGGTTCCCTGGATCTACGACGCCCAGTACTGGCTGATCACCAGCTTTGCGCCGACCCGCTGGCTCTTCCAGCGCATCGGCCAGCTGACCTCAACCCGCGGGGTGCTGCGGATGGTCGAGAAGAGCGATCCCGACGTCGTCATCTCCACTTACCCGGGCGTCACCGCGGTCCTCGGGATGTTGCGCGAAAGCGGGCGTCTGCGGGTCCCGGTGCAGTCGGCGATCACCGACCTGGCGGGGCTGCGCTACTGGGCCCACCCCGGGGTCGACCTCCATTATGTGACCCACCCGGAGTCGATCGAGGAAGTGGAGAGGCTGGCCGGCCCCGGGACTGTCGAGTGGGCGCGGCCGCCGATCTCGCGGGAGTTCCTGATGCCGCGGACCCGGCGCGATGCCCGCGAGGCGCTCGACGTGCCCGCGCACGCGCGGCTCGTCCTGGTCTCCGGCGGGGGCTGGGGCGTCGGTGACCTCGAGGGCGCGATCAAGACCGCGCTCTCGGACGGCGACACGCTCGTCGTCTGCATCGCCGGGCGCAACGAGGCGATGCGCGAGCGGCTCGAGCAGCGCTTCGGTGGCAACGAGCAGGTGCGGGTGCTCGGCTTCACCGAGCAGATGAGCGACTGGATGGCCGCCGCCGACGCGATGATCCACGCGACCGCCGGGCTGACCGTGCTGGAGGCCCACATCCGCGGCTGCCCGGTCGTCTCCTACGGCTTCTCGGCCGGCCACCTGCGCGCCAACAACGCCGCCTTCGAGCGCTTCGGCCTCGCCGAGGTGGCTCGCTCCGAGCACGAGCTGGAGTCGGTTCTGCGCCACGTCACCCGCGAGCGCCAGGCGCCGGACTCCTCGTTCGCCTCGCTGCCCTCGATCGCCTCGCGGACGCTGGAGGTGCGGCCGCGGGTGAAGCCGCAGCCGGTCTGGCGGGTGCGCGCCGGCCGGACCGCTGCCGCCGTCACCACCGCCGCCCTGGCGCTGATCCTGATGCTCGCGGTCATCCACCGCGAGAGCCCGTGGAAGCCGGTCACCAACCACGTCCACCTCGGCACCGACGCCGACTCGCGCTAGGGGTCGGCGCCCTCGCCGGCGCGGTCACCTGGCACGCCGGCCCCGCCCTGGCCCCGGTCGTGCCGCCGCTCGGCCGGGCGCTCGGCGTCGTCCTCCGCCAGGAGGACCTCGACGGGGTCGCGCTCACCTTCGACGACGGCCCGCACCCCCATGGCACCGTCGCCGTCCTCGAGACCCTGCGCGCGCACGGCGCGAAGGCGACCTTCTTCCTCGCCGGAGAGCAGGTCGAGCGGCGCCCGGCGCTGGCGGCCGAGATCGTCGCCGCCGGGCACCGGGTGGAGCTGCACTGCCATCGCCACCGCAACCAGTTGCGGCTGACGCCGCGGATGCTGCTCGAAGACGCCGAGCGGGGAAGGGCGGCGATCGAGGAGGCGACCGGGCAGGAGATCGCCGACTACCGACCCCCCTACGGGATCTTCAGCGGCTCCGGCCTACGCGCGGTCCGCGGCCGCGGCTGGCGCCCGGTGCTGTGGTCGAAGTGGGGGAGGGACTGGGATCGAGGGGCGACGCCATCCTCGATCACGGATCGCATCACCGCCGGCGTCGGCGCCGGAGACGTCCTCCTCCTGCACGACGCCGACTACTACAGCGCGCGCGGCTCCTGGGTCTCAACCGCCGCAGCCCTGTCGAAGATCCTGGAGCTGCTGGAGGCGCGGGGGCTGAAGTCGAGGCTGCTGCGCCGCTGAGGCGCCGCCACGACCGTCCACTGATCGCAGCCGGCGAACGCCTCGTCGAGGCGCTGAGCCATCGTGCTGCGGGGCCGATCCTGATCGAAGATCTGCTTGGACATACCACTCCGTCCTGTAGGGGGCGTACACAAAGATTTCCCCAGCCCGTCGGACGGAAAATATGCTCTTTGCGGCCCTTTGGGAACGCTTGTTCGTTTTTGACCGTTAAGCAGAACCCGGAAATTCGGTCATCAATAGGTGGTGGAGGGAGGGGGCCGGTGCTCCTCCTCCGGAATTGACCTCCCCTCCGCTTGCGCTCCGGGGAGAACCTGCTGCGGGCTACGCCCGCAAAACACCAGATTGCATATCGCCGAACATTCCTCCGGAGGAGCACCGGCCCCCTCTCCGACACGCTCCGGCTGACGCCGAAGGACGGGGCAAAAGTCGTGGGT
>DASULV010000048.1:0-14183 GCA_036277955.1 Solirubrobacterales bacterium | reverse complement strand
CCGGCGAGGACGCCGAGCGCGCGCTGTTCGGCCTCGTCGGCCGGGGTCTGGAGATCGTCCTTCACCTGCACGTCCGGGTGGATGCCATGGCTCGTCGCCAGGTTTACCCCTTTCGGCGTGTAGAACGCGCCGACCGAGAGCTTCAGGGCGCCGCCGTTGGAGAGTTCCTGCTCCTCCTGGAAGAGGCCCTTGCCGTAGGAGCGGGTGCCGACGGTGGTCGCACCCTCGTCGTCGGCCAGCGCGGCGGCGAGGATCTCGGCGGCCGAGGCGGAGCCGCCGTCGATCAGGACGACCACCGGCAGGTCCGTGATCTGCCCGGCCGAGGTCTTGTGGACGCTTTCGCCCTGGGTCCGGGATTTGGTGATGACGACGGTTTCGTCCTCGGGCAGGAAGAGGCCGGCGCAGAGCACCGCCTCGTCGAGCAGGCCGCCGGGGTTGTGACGCAGGTCGAGGACGATCCCTTCCGCCCCTTCCTTCTCCACCTTCTTCACCGCGTTCGCGAGCTGGGCATGGGCGCCTTCGCTGAAGCTCAGCAGGCGCACGTAGCCGAGCTTCCTCCCCTTCACCGACTTAACGCGGCTGCTGACGTTCGGCAGCGAGACCTCGGCGCGGGTGATCGTCAGCTGCCGCACCTTGCCGCTCTTGCCGTCGCGGACGCCGATCGTCACCTCGCTCCCTTCCGGTCCCTTGATCTTCTTCGTCGCCTCGTCGCTGCTCTGCCCGGCGATCGATTCGCCTTCGACCGCGACGATCGTGTCCCCGGGTTCGATCCCGGCCGCGTCGGCGGGCGAGCGCTTGAAGACCTGGGCGACCCGCAGTCCCTGCTTCACCCCGATCACCGAGAGCCCGATCCCGGAGAAGCGCCCTTCGATCTCCTGGTTGAAGCTTTCCAGGGCTTCCTTGGAGAAGTATTCGGAGTAGCGGTCCTCCTCGTTGCGTTTGCGCAGCTCCCTGACCATCCCCTGCAGGGACGAGTTGCCGAGCTCCTGCTCCCCGACCGGACGGTAGTAGTTGCCTTCGATCGCTTCCGCGGCTTCGGCCACCAGCCCGCTCGGTTCGGCGACGAAGACGTCGCGCAGCGGTTCGGGCAGGTTCCGTGGATGCCCGCCGAGCCAGAGACCGGCGGCGAAGAGAGCGACCAGCGCCACCGCGAGGGCGACGGCCCCGCGTGCGCTCACGCGGGCCTCAGACCTTGAGGAAGCGGCGCAGGGTGACGCCGGAGCCGATCGTCGAGACGAGGATCGAGGCGGCGAAGAGGATCGCGATCAGCGCCGGGAAGCCGAGGGTCGAGTTGCTCTGCGCCGAGAGGACGCTGACCGAGTCGCTGAGCGGGTCGACGATCGTGATCTTGCCTAGCCACAGGATCAGTATGGCTAGCAGGCCACCGGCGAAACCGACGACGACGCCCTCGATCATGAACGGCCAGCGGATGAACCAGCGGGTGGCGCCGACCAGGCGCATCACCTCGACCTCGCGACGGCGGGTGTAGATCGAGAGCCGGATCGTGTTGCCGATCAGCATCAGCGAGGCGAGGACCAGCAGCGCCGTGATCACCGTGAGGATGATCTTCAGCGCGCTCGTCACCTGCTCGACCTTCTTCTGGCCGAAGGTGCGGTCGAATTCGTTGTTGATGATCGAGGAGAACGGCTGCCCCTTGGGGCCGTTCGGGAAGACCGCCTTCTGGATCGCCGGCAGGTTGGCGGCGTCGTCCGGTTTCACTTCGAAGCTGTTCGGCAGCGGGTTGAATTTCAGCTCTTCGACGATCCGCTTGTCCTCGAGTTCGGATTCGAGCGTTTTCAGCGCCTGCGCTTTGGAGATGAAGGTCACTTCGGCGACGTGCGGGATCCCTTCCAGCTTCTGCTGGAGGGCGTTGATTTCCGCTTTGGTCGCGTCCGGGAAGAGCGCGTACTGGACGCTGAGCTGGTTGCGGACTTCTTCGCTCTTGCCCTGGGCGGTCTGGAAGATCGGGATCAGCATCCCGAGCAGGACGACGGTGACGACCGTGGTGACGATCGCCGCCATGCTCGGGGCGCCGTTTCGCTTCAGCGCGCGCAAGGCCTCTTGGAAGAAGAAAGCTAGGCGACCCATTTCTCAGCTCAGCTCGTCGTGGTGGGAGTGGCCGTTGGTCAGCTTCTCGCCCTCGCTGCCGACGCCCATCTCGGCCCGCATCCGCAGGCCGAATTCGCTCGTCGACTCCTCGGTGTAGCCGCCGGAGACTTCGTCGCGGACGACCCGGCCCTCGTAGAGCTCGATCACGCGGCGGCGCATGTTGTCCACCATCTCGCGGTCGTGGGTGACGACGACGACGGTCGTGCCGGCCTTGTTGATCCGGTAGAGCAGCTGCATGATCCCGATCGAGGTGACCGGATCGAGGTTTCCGCTCGGCTCGTCGGCCAGCAGTAGCGGCGGGTGGTTGACGAAGGCGCGGGCGACCGAGACGCGCTGCTGCTCGCCGCCGGAGAGCTGGTCGGGGTAGCTGTGGAGCTTGGTCGAGAGGCCGACCAGACGCAGGGTCTGCGGCACCTGCTCGCGGATTTCGGCGCGGCTGGCGCCGATCACCTGCAGCGCGTAGGCGACGTTGTCGTAGACGGTGCGGTCGGGCAGGAGCTTGAAGTCCTGGAAGACGGTGCCGATGTTGCGGCGCAGCTGCGGGATCTTCTTCTCCGGCAGCTTGCCGATGTCCCGCCCGGCGATCTTGACCGAGCCTTCGGTCGCGGTGAGCTCGCGGATCAGCATCTTGATCAGCGTCGACTTGCCGCAGCCGGTCGGGCCGACGAGGAAGACGAACTCACCGCGGCCGATTCCCAAGGAGATTCGGTCCAGGGCCATATGCCCACCCGGATAGACCTTGGTGACGTCATTCAGCTCGATGATCGGGGCGCGACGCCCGCGGGGGCGGCGCGGCTCGTCACTGCCGCGGTTGTTCTTCTTCGATCTGCGCATCGAGAGGGTGCCTTCTGCGAGCACAGGGTGACTCCTCTAGGTGGTCGACCCCGCAAGATTGCGCCCACGCAGGCGAAGTTTCATCATGCGATAGGCGAAGAGCACGGCAATCGGGACTCCGCTGGCAACCGCCCAGAAGAGGAAGAGCAGGGAGCCGGTGTCGGTGCCGGCGCCGAGGGCGTGGAAGAGGCCGAGGACGTAGACGGCGATCGTCGCCCGGTGTGCCTGGCGCCAGAGCTTGGGCCCGATCTGCCTGCGCAGGTAGAAGCTGAGGCCAAGCAGGAAGGCCAGGTATGCGGCGATCACGCCGATCCCGTTCCAGAAGCGGTTGAGGCTGAGGACGAAGGGGATCGCCACGTCCGCGACCCCCGGTTTCAGCCAGGGGTCGGCAAGGACCGCGACGACGTGGACGCCGATCGCGACCAGGGCGGCAAGCGCCGTCTGCTCGTGCAGCGCCCGCATCGTCTTCGTGAACCGCGGATCGCGCACGGGCTTGCCGGCCATCGCCAGCCCGAGGAAGACCGAGGCCGTGACCAGGACGAAGGCGACGAGCGCCGAGGAGCGGCTGACGATCCACCACCCCTGCGACGACAGCGTCTGCGGGATCGCTTCGATCACGACGAGCTGGTGACGACCGGCGGCACTTCTTCGACTTCGGGTTCGGCGTATTCCGGTTCCGGTTCTGGTTCGAAGTATTCGGCTTCCGGTTCTTCCGGTTCGGCGTATTCGCTCGGGGCTTCTTCGGGTTCGGTCTTCGCTTCAGTCGCCGCCGGCCGTGCCTTCGTGGTCGCCTGCGTCTTCCCGGCCGAAGTGCTCGCGCTGGCGCTGAGCTCAAAGGTGAGAGCGACGAAAAGGACGACGAACAAGGACAACGAGCCGATGACGACTGCGCGGGGGCGCGGAGTGGTCATGACTTCGAGGATTCGCCAGGTCCCTAAATCTCCCCTGAACTAAAGCGAGGTTTTGCCAAGGCTTTACCTACGGGAAGACCGTCTCGCCGGTCTCCTGGTCGACGACGGAGATCGCGACGGCTGGGCAGGCTTCGGCGGCTTCGAGGACCAGGTCGTCGGGACCGGTGCCGATGACGACCGCGGTGTCGTCGAGGCGGAACACCTGGGGAGCGATCTCGACGCAGTCGCCGTGGGCGCTGCACTCGTCGGGGTCGACTACTGGCACGTAGGTCATGCCGGCACCTCCTCTTCTTCGCGGACGGCCTGGTGGCCGGCCTCGATTCGCTTGCGCAAGGCTGGGATCGATCTAGGGCGCCCGACCGCGAGGCCGGCAACCGGCCGTCCATCGCGGACGAAGACGGCTTCGAAATCGCGTGAAGCGGGATCGCCGTCGACCAGGACCGAGTCGCCGAGGTGGGGATGGCCGACGGACTGGACCCGGACCCCGTACTGGTCGCTCCAGAAGCTCGGCAGCGGCGGTGTCCCCGAGTCCTCGCCGAGCATCGCGCGGGCGGCCGCGGCGCCCTGCCAGGCGGCGGCGTCCCAGTGCTCGGTCCGGGCGTGGGCGCGGAAGCGCGGGTCGAAGGGAATCGAGGCGTCGCCCGCGGCGAAGATCCTTGGTAGGGCGGTGCGGCCGTGGGCGTCGACCTCTACCCCCCGCTCCCCCAGTCCGCTGCCGGCCAGCCAGCCCGTCGCCGGAACCGTGCCGATGCCGGCGACGACGACATCGCAGCCGATGCGGGTGCCGTCGGCGAGCAGCAGCTCTTCCGCCCGGCTCTTGCCGCGGACGCCCTCAAGCAGGGCTCCGGTCAGCAGGCGGACGCCCTCTTCTTGGTGCAGGTCGGCGAACCAGCGGCCGAGCTCGGCGCCGAGGATCGGTGCCAGCGGCACCTCCATGGCCTCAATCATGGTCACCTCAGCGCCGAGCCCAAGCGCCGTCGCCGCCACCTCCTGGCCGATGAACCCGGCGCCGACGATCGCCAGCCTGGCCCCCGGAGCCAGTTCCGCCCTCAGGCGACAGGCGTCGGCGAGGGTGCGGAGGTAGTGGACGTTCTCGAAGCCCTCGAGGAAGGGCAGGCGCCGCGGCTCGCCGCCGCTGGCGATCAGCAGCTGCTCGTAAGCCACCGGCTCGCCACCGGCGAGAAAGAGCAGATGCGCCCCAGGCTCCAGGCCCTCGGCCCGCGTCCCGAGCATCAGCTCGACATCGTTCTCCGCGTACCAGGCGGCGGGACGAAAGCCGACGGTCTCCTCCCCCAGCTCGCCGGCCAGCACGCCCTTCGAGAGCGGCGGCCGGTCGTAGGGCGCCTCGGCCTCGGCGCAGAGCATCCGCACCGGGCCGTCGTAGCCGCGCCGGCGCAACGTCTCGGCGCAGCGCTGGCCGGCGAGACCGCCGCCGACGATCACGACTCCTGCTTCGTTTCGTGCCTGGTTCATCACGCCTCCTCGAATACGGGGGTCCCGGGGACCTGGCGGCCGCGATCGGCCGGCAGGGCCCGCTGGGGCCTTTGCCGCGGCGCCGCCGCCCGTGCCTGCTTCTTGGCCCGGGCGGAGAGGACGCGGTAGACGAAGAGGCCGCCGATCACCGGCGTGGTCAGCATCACCCACCAGCGGAACCAGACCGCGCTGGCGTCGCTGCCGGCGCCGATCGCGTGGACGAGCCCGAGCAGCCAGACCAGGACCGTCGCCCGGTGGGCCTTGCGCCAGAGCTTGGCGCCGACCCGGCGGCGGACGTAGTAGCTGAGCCCGAGCAGGGCGGCGAGGTAGCCGCCAATCACGCCGAGACCGGTGAAGGCGGTCTTGAAGCTCATCGCGAAGGGAACCGTCACCCCGACGACGCCGGGATGCAGCCAGGGGTCGCCGAGCAGGGCGATGCCGTGGACCGCGATCGCGACCAGGCCGGCCAGGGCGGTCTGCTCATGGATCGCCAGCAGCTTCTTCGAGAGGCCGGGGCGGCGCATCACCTTGCCGGCCATCGCCAGCCCGAGGCCGACCGAGAGGGTGACCAGGACCAGAGCGACCAGACCGGAGGCGCGGCTCGCCAGCCACCAGCCGTGGCTCTGGATCGCTTCCGCCACGGAGGCGGCGCCGCTCGAGGAATTGACGACGGCCGCGCTCATCGCGCCAGCTCGGGCAGGCGGATGCGGGGCGCGGCGGCCAACGGGCCGACGAGCTCGACCCGGCCGCTGTCGTGGACCAGGAGGCCACCGCGCTCGGCGAGGATCCGACGGCCGCCATCGGGCCCGGAGAGGAGCGCCGCCTTGGAGAGCGTCTCCGCTTCCAACGCGGTATCGCCGAGCGCGGTGGCGCCGACGAGGCCGGTCCAGGCCGGCTCGCCCGTGGCGGGATCGAGCAGGTGGTGGGAGAAGCGCCCGTCGGCGTCGCGCCAGATCCTCACGTTGATGCCGGAAGTGGCGACGCCGCCGATGCCAAGCCGCAGGACGTGGGCGCGGCCGCCGGTGATCGGATGTTCGACGAAGACCTCGTAAGGGTGGACGAGCGCGTCGGCGCCGCCGATCCTGATGTCGCCACCGCAGTCGACGATGAAGCGCGAGCAGCCGCGCAGGCCGGCGGCGAGCATGTCGGCGGCGAGGCCCTTGCCGGTGCCGCCGGTGTCGAAGCGCAGGCCGGGCGGGCGGACGACCTCGCCCGCCTCGTCGTCGACCGCAAAGCCGCGCCAGCGCTGCTCGGGCCGGGGGGCGGCGGGCCGCCGGGGCGGTGCCTCGGCGAGGGCGTCGGCGAGCGGCACGCCGGTCATCCCGGCCCGGGAGGCGACGTAGCCGGCGCCTTCGATCTCGTCGACGAGGGTCGGGTCGACGAGGCCGCCGCTCCGCTCGGCGGCGGCGATGCCGGCCGCGACGGCGCGCCGCATCAGCTCCGACGACGGGACCCGTTCGCGCTGGTCCCGGTTGAGCTGGCAGAGCTCGCTCTCCGGCCGAAACCGCGAGAGCGCCGCGTCGAAGTCTTCGACGAAGCGCCGGCCCCGCTCGGCGGCCGCCGCCGCGGGCGGCATCCCCGGGCCCGGCTCGCCGATCAGCAGCCGCACGTGACTGCCCATCGCGTCGAAGGTGAGGTCGTGTTCGCTCATCGGCTTGCTCCTTTCAGGAGGCGCTGGTGACGACGGATTCAGGAGCGCTGGCGTAGGAGGCGCTGCTGACGGGGCTGCCGCTGACCGTGTTGCGGCCGGGGCTGGGGACGACAGTGGTGACGACCCGGCGCTTGATCACCTTGCGCACCTGCACCGCCGGCGCCGCCGCCGTGCTCGGCGCCTGTTCACCGGCGAAGCGGTAGGCAAGCAGGGCGAAGAGCGCGGTGAAGAGGAGGATCGAGGCCCAGAAGACGAGGCTCGCCCGCGGCCGCCTGGTGCGCGCCGACTCAGTCATCGCCGCCACCTCCGCCGCCGCCATCCTCTCCGCCGCCGCCGCTCTCGCCGCCACCCTCGCTCTCGACCTCGCCGCCGCTGGCAGCGCCGCCGCCGCTGGCGCCGGTGACGACCGGCACGGTTTCGGTGCCGCCGCCGGCACCGGCGCTCGCACCGCTGCTGTGGGTGACGACCGGGGCGGAGCCATGGCCGCCGGACGGATGCGAGCCGGAGCCGCTGCTGTGGGTGACTACCGGGGCGCTGCCGCTGGCACCGCCACTCGACGGCGCCGAGGCGGAGCCGCTGCTGGAGGTAGTGACCGGCGAACTTTCGGAGGAGTAGGAAGACGAGCCGGAGCCCGAGGAGGAGGCGCCGGTGGTGGCGCTGCCGTAGGAGCCGCTCCCAGCGGAACCGCTGTAGCGGCCCACCGCCCCGGGCGCTCCGCCTGCCGGCGGGTGCTTCGGCTTGGCGTGCTTGGTGACGTGGATCGTGCGCCGGATCACCTTGGTCCGCACGATCGGCTTGTCGGCGACCGGCTTGCCCGGCACCGAGCCTCCCTGGCTCAGCGCCAGTCCTCCCAGCCCTCCCAGGGCGACGACGGTGGCCCCGGCGGCGACTTTGGCTTTGACGTTCTTCACGGCTTTCCCCCTCTTGGCAGCTTGTGAGGCAAGTGTGGGCAGGAGCCCTGAAAGGGGCGGAAAGCGGCGGGTAAAGCTGTGGCAAAACCTGAGCCGAGCAGCTCGAAACGGTGGAAACAGGCCCTATGGTTGGCCTATGCCCACGCAGTCGCCAGGCGGCCGCATCCTCGTCGTCGAGGACGAGGAGTCGATCTCCGAGCCCTTCGCCGAGGCGCTGCGGCGAGCCGGCTTCGAGGCCGTCGTCACCGGCACCGCCGCCGGCGCGATCGAGCTCGCCGACTCCGAGGAGCCCGACCTGGTGATGCTCGACCTCGCCCTCCCCGACGGCGACGGCCGCGACGTCTGCCGCGAGCTGCGCCGCCGCTCCGACGTGCCGATCATGATGCTGACCGCCCGCGGCACCGAGATGGACAAGATCGTCGGCCTCGAGCTCGGCGCCGACGACTACGTCGTCAAGCCCTTCAGCGCCGCCGAGGTGATCTCCCGCATCCGTGCCGTCCTGCGCCGCAGCGCCCCGCGCGGAAACGGCGCCGCCGCGAAGCCGGTGCGAGTCGGCGAGATCGAGCTCGACCCGGCGGCGCGGATCGCGCGCCTGCGCGGGCAGGAGCTCGAGCTCTCGCGCAAGGAGTTCGACCTGCTGGCGATGCTGATCCGAAACGCCGGCCGCGTCGTCACCCGGGAGGACCTGATGTCGGAGGTCTGGGACACGAACTGGTTCGGCTCGACGAAGACGCTCGACGTGCACATCGGCTGGCTGCGGCGCAAGCTCGAAGACGACCCCGCCGACCCGACCTACATCGAGACGGTCCGCGGCGTCGGCTTCCGCTTCGCCGCGCCGGAGGACGAGGGGCCGTAAGCCTCCGCGCGACCCTCCTGCTGGCGCTGGCCTACGTCCTCCTGCTGGCGCTGATCGCCTTCGGCGTGCCGTTGGCGCTGAGCCTGCGCGACCGCGTCGACAGCGAGGTCAAGGGCCAGGCGAGGAGCCAGGCCGAGGTGGTGGCGACGAGCGCCACCGAATTCGTCGCCCCGCCGCAGCGGGTGCCGCTGCGACGGATCGCCGAGCAGTCGGCCGAGAGCGTCCGCGGCCGGGTGGTCGTGCTCGATCGCCGGGGACGGCTGCTGGCCGACTCCGCCGGAGCGCCGGCCGGGCGCAGGTACGGCGACCGTCCCGAGGTCGAAGCGGCGCTGAACGGCACCAGCGAGCAGATCACCCGCGACAGCGAAACCCTCGGCGAAGAAATCCTCGCCACCTCGGTCCCGATCCTCGACCGCGGCCGGCCGATCGGGGCGGTGCGGATCACCCAGAGCATCGACGCCGTGCACCGGGCGGTGAGGACCTCGATCCTCGACATCGCCGCCCTCGCCGGGGTCGTACTGCTGCTCGGGCTCGTCGCCGGCGCTCTGATCGCGCAGCAGATCGCGCGGCCGATCCACCGCCTCGACGAAGCCGCCCGCAGGGTCGCCGACGGCGACCTCAACACCAGCGTCGCGGTCGAGGGCAGCACCGAGCAGCGTTCGCTCGCCCACGCCTTCAACGAGATGACGCAGCGGATCAAGCGGCTGCTGCGGGTGCAGCAGGACTTCGTCGCCGACGCCTCCCACCAGCTGCGGACGCCGCTGACGGGGTTGCGCCTGCGCCTGGAGGGCCTGGCGGAACGCTTCCGCGGGGAGGATCCGGTCGAGGGCGAGCTCGGGGCGGCGATCGGCGAGATCGACCGCCTCTCGCTGATCGTCGACGAGCTGCTGATCCTCAGCCGCGCCGGCGAGCACGAACTCCCGGGTGAGCGGATCGACCTGCGGGCGGCGGTGCGCCGGGCCGCGGAGCGCTGGCGGGCGGCGGCCGCGGAGCGCGGGATCGAGATCGTCGCGGCCGGCAGCGAACCCGCCGAGGGCTGGTGCGCGGTGCCCGACCTCGAGCGCTCGCTCGATTCGCTGATCGAGAACGCCCTCACCTATTCGCCGGCGGGAACCGCGGTGACGATCGAAGCCGCGCCGGGCCGAATCGCCGTCCTCGACGAGGGCCCGGGCCTGGCCCCTGGCGAGGAGGAGGCGGTATTCGAACGCTTCAGCCGCGGCAGCGCCGGCCGGCAGGGCGCGAAGGGAACCGGCCTCGGCCTCGCGATCGCCCGCGAGCTGACCCGCCAATGGGGTGGCGAGGTCCGCCTGCGCAACCGCGACGGCGGCGGACTGGCGGCGACGATCGAGCTCGCCCCGGCGGAGGTCCGCTCATGAGCCTGCCGGGAACCGCGAGGTGGGTGCTGCTGGCGCTGCTCGGGCTGGCGATCGCGATCGCGGTCGCGATCGCCGCCGCCAACCTGACCAGCCAGCAGATCGGGATCGCCTCCGAATCGGTCTCCGCCGGCGACGCCCTTGCTCCGGCCCTGCGGACGCCGGGCGGCGATAGCGGCCCGGACGAACGGCCGCCGGGAGAAACGGGCACGGGCGAACCTACGACGACCACCGAAGAACTCCCGCCCCCCGAAGGAGAAACCACCGGCCCCGATGATCACGTTGGCGAAAGCGGCGGCCTCGACTCCGACGGCGACGACGACTGAGTCGTCTCAGCCGCCGCCGCGAGGCGGCGGATCGGTGGCGTAGAGGCGCGTGATCGCCGCCGCCAGCTGCTTCTTCTCGCTGGAGGAGAGACTCGCGGAGGGGTGGATCAGCCGGTACTGGAGGGGCGGCATCTCACCGCTTTCGACCTTCTCCCTCAGCTCGCCGGCGTCGGGCTGGGGCTTGTCCCATTCGGAGAAGTTGAGGGCGCCGCGACCGTCTTCGATGTCGTGCGTCACCAGCCAGGAGGCCGGCGCCACGTTCGAGTACCAGCGCCAGTTCGTGAAGTTGCTGTGGCAGTCGTAGCAACCCGCTTCGGCGACCTCGCGCCCAGGCCCCGGCGGCCACTTAGCCGCCCGCGTGACCGGAGGATTGCTGTGGGCGCGGCCGTAGGGGACGAGCTGGATCAGCAGGAACAGGGCAACGGCCCCGAGGACGCCCATCTTCAGCGTGCGGCGCGGCAGTTGCCACCGCCTCCGCTCGGTCTTCGCCTCAGGCACGGGCGGGAGCCTGCCTGAGCCTTGGCAAAGGATGGTTAAAGGTGTCGGAAAGGAAGGTGAAAGTCCGACCTGTCACAGGCTGCCTTCCCGCTCAGTCCTCCTCCCACAGGTTGATCCCGAGGTGTATGGAGACAGCTTGCTCCGGGTTCGGCAAAGGAAGCGAAAAGCGACCTGAAAGTCCCGTGAAATCTTCAGGCCTGGGAATTCCGACTGTCCGCAACTTTCTGTCTGAAGAAACCTGTAGGCTGCGGCCTATGAATGAGGCGAAGGCGAGACAGAGCCGCAGGTGGTCGAGCAGTCCCGCAGCGACCCTGCTGCTCATCCTGACTTGCCTGGCGGGAGTGGCCCTGCTCGCTAAAGGGCTCTATCCCGTTGACCTGCCTTCGGCGAAGAACCCCGACTTCATCGACACGGCCTTCGACAACCGCGCTGTCCTTTGGACGGCGCGGCTCCTCCTCGTCTCTGCCGCTGCTGTCCTGGCCGTTGGTGGCGTCTTCATCGTGGCCTCGATCGGCATACGCACGAAAAACGGGGAGTGGTTAAAGCGAGCAGGTCCTTTTGAGGTCTCGGAGGTGACCGTAGGAGAGGTCGAAGGACGCATCGATCTATGGCGCACCGCTGCCTTGGTGAGTCAGGAGAAAGTCGTCGAGCTCACCGAGCGCTTGGAGGAATCAGACGAGGTCATCGAGCAGCTTCGCACTGTCTTCGCATCAGCATCTATGGTCGGAAGGGAGCACGCATGACCCACCAGGATCTAGACAGGCAAATCGAGAGAACCCTGAGAAGGAATCAGGCGGCGATTCAACGAGCCAGAACTCGCTCGGAAAAGCTTGTCCGCATCGCAGAACGGTCTGACCCGGCGCTGGAACGTGCGTTGGAAAGGCTCCGGCAGAGCGTGCGCTAGCCGATCGCGACCATGCGCTCGATCGGGATGCGGGCGCGGTCGGCGATCTCCGGCGAGACGCTTACCTCGAACTTGAGATCGCGCAGGGAGTCGCGCAGCTTCGGCAGGGTGATCATCTTCATGTACTTGCAGTAGGCCATCCGGTTGGCCTCGATCAGGTTGGCCCGGGGCGCTGCCTGCTGCAGCGGGTAGAGCATGCCGTTCTCGGTGGCGACGATGAACTCGCCGTCGGGGTGCGCTTCGACGTGCTTCTGCATCCCGGAGGTGGAGAGCATGTGGACGCCCGCGGGGTCGATGTCGCCGGAAGCGACGTACTCCATCGCCTGCGTGCTGCAGCCGCACTCAGGGTGGATGAGGAACTCGGCGTCGGGGTGTTCCTCGCGGGTGCGGGCGATGTCGAGCGGTTTGATCCCGGCGTGGACGTGACACTCGCCGTCCCAGATGTGGAAGTTGCCGCGGCGCTCGGGTTCTTCGACCAGGCCGGTCTCGCGCTCGACGAAGGCGCCGAGCCACATGTCGGGGCCGAAGAGGATCTCCTGGTGGGGGCCGTGCTCGGCCCAGATGTGGCGAACCACGTCGACCGCGTTGGAAGAGGTGACGCAGTAGTCGGTCTCCGCCTTCACCTCGGCCGAGGTGTTGACGTACATGACCACGAGGGCGCCGGGGTATTCGGCCTTCCAGGCCCGCAGTTGGTCGGCGGTGATCGAGTCGGCGAGCGAGCAACCGGCGTCGAGGTCGGGGATCAGCACGGTCTTCTGCGGCGAGAGGATCGAGGCGGTCTCGGCCATGAAGTGGACGCCGCAGAAGGCGATCACCTCGGCGTCGGTCTCGGCCGCCTGCCGGGAGAGGCCGAGCGAGTCGCCGAGGTAATTGGCGACGTCCTGGATCTCGGGCAGCTCGTAGTTGTGGGCGAGGATGACGGCGTTGCGCTGCTGCGCGAGCGCACGGACCTCCTCGCTGATCTCAGCGATCTCCTCCGGGCTCAGCTCCGGTCCGAAAGTAGGTTGGATAGTCGGGAGCTCCTGCATGAGCCCTCTCTTTCCTGATGTTCGCCGGCGGGACTGGGTCCGGACCGGTCGAATGAACGTCTCTGCAGTCTAGACCACGGAAGCGGCCGTCTAGCCTTCTTCGCGATGCCCGAGCTACCCGAGGTCGAGATCGTCGCCCGCCGCCTCGAGAGCGCCCTTGCCGGCACCGAGGTGGAATCGGCTCTGGCGCCGGGAATGAACGTGATGAAGACCTTCGACCCGCCGCTGGAAGCGTTGATCGGGCGCGAGGTGACCGGGGTAAGGCGGATCGGCAAGATGCCGGTCGTCGAGTTCGGCGACCTGGCGCTGCTGATCCACCTGATGTCGGCCGGCCGGCTGCGGGTCTTCGACAAACGCGCCTCCCTCAAAGACAAAGCCTCGCGCGTCCTGATCCGGCTCACCGACGGCCGCGAGCTGCGCCTCCGCGAGTACGGGACCAAACAGCGGGCCTGGGCGAAGCTGCTGCCGGCCGACGCGGTCGCCGAGGACGAGATGGTTGCCAGCCTCGGCCCCGAGGCTTGGCCCCCTCCCCCGCTCGAGCAGTTCGCGGCGGCGATCGGCCACCCCCGCCACCTCCACCCCCTCCTGCGCCACCAGAAAGACATCGCCGGGATCGGCCGTTCCTGGGTCGACGAGATCCTCTGGGAGGCCTGCCTCTCGCCGTTCAAGAAAGGCTCGGAACTTGAGTCCGAGGAGGTCGAGCGCCTCCATGCCGCCCTCCACGTCCTCGGCGACGCAATCGACCACTACGAGGAGACGATCGGCCCCGAGGTCCCCGACAAGGTGCTGATGCCGCTAAAGGTCCACAAACGCGAGGGCGAGCCCTGTCCCCGCTGCGGCACCACCATCGAGGCCGTCTTCTTCTCAGAACACCAGACGAACTACTGCCCCCAGGAGCAGACCGGCGGCCGCGTCCTCAAAGACCGGCGGCTCTCGAAACTGCTCAAGTAGGCGTTTCGCTCGGGTCGTGCGCCGGCGCCTGCGGCACGTCGTTCAGCTCGAGCAGCATCGAGAAGTCGAGCGTCGGGGCGGAGTGGGTGAGAGCGCCGATCGAGATGAACTCGACACCGGTCTCGGCGATCTCGCGCACGTTCTCCAGCGTCACCCCTCCTGAAGCCTCCAGCGACACGCCATCTTCGCCCGCGGTCTGATTGCGCAGAGCCACGGCTTCCCTCATCGACGCCGGGCTCATGTTGTCGAGCAGCAGTCGGTCCACCCCCGTGCCGAGCACGTAGGCGGCCTCGTCGAGGTCGCGGACCTCGACCTCGATCGCCATCTCCGGCTGGGCGGTGCGGGCGGCGTGGACCGC
>DASULV010000047.1:0-27513 GCA_036277955.1 Solirubrobacterales bacterium | reverse complement strand
CCGGACACTCAACCACGAGCCATTGGCGAGTGGTGTCCGGAGAGGCACTCCCCGCCCCCAGCCCCACTGCCACCGCATGTCGCTGCGCCAACTCCACCGACGGTTCTGCCCATCCGTTCGCCTGGCTCCACTCCAACAGCGCGTGAACAGCCGCCCCCCGCGCGGTTCGTTCTTCGGGTTGGCTGAGCGCGAGCTCGTCGCTGGGAGCGCCCTCGTCGACCCGGGCCATCCCCAGCACTCGCTCCATGTAGAAGCGGTAGGCGCATTCCTCGTAGGCGCTGATCGCGGTGTAGGAGAGGGGGCGGCTGGGGACGGCCGGCGGCTTGCGCTCAACCAGGGGCGGCGGGCCTTCGCCGAGCGCACGGGCGGACGCGCCTTCGCGGCGCAGGGCTCGCAGCTCGGCGGCGCGCTCGGGGGAAGGGAGGTTGACCCGCACCGCGATCTGCGAGGGCGCCAGATCCGTCTCCAGTCCCGGGCGCGGGGCGGGCGCCGCCACCGGAACGGTCGCGTCTTCGTCCCGCGGCACCCCGAGTGTCTCGACGAGGCGCTCGATCACCGGCTTGCCCTTTGACTCTTTGCCCGCTTTGGGGGCGACGACGCCGCTGACGATCAGGCGCTCGCGGGCGCGGGTGGCGGCGACGTGGAAGAGCCGCAGCTCCTCTTCGGCTTCGCGCTCGGCCGCCTCTTCGCAGAGGGCGCCGTACTCGAAGAGGTCGATCTTCGGGCTGCCGAGGCGGACGAGGCGCAGGCCGACCCGCGGCTGCTCCTCGCGCCCGAGCACCAGCAGCGGCGAGCGGGCGCCGTTCAGCAGCCGGCGCGAGAGGTCCGGCACCGCGACGACGCTGAACTCGAGGCCCTTGGCGTTGTGGACGGTCATCACCCGGACCCCGTCGTGGCCCTCGGCGGCCGTCGCCGCCTGCGCCTCGGCGTCGCTTTCGGCCCGGGCGGCGAGGAAGTCGAGGAAGCCGCGCAGGTCCCGCCCCTCGCGTTGCTCGAACTCGGCCGCCAGCCGCGCCATCTTGCGGACGTTGGCGAAGCGCGCCTCTCCCGCCGGCCGGCTCAGCACGGCGAGGTCGTAGCCGGTCTCGGTTACCGCCGCCTCGATCAGCTCGGGCAGCGAGAGCCGCGGCGCACGCGCACGCAGCGAGGCGATCCGCTCGACGAACCGCGCCAGCAGTTCCCGCTCCTCCGCCGGAATGTCCTCCAGCCGCTCGGGCGCGGCCAGCCCCGTCTCGTGGTTCCTTTCGGACGCATCCGTTCCGGAAGGAACCACGCGATCGGCGTCGGCGCCCTCTTCGGCGGCGGCTGCAGACTCCACCGCCGGCCACACGTGACGCCGCTTCCCGGCGGCGGCGCGCAGCAGCCAGAGGGTGTCGGGGGCGACCGCGCAGGCGGGGGAGGCGAGGGCGCCGAAGAGGGCGTGGTCGTCGAGTGGGTTGGCGATCACCGCCAGCAGCGCACAGACGTCGGCGACCTGCTGCTGGGACCAGTAGCCGCGGCCGCCGACCACGTAGGGGCGGAGGCCGGCGCGTTCGAGCGCGTCCTCGTAGGCGTCGAGGTGGGAGAAGGCGCGCAGCAGGACGACCATCTCGCCTCGCGGCACTCCCTCATCGGCGAGGGACCGCAGGCGCTCTGCAACCGCCCGCGCCTCGGCTAGGCAGTTGAGCGGCGTGGCGCCGTCGATCGCCGGCTCGAGCTCGATCCCCTCGGCGTCCCAGCCGTCACGAGCGGTCAGCAGTAGCTCCACGGCGGGGTCCTCATCGACGGGAACGACCTCGTCCTCGCCGTCCGGGGGCGATTCGACCTCGCCGGGCTCCGCGCCCACCCGGAGCGGGTTGTACGCGGCGCCGAGCAGCGCCTCGCCGAAGAGGTTGACCGCGCCGACGACCTCCGGTCGGGAGCGGAAGTTGCCGCTGAGGCGCATCAGCTCGGCATCGCTGCGGCGGTCGATCTCCTCGCGGCGGCGGCGGAAGACGTCGAGGTCGGCGTGGCGGAAGCCGTAGATCGACTGCAGCTCGTCGCCGACCACGACCAGCTCGGCCTTCGGCCCGCGTAACGCCTCGATCAAACGCAGCTGCAGCCGATTCGTGTCCTGGAACTCGTCGACGAGGATCTGGCGGAAGCGGCCGCGGTAGTGCTCGCCGATCTCGGCCCGCTCCAGCAGCCGCGCGGCGAGGATCTGCAGGTCCTCGAAGTCGATCCCGGCGCGCCGTTCCTTCGCCGCCTCGAAGCGGGCGGAGAAGAGGCGCAGCAGCTCGGCGAGGTGGCGGTAGACGGTGCCGCCCTCGCCGGCCTCGGCCGTGCGGGCGACCGCGGCCTCCAGCGCCTCCCTATACGGGGCGAGCGATTTGGCGCCGCTGTCGACCGCCGCCGAGCGCAGCTCGTCCAGGGTCGGCTCCGGGCCGAGCTGTTCCAGTCGGCCGAGTGCCTCCCCGAGCAGCTCACGCTCGCGCTCGGCCCGTTTCCCGCCGCGCTCGCGCAGCTCCTCGACGCACTCGTGGCCGACCTCGAGCGCCCGGCGGATCGCCGCCGCCGGGTCCGCCGGCGGGGGCTCCGGCAGCTGAGGCTGGGCGATTCCGCGGCTGCGCAGCTCATCGTGGATCCCGAGGATCGTCCCCCGCAGCCCCTCGATGTCGTAGGCGGCGACGGTCTCCTCCCGCGCCCGGTCGTCCCGGACGCCGCCCCCTGCGGTCCCGTCCGCGTTCAGGAACTCGACCAACGCGTCGTCGAAGGCCTCGCGTGCCGCCCGCGCGGTCTCCGGCGCGTCGAGCACGCGGAAGCCGGGATCGACCCCGGCGGCGACCGGATGCGCCGCCAGCACCCGGTTGCAGAAGCCGTGGATCGTCGTGATCCAGGCGCCGCCGATCCCGGCCAGGACCGCAGCGGCACGCTCGGAGCCTCGATCTGCCCGCCGCGCCAGCTCGGTCCGGATCCGCTGGCGCAGCTCGGCGGCGGCCTTGTCGGTGAAGGTGAAGGCGAGGATCGCGTCGGGGGAGAGGCCGGAGTCGCAGACGAGGCGGCAGTAGCGGTCGACCATCACCCCGGTCTTGCCGGTTCCCGCCCCTGCCTCCAGCAGCACGTCCTTGCCGCGGACGGCGATCGCGGCGGCCTGCTCGGGGGTCGGCTCGCGCGACGGCGCCTGGGTGCGCTGCTCGACCGTCACCGTTCGTCCTCGCCTTCCTCGTCCATGTACTGAGGCGCGCGGTCGCGCCGGCAGATCGAGGCGAAGGTGCAGTAGGACGGGCAGACGTCGTGGCCGCGCAGGCCTGGTCGCGGGCCGGGGTCGCGGCGGATGTCGCCGCCGCGCATGCGGGCGACGATCGCCCCGGCGCGCTCCCGCGAGTCCTCCAGCAGCTCCTCCAGCTCCTCGGGCTCGACGAGGTCGGTCGAGGAGAGCCGGTAGCCGGCGAGCTCCCCGGCGACCGCCGCCGAGACCACCCCGCGCGGGCGGCGCGACGAGGTCCCCTTCAGCGGGTGGTAGAGCGCCCCGACCGGCTCCGCCCCCCAGTGCTCGGCGGCGGCGAGCAGGTAGAGCGGCAGCTGCAGCTTCGCTTTCTCCTCGAACTGGGCCTGCGGCGTGACCTGGCCGGCGAGCTTGTAATCGATGACGACGGCACTGCCGTCGGCGGCGCGGTCGACCCGGTCGATGGCGCCGTGCAGGCCCCAGCCGCCGAGGTCGAGCGCCGGCCGCTCCGCGTCGGGGTGCTCGCCGAAGCGCGCCTCCAGCAGCCACGGCTCGAAGCCGCCGGTCTCGCGCTCGGCCTCCTCGGCGAGGAAGCGCTCCAGCAGGCGCTCGACCCGCCGCGCCATCGCCCGCTCGGCCGGGTGCCCGCCGAGCTCTCGCTCGGCGACGATCGTCGCCACCAGCTCGCGTCCGCGCGCGGTCCAGGCGGGGAGCGTCCCCGGCCGCGGCAGCGAGTCGCCGCCCGGTCGCTCCTTGTAGAGGCGCTCGAGCGCCTCGTGCATGAGACCGCCCTGGACCAGCGGGTCGGGGACCGGGTCGAGCAGCTGCGGGTCGAGCTCGTGGCCGGCGAACCAGCGGTAGGAGCAGAGGTCGAACTCCTCCAGCGTGGTGCCGCCGTAGGCGGCGACGTCGCCGAGCCGCTCCAGCGCCGCCGGGTTGGTCAGCGGTCCGGGGGCGCGGGAGGCGGCCTCGGCGCGGCGGGCCTCGCCGAGGCGGGCGACGATCGCCGCCGCCAGCTCGGCTTCGACCCCGACCCGCGCCAGCATCTGTCCCGCGTCATCCGCGGTTGGCGACTTGTGGCGCCCATAGGCGCCCAAAGTCGCCACCAATGCCCGCGCCAGCTCGTCCTCCGAGGGCGCCTCGGCCAGCGGCGCGACCACCTGCGCCAGGTCACGCGCGATCGTGATCTCCTCCTCCAGCGGGTCCGGTGAGCTGCCGTCGGGGGCGGGGGAGAGCAGCGCCCGCACGTCGTCGATCAGCGGCGAGCGCGCCGTCGCGCTGCCGTCCTCGTCGCTGTCGCGGTAGGAGAGGACGAGGCTGCGCCGCGGCAGCGCCAGGCAGGCGTGGAAGAGGTAGCGCTCCTCGGCCTCGGTATCGCGGCGGGGGTCGAGGCCGAGCGTCTCCCGCTGCGCGGCGGAGAGGAAGGGATCGGCGCCGCGGTCGCGGCGCGGGAACTCGCCGTCCTGCAGCGAGCCGACGACGACGTGGTCGAAGCGGGCGGCGCGGAGGCGGTAGGGATCGGCGATCCGCACCCGTCCCTCCACCGGCCCGGACCAGACGCGGAAGTCGAGCTCTTCGACCAGCGGCGCCAGCTCGTGCGGCTCCGGCGCCAGCGCCCCGAGCTCGCCCAGCTCCGCCAGCGAGGAGGCGATCTCCGAGGCGGCCCGCAGCTCCAGCCCTTCGCCCCGCGGCAGTCGCGGTCCGTCGGGCGCGTCGCGCAGCGGCCGCGAAGCCATCCGTCCCGCCAGCGCCCCGACCTCCGCCGCCAGCACGGCGGGTCCGCGCTGTGCCGCTTCGCGCAGGCGCAGGAGGTCACGCGGCGGCTCTCCGTCCTCGCCCTGCCAGAGCAGCAGCGCCGTCTCCGCGTCGCGTACGCGGCGGCGGCGCAGCGATCGCTCGAACCAGTCGACGCGGCCGGGGGAGAAGCTCGAGGGCCCGCGCAGGTATCGGAGGAAGTCGGAGGCGCGCCGGGCGCCGAACTCCGCCTCCAGCAGGGCGATCAGCGCCCCGCCGACGCTCGTTCCCGCGACCGGCACCTCGGCCTCGAGCGCCACGGCGATGCCGTTGCGCTCCAGCGCCGCCGCGATCTCCGGGCCGCGGCGGGAGGGGTCGCGGAGGGCGATCGCGATCTCGGCCGGGTCGGCGCCCTGCGAGACCAGCCGCGAGACGTGCGCGGCGATCGCCTCGGCCTCGGCCCGGGTGCCGGCCGAGCGCAGGAGGGTGAGGCTGCCGTCGACTTCGGCCCGCCTCGGCCGCGGCGAGCCGAAGCCGATCGTCAGGTGGAAGAGCAGCGGGCTGGTGGTGTTGCCGGGATCGGACTCGGTCACGACCTCCTCCGCCGGCTCCAGCCCCCGCAGCTTCCCCAGCAGCCGCCCGCGGGCCGCCAGCGCCGCGCTTCCCTCTTCATAAGGGAGGGCGACCGTCACCTCGGTCAGCGCGGCCAGCGCCGCGACCAGCTCGAACTGGTTCTCGGTCAGGTCGTCGAAGCCGTAGAGGAGGACCGGGCGGTCGCCCCAGAAGGAGCCGTCGCGGCGCAGCTGGGCGATCGCCTCGCGGGCGATGCCGTGGGAGTCGACGCGGCCGGTGCGGCGCCGCACCTCCTCATAGCCGTCGTAGAGTGCGCCGACGTCGGCGAGGTAGGCCGAGCCCTCCAGGGTCGCCGCGCTCGCCTCGACCTCGGCCGGCTCGACTCCCGCCGCCTGCAGCTCGCCGAGCAGGCGCTCCAGCGCGCGGGCGAAGCGCGGCCGCCCGGCCGAGCGGCGCAGCGGCCGCAGCCGCTCCCGCCGCGCCGCGATCGCCACCGAGACGGCGCGCAGCCGCTGCGCCGGCGAGAGCTCGGCACCCGGAGGGGTGCCGGCCATCGTCGCGACGGTGCGGAAGAGGCCGCCGAAGGTCATCGCCGAGCCGCCCAGCAGGGCACCGCCCCCGGAGAGCTCGCGCTCGAAGGCGAAGACGTCGTCGACGGTCGGCACGACCAGGATCGGGTCACGATCCAGGGCGGCGGCGAAGTCGCGGCGGACGACGCCGGCGCGGCCCGAGTTGGGCGGTCCGTAGACGAGTTTCAGCGGCACGCGTCCGAGCCTAGGGACGGGTCCGGCGCCTTCTTCGCACCACCGCCCACGACCCCGCAAACTGGGGGATTAGCGGGCATCTTTTGGCGTCGTCGCCCCTCTCTACCTTTCTCGGCAGCTGATGTCCCTCTGCTTCGTAGACCCAGCCGACGCCATCCGGGCCATCGCCGACTCAGTCGGCCGTGAGGCTCGCCGCCAGCTCCTCGGTGAGGCGGTGCGCGCCTGGGTGGACGAGATCCCCGATCACGAGCTCGAAGTCCACTACGCGAAGGCGATCTCCGAGCTCGACGAGCACGACCTCTCGATGCTCGCCGCCTGGCACGGCTCCCTCGAGGTCGGCCAGCCGGTCCCCAACCGCGACTTCCTCATGGGCGCCTTCAACTCCCTCGGCGAAAACCGCCGCGAGGCCCTCAAGCTCGCCGCCGGCTTCCGCGGCGAGGAGGCAGTCGACTCCGGCGTCACCGAAGAGGACGCCCTCGAGCTCGTCCTAGGCCTCCTCGGCCCCCCGCGCCTGATGGAGCTCGCCGCCGAGGCGCTAGAGCTCTACGTCTGGGATAGGGCCGGCTCGGACAACTAGTCGGGCCGCCGGCTTCCGAGCCGCAATTCGTCCCAACCTGTTTGGCTTTCCGCCCCGGGGGCTAACCTCGCTTTGTGGACGTTCCTCCGCAGGCGATCGTCATCTTCGGCGCCACCGGCGACCTGGCGCGGCGGAAGCTGCTGCCGGGGCTGCTGCGGCTGTTCCAGGCCGGGCTGATGCCGGAGTTTCGGGTGATCGGGGTCTCGATGGAGAGCATCTCCGACGCCGAGTTCCGGGGGATCGCGGAAAAGGCTTGTCGGGAGTTTGCGCGCAGCGCCTTCGGGGGGGAGGAATGGCACGAGTTCTCGGGCAAGCTCCGGTACGTGCCGCACTCACAGGCGCCGGAGGCGCTGGCCGAAGCGGTGAAGGGGGCCGAGGAAGAACTCGGGCCGGAGATGCGTCTTCTCCACTACCTGAGCGTGCCGCCGACGGCGGCGCCGGACGTGATCCAGATGCTGAAGACGTGCGGGCTCTCGAAACGCTCGCGGGTGATCATGGAGAAGCCATTCGGGACCGACCTCGCCTCGGCTCGCAAGCTGAACGAGATGGTCCACGAAGTGCTCGACGAGGACCAGGTCTTCCGCATCGACCACTTCCTCGGCAAAGAGGCGGCGCAGAACATCCTCGCGCTGCGCTTCGCCAACGGCCTCTTCGAGCCGATCTGGAACCGCAGCCACATCGACCACGTCCAGATCGACGTGCCGGAGACGCTCGGGGTCGGCTCCCGCGCCGCCTTCTACGAGAAGACGGGCGCCTTCCGCGACATGGTCGTCACCCACCTGTTCCAGATCCTCGCCTTCGTCGCGATGGAGCCGCCGACCTCGCTGGCGCCCGACCCGATCACCGACGAGAAGAACAAGGTCTTCCGTAGCCTGCAGCCGCTCGACCCCGACGAGGTAGTGCGCGGGCAGTACGAGGGCTACCGGGAAGAGGAGGGCGTCGACCCCGACTCGCGGACCGAGACCTTCGTCGCCCTCAAGGCCGAGCTCGACAACTGGCGCTGGAGTGGCGTCCCCTTCTACCTGCGCACCGGCAAGCGGATGGGGGAAAGCGCGCGGATCATCTCGATCGCCTTCCGCGAGCCGCCGCACGCGATGTTCCCCGAGCACTCGCGGGTCGGCCGCTACGGTCCCGACCACCTCACCTTCGACCTCGACGAGTCCTCCCGCGTCTCGCTCTCCTTCTACGGCAAGCGGCCGGGGATGGGGATGGTGCTCGACAAGGCGAGCATGCAGTTCTCGCTCGAGGAAACCGGGCACCGCGACGAGACCGTCGAGGCCTACGAGCGGCTGATCCGCGACGCGATGATCGGCGACCGCACCCTCTTCACCACGGCGGTCGGGATCGAGCGGTTGTGGGAAGTCTCCGAACCGCTGCTGCAGGATCCGCCGCCGGTGAAACCGTACCCGCAGGGGTCGTGGGGCCCGGCGGAGATCGGCGCCCTGATCGCACCGCACAGTTGGCGCCTGCCGTTCGCCCGGCGCTGGCGCGAGGCGCCGGCCCGGGCGTCCGACGGCAACGGCGCCGCCGCCGCGCGCGAGCGGGCCTGATCACGAGTGTCGAGTTTGTAAGGCATAGCCGTACAAACTCGACACGCCTACGCCAGCACGGCGCGGATCTCGGCGATCGCCTGCTCGTTGTCGCGGAAGTGGACCGCCTTCATCCCGGCTTTCTCGGCGCCTTCGCAGTTGACCTGGACGTCGTCGACGAAGAGGCAGGCCTCGGCCGGCATGCCGATCCGCTCCAGGGTCAGCCGGTAGATCCGGCCTTCCGGCTTGCGGCAGCCGACGAAGGCGGAGTCGACGACCTCCTCGAAGATCTCGTCGACCGGCATCATCGAGCGCCAGAGCGGCTCCCACTCGCGCACGTTGTTGGTCAGCATCGCCATCTTCAGCCCGCTCGCCTTCAGCTCCCGCATCAGCTCGATCATCGGCTCGTTCGGGTCGAGGGCGTCGAAGTAGACCTCGCGGAACCGGTGCAGGTGGGGGCGGTGGCCGAGCAGCGGCTCGAGGTTGACGCTCAGTAGCTCGAGAAACTCGGCCTCCTCGAGCTCGCCGCGCTCGAGCTCGAAGAGCGGGTTGTCGCCGCGCTCCTCGGCCGCCGCGCGCAGCGCCTTGCCGAGGTATTCGGCCGGGATCTGGATCTCGTCCTGGACCCGTTCGAAGCTGCCGAGCAGCGGCGTCGTCAAGACGCCGCCGAAGTCGGAGACGACCGCCTCGATCCCGTTGGCCCGCGGCTCACTCATCGACGACGCGGGCGACCTCGTAGGTGCCGAGCCCCTCGCGCCCTTCGACCGACCAGCGGAAGAAGGCGATCTGCGAGTCGAGGTGCTGGCGGCGCACGGAGACCGAGCTGATCAGCGAGCCGGCGCCGCGCAGCGGCCGCATCCCCTCGACCGACGGCCACAGCTCCAGCGTCGCCCGCCGCTGCACGCCGTCCTCGCCGTACTCGGTCGAGAGCAGCGTTTCCTCGAAGCTGAGGGGGGCGCCGTCGGCCTCGCAGAGGACCGCGGTCACCTCCTCCTCGTCGATCCCGGCGCCGCGCTCGGGCAGCTGCGAGGTCAAGGCGAGGAGGCCGCCGTCGGAGAAGACGATCCCGATCGACCGGCGCACGACCTGTCCCTGCTCACTCATGCCCGGCAGCCTAGTGATCGCCTGGGTGTGGTTGAGCTTCATGGCTCATAGCGACCCAAAGCTCAACCACACCCTCGGGCGTTCTAGATTGCCGGTTCGTGTCCGACCTCAGCATTCGCGATGCCGACCCCAACCGCGACGCCGCCGCCTGCGCGGCGATCTACGCGCCGCACGTCGAGGACAGTCCCGTCTCCTTCGAGGAACGGGCGCCGGACGCGGCCGAGATGGCGGCGCGGATCGAGCGCTATGGCGCCAGCCACGCCTGGCTGGTCGCCGAGAGGGAGGGCGAGGTGGTCGGCTACGCCTATGCAACCACCTTCAACGAGCGCCCCGCCTACCGCTGGAGCGCCTTCGTCTCGGTCTATATCGCCGAGGACGCCCGCCGCGAGGGCGTCGGCCGCGCCCTCTACCAAGCCCTCTTCGACCGCCTGCGCGAACGCGGCCTCCGCATGGCCTGCGCCGGGATCACCCTGCCGAACGAGGCAAGCGTCGGCCTCCACGAGGGCTTCGGCTTCGAGCCGGTCGGCGTCAACCGCGAGATCGGCTGGAAGCAGGGCGCCTGGCACGACGTCGGCTGGTACCAGCTCGAGCTCTCTCCGGCCCCAGCCGGCCCGCCCCCCGAGCCGCGCTGACTCCCCTGAACTGCATCAACTTGACTACCTGCCAGGTGGTTAAGTTGATGCAGTTCGCGCCCCGGCTACCATGGAGCCATGAGCGACGAGCAGATCACCACGCCCGATCAGCAGCCCGCGGCCCCGGCAGCGGGCCAAGAGGAAACCCTGACCGAGGAGGACGTCTACGAGGTCCTCGAGGAGGTCATCGACCCCGAGCTCGGCCTCGACTTCGTCTCCCTCGGCCTTGTCTACGACGTCAACATCGAGGACGACTCCGAGGTCTACGTCACCTTCACCCTCACCACCCCCGCCTGCCCGATCGGCCCCCAGGTCTCCGAGCAGATGCGCGAGTTCGTCGGCGACCTCCCCGGCGTCACCGCCGTCCACCCGAAGATGGTCTTCGACCCCCCGTGGAGTCCCGAAATGATGACCGAGGACGCCAAGTTCGCCCTCGGGTTCTGACTCGCTATTGGTGAGTTAACGCCGCTATAGGGGCACTAACTCACCAATTGCGCCTCACTCGTAAGTAAGCGCCCGCAGCGGGTCGAGGTGCGCCGCGCGCCTCGCCGGGAGGATCGCGGCGAGGGTGCCGATGACCACGCCCAGGACCGCCGTCATGATCAGCATCCCGACGGGGATGTGGAGGTTGAGGCCGACGAGGGTGCTGGCGCGGACCGAGTAGATCCAGACGAGGCCGACTATGAGGCCGGCGAGGATGCCGGCCAGGCAGCCGCCGAGGGAGATCAGGAGGCTCTCGTCGAGCATGGCGCGGCGGACCCGCCAGCGGGAGCCGCCGAGGGCGCGGAGGACGCCGATCTCGCGAGTGCGCTCGATCACCGACATCGAGAGGGTGTTGACGATGCCGAGCAGGCCCACGATCACGGCGATGCCGATGATCGCGTTGAAGAAGGCGAACTGCTGGTTGATCGCGTCTTCGTAGTGCTGCTTGAACTCGGTGTTGGAGACCGCTTCGTAGCCGGGGTAGTCGACCGCCAGCAGGCGGTGGACTTTGGTTTCGAGCTGGCCCCGGAGCTGCGGCGAGCCGGCGGTGAGGGCGAGCACCGAGTCGGCGGTGATCCCGTACACCTGCCGCATCGTCCCCAGGGAGATGACGATCTGGTTGCCGCTCGCCTCGAAGGTGTCGACGGTCGCCACCACGGGGACGCGGCGGGCGCCGGAGGCCCCTTTCAGCGGAATCGTGTCGCCGACTTCGACCCCGGTGTCGTCGGCGAAGCCCTTGCCGACGATCGCGCCCCCCCGGGCCAGGCCGGCCATCGCCTGCGCCGTGCTCACGCCTTCGTATTCGCTCTTGTCGACCCGCGGCCAGGCCTTCGGGTCGACCGCCTCGAGCAGCCCCGGTTCGTCGTTGACCGGCAGGTGCAGCATGTAGACCGAGCGGACCGGCGTCACCGTCCCCGCCTCGGGCAGTTCGGCGATCTTCTCGCGCAGCGGCCGGGCGATGTTCGTCCCCGGCCCACCGCCGTACTCGTTGTAGCCGACCGGCTGCACGGTGAGGTCGCGGCTGAAGCGCTTGTCGAGTTCGTCGGAGATCGAGCCGACGAAGCTCTGGCTCATGATCCCGTTAACGACGACGACCGAGAGGGTGACGACCAGCGCCGAGGCGGTCGCCGAGGAGCGCAGCGGGTTGGCGCGGACCGAGTCGGAGGCGAGGCGGCCCTCGGCCGGCATCAGCGCCCGGGCGGGGACCGAGAGCAGGCGGACCAGCGGCATCACCACGAACGGCGCCAGCAGCACCATGCCGACGAACATGACGACGGTGGAGCCGACCCCGACCACGGCCGACCAGGTTCCGCCGGACTGGTTGCTGAACCAGAAGAGGCCGCCGATCGCCAGGCCGGGAAGGAAGAGGGCGAAGCCGGCGAGCGCGCGCCTCAGCCCCGGCGGCCGCTCGATCGTGCGCCCGCCGGTCAGGGCCCGGATCGGCGGGATCCGCCCGGCGCGCAAGGCGGGATAGAGGGAGCCGGCCAGGGTCGCCAGCAGCCCGACCGCGATCGCGATCACCGCCGCGCCCGTCGTCACCTTCAGGGCCGAGATCGGCAGCCCGAAGAGGTTCCGCATCGCCGAGGCCAGCAGTTCCGCCAGGCCGAGGCCGAGGGCGAGACCCAGCGCGGCGCCGACCGCGGCGAGGATCAGCGCCTCGAAGACGACCCCGCCGGCCAGCCGCCGCCGCGAGGCGCCGAGCGCGCGCATCGTCCCGATCTCGCGCATCCGCTGCAGCACGGTCATGTTGAACGAGTTGAGGATCAGGAAGGCGCCGACGAAGAGGGCGATCCCGGAGAAGAAGTAGAGGACGATGTCGAGCCCGGCCAGCGATTCGTTCGCCTGGTCGCCCTTGCCGGCGGGCGTTTCGACTTCGACGCCGGGGCCGGTGACGGCGGCGATCCGCCGCTTCAGCGCTTCGGCCGAGACGCCGTCCTCGGCGACGACGTTGATCTCGTCGAAGGTCCCGTATTTGTTCGTCAGCCGGCGCTGCCCGTCGATCGGCATCGCCGCGGTCCCGTAGCCGCCGAGGTCGAGGTTGGTTTCCAGCTTGTAGACGCCGGTGACGGTGACGTCGGCGCGCCCGGTCGGCGTCGCCAGGCGCAGCCGGTCGCCGGGCCCGTAGCCGCGCTGCTGCGCCCAGCTTTCCTCCAGCTCGATCTCGCGCGGCCCGTGGGGCTCGCGTCCTTCGATCACCTCGGCGCCGGCGGTGTCGTAGCCGTTCATGTCCACCCCGGCGACGAAGAGCATCGAGTCGCGGCCGCTTTCGGCCGCGCCTTTCGCGTCGATGGTGCGGAAGACGCCGAAGACCTCGCCTTCGGCGGCCTTGACGCCGTCCACCTGCCGGATCTTCGGCAGTTCGCTCTCGGGCACCGAGCCGATCGAGTTGCTGCCGGAGACGACCACGCTCGTGCGTCCGTAGATCGCGTCGAACAGTCCTTCGAAGCTGGAGTGGATGGTGGTGACGAGGACGAGGACGCCGAACGCCATCCCGACGCCGAGGACGATGCCGCCGGTGGTGAGGACCGAGCGCAGCGGCCGCGCCCGCAGCGAGCGCAGGCCGATGCCGTGGAAGCTGCGCAGCCGCGCCCCGCGCGGCATCGCTCCGGCTTCGGCGCTCATCCGTGGACCGCCGCCAGGTGCTCGCCGCGCTCGACCTCGCGGAAGGCGTCGATAACGCGGTCGGTGTCGCCGCCGGCGACCTCGCCGGCGATCGCGCCGTCGCGGAGGAAGACGACCCGGTCGGCGAGCGAGGCGGCGCGGGGATCGTGGGTGACCATGACCACCGTCTGGCCGCCGTCGACGACCTTGCGCAGCAGCCCCATCACGATCGCGCCGCTGGCGGAGTCGAGGTTGCCGGTCGGCTCGTCGGCGAGGACGAGGCGGGGATCGCGCAGCAGCGCGCGGGCGATCGCGACCCGCTGCTGCTCCCCGCCCGAGAGCTCGGTCGGCAGGTGCGCCGCCCGGTCGCCGAGCCCGACCAGCTCCAGCAGCTCGTCGATCCGGGCCGCGTACCGCGCCGGCCGCTCGCCGTTGACGAGCGCCGGCAGCAGCACGTTCTCGGCCGCGGTCAGCGTCGGCAGCAGGTTGAAGAACTGGAAGACGAAGCCGAAGACGTCGCCGCGCAGCTCGGTCAGCTCGCGGTCGCCGAGGTTGTCGTAGCGGCGCCCGGAGATCGCGACGGTCCCGGCGTCCGGCCGGTCGAGCGCGCCGAGGATGTGCAGCAGCGTGCTCTTGCCCGAGCCCGAAGGCCCCATGATCGCGACCAGTTCGCCGGTCTCGACCTCGAGGTCGACCGACCGCAGCGCCCGCACCGCGGTCGCGCCCTCCCCGAACGATCGCTCCAGTCCGTCAGCGCGCAGTAGCGGTGCCGCCGGGTCGTAGCCGTCAGATGCATGGTGATGATGCCGCTCGCCTCTCATGCCGCGACGGTATGCGGCGGCAGACCCGCGCCCATCCGGGAATTCCTACAAACCCGGCGACGGGATTTCCGGGATCAGCTCAAGGTGTGCCGGAACAGCAGGTGCGGCAGCCCGGCGTGGATGACCTCGCCGTCCTCCTCGAAGCCGGTCTTCTCGGCGACCCGCCGGGAGGGGAGGTTGGCGGGGAGGACGAGGGCGATCACCTGCTCCAGGCCCAGCTCCTGGGCCTGGTCGCAGGCGGCCCTGGCGGCCTCGGTGGCGAGGCCGCACCCGTGCAGCGCGGGCTCGATGCTCCAGGGGAGCTCGACTTCGGCGACGCCCTCGACCGAGGTCCAGGCGAGGCCGCCGCGGCCGACGAAGGCGCCGGTCTCCTTCTCGATGAGGACCCAGGGGCCGAAGCCGTGATCCTGCCAGTGGACCTGATCGCCCTCGACCAGTTCGTCGATGACCTGGGCGCTGAAGGGCGGCAGGGGGGAGGGGCGCAGCCAGGCCTCGATCTCGGGATGTGTGAAGTGAGCGTGGTAGAGGGCGCGGTCGTCGGGGCTCGGGGGTCGGGCGAGGAGCCGCTTGGTCTGGCGCTCCCCGGCCGCCATCTCAGGGCCGGTCGCTCCGCGGCAGCCGCGGGTCGCGGCCGCCGTCCTCGGGGACCTCTTCAGCGGTCGCCTCGTAGTCGTAGTCGCGGGAGGGGCGCCGAGCGTCCCCTCCCGGGGGCGGTCCGAACGGGCCGGGGCTACCTCCGCCGGGGATGCCCACCACCATGAAGCGGCCGATCGTGAACCGTTTCAGCAGCCGCCTGGAGATCGCCCGCGTCGGCGGCAGCAGCAGGAAGATCCCGACGATGTCGGTGAGGAAGCCCGGCGTCAGCAGCAGCGTGCCGCCGACGATGATCAGCGCCCCGTCGGCCACCTCGCGCCCCGGGAACCGCCGTGCCGCCAGCGCCTCGTTGAACCGCCGCCACGCCCCTCGCCCCTCGTGTTTCAGCAGCCACGACCCGAGCAGCGCGTCGGCCAGCAGCAGGATCAGGGTCGGGAAGACGCCGATCAGCTCGCCGACCTTGATGATCACGTAGAGCTCGGCGATCGGGACGACGATGAAGAGGACGATCAGCAGGAGGGGCATGGGAGAAGCGTAGGGAGGGGGACGCGTCGGCCTTCGGATTACCCGGAGAAGAAGGTGGCTATGCCGCTTTGGCGGCCTTGCCGGCCGCCGCCTCGAGCTCGGCGAGGGCTTCGTTCAGCCCGTCGCTGACGACCTCGACGTCGGTCATGCAGTCGTAGTCGGCGAGCAGGCCGAACCCGACCTTGCCGTTGTAGCTCATGATCGCCACCGCAAGGCAGTGGTTCTGGGGTAGGAAGGCGACCGGGAAGACGTCCTCGAGTTCCTTGCCGAGGACGTAGAGCGGCATCTGCGGCCCGGGCACGTTGGTGACGATGAGGTTGAAGAGGCGGGTCGAGAAGTTGATCCGCGAGGCCTGGGCCAGGATCGTCGGCGGCGCGAAGTCGTTGAAGCGCGAGATCACTTCGGCCCCCAGCGCCTGTTTGGAGCGCTTCAGCCCCGCCATCGCGTCGCTGATCGTGCGCAGCCGCCGCACCGGGTCCTCGATGTAGACCGGCAGCGGCCCGCGCATCAGGGCGATCCGGTTGCCGAGGTCGCCGCGCTCGTCCTCGCTGCGGATCGAGACCGGGACCAGCGCCCGCAGCTCCAGGCCCTCGGTGCGGACGCCGCGGCCGTGCAGCCACTGGCGCAGGGCGCCGGTGACGACGGCGAGGACGACGTCGTTGACGGTGCCGCCGAAGGTGTCTTTGATCCGTTTGAAGGTGGCCAGCTCCGAGCGCGCCCAGACGTAGCGGCGGTGGGGACCGATCTCCTCGTTCAGCGGGATGTCCGGGGCGGGGTCGGCGAAGGCGCTGACGATCTCGCCGACGCCCTCCAGCGCCTCGACCGCCTTGCGGGCGGTCGTCTCGGGGTTCTTGACGACCTCGACGGCCCGCTCGGCCAGCTTCACCGGCGCCGCGACGGCGTCGGCGATCCCGCGCGCCACCAGCTCGGTCGTGCCCGGTTCGGGCTGCGGCACCCAGTCGTCCTCCAGCTTCAGCGGCTCGGCCTCGCGCTCGACGTCGAAGAGGACGGTGCCGATGTCGACCCCGGAGACGCCGTCGACCATCGCGTGGTGGGTCTTGGTCAGGAGCGCGAAGCGGTCGCGTTCGAGGTTCTGCACCAGCCACAGCTCCCAGAGCGGCTTCAGTCGGTCGAGCTGCTGGGAGAAGATCCGCCCGGCGAGCTTCTTCAGCTCCTCCTCGCCGCCCGGATCGGGCAGCGCGGTGTGGCGGATGTGGTAGGTCAGGTTGAAGTTGACGTCGTCGGCCCAGAGCGGCCGGCCGGCCTCCAGCGGCGGCACCACCAGCTTCTGGCGGAAGCGCGGAACCAGCGGCAGGCGACTGCGCACGTGCTCGACCAGGTCGGTGTACTTCGGCGGCGGCCCCTCGAAGATCAGGATCGCGCCGACGTGCATGTGGCTGCTCGAGCTCTCGTTCGTCAGGAACGAGGCGTCGACAGCGGTCAAGCGGTCCAAGTGGCGTCCGGAAGTTGCCATCGGTCAAGGCTACTTAGGCCGCAATTTCGGGGCTTTCCCGGTTGAAGAAGCGCAATCTCGCCACCGCTTCCGACTTTCCCCGCACCAGGGTGGGGACAAACTCGGGAGCGCTGCAGAGGTGGCCTGGAATGCGATCCGGCGGCGGTCGCTCGGTACCCTGGATACATGCCTGCCACCGCCACCGCACCCAAGCGGGTGCTTCTCGCCGCGCCGCGCGGCTACTGCGCCGGCGTCGACCGGGCCGTGCAGACGGTCGAGCGCGCCCTCGAGCTGCACGGCGCGCCTGTCTACGTGCGCAAGGAGATCGTCCACAACAAGCACGTGGTCGAGGAGCTGGCCAAGCGGGGCGCGATCTTCGTCGAGCAGGAGACCGAGGTGCCCGAGGGCGCGATCGTCGTCTTCTCCGCCCACGGGGTGGCGCCGAGCGTGCACGAGAACGCCGCCGCCCGCAACCTGCAGACGATCGACGCGACCTGCCCGCTGGTGACCAAGGTCCACGTCTCCGCCCGCCGCTTCGCCGCCCAGGGCTACACGATCATCATGATCGGCCACGAGGGGCACGAGGAGGTCGAAGGGACGACCGGCGAGGCGCCCGACAGCATCGTCCTGATCGAAACCGCTGACGAAGTCGAGAGCCTCGAGGTCCCGGACCCGAGCAAAGTCGCCTTCATCACCCAGACGACGCTCTCGGTCGACGAGACCGCCGAGGTGATCGCCGCCCTGCGGGCGAAGTTCCCCGGCATCGTCTCCAGCAAGTCCGACGACATCTGTTACGCGACCACCAACCGCCAGATCGCCGTCAAGCAGCTGGCCCGCGAGTGCGACCTCGTCCTCGTGATCGGCTCGACCAACTCCTCCAACTCCAACCGCCTGGTCGAGGTCGCGCGCGAACACGGCGCCGCCTCCCACCTGATCGACAACCATTCCCAGGTGCAGGAGGAGTGGCTGGAGGGCGTCGAGACCGTCGGCATCACCTCCGGCGCCTCTGCCCCCGAGGAGCTGGTCGAGAGCCTCGTCTCCTTCTTCCGCGACCGCGGCGCCGACGACGTCTCCGAGCTCCGCACCGTCCACGAGGACGTCCGCTTCATGCTCCCGCGGGAGATCCGCGACGAGCTCGCGGCGCGGGCCTGACAACTGGCGAGTTAACCTCGCTATAGGCAGGCTAACTCGCCACTTGTCTACTCCACCGGCGCGTAGCGGTGGTGCAGCATCAGGTCGTTGCCGTCCGGGTCGGTGAAGAGGGCCATGTGGCAGACGCCGGTGTCGAAGGTGTCGCCGAAGAACTCGACGCCTTTGGCCTCCAGCTCCTTGCGCGCGGCTTTGACGTCCTCGACGTGCAGCGCCGGGTGGGCGTTTTTCTGGGGCTGGAACTCCATTCCCTGTTTGGCCGGTTCCCAGATCGCGAAGCAGGTGTCGCCGACCCAGAATTCGTACTGCCCGTGCTCGTCGGGGCGCAGGCCGAGGGTGTCGACGTAGAAGGCGCGGGAGCGATCGGCATCGGTGGAGGGGATGCCGATGAAGTCGAGCTTGGTGATCATGTTTTCCTCCTTGCGGGCGGAGCCCGCGTTACGGGATTCCGGCGGCGAAGCTGAGTGACCAGATCTTGACGCCTGCGGCCGGCCGCAGCACCAGGCTGTGGGCCTCGTGGCGGGGGTGCTCGGCGAGGGCGCGCAAGCCGGGCGTCGGGTCGGCGGGGATCGTCCGCCACTGGCCGTCGATCTCGACCTGAAGCTCGCCGTCTCCCTCCACGGTCGCGAAGGCGCCGCCCGCCTGGTAGTCGAGCGCCAGGTCCTCCCCGTCGGCGCCGGCGACCCAGGGGCGCTCCCAGGAGCCGCCGGGGAAGACCTCGGGGGTGGGGGGGATGACGCGGGCGCCGGGGGCGTCGGTCGCCCGCAGCGGCTCCAGCGGCTCCGGCAGCTCCTGCAGCGCGTCCATCTCCCGCAGCTCGGCCTGGATCACTTCCTCGGTCGCGCGGTATTCGCCCTCGCCGAAGTGGGCCCAGGCGAGAGCGCCGCCGAGGCTCCAGAGGAAGAGGCTCGGCCAGCCCTCGCAGCCGTAGGCCGCCCAGAGGTCGTGCTCGGCGTCGATCGCGACCGGGAACTCGACCCCGAGCGCGGCCAGCCCGGCGGCGACGTTGGCGCGCTCGGCGGCGAAGGGGAAGCGGGGCGCCTGGACCGCGATCACGCTCAGCCCCGCCTCGCGGTAGCGCCGCTGCCACTCGACCAGATAGGGGAGGGTGCGGACGCTGTTCAGCTGCGCGTATTCGACGAAGTGGACGAGGGCGGGCCCGCCGGCGGTCAGCGCCGGCATCGACTCGGGTTCGGTGCCGACCCAGGCGAGGCCGGGGGGCAGGTCGGGTGCGGCGATGTTGTCGCGTCCAGGTCGCATTTAGGGCGGGTTGAGGCGGGACAGTATCCTGGCCGCCATGGCTCAGCTGGTCACGTTCCTGCTGCCGGCGCTGCCGCTGCTGGCGCTGTTGCTGACCTTGTTGCTCGGCCGCTATCCCGGCTGCGAGGCAATCGTCCGCCTTTCCGAGCGGCTCGCGGCCTCCGTTCGCACCGACCGGGGCGCCGCCCGCCGCTCCGCTCTGCCGAAGCCGCCGCGCTCCTTCGCCCCCGCCGGCGGGCTCCTCATCGCCCTCGGCCTCGCCCAGCGCCCGCCGCCGGTTGCCGCGTAGTCCAGACGGCAATTTCGAGCAAAGGAGCGAAGATGAACATGAGAACTGCGCTGATCGGCGCTGCCCTGGTGGTGGTCGCCGTGGTCTTGCTGATCGTCCTCAGCAGCAACGGCAGCAATGACTCCAGCGGCACGACCGAGGCCGGCAAGGTGCCGACGGTCGTCGTCGACAAGCAAGGGAAGCCGGTGGGCGGGGTCCAGGACCTCGTCTACAAGAAGGGCGACCGGATCCACTTCAAGGTCGAAGTCCCGTTCGAGGAAGAGATCCACCTGCACGGCTACGACGTCGCCAAGGAGGTCCCGAAGGGCGGCGGCACCGTCACCTACGACCTCCCGGCCGACATCGAAGGCGTCTTCGAGGCCGAGCTCGAGGGCCGCGGCGAACAGATCGTGGAGCTCAAGGTCGAGCCGTGAGCTTCATCCCGCTCGCCCACGCGCTGGCATCCAGGCAGGATCTCCCGATCCCTGCCTGGCTGTTCGCGTGGGCGGCCTCGATCGTCCTCATCGTCTCCTTCTTCGCGCTCTCGGCCGCCTGGCGCAAGCCGCAGCTCGAGGACGAGCACGCGCGGCCGTTCGGCCGGCGATTCTCCGACGCGCTGCTGAGCCTGCCGGCGCAGGTCCTCTGCGGCGCGATCGGCGTCTTCCTGCTCGGTGTCGCGATCTACGCCGGCCTGCACGGGACCGAAGCGCCCGACCGCAACTTCGCCCTCACCTTCCTCTTCGTCACCTGCTGGCTCGGCTTCCCCTTCTTCTCGGCGATCTTCGGTGACCTCTTCCGCCCCTTCAACCCCTGGCGCGCCGTCGGCCGCGCCGCGGGCGGCACCTTCGCCGCGATCGCCGGGCAGCGCCCCCCGCACCTGCCCTACCCCGAGCGCCTCGGCCGCTGGCCCGCCGCCGTCGGCCTCCTCGCCGTCGTCTGGCTCGAGGTCGTCTACGGCGCCAGCGGCGGCGTCGCCGTCGGCCTCGCCCCGCACGCCGCCGCGGTCGCCGCCCTGATCTACAGCGTCTACACGCTGGCGATGATGGCCGTCTTCGGCGTCGAGACCTGGTGCGAGCGCGGCGAGACCTTCTCCGTCTACTTCGGGATGTTCGGCCGGCTCGGGATCTTCGGCGTCCGCGACGGTCGCTTCTACCGCCGCCGCCCCTTCTCGGCGGCGACCAGCTGGGCCACCATCCCCGGCTCCGCCGCGGTCGTGATCGCCTCGATCGCCACCACCAGCTTCGACGGCGCCCAGGAGGGCGCTTTCAAGAGCGCGATCGAAAGCACCTTCGAATGGTTCGTCGACCGCGGCCTCGGCCTCACGACCTCGCTGCGCCTCACCGACACCGTCTTCATGCTGCTCTGCTTCGCCGGCGTTGCCCTCGTCTACAACCTCGGCGTCCGCGGCATGCGCACCGTCCCCGGCGCCCCCGACTTCAAGAAGCTGCGCACGGGATTCGTCCACACCCTGATCCCGATCGCCCTCGCCTACCTCGTCGCCCACTACTTCAGCCTCTTCGTCTTCCAGGAGCAGGCCCAGTTCGGCTACCTCCTCTCCGACCCTCTCGGGACCGGCCACTCCGACCTCTTCGGCACCGTCAACAACGAAGTCGACTACAACCTCCTCAGCGCCAACGCGATCTGGTACGTCCAGGTCGCCGCCCTCGTCGTAGGACACGTCATCGGACTGATGCTCGCCCACGACCGCGCCCTCGTCTACTGGCCCGACTACCGCAAGGCCACCGCCTCCCAGTACTGGATGCTGGCGGTGATGGTCGCCTTCACCTGCTTCGGCCTCTACCTGCTCTCGGTGGCGAACGGGTAGGGGAGACCCGTGCTCCCGCTAGCCCACGTCGCCCACTACCTCTGGGTCCTCTACGTGATCCCGATCCTGATCGTCGCCGGAGCGATCGTCCGCAACATGGCTACGCAGCGGCGGCTGGCCCGCGAGGACGCCGAAGAAGAAGCCCGCTAGAGGATCTCGGCGAGGCGCGTCTCGAGCGCCTCGGAGATGCTGTCGCGCACCGGGCCCTCGGCGAGGCGTTCGACCAGGGACTCGAGGAAGCCTTCGATGATCAGGGACTTGGCGTCGGCGGCGTCGAGACCGCGGGAGGTGAGGTAGAAGAGCTGGTCCTTGTCAACCTGGGCGACCGCGGCGGCGTGGGTGCAGCGGACGTCGTCGGCGAGGATCTCGAGCCCTGGGATCGAGTCGGCGTGGGCCTCGGGGGAGAGCAGGAGGTTGCGGCTCTCCTGGAAGGCGTCGGTCTGCTGCGCGCCCGGATCGACCTTGATCATCCCGCGCCAAACCGCGGTGGCGCCGGCGGCGAGGACGCCGCGGAAGGCGAGATCGGAGTTGGTGTTCGGCGCCGCGTGCTCCTGCAGCGTGTCGAAGTCGAGGTGCTGTCCCGGCCCGCCGGCGTAGCCGCCGGTCACCCGCGCCTCGGAGCCCGGGCCGGCAAGGTTGGTCTCCATCCGCACCTTGCCGTTGGCCGATCCGAAGCCGAGGGCAGCCCAGTCGAGGCGGCCGTCGCGCTCGACCTGGGCGCGCTGGGTGGCGAAGATCCACGACTTCTCGGAGATGTCCTGGGTGTTGACGTAGCGCAGGGTCGCGCCCTGGCCGACGCTCAGCTCGACGACCGAGTTGAGGATCGCGTCGACCTCGTCGCCCGGCGAGGACCAGTGCTCCCAGACCTCCGCTTCGCCGCCGTCCTCGACCACGACCAGGGTCCGCCAGTTGATCGCCTTGCCGTCCTCATCGACCGGCACCTCGATCTGGATCGGCTCGCTCAGTCGCAGCCCGCTGGGGACGTAGACGAGCACCCCGTCACGCCAACCCGCCTCGTTGCGGGCGACGAAGAAGTCCTCCATCGGCACCAGCGAGCCGAGCCGCTCGCTGACCAGATCACCGTGGATCGAGACCGCCTCGGCAAGCGAGACGACGATCGCGCCCTCGGCACCGGAGACGACCGGTTCGGCGCTCGCCTCCTCGTAGGCGGTCAGGTCCAGCCGCGAGAGGTCGGTGAATTCCCAGCCCTTTGCCTTCTGGTCCGGCAGGGGCAGCTCCTGCGCCAGAGAGGCGCCCTTGCGGCGCCTCTCTTCGAGCCAGGCCGGGGAGGTTGAAAGTTCGGTTGGGTTCATGAGTAAGAGCGAGTCGAATTGGCGAGGTCGGGAAGGTTCCTGGCAAGGACGGAGACGGGGGACAGTGCTTTGCACGGCCCCCGGCTCCGGACGCCGCCAGGGGCCTTCCCGGGCCGCCAATCAGCCAATGGAGCCCTCCATTTGGAGCTCGATCAGCCGGTTGAGCTCGACCGCGTACTCCATCGGCAGCTCCTTGGTCACCGGCTCGATGAAGCCGTTGACGATCATCTTCGAGGCCTCCTCCTCGTCGAGCCCGCGGCTCTGCAGGTAGAAGAGCTGCTCGTCGCCGATTTTGGAGACGGTCGCCTCATGGCCGATGTCGGCGTCGTTCTCGTCGATGCGGATCGTCGGGTAGGTGTCAGAGCGCGAGTCCTCGTCGAGGAGCAGCGCGTCGCAGACGACTTTGGAGCGCGATTCGCTCGCCCCGTCGGCGACTTCGAGCAGCCCGCGGTAGGTCGCCCGGCCGCCGTCCTTGGAGATCGACTTGGAGAAGATCGAAGACGAGGTCCGCGGCGCCGCGTGGATGATCTTGCCGCCGGCGTCCTGGTGCTGGCCGTCGCCGGCGAAGGCGATCGAGAGGATCTCGCCGTGGGCTTCGGGGCCGAGCAGGTAGATCGACGGGTACTTCATCGTCAGTTTGGAGCCGAGGTTGCAGTCGACCCACTCCATCGTCGCCTTCTCGTGCGCGACCGCGCGCTTGGTGACGAGGTTGAAGACGTTCTGCGACCAGTTCTGCACGGTCGTGTAACGGACCCGCGAGCTCGGTTTGGCGACGATCTCGACGACCGCCGAGTGCAGCGAGTCGCTCGAGTAGACCGGCGCCGTGCAGCCCTCGATGTAGTGGACGTCAGCGCCCTCCTCGCAGATGATCAGGGTCCGCTCGAACTGGCCCATGTTCTCGGTGTTGATCCGGAAGTAGGCCTGCAGCGGCATCTCGACTTTGACCCCGGCCGGCACGTAGACGAACGAGCCGCCCGACCAGACCGCGCTGTTCAGCGCCGCCAGTTTGTTGTCGTTGGGCGGGATCACCGTCGCCCAGTACTCGCGCACCAGGTCCTCGTGCTCGCGCAGGGCGGTGTCCATGTCGGTGAAGATCACGCCCTGGGCCTCGAGCTTCTCGTTCACCTGGTGGTAGACGACCTCGGACTCGTACTGGGCGCCGACCCCGGAGAGGAATTTGCGCTCCGCCTCGGGGATCCCGAGCCGGTCGAAGGTGTATTTGATGTCCTCCGGGACCTCGCTCCAGTCGCGGCTGTTCTTGTCCGAGGCGCGGACGAAGTAGTGGATGTCGTCGAAGTCGATCTGGTCGAGGTCGCCGCCCCATTTCGGGGTCGGGCGACTTTCGAAGTGCTCCAGCGCCTTCAGCCGGAAGTCCCGCATCCACTGCGGCTCTTCCTTGAAGTCGGAGATCGTTTCGACGATCTCGCGCGTCAGCCCCTTGGGCGCTTTGTAGGCGTAGCCGGTCTCAGGATCGTTGAAGCCGAACTTCTCTTTGTAGTCGGCGTTGATGCCGGCCAGCTCGCGTTTCTCGGCGAGAACCTCGGGCGTTGCCATGTCAGTTGACCTCCAAAGTGATGGTGTCGTCCTCGACCGCTACCGGGAACGTCTGGACCGGCTGGAAAGCGGGGAGCGTCTTCGGCCTGCCGGTGGTGAGGTCGAAGAGGGAGCCGTGGCGCGGGCACTCGACGGTGCAGGCGGCGGTGTCGAACTCGCCCTCGGCGAGCGGCCCGTTGTCGTGGGAGCAGCGATCCTCGATCGCGTAATAGGTGCCGTCGCAGTTGAAGACGCCGATCTTCGTCCCCTCGTGCTCGACCAGGCGCATTCCGCCCGGCGGCAGCTCGGCTGCCGGGCAGACGGAGATCTTGGTTCCTGCGGCGTCGGTCAAGAGGGGGTGCTCCTAGGTGGGGTGTTGCTGTGCCAGTCGCTCGTGCGACTTGAGACTTAATCCTACTTCTACGGTCGGGATTTTAGCGGGGCGGGACGGCGGGCCGTCATCGCCGCTCAGCGCGAGTCTGTGAAAAAGGGCGCTCTACACCCCTTTTCACAGACTCGCGTCAGATTTTCACGCCTGAGCGATGAATTTGCGCCGCGGGTGTGGTCTCATCGACATCAACCTTCCTAGAGAGGAGCAGAGATGAGCGAGAGGACCAGTTACGCGCCCGGGACCCCCTGCTGGGTGGATCTGGCGACCCCGGACCTGGAGGCCGCGGAGCGCTTCTACGGCGAGCTGTTCGGCTGGGAGATCCCGGAGCTGCCGAACTCGGCCGAAATGGGCGGCTACCGCCGCGTCAAAAAGAACGGGCGCGACGTTGCCGGTGCGATGCCTTTAATGGAGGAGGGGCAGCCACCCGCTTGGAGCACCTACGTCTCCGTCGACGACATCGAGGCCCTCGGCCGCGCCGTCCAGGAAAACGACGGCACGATGATCGCCGCGCCGATGGCGGTCGCCAACTACGGCCGGCTGGCGATCTTCACCGACCCCGAGGGCGCCTTCTTCGGGATGTGGGAGCCCGCCGACTTCGCCGGCGCCGAGCTGGTCAACGAGCCGGGCACCGTCGGCTGGAACGAGCTCTGCACCCGCGACCCCGAAGGCGCCAAGGCGTTCTACGGCGCCGTCTTCGGCTGGGAGCCGAACGACCTCGAGATGGAGGGCGGCGGCACCTACACCGAGTGGCTGGCCGACGGCAGCCGGGTCGGCGGCATGCTCGACATGGGGGGCCGCATGCCCGACGAGATCCCGCCGCACTGGGGCGTCTATTTCGGCACCGAGGACACCGACGCGACGATCGAGAAGGCGAAGGCCGCCGGCGGTGAGCTGCTCTTCGGCCCGATGGACATCGAGCCCGGCCGCCTCGCCACCCTCCGCGACCCCGCCGGCGCCTCCTTCAACGTGATGGCGCCGAGCGACGAGCTGAAAGCGCGGATGGCGGAGGAAAGCCGCTAGCGCTAGCAGCGCGAGACCGTGGAAATGCGCCTATACGACGCATTTTCGCGGACTCGCTAGAGGTGACCGAGGTCGGCGACCGCTTCGCTCGGGTCGCCGGCCGCTCCCTCGTCCTCCCATTCGGCCGGTTTGCCGAGGGAGGCGCTCTTGACGATCTTCAGCCCGAGCATCGCGCACTTCATCCGCGTCGCCGAGATGTCGATCCCGAGCAGCTCGAGGACGAAGTCTTTCGGCAGCCGCAGCAGCTCCTCGCGGCTCATCCCGACCAGCTCGTCGGTCAGCAGCGAGGTGGCGGCGGTCGAGATCGCGCAGCCTTTGCCCTCGAAGGCGATCGCGGCGACCTTGTCGTCCCCGTCGAGCTTGATCGTCACGTGCTGCTCGTCGCCGCAGAAAGGGTTGGTGTCCTCGAACTCGAGATCGGGGTTCTCGAGGTGGCCGAAGTTGTGCGGCCGCTTGTAGTGCTCGAGGATCTGGTCGCGGTAGAGCTCGTCCATCAGAGACCAAACACCTTACGCGCGTCTTCGAGCCCGTCGACCAGGCGGTCGATCTCCTCGGTCGTCGTATAGACGCCGAAGCTGGCGCGGGCGGTGGCAGCGATCTCAAGCCGGTCCATCAGCGGCTGGGCGCAGTGGTGGCCGGCGCGGACGGCGACGCCGTGGCGGTCGAGGATCTCGGAGACGTCGTGGGCGTGGATGCCCTCGATCTCGAAGGAGACGGGGCCGAGGCGGTCGGGGCCGCGGGGCGGGCCGAAGACGCGCAGGCCCGGCACCTCGGCGAGGCGCTCGAGCGTGTAGTCGGCGATCGCCTCCTCGTGCTCGCGCACCTGCTCCATCCCGACCATGTCGAGCCAGCGCATCGCCGAGGCCATCCCGATCGCCTGGGTGATCGCCGGCGTCCCCGCCTCGAAGCGGGCGGGCGGGTCGGCGTAGGTCGTGCCCTCCTTGGTGACCTTGCGGATCATCGAGCCGCCGCCGAGGAAGGGCGGCATCGAGCGCAGCAGGTCGAGCTTGGTCCAGAGGGCGCCGATCCCGGTCGGGCCGTAGAGCTTGTGGCCGGTGATCGCGTAGAAGTCGACGCCGAGCTCGGCCATCTCGAGCGGAAGCTTCGGCGCCGCCTGGGCGCCGTCGCAGAGCACCAGCGCGCCGGCCTCGTGCGCCAGCCGGGCGATCTCGGCGATCGGGTTCTCGGTCCCGAGCACGTTGGAGACGTGGGTGACGGCGACGAGCTTCGGGCCGCGCTCCAGCAGCTTGGCGAAGGCGTCCATGTCGAGCAGCCCGTCCTCGTCGATCGGCGCCCAGTCGATCTCCGCCCCGGCCCGCTCGGCCAGCTGCTGCCAGGGGACGATGTTCGAGTGGTGCTCCATCTCGGTGAGGACGATGCGGTCGCCGGCACCGACGTTGGCGTCGCCCCATGCCCGCGCGACCAGGTTGATCGCCTCGGTCGCGTTGCGGACGAAGACGACCTCGCGCCGGTCGGCGGCGCCGATGTGGTCGGCCACCGTCGCCCGCGCTCCCTCGTAGGCTTCGGTCGCCTCGGCCGAGAGGGTGTGGGAGCCGCGGTGGACGTTGGAGTGGTGGCGCCGCTCGTAGCGGTCGACCGACTGGATCGAGGCCAGCACCCGCTGGGCACTGGCGCCGCTGTCGAGGTAGGCGACCGGCTGCCCGTGGACCTCGCGCTCCAGCGCCGGGAAGGCGGCGCGGACCTTCTCGATATCGAGCGGCGTCGCCTCGCTCCTGCTCTTGGCGCTCACCGGCTCCATCGCTTCGAGGTCAGGCGGCTGCGCCTGCCTCGACCTCCTCTTTGATCCAGCCGTAGCCTTTGTCCTCCAGCACGCCGACCAGCTCCGGCCCGCCTTCTTTGACGATCCGCCCCTGGTACATGACGTGGACCGCGTCCGGTTTGACCATGTGGAGGATGCGCTGGTAGTGGGTGATGATCAGGACGCCCATGTCCGGCCCGGCGAACTTGTTGACGCCCTCGGCGACGGTCCGCAGCGCGTCGATGTCGAGGCCCGAGTCGGTCTCGTCGAGGATCGCGATCTCCGGCCGCAGCAGCGCCAGCTGCAGCAGCTCCATCCGCTTCTTCTCGCCGCCGGAGAAGCCGTCGTTGAGGTAGCGGCTGGAGAAGTCTTTGGGGATGCTCGCCAGCTCCATCGCCTCCTGGGCGGTGCGGGCGAAGTC
>DASULV010000046.1:0-25722 GCA_036277955.1 Solirubrobacterales bacterium | reverse complement strand
TCTCGCAGCTCCACGCGAACTTGGTCGAGCACGGCGTCGACGTGATCGCCGAGGGCGGCGTCAGCGCCTACAAACAGCAGCGCGGTGGTGGCGAGTCCACGGGTGGCGCGCCGAAAAAAGAGGAACTCGACCTGACGGTCGAACCGAGCCTGGACTCGCTGCGGCTTTACCTGCGGTCGATCGGCCGGGTCGACCTGCTCACCGCGGCGCAGGAGGTCGAACTGGCGAAGCGGATCGAGCGCGGCGACATGCTGGCGAAGCGGCAGATGGTCGAGGCCAACCTGCGGCTCGTCGTCTCGATCGCGAAAGGCTATCTGGGGCGCGGCCTCTCCTTTCTCGACCTGATCCAGGAGGGGTCGCTGGGGCTGATCCGGGCGGTCGAGAAGTTCGACTACCGCCGCGGCTACAAGTTCTCCACCTACGCGACCTGGTGGATCCGGCAGGCGGTGACGCGGGCGATCGCTGACAAGGCGCGGACGATCCGCATCCCCGTCCACATGGTCGAGAAGCTGAACCGGGTCGCCCACGTCGAACGCCAGCTGGTGCAGAAACTGGGGCGGGAGCCGGAGCCGGCGGAGATCGCCGAGGAGCTGCGCTGGCCGGTCTCCGACGTGCGGGACATCCTCCGGGTCGCGCAGCTGCCGGTCTCGCTGGAGAAACCGGTGGGCGACGAGGACGAATCCGAGCTCGGCGACTTCGTCGCTGACGACGCGGTGCTGGAGCCTTTCGAGGAAGCCAGCGAGCATCTGCAGAAGGAGGGCGTGCGCCGGGCGCTGGACGCCCTGCCGGACCGCGAGCGCCAGGTGATCGAACTTCGCTACGGCCTCTCGGGCACCGAGCCGCTGACGCTGGAGGAAGTCGGCAAAGCCTTCGGCGTCACCCGCGAGCGGATCCGCCAGATCGAGAACAACACGCTGAAGAAGCTGAAGCGTTTACCCGAGGCCCAGATGCTTCGGGAAGCTTCCTGATCAGCAAGACCTAGCGCGGCTCCAAGACGAAGACGCTGGGCTGGCGGTCGAGCTTCGACTCGTAGTAGTCCCAGCCGGAGTACTGCTGCATGTGGCGCCGCCAGAGCTCGTCGCGCTCCTCGCCCTCGGCGAGCCGGGCCCGCACCTGCGTCCGCTTGCCGCCGATCTCGACCTCGGCCTCGGGGTCGGCACGCAGGTTGAGTGACCAGGCCGGGGTCTTGGCGTTGCCGGCGTTGGTGTTGATGACGACGAAGCGGTCGCCGTCGGCGAGGTAGAGCACCGGCGCCGTGCGCGGCTGGCCCGATTTGCGGCCGGTGGTGGTGAGGAGCAGGACCGGCCCGTTGCCGACCTTGCCGCCGAGGCGGCCGCGGGTGGCGCGGTAGAGCGGGACGTTCAGCTTGCCGACCAGTCGCAGACCGGTGGCGCCCAACGAGTGGGACATGCGCGAGTAGAAGCGGTCGCTCGGCACCGCATGAGTATTCCACCGGGTGGGGGTACAGTGGGCAGATGGCAGAGCCGCATCCGTTCCGTCGCGCCGCCGAGGCCAAGGACTTCGAGCTGCTGACGGAGACGCTCCGCGAGGACGTCGTCCTCCACAGCCCGATCCTCTTCCGCGGCTTCGAAGGCCGCGACACCGTCGCCACCGTCCTCAACCACGTCGCTGCCACCCTCGAGGATCTCACCTACACCGACGAGCTCAATGACGGCAACACCGTCTGCCTCCGCTTCAAGGCAAAAGTCGCCGGCACCAGCCGAGAGCTCGAGGGCATCGACTTCCTTGAGCTCGACGAGGACGGCCGCGTCGCCGAGCTGACCGTCTTCATGCGCCCCTTCTCCGCCCTCACCGCCTTCAACGAGCAGATGTCGGCGCGGCTGGGGGCGGCGGAAAGTTAGACCGGAGGATCGAGCGCCTCGCCGCCGATTTTCTCGAAGACGATTCGCCCGGGTCCATCGGCGGAAACCCGCAGCCTGTCACCCGGCAGGATCCCCGCCTCCTCGCAGGGAGCCTTGGGAAAAGTCGCCTGCCGTTTCGGCCGCAGCAACACCTGACGGGTGGTGCTGGTGGATGGGGATGGGGGAGGCAGGATTCGAACCTGCGTAGGCATAGCCGTGTGATTTACAGTCACATCCATTTGACCGCTCTGGCACTCCCCCGGAGCGAGGCGAGGGATTGTATTGGGCTCGCCATTCGAGTAGATCGTTGCTTCGAAGGGCGTTCCGGGCTCGATCTCGAACTCCGAATACTTCGTGCCGCCGAGCGTCACCTCGCGGGACGCCTCGACACAGGAGGCCGGGATAAACCACCGTCGGCCATCGCCGACGAGAACGAAAAGGTAGTCCACTTTCGCTGGGTCGAACTTCTTCGTCAGACCGGTCCAGCTCTGGTTCCCGCCATTCGTGCAGATAGAGACTTTCCAACGATCTCCCCCGCTTTGGGGCTGCCACCTGTAAGTCGACGTTTTGACCTGGACTTTGATCGGCCCCTCATCCCACTCCGCCATCAGGTCTACGTGGGGGCTGTGCGTGAACGGCACCCAGACCGTGGCGTTCTTGCTCGCCAGCCACTCCATTGCCGAGAGCTCACCGATGTCTCCCTGTACTCGCCGGTTGACGGCTCGCTCGCGGCGATGAGGCCCGGTGGCAGAAACAGTTTCCATGTTGAGTATCGTCGCATGATCAGCAGACGGAAAAATGCCGGACAATAAGTTTCTACAAAGCTATTGAGAAGATGTGACTCATGCTTGAGGATCGGGTGATCGCGATTGCCGGTGTCGGGGGCGGGCTCGGGCCTGCGGTCGCCGAGCGGCTTGCGGCCGAGGGGGCGGTCGTCGCCGGGACCGACCGCAGTCAGGAGGCGCTCGACTCGCTCGCCGCCGACCTCGGCCTGTCGCCCGAGCGCTGGGACGGGCGCGCGGTCGACCTGCTCGACGAGGACGCGACCCGCGCCTGGTGCGCGGCCTTGGTCGAGCGCTTCGGCCGCGTCGACGGCCTCCTCCACCTGGTCGGCGGCTGGCGCGGGGGCGAGCCGCTGCACGAGGCGCCGCTCAGCGATTGGGCCCTCCTCCACGACCTGCTCATCCGCACCGTCCAGCACACCACGCGCGCCTTCCACGACCAGCTCGTCGCCGGCGAGCACGGCCGCTTCGTCCTCGTCTCCGCCAAGCAGGCACAGAACCCGACCAACACGAATGCCGCCTACGCGGCCGCGAAGGCGGCGGCCGAGGCCTGGACCCTCGCTCTCGCCGACGGCTTTGAGCCCGGCGGCGCCACCGCCAACATCGTCGTCGTCGATGCGATCCTCACCCCGCGCATTCGGGAGGAGAACCCGGGCAAGGAGTTCCCCACCTTCACCCCCGCAGAGGACATCGCCGCCGCGATCGCATTTCTCTGTTCGGACGCCGCCGGGAAGATGAACGGCCAGCGCTTCGCGCTTACCATGCGTTGATGGCCAACCAGAAAGGCCAAGGAGAAGCGCCCGACGGCAAGATGACGATCGGGGAGCTGGCGCGGCGCACGGGGATGACCATCCGCAACATCCGCGCCCACCAGACGCGCGGCCTGCTGCCGCCACCGGAGGTCCACGGCCGCACCGGCTACTACAACGAGAACCACGTCGCGCGGATCGAGCTGACCCGCGAAATGCAGGCCGAGGGCCTCAACCTGGAGGCGATCCGCCGCGTGCTCGAGAGCAGCGAGGGCTCCTCCCGCGAGATGGTCGACTTCGCTCGCGCCGTGCGGGCGCCGTTCGAGGACGAGACGCCGGAAATCTTCGACGAGAAGGAACTCGCCGCCGCCTGGGGGGTCGAGCGCTTCGACCCGAAGCTGATGCAGCAGGCGGAAAGGCTGGGCATCCTGCGCCAGTTGCCCGACGGCAAGATCGAGGTGATCAGCCCCCGCCTGCAACGCGCCGGCGCCGCCCTGGTCGAGCTCGGGGTCTCGCCGCAGGCGGCGATCGGCACGGCCGCGGACCTGCGCCGCCATTCCGAAGGCGTCGCCAAAGTCTTCGTCGAGCTCTTCGTCAAGGAGATCTGGGAGCCGTTCGACAAGGCCGGTCGCCCCGAGGAGGACTGGCCGAAGGTGCGCGAGGCGCTCGACCGCATGCGCCCGCTCGCCTCCGACGCCCTCCTGGCGATGTTCCAGATGACGATGGGGGAGTCGACCGAGAAAGCCGGCGAACGCACCCTCACCGACGCTGCCAAACCGGCCCGCCGCGGCTCCTCCTCGCGCAGCAGGGGGAGCAGGCGCAGCTCCCGCTAGGGGACGATCGACCCCATCGCCGCTTCCAGTTCGGCGACCCCGTAGGCGCCCTCGAGGCGGTCGCGGACGACGCCGTCGCGGTCGATCAGGAAGGTCCAGGGCTCGGTCGGCAGGTGGTAGGTCTGCAGCTGCGGCCGCACGCCCTTGGCGATGTCGTTGTCTTCGTAGACCTCCATGTGGATGAAGTCGGCCTTGCCCTTGTACTCGTCGGCCACCTGCTGGGCGACGTCGACGACGGGGCCGCAGACCCGGCTCTGGCAGAGCGCCGGGGTCGCGAAGACGAGCACGATCGGCTCCTTGCCGAAAACGTCGGCGAAGTCGACCTGGTGCATCTGGTCATGCGGCGAGCGGGTGTCGATCTTCGCCAGGTCCCCGCCGACCTCGGCCGCGGTCGGAGTGTGGATCAGCGGCGCCTTCTCGCCCACCCGCGGCACCGGGCTGTCGCTGACGACCGGGCTCGGCACCCGTGAGACTTCCATCCCGCCCTCGCCTCTCAGCATCGCGATCGCCACCCAGGGCCCCTTGCGGTCGAAGTCGACCTTCGGCACGACGTAGACGTTCTTCGCCTCGTCGGGATCTTCGCCCGCGGCCCGGTAGGCCGACTTCACTTCCAGCGAGGTCACCTGCGCCGGCAGCGGCCCGATCACCGGTCCCTTGTCCTCGTCCCTGGCGAAGTAGAGCGCCACCTCGGCGTCGTCCACCTGTTCGTTGCCGCGGGTGAAGACGCCGAACGGGTAGCGGTTCTCGCCGACTTCGAAGACCTGCGCCGCTGGCGCGATCACCAGCTTGGTCGGCTTTGCCCCCGAGCCCTGGAGGAGGTCCGCGATCGTCTTCCCCTTCGCCGAGGGGAACTCCGAGGCCGAGGGCGCCGGCCGCGAGCTTTCCCCGCTCGAGCTCCCGCAGCCCGCGACAAGGAGGGGGAGTAGACAGAGGAGGGCCAGCAGCGGGCGGGGCGAGAGGCGCATACGCTGAAAGCTATACAGGGTCCGCTCCCAGGGGATTCGCGTACGCCAGCAGTACACGGATCCGACGCCTGTGCTTTAGTGCGCGGCGCGACGGGGACGCGCATGGATCAATCGGCCGCTTTAGGGCAGGGCCTGAAAGGTTGGAGCAGATGCCATGGTCGTCCTGAGCGGCGCCCAAACCCCGCAGGAGAGCACCCGCGCCTTTGCAGCCTCGATCAGCCGCGGGGATCTCGACGCCGCCGCCTACTGCTTCGCCAAGGACGCCTGCCTGGTGACGCCCGACGCCACCGCGGTCAGGGGCCGCGAGGAGATCCGCCCGATCCTCCACCAGCTGATCGTTCTCGGCTCCCAGATCGAGGTCCAGGAGAGCTCGGTCCTGCTCGCCGGCGAGGTCGCCCTCGGCACCGAGCGCTGGGTCGTCACATCGCCCGGCTCCGACGGCGGCTCCTTCACCCGCTCGCTGACGCCGATGGTGGTCCTGCGGCATCTGGAGGGGGTTTGGAAACTGGCGGTGGCGCTGCCCTGGTGGCGGGGATAGCCCTTCGTCGACCACCGTCTAGAATCATCCTGAGCGCAAGGCTTCGCAGGGGGCCGACCCGCCCGGATAGCTCAGTTGGTAGAGCACTTCCATGGTAAGGAAGGGGTCACGAGTTCGAGTCTCGTTCCGGGCTTTCTTGAAGCCGCTGCAAATCGGCTATTTCCTTGTCCAAGTCTGCTCCCGCTGGGAGCCCCTTTCGAATCCGCCTATCTGCCACTAGTGGCAGATAGCGCCGCGATTGCGCCCGATCGACCGCGATTGGCCTCGATTTACCGGTTTCACCGAGCTAACGTCGGCGACCGACAACGAAAAGCGGCCGGCGGCGATTCCGGCGCCCGCGTGCTCGGCATGGAAGTCACCCAGACGGTGCGCTACACCGACCTCGCTGAGCTCAAGAGCCCGCCCGGGCGGCCGGTTCTCGTAATGGGCGTTATCGGGCGTCGGGGACTAGGTCGTGGCTCGAATCCGCGATGCGCAGCGACATATCAGCGCTCTAGCACTTCCGCCGGGAAGCGTCGTAGGGGAGGTTGGTTGGGGGGGACCGGGTTGGGCGTCCAGCTGGCAATGGGGCTGGGGAAATGCCTGTGTGCGCCGATCCAGCGTCGGGCTATTCGTCTAACCTGCAGTAGGAGGTCTGAGGCCGCTGGGCGTCGAACGTACTGGCGAGCCGACCTCACGGAACATGGCCGATAACCGTTCAGGCAACGTCGACCGAGACGACCTTCTTCTGCTGATCGCCAAAGGTGCGGAGGAGGGGCCCTACCCGTTCGACGCCATCCGGACGATGAAGTCGGCGTTCATCGTCTCCCGGCGAGGCCTCTCCGAATGGCATGGCTTGTTTGATTTCCAGCCCTACGACTACGGGCCCTTCGACGCCTCGGTGTACCGGTCGCGTGATTCCCTCCTTGGCCGAGGGTTCCTTCAGCGCTCGGGGGGATATGACGCCTGCGTGGTTACCGACGAGGGGAATGAACGTGTGGAGCAGCTTGAAGCCCTGCTGGGCGAGAACGCCGACTGGCTGAAGAGGATCGGAAGGTGGGCGTGTAGCCGATCCTTTGCGCAGCTTCTCCGCGAGGTCTACTCCGAATACCCGGAGTTCGCGGCCCGCTCGATCGCCCGTATCGATTGACTGTAATTGTCGGATTCGTTGGCGACGCGTGCGCCGTCATGGCCTCTGACAGCGAGGGGACCGAGTCGGGTCACACCCGCTTTGACGTCGAGAAGATCTGGACCTCCGGGGGCGGTCTGCTGCTCGGCTACAGTGGCAACTCGGCGGTTCGCGACGCCTTGAGACGGAGCATCGACGCCACCGTCCAGGCGAACTTCGCCGACGCCGAGCTGATTGATCGCCTCGATGCGCGTAATGCCCTGATCGCGGCAGTCAGACCGGTTCTCGGGCAGTTCTACAGCGAGTTCATCTCAACGAGTCAAACTGCCGACGAAGCGCTGGAGGGCAGGCTCCTGGTGATCGGTCGGGACGCAGCCGGCCACTGGTTGCTGGAGGTCGACGGAAATTGCATCGCGACCTTTTATGAGGATCGCGGGTTGCAGGCGGTAGGTAGCGGCGGCCCCGCCGCCTTCGTCGCACACGGACTCCTCCGCCACTACCAGCCACGCGAGCAGACCGTCAAAGAGCTGCGGCTGATCGCCTACCGGACGATCAGGACCTGCATCGACGGGGTGGGCGGACCGCTCGGCGTCGGCGGGGATGTGCACATATGGAGTTGCCGACAGGGCGAGGGATACCTCAGGGCGAACAGCGAACAGCTCCAGGGCCTGGAGGAGGGGCTAGCCAAGTGGAAGACGATCGAGCGCGAGTCGCTCTCGGTGGCGATCGGCACCGCGCCTACCGACGGCGAGGCCGCGCAGGAGGGAGTGCCCGAAGCCTTGGACGGTGGCGGGATGGAGGAAGACGGGTCGGGTGATCATATTTCGGTCTCCGGGTCGGAAGGATCGGCGGCCGTTACGTAGCCGGTGTTGACGTAGGTCCCCGGTGCCTCGTTTCTCACCACCTCGCGGTGCTGTGGGCTGCGGAGGGAGAGATCGATCACCTGGTAGAGCGGGCCACGGGAGATCATCCGGAGCGCCTCGGCGAGGACGAGAGTGGCGGCGACGGCGCCGACAAAGGAGGCCCCCACCGTGCGGCCCGCCACCTCGAGCACGCCGCACTCAGCCTCACCTTCGGACTCTCCGGCGGCGATCCGCTCGTCTACCATCGCCCGATAGGCAGCCTGTTCAGGGCGCATCGAGCTCCGCGCGGCGGCGGCGAAGGCATCCTGAGAACGCAGCGCCGACGGGAAACTGTGGAGCGCGATCTCGTGGTAATGGTCGACTCCCGCGCCGAGTCCGGCATCAACGATCCGGGCGAAGTTGGCCTCCTCGAGCTCGCGTCGGGGCACGGGGTCGTCGAATCCCGCCAAAGCGAGGCCCGGCTCCTTCGCCGTGCGCTTGGTATAGGCATCGAAGGCACGCTCGACCACCCTGGTCTGGAAGCCGAGATCCTCGAGGCGCTCTGCGACCACCCGAGCCTTGGTCCTTCCGATCCCCGCGGCGTCGAGGAGCAGGCCGGTGCTCTCGTTCGCCTCGACGACGACGTCGTAGTCCTGCAGGAACACGCTCACCGCCTGCGGATCGCCATAAGGAAGGGTCCCGAGCGCCCAGGCATAGGCCTGACCGAGATGGCCGAGGCCGAGCAGCCAGAGTTTGCTCGGAAGGAACCGTGGTGGCGGGCTGTCGAGCGCCTCGGGGCTTCGCCAGTCGAGCTCGGGTCGCCATAACGAGAGGCCGACGGCACGCCGCCCGGCCTCTTGGTCGCCACGCACGTGCCGGAACGCCTCCGAGACCCCGAGCGCACTGGCGAGCACCCCGGCGAGAGCGAAGTTTCCGTGGCCGGCCAGTCGCTCGCTGGGCTTCTCGACGACGCCTCCTGACCAGCTCTCGGCGGTGACGTGAAGGTTGATCGAGCCGCGCGCGGGAGAGCGCGAATCTCCGATGATGAGGGTGGGGATCTCCTCGGAGAGCTCGCTGACGATCTCGCAGCCGAATCTCTTGGCGGCGGCCCCTATTCCCTCGCCTCGGGCCCACGCACAACCGAGGACGGCGTCCTCGTCGATCTGCACGCGGACTCCACCGAGAAAGGCTCTCGGCCCGGTGTTGAACGCGGTGAGAAGCGCAGCCTGTGCGGCCGGGTCGTGCTGGAGGCCCGTGCCGAGCTGAATCTGGAGCACATAGCCGGCGGCGATTTCCTGCGCCTCCAAAAGACTCCGGGCACGTCCCTCGTCGAGCTCCAGCTTCACCGTTCGGTGCAGGCCGTCGGAGCCGATCGCACTCACGCGAAGCGCCCCAGATAGAGCAGGCGCCGGGCCTCGCGGCCGAAATGAGAGCTCCAGCCCGCCTCGCCCTGGTAGAGATGAACGCCCACATCCGTGGCCACGACGCTCCCGGCCGCGAAGTTGGGTGCGATCAGGGCGACGTGGTCGGCGCGCGCGACCATCGGGTTTTCCCGATCGGTCGGGCTCTGAGCGACCCTCTCGGTCGGATGGGTGTGAATGTCGCCTACAACCTTTGACCCCGTCTCTTCGCAGATGTCCCACAGCTTGCCGTAGGCCTCGCCGTGCAGGTGGATGCCGCCGACGAGGCAGGCGGGGTCGATGTCGTCGAGGTAGACGACTCGCTCGACGACCCGCGGGTTTCCCTGGCGCGCCGCGAGCAGGAAGGCCCCGGACTCGCGCCGCTCCTCGCCGCGGCGATGTAGCTCCTCGATCATCTGAGCCCAAACCTCGGGCCGGAACCTGAGCAGCGCATGGCGGCCGATGATCTTTCGTCGCAGGCCCTCAAACACCGCGGTAGTCCTCGCTGTTTAGGAGCTCGTGGGTGGGGCGGAGATAGCTGAGGATGCCTAGGTCCTCGTTCCAGAGTTTTCTCGCATGCCTGATCCGCCATTCGGGATGTCCCTCGATGGCGACGCGGTCCCAGGGGACATAGAGCGCCTCCAGCCAGTCGGTCCGGAAGGCGTGACCGACGATCTCACCTTTGGGGCGCATCTCGGCCGGAAGCGTCTGCCCGGTCGCGATGTCGATCGGACGGGCGGTCGCGCCCGCCGGGTAGCCGCTCAGCTCGAAGCAGAAGAAGAACTCCCGCGGCGAATTGGGGCGGGCAGCGGCGCTGATCGCGAGCGTCGCCGTCGGCCACGTGACTTCGAGCAGCCGCCAGCGTCCGGCGTCGACGCCGGCCTGGAATTCGGCGCCGGCGACGTGCTCGCAGAATGCGAGCTCATCCGGCGCCGTCTGGTGGTTGAGTGCCGCCTCCATCCTCTAGCCCTCGAAGCGCTCCTTCGGGGCGAGGTCGAGGCAGAGCGAGCAGTCGGGACCGGCGAGAGAGCCGACGTGCTCGGAGCGGTCGGGCTCGGTGTTGGTCCCGCAGATACCGAGGGTGTGCTTGGCCCGCTCGGTGGGGGTCAGGCCGAAGCCCTTTTTGCCGGTCGCCCACTGAAAGACCTTCGCGATCGTCGCCGACGGAGCGAACTCCTTGGTCAGCGGCTCTCCGTAGCGGACGGTCACGGCGATCTTCTTGCACTTCTTGGCGACGTGCACGTGGCCGCGTTCGGTGATGACCTCGCTCACGACGACGTCGAGCTCGAGGCTCTCCTCCTCGTCCTCTAACCAGGCGCCGGCCCCGGGCCCGGCGTGCTCCTCGGCCAGCTCCCTGACGCTGATCGTGTCCTCGACCTCGATCAGTCTCAGCTCGGTCGTCTCGCTGCGGTGAATGTAGATCTGCACGTCTTGCTCCTCTTCGGTCATCGCTCGGCGCGTGCCCCGCAATCCGGGTTACGCAGCGCTTTCTTGGTGGGAATCGGGGGTCGGTCTGGTCATCGTGGCACAGAGTAGCAAAAGTCTACAAGTTCGACAAGGCCAACATTCTCCTTAATATAAATATTCTCCAAAAAGCCGATATAGAAGCTATAGTCTCTCGTTGCAAGAGTGCACCACCGAGGAGGTGACCCATCCATGTCCGAATTTCTCAACGTGAGAGAGACCGCCAGACAACTAGGCGTCCACGAGAACACCGTGCGAAACCTCGAGAAAAGAGGGCTGTTGCAGGCTGCGCGGCTGCCGGGTTCCGGCTTTCGCCGTTTCCTCAAAGAGGACGTCGACCGGATGCGGGACGAGATGTGGAGCAATTTTGCGCCGGACAGCTCGCTCGACAAGGAGCGTCGCGTGCCCACCAAGCGCCACACGCTGACCCCCGAGGACTACGGCGCCTAGTCGTCTTGGAGTGCTCGGAGGGCTCGGCCGATGGCGCTCAAAGACTGGGAGCTACGCCCCGCGGACGAGACCTACTACCGCGAGCGCACCTCGTATGTGAGACAGGGCGATCTGTTCTGCGCGATTCCGCAAGGATTTCCCTGGCCCTCCGAGGCGATCGCCCACGAGGAGGGGGAGCGCACCTTTCTCTCCGGTCCGTTCAGCTCCGGATTCGGGATGCTGGTCACCCCGACCTGCAGCATGCTCGCCCAGGGCGATGCCACCGGCTACGCACACTCGGTCCGCTCACTCGCACCGGTGATCCCCCTGGCCGAGCTGGTTGAGCGCGGAGCGGTCAAGGCGGGGGCGGTCCAGGACCTCCGCGCTCGCGACCACTTGGTCAACTACTTCTACCTGCCGGCGATTCCCGATCAGGGACTCGAGGAGAGTCTGGCGCTGATCTATGCTCCGGTGACCATCCACCACGACTACCTTGAGGATCGACGGGTCGCCCAACTCTCCGAGGAGGCGGCTGTCCACCTGAAGTACAAGCTCTGCGCCATGTACTGCGGCGAGCTCTTCTCGCACGACGACTTCGAGGACAAGATCTCTTAGTCGAGGCCCGTCTCGACGAAGGCGCCGCCGTCCTCGCCCCAATGCACGTCGCCTTCCTCGCAGCGTCCGCCGCGACCGGCCCCACAATGGATCCGGACGCGCATCACCGGGACGCGGTCGTCCGGCAGGACGGGCAGACCGAGCACCTCGACGAGACCGAGAAGGTCGAAATTCGACGGGTTCAACAGAATTGCTTTCGGGGGGCGCGCGCAGCGTTCTGCATGCAGCTCTATGGCGGTGCGAATGTTGAGGACCGTCTGGATGTCCATTGCGATTATGCCCTGATCGGATTCCGCCGAGATGAGTCGACGGGACGAAGGAGACGCAGGCAGGTAGGTCAGGGCCCGCGAAAATCGTCGACCAACGACTTGGGCCTAGCTGTCGCCACAGACGGTCGCAGTTTGGAACGACGCCGTTCGCAGCAACATGCATCGTAAGCGAATCGGTTTCTGCCACTCGGATGCCACGAGTGGCAGAAAGCCAGATCAATCGCTGCATATTGCGACATATCCGGCGGGTTTTCGGCCTCGAAAGCCTCGTCGATCAGCAGCAGGAATTTCCTGGTAATCGCCAGCTTTTGGCGGAGTCTCCATCGCCCAGTGGTCGCGAATGGTAAGGAAGGGGTCACGAGTTCGAGTCTCGTTCCGGGCTTAAGACAGAAGCGCCGCTCGGCGGGCTTCTACGTGTCTGAGGAGCGAGGCCAAAACGGGACGGCGGGTCTACCTCCCGTGGCGAGACTGCGCTTAGGGAAAGTTGAGTTTTCCCTGGACCCAGGCCAGTGGAAAACACCCGTAATCGAGCATCTGGCACTCGAACGCGCCTCCTGCCCTCTTTTCGCGCAGTGATGCGCCTTTCTGCGATTCCGTCCATCCCCGCGAGCAGCGAAGAGAAACGAGGTGTTCACCTCTAATACCCACTACCCCCTCGCTGCCTTGACGCCCTCGCGCTGCCGTGGTTCTGTGCTGCGACCGTTGCTACGGCGCGGTACGTAAGTACGTAAGCCAGGGACAGGCAGAGGCCAGGGAAACCTCTGGCAATCATGGGAAGGAGAGGCAGGGGTGCAGGAGATAAGCGGCGGTTTCTTCGAATCATCAGTTGCGGACTCCTTTACCCGATCGACGGCCTGGAGCCTTCTCCATGAGCTCGATGGCCCTGATCAAACCAACCCCGGGCTGAGCTCGGGAGAAGGAGTTCGCAAGAAGATGCGGAGTAGACCCAGTCCGTTGCATTTCTTTCCGGCAGCGTTCGGAGCCGCACTGGCCGTTTCACTGATCATCGCCGCTCTCGCTGCCAGCAGCGCCTCGGCGTTGAGCTTTGCCCCTAACAAAGGGCTGTTCCCGGCGCTGTTCACGTCCAAAGCCGGACTTGCCGAAATCAGAGTCCTCAACGAGGGGCCTCACTCCTGCTCAGGTGCGACCTCAAGCGGAAAGTTCGTCAACGGGACGAGCGGTGAAATCAAACTCACCTACACCGGCTGCGTGTTCCGCCCCTTTGGCGGCAGCGGCACGCCTTGCACGAGCCCCGGGCAGGCGAGCGGCACGATCGTGACGACGAACCTCTCGTTCACGCTGGTGTATCTGGATGCAGCTCACACCAAGTACGGCCTGCTGCTTTCGCCTCCCGGCGCCGGAGGATTGGTTCCTCCAGTGTTTGCCGAAGCGGAATGCGCCGGCTGGGGCAAAGAAAAGTGGCTTGGCGAGCTGATGGGCCAGATCATCTCACCTGCCCTCGGGGCGCCGATGTCCACTGCGTTCAAGTTCTACTTCAACGCCGTGGGTGCCACCCAGGAACCGCGCTTCGTAGAAGGTACCGGCCCGGCACACAGGCTCTTCCGCGAAGCAGTGTGGACGGGCTCTGAACTCCGGGAAATGGGCATCGTCCAAGAACACTCGGCGAGCTTGGCGAACGCGGGCCAGTTCCTCCCCTAACCAACCGCCGGGAGCCGTGCGTCCCCCGTACGGCTCCCGGCCCAATTCAGCAAAGACGACCTAAAAGCGGAATCCACGAGAAGACAGAGAGAGAACGCAGATGAGAGCAGCCGTAGAACAAGCCCCGTTCCACCAAGACCGATCCAAAGCGGCCGGGAGGGTCCTGCGCGCGCTGCTGGCTGTGATGGTCCTGCTCGCTCTGCAGGTTGTTTGTTCCGGCTCCGCTCTTGCGATCGAGAATCCGGAATTCGCCGGTCGCTTCGGCCCGGACGGCACTGAAGCCTCCGACTTCGTCATCAAACAAAACGACCTTCCCTCGGTGGCGGTCGACCAGCAGACCGGCTCCGTCTACGTTCTCGATTCAGGCGCCGATGCCATCTACAAATTCGACGGCGAAGGGCATTCGGTGGATTTTGGCGGTTCGAACCCCGACGTCTCCGGCAACAAGCTGTCCGGCCTCTCGATCTTCGACTTCCGGCAAGGTGGGCAGATCGCGGTTGACTCGGAATCCCACCGAATCTACGTGACCAGTGGCAATTCCGTGGTTGCTTTCGAGGCAAACGGAGACCCCGCGCTGTTCACTAACGGTCCCGTAGCGGGAACCAACATCATCTCGGGATTCAACGGCAGTGCGTTCGGCGAACTCCTAGCGCTCGGGGTCGACTCATCCGGCAACATCTATGCTGGCGATTACGCGGGCACCGTAAGCATCTTCAAGTCATCCGGAGAGGAAGTAACCAGGTTCACTGCCTCGACCCCAGGTTCACTTGCCCTCGCGCCTGATGGGTCGGTGCTGATATTCAGCTGGGACGAACAGTCGGTGCGCAGGTATACCCCGTCCGAGGTACCGGTGACGGCCAGCACCACCTACACCCCCGGCCCGGCGTTCAATTCCGCCGACTTCGCATCGGGCGTGACCGTGGATTCCGACACCGGGGAGGTCTATCTGGTCGAATCCAACTTTAGTTCGAGCTGGATTGCCGAGTACAGCCCTGGAGGAGACTTGATCCGGACCTTCGGGAAACGGGGCGAACCAGGCTCGTTCGCTGGATACGCCGAAGGGATTGCCTACGCCGAGACCGGCGAAAAGCTCTACGTCGGGCAGGCAAGGTCGGAACTGTTCTCGAAGGTTGCGATCTTCCGCGAGAGAATCCCGATGGCTCCCGCTGTCCTGTTCACGTCTCCGGTGCACGTAACCGCGGACTCGGCGTTGCTGCGGGCGCAGCTCAACCCAAACCGTCTCAAAACTACCTACTACTTCGAGTTCGGGACCGACGACTGTTCCAAGATCCCCGACCCTTGCCACATTCTGGACCCCGCAAACGTCTCGATCGGGGGCGGCCTGGATCCCGTGCTCGTATCGCTGCAGCTGAGCGGACTCGAGAGTGGTACGACCTATCACTATCGCGTCGTTGCCGAGAATGCTCTGGGGATCACCAAAGGACCTGATCGCTCCTTTTCCACCGACAGGCTCGGGCTCGGTTTCGAGCCCAGCGACTCCCGGGCATGGGAGATGGTTTCGCCGCCCGACAAGCTCGGAGGCGAAATCTCCGGGGGCCTGGTTCAAGCAGAGCAAAGCGGAGACGGGCTGGCATTCTGGACCCTAGGCTCAATAGTGGAAAGCCCGGCTGGAAGTCGAGCTTTCGAACCTGCCACCGTGCTTGCCCGCCGGGATGACACTGGTTGGAGCTCCCGCGATCTCACGGTCCCGCACAGCGAAGCCACCCGGGTCGTGCTCGATGGTGAATACGGCATCTTCGCCCCGGACCTTTCCGCGGCGCTGTTGGAGCCGCGGGACGGGACGCCGTTATCTCCGGAGGCGACGGAACGAACCCCTTACCTACGTAACACTCTCGTGGAAACGGGTGGGTTCACTCCACTCCTCACCGCCGGAAACGTTTCTTCGGGAGCGCGATTCGGCGGCGACGAACTGACTGGCCAGACCGGTAAGGCGACCGTCGACGGAGCGGATGCAGACCTTTCCCATATCGTGCTCAGCTCCGAAGTACCGCTGATCGAGGGTGCGGACGTCCCGCTGGGGAATACTCTTTACGAGTGGTCGGCAGGGGAGCTGATGCCGGTAAGCGTTCTGCCCGCGGCCGAAGGGGGCGGTTGGGTAGATGGCGTCCTCGGGTCCCAGCAGGGGGTCGCAAAAACCGCCATCTCCCAAGACGGGTCTCGGGTTTTCTGGGCGCCGGGAAACATGGGCACGGCCGGCATCAATCTCACCGGCCTGTACATGCGGGACGTGCCGGCGGAAGAGACCTTCCGCTTGGATGTTCGAGAGGCCGGCGTCAACGGCGACGGCACCGTTGCCCCGATGTTCCAAGGGGCGAGCGCCGACGGCAGCGTCGTCTACTTCACCGATACCAGGCAACTGACCGCCGACGCGAGCCCCGAAGGGCGCGACCTATATCGCTGTGAGATTCCTTCCGGTGCGTCCGGCTGCAGCACGCTGACCGACCTCAGCGCGCCGGCGCCCGATTCAGGAGAAAGCGGCGAACAGCAAGGAATCGTCTCCGGCCTGAGCGAGGACGGCAGCCGTGTGTTCTTCGTCGCAAGAGGCGTGCTCGATACGGAGCCGAATGGGCTTGGGGAGACTGCCAGAGCAGGCAAACCCAACCTCTACGCCTGGACCGAGGGTGTTGGAAACAGGTTCGTCGCGACCTTGTCAGAGGAAGACGACCGCGATTGGGGGAAGGTCAACGGCTCTACCCCTGGATATTTCGTCAACCGGGTCGCTTCTGCCTCGCCGAGCGGACGGTACCTCGCCTTCATGTCGTCGCAGAGCCTGACCGGCTACGACAGCCATGATGCTGGCGGCGCCCTTCCAGCCGAGGAGGTTTACCGTTACGACGCCACGACCGACGATCTGAGGTGCGTCTCGTGCAATCCCACGGGCGGGAGTCCTGAAGCGGACAAAAATCGGCCTCCCAGTGTCGACGTCAGCTTCCTCTGGGAAGACCGTACCCTCGCGGCTGCCCTGCCGGAGTCCCTGCGGGCTGCTGGAGAGCGCCTCAGCCGGTACCCGGTCTATGCCCCCCGGGCCATGCTCGACAACGGCCGCGTTTACTTCAACGCTTTCGATTCCCTCGTCCCCACGGATACGAATGGAAAGTGGGATGTGTACCAGTACGAGGACACGGGCGTGGGGAGCTGTACGGCCTCACCCGCCGGGGCAGCGATGAGCCGGCTCGCCGGGGGCTGCGTATCGCTGATCTCGTCGGGCGGCAACGACGACAACTCGGCCTTCCTCGATTCCAGCACCAGCGGTTCCGACGTGTTCTTCCTCACTCAGGAGCGCCTGTCCGTCGCAGACTACGACGCCGAAACGGACATCTACGACGCCCGGGTCAACGGGGTGCCGGAGAGGGCTGATGCCAGAGCCGAATGCGTCGGCGAAGCCTGTCAGCCGGAGCCAAACGTTCCCCCCGATCCGACCACCGCGAGCTCTGTGTTCCGCGGTCCCGGAAATGTCACCGCGCGTCTTCGGCACCGATGCCCGAAGGGGAAGCACCGCGGCGGGAGGACTCGCTGCAAGGCGAACAAGCACCGGCCTCGGCACCACAAGAAGCGAGCCGGCCACCGCGGGCGGGCGGAGAAATGAGCAGGAGCCTCGCCGACCATTTCCGCCGCCCTTCTGTCAAGGAGACCAAAATGTTCCCAAGCCGTAAGAAGCTCGCAATCATCCTCGCTACCGCCGCAGCGATGTTGCTGGCGGCTATCCCCTCTGCTCCGGCATCGGCCGCATCGCCGTGGTGGCAGGTGTTGCCCAGCAGCCGCCCGGCGAACCTCTGGGTTCCGCAGAGCCTGGTTCAGGAAATCGACGCATCGGACGGGCCCTTCCTCCTCAACGTCGAAGGCAGCTTCGCGGGCCTCTTCGGCGGCCCCTTCGCGGAGCCTACCGCCGACAACGTCCAGGCTCAGCTGGAAACGGTCTACGGGGCCGGCAACGTCGAAGTGACGGGAGGCCCCGGCGGGTCGGCGCCGCTCGTCGTCACCTCGATCGGCGACGATGCCCGCCGCGGCGATATCCCCTTGATCGCCGTGCCCTTCGGGAACGCCTCCGCCAAGGTGGTGACGCCCGGCGGCAGCGGTCGGCTGGTGGTGACGATGACCAATCTCGGTGACGCCCCCGTGGATGGGAGCTCAGATCCGGTGACTGTCGTCGACGAGCTGCCGCCGGGGATGACCGCCTACGGAGTGGCGGGCTTTGCCGGGGTTCAGAACAAGTCCGGGCCGCTCGATTGCTCCGTCGACGACACCGACCTCGTCTCCTGCGCCTTCGAAGGGACCCTTCCCTCATACGAAGCGCTGGAAGTGGAAGTGTTCGCAAACCTCGTTGGCGATCCTCCGGCGGTAAGCGGTCCCGGGAAGATCACGGTCTCGGGTGGAAACGCTCCGAGCGCCAGTGCCCCGCAGCCGGTAAAGGTCAGCCCTGAACCGACTTCCTTTGGCATCGACCATTTCTCGGCACGTCCGGAAGAAGAGGGCGGAACCCCCGCAATCCAGGCTGGAGCGCACCCCTTCCAGCTGACGACCACGATTCAGGTGAACTCCGGGGCCATGGTCGGCAGGTCGGCGAACCTGCGGCAGCCGGCGATGCCCCGCAACCTCACCTTCCCGCTGCCGGCTGGATTGGTCGGTAACGCGTCGGTGGCGGCCCCGTGCGCGATGACCGATTTTCACGAAATAGGTGGCACCAGCCTCACCAACCTTTGCGAAAACCGGAGTGCGATCGGGGTTGCCGCGGTGACGGTCTATTCGGAGAGCACCGGTTTCCTGCGGGTCGCCGTGCCCACCTTCAACCTGCCACCCAGGAATGGCGAGCCAGCGCGGTTCGGCTTCGTCGCCGCCGGCGCCCCGGTGGTGATCGACACCGCCGTGGACCCCGAAGATCGCTACCGGGTGATCGCCAGCGTCCACGACACCACGCAGTTGGCGCAGTTCCTCGGCAGCACCCTCACTCTGTGGGGTACTCCCGGCGACCCGCGCCACGACTCCTCCCGCGGGTGGGGTTGCGCCTTCCACGTGTTCGACAAAGGCCCGTGCGAACGGCCGAACGATCTTGGGGAAATTCCCTTCCTGCGCCTGCCGGTGGCATGCGATGGGCCCCTCGACTTCCAGGCGGAGATGGAACCCTGGAACGTGCCGATCGGCAGCAACGTCCAGCGGGCATCGGCCGCGGCCCAAGGCCTCAGCGGGTGTAACCGGGTGCCGTTCAACCCAACCATCTCGGCCGACCCGACCAGCAAGCTGGCCGCGGCTCCGAGCGGTTTGGACTTCGAGCTGTCCATGCCCAACTCCGGCCTCTTGAATCTCGAGGCGATCGCGGAAGGGCAGCCGAAGAAGGTAGAGGTGACGCTGCCCGAGGGCGTCACGGTCAATCCCTCCGAGGGTGAGGGCCTGGTCGGGTGCTCGCTTGCCCAATACCAGAGCGAGACCGCCGTGTCGCCATCTGGCGCCGGCTGCCCGGACGCCTCGAAGATCGGCTCGGTGCACCTGGCAACGCCGCTGCTCTCGGAGGAAGCCTCGGGCTCCCTGTACGTGGCGACCCCGCATGAGAACCCGTCGAACACCCTCCTTGCCCTCTACCTCGTGGCACGGATTCCCGGTCGTGGGATCGTCGTCAGGGCGGCGGGGAAGGTCGAGCCGGACCCGTCGACGGGTCAGTTGAAGACCACGTTCGACGACCTCCCGCAGCTGCCGTTCTCGAGTTTCCGTTTGCACTTCCGCGAGGGGGCGCGGGCGGTGCTGGTCACGCCGTCGGCCTGCGGCACTTATGAGACGACGGCCCGGTTCACCCCGTGGTCGGCATCGGACCCTGACCATCCGACCCCCGCCGAGGTGGTGACGCGGACGTCGAGCTTCACGATCGAGCGCGGAGTCGACGGCGGTGCCTGTCCCAGCGGCGGCAATCCGCCGTTCCACCCCGGCCTGCAGGCCGGCACGGTCAACAACGCCGCCGGCAGCTATTCGCCCTTCAACCTGCGTCTCACCCGCAACGACGGCGAACAGGAGTTCACCAACTTTTCGATCAAGCTCCCCCCGGGCGTGATCGGCAAGCTGGCCGGGATCCCGTTCTGCCCCGACGCCGCGATCGCGGCGGCGAAGGCGAGGACGGGTCCGGCCGGGGCACAGGAAGAGCTCGACCGGCCGAGCTGCCCCGCAGCCTCGGAGGTCGGCCGCACCCTGGTCGGCTCCGGCGTCGGATCCCTGCTCACCTACGTCCCCGGCAAGCTCTACCTGGCAGGGCCCTACCACGGCTCGCAGCTCTCGATCGCGGCGATAACCGCCGCCAAGGTCGGCCCGTTCGACCTCGGCACCGTGGTGATCCGCGAGGCGCTGAAGATCAACCCGGAGACGGCTGAAGTCTTCGTCGACCCGACCGGCTCCGATCCGATCCCCCACATCATCCAGGGGATCCCGGTTCACGCCCGCGACATCCGCGTCTACGTCGACCGCTCAAACTTCGTCCTCAACCCGACCAGTTGCCAGCGGACCTCGACGGCCAGCACCGTGCTCGGATCTGGGGCCGACTTCGCTGCGGCCGCAGACGATGAGCCGTTCACCGTGACCAGCCCGTTCCAGGCGGCCGACTGCGCCTCGCTGGGGATGAAGCCGAAGCTGAAGCTGCAGCTGCTCGGCGGCACCAGGCGAGGGTCGAACCCGAAGCTGCGGGCCACCCTCACCGCCCGCAAGGGCGACGCCAATATCGAGCAGGCGCAGGTGACCCTGCCGCATTCGGAGTTCCTCGACAACTCCCACATCAAGACGATCTGCACCCGGGTGCAGTTCAACGCCGGCGAGGTGCCGGGCGAAAAGTGCCCGAAGGCCTCGATCTATGGCTACGCCAAGGCGACTACGCCGCTGCTCGACAAGCCGATCGCAGGGCCGGTCTTCCTGCGCTCTTCTTCGCACCCGCTGCCCGACCTGGTGGCGGCACTGCACAGCGACCGGATCGACGTCAACCTCCACGGGCGCATCGACTCCTTCGGCGGCGGCCGCATCCGCACCACCTTCGAAGAAGTGCCCGACGCCCCGGTGACCAGGTTCGTGCTGACGATGCAGGGCGGGAAGAAGGGCCTGCTGATCAACTCGACCAACATCTGCAAAGGCAAGCAGCGAGCAATCGTCGAGTTCGGAGGGCAGAACGGGAAGCGGTCGCTTACCAGGCCCGTCATCAAGCCTAAGTGCAAGAAGCGATAGGTGGGCAGAGTTCGGAGGCTGAATGTTGCGATCCTGGTCATCATCCTCGCCGTCGCCGGCACGGCGACGGCAGAGGTGGTGCAGGTCGGCAACCTGCGGATCACGGTGCTCGGCCAGGTGCTCCCCTACAAGCTGCCGCGCAGCAAGCCGGCGCCGATCGCGGTGTTTATCTCCGGCCACGTCGACACCGTTGACGGGGCGGTGCCGCCGCAGCTGCAGAAAATGGTGATCAGGGTGAACCGCCACGGCCTGCTGCGCTCGCGCGGCCTGCCGCCCTGCACGCTCGAGCAGCTGCAGCCGGGCTCAAGCGATCGGGCGCTCGCCAACTGCCGCGACGCGCTGGTCGGCTCGGGCCGGTTCTGGGCCTCGGTCGTCTTCCCCGACCAGCGCCCCTACCCGACCCGGGGGAGGCTGCTCGTCTTCAACGGCTCCCAGGGCGGGGGGGCAGTGCTCTTTGCCCACATCTACACCACCGAGCCCTTCAACACGTCCTTCGTCGTCACCTTCGGCGTCAGGAAGATCCGCCAGGGCCCGTTCGGGACCGAGCTGGTCGCCTCCTTCCCGAAAGCGCTGGGGGAATGGGGCTTCGTCAACCGGATCAAGCTCACCCTGCGCCGCAACTACATCGACCACGGACAGCAGCGCGGCTTCTTCAATGCCGGCTGTCCCGCCCCCGCCGGAACCTCGGTTGCGAGCTATCAGCTGGCACGGACGAGCTTCTTCTTCTCCCAACAGAAGCCGATCACCGTCGGCGTCGTCAAGAGCTGTGCGGTGAAGGAATGAGGCGCCTCGCGTCCCTCCTTGCCAGCGCCGCGGTGCTGCTTGCCGCGTTCCCTGCGATCAGTCCGGCGAAGTACGACCCGGTCGGCTCCGGGGCGACGAAGTGGAAGCTCGATACGAGCTTCCTCGCCGCCCTGAAACACAATGGCGTCAAGGTATCGGCGCAGCGGCCGGCGACGCTGAAGAAGGGCGTCGTCACGTTTCCGGTGGTGGCGGGGAAGATCGATCCCTTGGTCGGCAAGGGCGCGGTGGAACACGACGGTGCCCTCTTCCTGAAGGCGAAGCGGGGAATGGTCCTGCTGAAAAAGCTGCAGTTGAAGACGACGAGGCGTACGGCGCCGCTGGCGGCAAAGGTCGGCGGCGGCCAGCTGAAGCTGGGGACGGCCGAGATGCTGCGCGAGAGCCGCAGCGGCTTCGGGGAGAAGCTGACCTTGCCGGCGTCGGCGCTCGGCGACAAGGTCGCCGCCCGGCTGAACAAACGGTTGCACCTGCGGATCCCGCTGCGGCCGGGGCAGCCGCTGGGGTCGGTGACGACGACCGTGGCGCCGGAGCTGTGACCGTCCTCGGCAGCGACCGCACCAGCCTCGAACTCGACCCCGCCTTCACGGCCAAGCTCGACCAGCTCTACGTCGCGGTCAACCCGATCTTCCCGGCCGAACATCCCGGGACCTTCACCTTCGCGATCTTCGGGGGCAGGATCTCCCCCGACCTGACGGGGGGAGGCTGGAAACGCAGGGCGGCCTCGAACTGCTGCAGCTCGGCGGCGGCCAGCTGATCTGGCGCGATCCCGTGGTCGATCTCGAAGCCGGCACCTTCTCTCCAGACGTGGACCTCGAGCCCTCGCCTCCCTACGCGGGCAAAGTCGGCGTCCTGCCGGTAGCCAGCATCGGCTTCACCGCTGCCGGGCTGAGCGCGGATCCGCAACGGAGGACGCTCACCGCCGTCGGTGCAGCTGTGACCTTACCTGCCGCAACTGCGGCCGCCTTCAACGAAGTTTTCGCGCGGAGAAGCGCTGGGGCGTTTCTCCTTCGTTGCTCGAGGCCAGTGATGGCGTCTTCGGACGCGTCGGCTCACAAGTTCCGGGCTACCGAGGCATGGCGGGAAGGAGGGCCGGCGGCTACGGCAATGGCCTCTTCGGTCCCGATCACCGGTGCGAGCACAAGGTAGCTGAGCAGCGGCGGCAGCTCAATCAGCTTCTCCAGTTGGTCGCGGCGGACCCGCTCGTAAAGGAGGGCGTACATCGCGCCGGCGCTCGCTTCCCAGACAACTGGGCTCGGTTGCCGTCGTATCTCGGCCGGAACGAGCTCGTCGACGACCGCCTCCCAGGCCTGGTCGCGGTGAGCCAGCGCTACGGGGCCGGCTGCGTAGGCCTGGACGATGCGTAGCTCGGCGAAGGCCGGCTCTGCCACCAGGAACCCGCACATGCTCTCGATCGCGCGTCGAATCGCCTCCGGCCAAGTGGGCGCGCGCCGAGCGGCTGGAAGGGCCGCCGCGATCAACTGCGTCCCGCTGAGGTCCAAAGCGGCGAGCAACGCGTCGTCCTTGTTTTCGAAGTGCTTGTAGAAGGTCGCGTTCGAGGTACCGGCCTCTGCCGCCACCTGTGGGATCGTCACCTTTGGGAAGCCCTGGGCGCTGGTCGCACGAGCGAATGCTCGGAGGATGCGCTCGTGTGAGTCCCGCCCGGCAAAGGGCACGGGTGCCTGCGCCACGCGCGGACGCCTGCGCGGGGTCGGCAGGCCATCGGGCGGCTCGTATCCGTAGGCCCACCTCCACAGCTCATCGCAGTTGTCGAGCAGATCATCCGCCCGTCCCTGATACAGGTGGATGTAGATGACCCTGTGCAGCCCCCCGATGACCGCGCGCGATATCTCCGCCGGGATACGCCCTCGGTTCGGGAGCATCTGCATCGCCTCGTGAGCGATCTCGCAAGCCTCCTCGAAGGTCTCGTTGATCGGCTCGAGGCCGGCTGAGCCCGCCGAGTATGCGTCGACCAGGCTCATCCGCGAAGCCGCAGGTTGGCTGGCAGTCAACTTCAGGAACGAGCCCAGGGCTCTTTCACTGCGCTCAGTTGGATTCCCGGGACCGTCGAGGCGGTGGCGGATCAAGGCGAGCCCGGCACCGAACAAGGTGCGGACGGTGGTTCGGAAGCAGTCCGCCTTGTCGTCGAACAACTCATAGAAGGTGGCTCGGGAGACACCTGCGAGTGAGATCAGATCGGCAACGGTGGTCGCGGGGTATCCCTTGGTTGCGGTCGAGGCAACCATCGCGGCGGAAAGGCGTTCGCGCTGATTTCGCAGGACCGCCTCCCGGGCCGTCCCTGGCCCTGGCCGCAGCCGCCGTGCTCGCAGCTCCTCCATGGTCCCCCAGGGAGTGGCCACTCGCTCGGCCGTGACATAACCGGACATGTTGAAGCTTTCCTCGTTTCCCGATCGGCGTCCTCATTGAGCCCCACCTCGGTCGGCGGGTGTTGGAGCTGGAGCTGTCAGACGCCTACCCGCATCAGCTTGCTGGAGAAAAATCCACTTTTCCCTTCGTTACCGGCGCCGGGGCACAGAGGGGCCGGAGCCGCGCTGTAGGCTCCGCGCCGTGGACTTCGCTCTCAGCGATGAGCAGAGGGACTTCGTCGACGCGATCCGTGATTTCTGCGACCGCGAGTGCGGGACCGCGGACCAGCGTGAGCGGCTGACCGACGGTTATCGCGAGCACCACAACTTCGAGATCTACAACCAGATGGCCGAGCTGGGCTGGCTGGGGGTGACGATTCCCGAGCAGTACGGGGGCTCCGGCGGGAGCATGCTTGACGCCTGCCTGTTCATGGAGGAGACCTCGCGGGGCCTGGCGCCGATCGGCGGCTATGCGACGACGCTGATCGTCGCCGGCGCCACCCAGCGCTTCGGCAGCGAGACGCAGAAGGAAGAGGTCCTCGGCGGCATCGCCTCGGGCTCGGTGGAGGCGATCGCGATGACCGAGCCGGAGGCCGGCTCCGACGTCGGCGCCCTCGCCTGCAAGGCCGACCGCGTCGACGGCGGCTTCGTCCTCAACGGCCAGAAGGTCTTCTGCTCCAACGCCCACATCTCCGACCACGTGCTGGTCGTCTGCCGCACCACCCGCAGCGAGGACAAGCACGCCGGCATGACGATGCTCTGGGTGCCGAAAGACGTCGACGGGATGGAGGTGATCCCGATTGAGACGATGGGCGGCCGCGAGACCAACCACCTCTACTTCACCGACTGCCCGGCGCGCGAGGAGGACGTCCTCGGCGAGGTCGACCAGGCCTGGACGCAGCTGATGGCCGGCCTCAACGTCGAGCGCCTGATCCTCGCGGCGACGATGCTCGGGATCGCCCAGCGGGCGATGGACGACCTGCTGCTCTACGTGAAGGAGCGGCGCCAGTTCGGGCGCCCGATCGGCTCCTTCCAGGCGCTCCAACACCGCATCGCCGACCTCGCCACCGACCTGCAGGCGGCCCGGCTGATGACCCACTGGGTTGCCACCCTGGTTGACGAGGCTCCCGACCGGATGCTGCCCAAGGAGGCCTCGATGGTGAAGCTCTTCGTCACCGAGGTGACCAAGCGCGTGACCCTGGAGGGGATGCAGATGATGGGCGGCTACGGCTACTCCTCCGAGTACGACATGGAGCGCCTCGTCCGCACCTCGCTGGTCTCGACGATCTACGGCGGCACTTCCGAGATCCAGCGCACGATCATCGCCAAAACCCTCGGCCTCTAAAGAGGGCGAAGCTCAGACAGCGGCCGCCAGCTCGCCGCCCTCGACCAGCGCCGGTTCGCCGATGTGGAACCCCTGCGCGTAGTCGATCTCGAAGGCGCGCACCATCGCCAGGGTCTCGGCGTCCTCGATCCCCTCGGCGACCGTCTCCTGCCCGAAGGCCTTGGCGAACTGGACGAGTGCCTGGACGAGGCGCTGGTCGGTCGGGGAGCAGCGGAGCTCGCGGATGAACTCGATGTCGATCTTCAGGTGCTGGACCGGCAGTTCCTTCAGGTAGCTGAACGAGCTGAAGCCGGTCCCGAAGTCGTCGAGCCCGAGGCCGCAGCCCATCCCGGTGACCGCCTGCGCGAACGCCCGGGCGTGGTCCATGTTCGAGATCGCCGCGGTCTCGGTGATCTCGAAATCGAGCCAGCCGGGGTTGAGACCGTCGGCGATCGCCTGGCGCACGTCTTCGATCAGCCGCGGGTCGCAGAGGGAGGCGCCGCTGACATT
>DASULV010000045.1:0-4926 GCA_036277955.1 Solirubrobacterales bacterium | reverse complement strand
GGTGACGTCGGCTTTCCAGAACGGCGGCAGCAGGCCTTTGCGCGGGTCGAGCCCGGCCCCGGCCATCATCCCGAGGTCGATGTCGCGGACCGAGCAGATCCCCTCCTCGACCAGCAGGCAGGCCTCGATCAGGGCGCGGCTGGAGAACATCGCCACCAGCTCATCGCCGTCGGGCGCGTTGTCGCCGGGGACGTTCTGCTCGCCGTCCTTGAAGAAGCCCTCGCCGCCGGTCTTGGCGCCGAGCTTGCCTTCGCCGACGAGGCCCTGCAGGCCCTTGTGGACGTAGAAGTGCTCGCCGTAGGACTCGTTGAGGTGTTCGGCGACGTGCAGGACGGTGTCGAGGCCGAGCAGGTCGGTGAGGAAGAACGGGCCCATCGGCGCCAGCTGGGCGCCGGCGATCGCCTCGTCGATCCCCTTCAGCGACAGCCCCTGCTCCTCCTGGGCGCGCCAGATCTCCCCCATCGTCGCCATCAGGATCCGGTTGACGACGAAGCCGGGGACCTCGCCGCAGACGATCGGCTGCTTCTTGATCGCCTGGGCGAAGTTGTAGGCGGCAGTGGCGGTCTCCTGCGAGGAGTCCTCGCCGACGATCACCTCGACCAGCGGCATGATCGAGGCCGGGTAGAAGAAGTGGAAGCCGACGACCTTGTCGGGCCGCAGCGTCGCCTCGCCGATCTCGGTGATCGAGAGCGAGGAGGTGTTGGAGGAGAGGATCGCGTGCCCCGGCGTGACCGCGTCGAGGTCGCGGAAGACGGCCTGCTTGATCTCCATCTTCTCCGGTACCGCCTCGATCACGAAGTCGACGTCGCCGAACTCGTCATAGGTGGTGGTTCCGGTGATGTTCCCCATCACCTCGGCCAGCCGCGCGTCGGCCTGCTCCTGGGTCAGCTTCTCCTTCTTGACCAGGCGGGCGAGCTGCCCCTCCGTGACGCCGCGGGCTTTCTCGACGGCCGCGTCGACGAACTTCTGGTCGATGTCTTTGACGACGACGGGGATGTCGGCGGCGGCGATCGCCTGCGCGATCTCCCCACCCATGGTGCCGCCGCCGACGACGGCGGCCTTCGATACGAACATTGAGGGGCGATTCCTTCCGTTTTCGGCTTTGTCGTGCGGCAACCGGCCGCGGGAACCGCAGGCTATAGAGATGCCCGCGGCTCCCGCTGATCGGCTCTACAGGGAGGCCTGCGGCTCCACCTCCTCCGCCTCATCAACCGGCTCCTCTTCCTCCTCCGGCTTGAACCGCTGGTAGGCGAAGGCGCCGGCCAGCAACAACAGGCCGAGGGCGACGAAGGAGAGTGCCCGGGCCAGCTCTTCGAGCTCGGAGAGGTCGTAGGTCCAGACCTTGGCGATCGCGACCATCAGCAGGGCGAGGCCGCCGAGACGGGCTTTCCAGGAGCGCCGGACCATGCCCCAGACGACCGCGCCAAGGCCGGTCGCCGTCCAGAAGGCCGACATCCAGGACTGTCCGATCTCGCGGGCTTCGCCGCCGGCGTTGTCGCCGATCACGTCGATGATCGCGACCGAGCCGAGGTAAACGAAGCCGGTAGCGCTGACGTAGCCGACCACGGTTGCCGTCCTCGGCTCGATCTCGCGGCCCCAGTACCAGCAGGCGAGCGCGGCACCGGCGCAGAGGGCGATCGCGAGCAGGGCGGCGCCGAGGTCGTCGACGCCTTCGGCGATCGCGGTCGGAGGCGCCTCGACCGCCAGCATGTGGACGATCGCGAGGCCGAGGAAACCGAGTGCGCCGATCAGCAGCCGCTCGGCACTCGAGAGGGTCGGCGAGGGCGAGCGGTCGACGCGCGTCGCCAGGTAGGCGAGCGCCGCGGCCGCGCTCGACCAGGCCGCCACCAGGACCGGCCCGTCGAAGGCGCTGGCGCAACCGATGGAACCTAGAACGATCCCGCCGCCGATCAGCAGCGAGCCGATTTCGCGGTGGACGCCGAAGCGGATCGAGGCGGTTCCCAGCACCAGGTGAGCGGCGGCGAAGCCGAAGAGCCAGGCGTTGAAAGCGAGATCCGAGCTGCCTTCGAGGACGATGCAGCCGGCGAGAGCGATCAGCACGCTGCTGGCGAAGAGCAACAGCCAGGAAGAGACCGGCAGCCTGCTCTCGTTGCGATTCCGCAGCTCGTAGCCGAAGGCCGCGGCGGCGTAGAGAATCCAGAAGCCGACGAGGATCGCGAGGACCAGCGGCACGGGTTCGGTCGGAGAGGGATCGCCCTCGAAGGTGATGAAGCCGCTGTCGTAGATCCAGGCGATCAGCTGCGGCGCGGAGACGGCGAAGGCGCCAAGCGCCAGCCAGTCCCAGCGTTGCCAGAGGAGGACGCCGACGCTGGCGGCCAGGGCCAGGGCGACGAAGGCGATCGAGCCACCGTCCATCTCCGTCCCGGCCATGATCGGCGCCGCCAGCGCGCCCAGCATCCCGACGCTGGCGACCAGCATCGAGGACCAGCGCACGGCGATGAAGACGCCGACCACACCGATCAGCGCCGCCGCCTCTAATCCGATAACCGGTGAGATCAAGTCATAGGTCTGGGTGGCGACGACCGTCGTCGCGTATAAGCCGGGCAGGGCGACCGCCACGGCCATCCGGGCGACCTCGAGGCGCCCCCTCTTTTCGTGGAGCCAAATACCGAGGCCGAGCAGGAAGAGCGAGCCGAACGCGGCCATCAGCACGCGGACCTCCTCCGTGAACCAGCTGCTGTCGACAGCGCTGCGCATCAGGAAAATGACGCCGAGCAGGGTCGCGAGGCCGCCGATCCAGGCCAGCACCCGGCCGCCGAAGACGCGCTCGAACTCGATTCGGGTGATCGGGTTCGAAGGCGGCGGCGGCGGAGGCGCCTGTCTCGGCGGTCCCTCCGACGGAGGTCGGAAGGCGGGCGGTACGTCGTATCTCGGATCTTCGTTCATGGCTTTGCTCCTGAAGGGGTTATGAAGTGGGTTATTGACCGACGGTCAACACCGTAGCAATCTTGTCAACCCTCGGTCAATAAGCCGTTACACTGTCGTCCATGAGTGAGCCCGCCTACCGCCGGATGGACGTCGACGAGCGGCGCAAGCAGCTACTCGAACGCGGCGCCGAGCTCTTCACCAGCCGCCCCTACGACGAGCTCTCGATGAAGGAGATCGCCGCCGAGGTGGGGATCTCGAAGGCGCTGCTCTACCACTACTTCCCCAGCAAGCAGGCCTTTTTCGAGGAGACGCTGGGCGCGTGGGCGGAGGAGCTGCGACAGCGCACCGCGCCCGATCCGGACCTGCCGCCGGTCGAGCAGTTGACGGCCAGCCTCGACGCCTTCCTGGCGATGGTCGAGGAGAACGCGGTCGCCTACCGCAACCTGATGGACAGCGCCACCGGGGTGACCGAGATCCGCGACCTGGTCGACCAGGTGCGGCGGCAGACGGCAGAGCGGATCCTCCAGGGCCTCTATCCCGACGACGCCCCGCCGAAAGCCCGGATCGCGGTGAACGGCTGGCTCTGGTTCATGGACGGCGCCTGCCTCAACTGGATCGAGCACCGCGACGTCGAGCGCGAGGAGCTGCGCGACCTCCTGCTCGGGGTGTTGATGGGCTCGCTAGTCGCCGGCGGCGCCCTGCCGGACGTTTCTCCGAGCGCCTGACCCGCCCCCCTCAACTCCCCTGCGGAGTTGTCGATAACCCTGCAATGCGAAGGCAGGGGAAGCTCTTCACGGTCGTGACCGCGCTGCTCGTCTGCGGCGCGGTATGCGCGTCGCCGGCCTCGGCCGCGGTACCGCAGGCACGCCTACTGCCCGACGGCCGCGCCGTCGCTCCCCCCTCCGCCCCGCCCGCGGTAAAGGCGATGGTCGAAGCGGCGAACCGGATCCGCCACCGGCCGTATGTCTGGGGCGGCGGCCACCGCAGCTGGAACTCGCGCGGCTACGACTGCTCGGGCTCGGTCTCCTACGTGATGCACGCCGCCGGCCTGCTCGAATGGCCGCTCGACTCGACCGGATTCATGCGCTGGGGAGGCGGCGGCGCCGGCTCCTGGGTGCGGATCTACGCGAACAAGGAACACGTCTTCGCGGTGATCGCCGGCCTGCGCTGGGACACCTCCTACAGCGAAGACGGCGACCGCAGCGGCCCCGGTTGGTCCGAGGCGATGCGCCCCACCGGCGGCTTCCGCCTCCGCCACCCGCTCGGCATCTTCCAGGCCACGCCGCTCGGCTGACGAGCTTGCGATCGAGCACCTCACAGGTGCAGGATCGCAAGCTCGGACACCAGGGATAACCACCTCGTCCCCAGGTTTATCCGGCGGTACAAAGGCGTGATCGAAGCGTCCCCATTAGGCTCTGTGCTGCTCTTTTCGAGGACTGAGACTTTCGACAAAAACGCGCTGGGACGACCCGAGCGCGCGCCTATTGGGGGAGATTCGAACCGATGACTCGCATTCGCCAGCAAAACGTGACCGCAGCCCAGTGGAGCTCCAACGGAGGGGCTCTCGGCGCGCAGGACCTGACGCTCCCGGAGAACAACCCGTTCGGGCAGAACGTCTTCTCCGTCGCCGCCCAGAAGGAGCGGCTGCCGAAGGACGTCTTCGAGAAGCTGCAGACGACGCTGGACGGGGGCGAGGCGCTCGACCCCAGCCTCGCCGACGCCGTCGCCGAGGCGATGAAGGAGTGGGCGCTGGAGAACGGCGCCACCCACTACACCCACATGTTCCAGCCGCTGACCGGCTCGACCGCTGAGAAGCACGACTCCTTCTTCGAGCCCGGCGGCGAAGGCAACGCGATCGCCGACTTCTCCGGCAAGGAGCTGATCCAGGGCGAGCCGGACGCCTCCTCCTTCCCCACCGGCGGCGTCCGCGCCACCTTCGAGGCCCGCGGCTACACCGCCTGGGACCCGACCAGCCCCGCCTTCATCCTCGAGAACCCGAACGGGGCGCTGCTCTGCATCCCGACCGCGTTCGCCTCC
>DASULV010000044.1:0-62912 GCA_036277955.1 Solirubrobacterales bacterium | reverse complement strand
GATGCCGTCGAAGTGGACGGCGCCTCCGAATTTCCCGGTGGCGGTCCAGGTAGTGCCGTTCCTGAGGTTGCCGTCGTGGGTGCCGGCCGAGTCGTGGGCCATCGAGCCGGAGTTCTCGTCGAAGGAGTAGGCGGCGACGGGACCGGGTTCGGCGGCCTGGGAGGTTCCGGTGCGGAGGCCGGCTGCGAGAGCGAGGACCAGGAAGAACAGAAAGAACGTGTGGCCGAGCCTGCCGTACGGCTCTGGACGAGACTGGTTAGCGATCACGATGCCCTCCGAGTTGAAGTGACCGCCTCTGGCCGACGATCTGGCGGCGCTCCTACCCCAATGGACAAGACGAAACCGAGTTATTGAAGAAAAACCTCTGTACTTGAGCTTCTTCTTCTACTACTGGCGAAAATCCCTAAGTACTTTTCCCCACTGGCAAGGTCCGCTGCGGATCTGCAGGGGAGTGATCCCGGTGCCGATCTGAACCTATCCTCGACCCCATGTCGTCCGCCCCCGCCACCAGTCCATCGACCTCAACCGCTGCCCCGGAGACGATCCGGCTGCAGCCCACCAAAGGCTTCAGCCGCGTGCTGGCGCCGCGGGAACTCTGGCGCTACCGCGACCTGGCGGCGCAGATCGCCCTCCGCGACATCACCGTCCGTTACCGCCAGACCGCCCTCGGGGGCGCCTGGGCGGTGCTGCAGCCGATCGGCTTCATGGTCGTCTTCTCGCTCTTCTTCGGCAACCTCGCCGGGGTCGCCTCGAACGGACTCCCCTACGCCCTGTTCAGCCTTGCCGCCCTCGTTCCCTGGACCTTCTTCTCAAATGTGCTGCTGCTCGGCTCTGACAGCCTCGTCTCCAACTCGGCATTGGTCTCGAAGATCTATTTCCCCCGCATCTTCATGCCGGCCGGCATTCTCGTCGCAGGCTGCGTCGACCTCTCGATCTCTCTCGTGATCCTGATGGTGATCGTGCTCATCTACGGCCTTACGCCGTCGCTTGCGATCCTCTCCCTGCCGTTGCTGATCCTCATTGCCGCCGCGGCGGCCCTTGGCGTCAGCAGCGCCCTCTCGGCAATCAACGTCCGCTTCCGCGACGTCCGCTACGTGATCCCCTTCGCGATCCAGATGTGGCTCTTCGCGACGCCGGTCGTCTATCCCAGCAGCCTCCTCGACGAGCCCTGGCGGACCCTTTCGGCGATCAACCCGATGGTCGGCGTGGTCGAAGGCTTCCGCTGGGCCACCCTCGGTTCCGGCGACGCCCCGTGGGATCTGATCGCGATCTCCGCAGCAAGCGCGGTGGTCCTTCTGGTCGCCGGCCTCGCCTACTTCGACCGCGTCGAGCGGCGTTTCGCCGACTTCGTCTGATGAGCGACGTTGCGATCGACAGCCACGACCTCGGCAAGCGCTACCAACTCGGCCTGCACCGCCGCGGCTATGGGACCCTGCGAGAGGCGATCGCCGAAGCGGGGCGACGGGCAATCGGCCGCCAGCCGCACCACGATGACGACGCTTATGACGGGCCGGATGTCCTCTGGGCCCTGCAGGACCTCTCGATGACCATCCGCAGTGGCGAAGTCGTCGGCCTGATCGGCCACAACGGCGCCGGCAAGAGCACGCTGCTGAAGGTCCTCTCGCGGATCACCGAGCCCTCCGAGGGTTACGTCGAGGTCACCGGCCGGGTCGGCTCGCTGCTCGAGGTAGGGACCGGGTTCCACCCCGAGCTGACCGGTCGGGAGAACATCTTCCTCAACGGCGCGATCCTGGGGATGCGGCGTTCGGAGATCCGCGCCCGCTTCGATGAAATCGTCGAGTTCGCCGAGATCGAGCGCTTCCTCGACACTCCGGTGAAGCGCTATTCGAGCGGGATGTCGGTGCGGCTGGCGTTCGCCGTCGCCGCCCACCTCGAGCCCGAGATCCTGCTCGTCGACGAGGTGCTCGCCGTCGGCGATGCCGCCTTCCAGCGCAAGTCGCTGGGCAAGATGACCGAGGTGGCCAGTGAGGGGCGCACCGTGGTCTTCGTCTCCCACAACCTGGCGATCATCCAGGCGCTCTGCGAGCGCGGGATCCTGCTCGAACGGGGTCAGGCGAAGGCGGACGGGCCAGTCAAGGAGACGATCGACCAGTACCTGGGGACTTTGGAGCGGGCGGCCGGACAGGACCTGCTGGAGCGGACCGATCGCGACCGCCGTGGCTACTTCGACACGCGAATCCGGGCGGTGGGGCTGCGCGACGGATCCGGCGGACCGCCGGACGTGGTCATCTCCGGCAATCCCGCCACGATCACCGTCGAGCTCACGAACGAGCTACCCACGCTCGAGTGCCAACTGGCGATCGCCGACAGCCTCGGCCAGGTGATCACGACGCTGGACAGCCAGATCTCCTCCCCCGTTGACGCCCGCAACCCCGAGATGGGGTCCTGCGTCGAATGCGAGATCGCGAGCCTGCCACTGCTTCCGGGTCGGTACCGCATCGACGTCCTGCTCAAAGCCAAGCGCCATATCCAGGACGGTTTGCAGGGGGCGGCGTTCTTCGAGGTCCAACCAGGGGTGATGGAGGGGCGGCCGGTTCCGGCCACGGGCGTCGAGGGCAGCGTCGTCCTCCCCCACTCCTGGCGGCTGCCGGCATGAGCGAGCCGGGTGGGGAGAGCGCAGAGATGCGCGTCCCGCCCCCACGAATCGCGGTCGAACCCTTGCCGACCCCTCCCACCTTCTCGGTGGTGGTGCCGGCCTTCGAAGCGGCAGGCACGATCAGCGAAACGCTCGAGTCGGTGCTGGCGCAATCGCCGCCCCCGCGGGAGGTGATCGTCGTCGACGACGGTTCGGATGACGGGATCGAGGAGGCGCTAGGGCCGTTTGAGTCCCGCGTCCGCCTGATCCGCCACCCCGTCAACCGGGGCGTGGCCGCAGCTCGCAACAGCGGCCTGCGCGAGTGCTCCGGTGACTTTGTCCTCGTCGTCGACGCAGACGACGTCCTCCTCCCTGGCCGGCTTGCCGCCCTTGGTTTCCTCGGGCGCGAGCGACCTGACCTCGACGTCCTCTGCACCGACGTCTTCTTCGAGACGGACGGGCAGCGCCAGGGGCGCTTCTACGAGCAGAGGCAGTTCCCGGTTGACGACCAGCGCGGGGCGATCCTGGAGTGGTGCTTCCCGATCCATCCGGCGATCCGCCGGGAGCGGCTGGAGGAGTTGGGTGGCTTCGACGAGTCGCTGCCCACGGCCGAGGACTGGGATTGCGCGCTGCGGATGGTGCTGAGCGGGTCGCTGGCAGGCCTCTACGACCGACCGCTCGAGCTGTACCGGATCCGCCCGGGGAGCCTCTCGGACACGAGAGCCGGAACCCTCCGTGACCGGGTCCGGATGCTCGAGAAGGCGCGATCCAGCGCCTTTCTCCGCCCCGGTGACCGCCCGGTCCTGGAGCGCTCCCTGCGCGCGCAGCACCACCGAGCGGTCCTCGCCGAGGCACAAAGCGCGCTGGCACTGGGAGCGGCGGACGCGCGGCGCCGCGGACTGGCGCTGGCGCGATGCCCCTCCGCCCCCGCGGCCGAGCGCATCTGGGGGCTCGGCCTCTTCGCCTTGCCGCGGCGGTCCTGGAACCTGCTTCGGCGCCGGGGCCCCGGATCCCAGCTGCAGCGAGTGCTTCCCCACGGCCAAGGCCGCTGACCCTTCGCTCAGGCGGCTCCCAGCCACAAGTGCAGCAGGAACCGGAAGAGCGAATCTTCGGCCCGAACCTCGATCCGCGGCACCCGCAGCGGGTCCTCCTGTAGGCCCGCCAGCCGCGGCTCCACCGTGCAGGCCCCGGCGAACCCGGCCTCGGCCACCGCGTCGACGGCCCGCTCGTCGAGGAGGCCGTAGGGGTAGGCGAAGGTGGTGATCGCTGCTCCGAGCCGGGTCGACAAGTCCTCGCGCGACCCCGAGACCTCGCCCGTCACCTCATCGTCGTCCCGCGTCGGCAGCTGCGGGTGGGTCCGGGTGTGGGCGCCAAGGCGGATGCCGTGCTTCTCGAGCTCTCCGGCCTGCTCCCAGCTGAGCAGCGGCCGGCCGGCAAGCGCCCCCTCCCGGGTCCAGTCGTTGACACCCCCCAGCTTGGCGCTGACGAGGTAGACCGTTGCCGGAAAGCGGTGGCGCCGCAACAGCTCGGCGGCTACCTCGAGGTTGTCGAGGTAGCCGTCATCGATCGTGATCACCACCGCCCGCCGCAGCGGCAGCCGCCTTTCCCGCAGCGTCGCCACCAGGTCTTCGAAGTGGATGCCGCGGTAGCGGAGCAGCCGCAACAGCAGCAGCTGGCGGTTCAGCGCCCGCTTGGAGACGACGAAGCGATCCCCCTCCTCCCGCTCGCCGAAGGCGTGGTACATCAGCACCGGCACCCCGCGCGTCATCCGCTCCCAGCGGTCGCGATCGACGCTGCTTCGCGTGCCCAGCCAGAAGGCATAGCGGGAGACGAAGTCGAACCAGATGCGGCGACGCCCCTCCCCCGGAAGCAGCCTGCCGAGGCGAGCGAGCAAGCGCGGCGGCATCCGCAGCGCCAGCATCGCGCGGCGCAGAGCGACTTCCCGGCGGCTGGTCGCGAGGAACCACCCGAACAGATGCGCCTCCATCTCCGGATGGTCGGCGAGCAGGTCGAGCTGGCGGGAGCCCTGGCGCAGCGAGTCGGCAACGAGCCGAGCGCAACTCTTGCGGTCGTCGTGCAGTGCCCGGGCCCGCGGCAGGTAGCGGATCGCGCAGCCCGCCCGACTGAGGCGATAGCCGATGTCGAGGTCTTCGCCGGCGGCCCTTTCGACGAAACCGCCCACCTCCAGAAGCGCCTCGCGCGGAGCGGAGAGGTTGCCGGCGTAACAAGCGGTCCAGTCGACCTCCCGCCCCTCGAGCCGGTCGAAGTGCTCGTTCCAGGTCTGGGTGAACTGGGCCGAGTACCAGTCGGGGCGGTCGGGCGGCGCCTGCGTCAGCCTGCCGATGCCGACGATTCGCCTCTCGCGGTGGGCTTCGAGATGAGCGGCGACGAGCTCGGGCTCGGCGATCACGTCGTCGTCGATGACCAGGCAGATCGCTCCCCGCGCCGCCTCGATCGCCGCGTTGCGCGCCGCCGCCCTGCCAACCTTGCCGAGGTCCAGGGCCGTCAAAGCGAAATCGGTGCTGAGGCCTCGCAGCATCTCCACGGTCCCGTCCGAGGAGCCGTCGTCTCCGACCACCAGCTCGAAGCTGGAGGGGTCCTGCGTCTGCCGCTCCAACGCCTGGATGCACCGCTCCAGCATCGGCCGCCGGTTGTGGGTGGCGAGGATGACGCTGAGCGCGGGACTCAAGGCGCGGAACCCTCGGGCGCCACGGCGGTGGCGAGCAGCGCGTTCGGGCGGCCCCAGGTCACGCCCGCCCGCTCCAGCCGTACCGCTCCCGCGAGGAAGGGAAAGGCGAGGAGGCGGACGAGCAAGCCGCGGTCTTTGATCCGGTCGCGGATCTCCTGGGCGGCGGCGGCGAGGCTGCGGTAGGTCGGGTGGATCTCGACCTCGGCGAAGCCGGCCTCCTCCAGGTAGGAGCGCAGCTGCTCGGCGGTGTAGCCCTGGCGGACCTGTTCGCGCCAGGTATCGGCGCTGCCGGGGAGCACCGGCCGCCAGTCGCGCTCGGGGACCTGGACGACGATGAGGCCGCCGGGGCGCAGGGCGGCGCGCATCATCCGCAGCGCCTGGCGGTCGTCGGGGATCTCGCTCAGGCACTCGACCGCGGTGACCGCGTCGCGGTCGCGCTCGGGCAGCGGCTGTTCGAGGTTGCCGGGGACGAAGCGGACGTTCGGCAGCTCGCGGGCGGCGGCGCGCTTGCGGGCACCGTCGAGCAGCTCCTCGTTCAGGTCGACGCCGACCAGGGCCCAGGTCGGGTGGCGCTTGGCGATCGCCAGCGAGAGCAGGCCGTCGCCGCAGCCGGCGTCGAGCACCCGCAGGCGGCTCTCGCCGCCGAGCCGGGCCGCGACCTCGGCCTCGGCCTGCGCCAGCCGCAGCCGCCGGGCGGGCGCCATCAGCGCCAGCCGCTCCTCGAGGATCGCCCGCAGGTTCATCGCAGCTCCTCTTCGACCAAGCCGAGGAACATCCCTCTACGCAGGTCCTCCGGGCGCGGCGCCCCGCCGGTCTCGAGCGCGGCGTGGCGGTAGTCGCTGCGGCTGTGGACGATCCAGCAGAGCAGGCGCAGGCGGTCGAGGTCGTCGGAGGCGATGCCGAGCGCGGTTGCGTACTCGCTCACCGCCCGCCGGTAGATCCGGCCGTACGGGCTCGTCGGGTCGAGCAGGCGCGCGTAGGACTCGCGGGTGCGGCCGCTCTCCAGGGCGCCGTCGAGGACAAAGGCGCAGTTGGCGAGGAAGTAGAAGAGGTCGAGGCCGGGCAGCCCGTCGGCCTCGGCCGACTCCCAGTCGAGCAGGACAGGGTCCCCGGCAGGAGTGATGACGACGTTCCAGGGCGAGCAGTCGCGGTGCTCAGGAACGGTCGGCAGATCGCCGAGGCCCGCCACCTGCCCTCGGACCGAGGCGACCGCCGCCTCTCCGACGACTGAGCCGAACTGCGTCTCGAACTCAGCGAGCGCCCCCGCGATCCACCGCGCACCCTGGGGCTGACGGGACCCTGCGAGGTCGATCAGGAGCCGGGTTACCTGGCGCGCTACGGGCTCGAAGTTCTGCGGGGTCAGCTGGTCGAGGAGCGTGTTGCCTTCGACCACGTCCTCGACGACGGCGAGGCGGCCGGCGCGGCGACCCTCGCTGCGCAGGCGGGGAGCGCCCGCGAAGTCCGGCCGCTCCTCACCCAGCCGCCGCAGGACCTGCGCCTCGCGCTCGAGTCCGGGCTCGGCCTCCGGCACGCGGGCGAATTTCACCGCGGCCGATGGCTTCGGTTCAGCTCCCTCGAAGGCGAGGCCGACGACCTTGTTGATGCTGCGGCGGCCGCCGGTCAGCAGCAGCAGCGGTGCCGCCGGGGAAAGCGCGACGTCTCCCCCCTCGCCCCCGTTCCGGCGCCGGCCGACGAGGTAGAGCGGCGCCAGCAGGCCGGCTCCACGCGCCAGGCGCCAGGCCCCCTGCAGCACCTTCGCCCCGAGGGAGTCGGCGGCCCGCGTCGCCAGCAGGTACTCACTCGCCTCGTCCGACTCCAGCGGCAGCCAGAACTGCGGCAGCCGGTGCGGCAGCGGTCCGGGCCAGAGCAGCCGCACGTCTTCGAAGCCGGCGGCTTCGGCCCGTCGCTGCGCCCGCTGCGCCCGTCCTGGCAAGGGCAGCTTCCAACTCTCGACCAGCTCGGCGTCGGGCAGCGCGAAGCGCCAGTCCTGGCGCCGCAGCATCGGGTTGCGCCGCGCCTCCGGCAGCGCCTCGTCGGCGCTCGGGGCCGCTCCCAGCAGCTCGCGGTAGACGCCTTCGACGCGACTCGCCATCGCCTCCCGGGTCAGCCCGGCCTCCACCCGCTCGCGGGCGCGGGCGGTCAGGCTCTTCCGCAGCTCAGGATCGCCGAGGGCCCGGCGCAGCGCCGCCGCCAACGCCTCCGAATCCCCTGGCTTGACGAGAAGGCCGCTGCGGCCGTCCTCGATCAGCTCCTCGGTGCCGCCGATCGCCGAGGAGACGATCGGGATCCCGGCCGCCATCGCCTCCAGCACCGCCAGCGAGGAACCCTCGTAGAGCGAGGGCAGGGCGAAGACGTCGCAGGCGGCGAGCAGCTGGGGAACGTCCTCGCGACGGCCGAGGAAGCGGACCCGGTCGGCGATGCCGAGCTGTGCCGCCAGCGTTTCCAGACGCTCGCGCTCCGGCCCCTCGCCGGCGAAGAGGAAGGTCGCGTCGGGGACCTGCGGCATCGCCTCGAGCAGGACGTCGTGGCCCTTCTGCGCGTCGAGCCGCGCCGGCGTCAGGACCAGCGCCCGCGTCTCGCTGCCGCCGAGCTGCTCGCGCAGGCCGGGCGGTGCCTCGACCTCGACCCGCGCCAGGTCGACCGCGTTGTAGACGACCTCGATCTTCTCCGCCGGCCAGCCCAGCCCCTCGACCAGTTCGCCGGCGATCTCGCGCGAAACCGCGAGGTAGCGGTCCACCCCACGCGCCAGCCCCCGCAGCTGCCAGTAGGCAGAGCGATCGGGGGGCTCGTAGCCGCCGACCTGCACCGTCCCCAGCACCGCCGGCACCCGCGCCGCGACCGCCGCCGCCAGGCCCCACTTGCAGGCGACCGGCGAGCTCATGTGGGCGTGGAAGACCTCGGGTCGCTCGTGCCGCAGCAGCCGCGCCAGCGCCGGCACCTCACGCGCCCCGCCCAGCCCCAGCGGCAGCGGGCCGACCAGGCGCACCGGCACCCCGAGCGCCGCCGCTCGCCCGGCCAGCACCTCCGCCCCCGGCCGATCGTCGAGCAGCAGCGTCGGCTCCCACTCCTCGCGGTCGAGCGATTCGAGCAGCATCAGCATCGCGTTCTCGGCGCCGCCGAGAACGGGGCTATCGGTGTAGAAGAAGATCGATCGGGCCACGCTGGAGCTCACGGGAGAGGTTCGACAGGTCGCCGCTGTCGTTTGATTCGCGCAGCGCCGCATCCACCCCCGCCCAGAAGGCGTAGTCGAGGACCGGCCGGTAGAAGAGCGGGAAACGCCAGAGGCCGGCGTGCTCGAGTAGGGAGAAGAGGGCGAAGACGAAGCCCGAGGTTGCCGGTAGGCGGCGGGTCAGCCAGAGCAGCAGCGCCCGCACCGCCAACCAGAGCGTTGAGGAGTCGTCGGGATCGGCGAGGCGCAGATCGCCGAAGAACTCCGGATGACTACGTGCCAGCAGGACCGTCGTCTGTCCTTTCGCCAGCGTGTCGCGCTGCAGGCCGCCGAGGTCCTTGCCGTACTCCTGGAATGCCTTCGCCTCGGGATCGTAGCCGAGCTCGACACCGGCTTTGCGCAGCCGCAGCGAGAGCTCGACGTCCTCGTTGCCGTAGATCCCGAAGGACTCGTCGAAGCCGCCGACCTCGCGCAAGACCTCCACCCGCAGTGAGGCATTCCCGGTAAAGAAAGAGCGCGGCAGGGCGAGGTGGGCGGGGTCGGAGAGGCGCGAGAGGTGAAGGTCGAACTTGGCTTTGACGTAGCGGGCGGCGTGCGTGCTCCCGTCCTCCAATTCGACCGGGACCGCGCCGAGGACACAGCGCCGCGAGCCGGCGGGATGGTGGGAGCGGTGGCGCTCGACGAACTCGGGGACGACTCGCATGTCGTCGTCGAGGACGATCGCGACCTCGCCTCGTGCTGCCGCGAGCGCCGCGTTGACGGCAGCCGAGCGCCCGCGACCCTGGGGCTCGACCCGGCGCAGCGCGTAGGGAACCTCGAGCCCGTCGATCATCTCCTGGGTGCCGTCGCTGCAGGCGTCGGTGGCGACGACGACCTCGTAGGCGCTCGGATCGACACTCTGGAGTGCGAGCGATTCAAGGGCCGCCCGCAGCGCCTGCCGCCGCTGGTGGGTCGGGATCAGCACGCTGACCGCCGGGGCCTCAGCCATGACGGGCGGCCCCCCGCGCCGCAATCGCCTCCTCGAAGACGGCGGTCTGCCGCGCCGCCCACGCCGCCGGGCTGTGGTGGCGCTCGGCGAAATCGCGCGCCCGCTCACCGAGCTGGCGCCGTCCATCGTCGTCGGCCAGCAGATCGGCCGTCGCCGCGGCGATCTCCGCCTCGCTCTCCCCCACCGCCAGCGGCGGCTCCTCGCCGAAGCCGGTGTAGCCCTCGGTGCCGAGAGGAGTCGTCACCACCGCCTTGCCGGCGGCCATCGCCTGCAGCACCTTCATCCGCATCCCGCCGCCGGTCCGCACCGGCGCCATCACCACCGCCGCCTCCTCCAGGTGAGGGAGGACGCTCGGCGCGTCGGCGACGACTTCGACGTTCGGCCCGGCCAGCGCCCGCACCTCCGGCGTCGGCACGCTGCCGACGATCCGCAGCTTCGCCCCTGGATGGCGCGCCAGCACCGCCGGCAGGATCTCCCGCGCCAGCCAGATCGCCGCGTCGCGGTTGGGCGGGTGGTGGAAGGCACCGACGAAGAGGATCGTCCCGGGGACCTCCCGCGCCGGATCGGCACGCGGCGGCAGGACCAGCCCGAAGGGGTCGACCCGAACCCGCGGCGCCACGTCGGGCGCCTGCCGCGCGACCTGGTCGGCGTCGCCCTGGCTGAACACCTGCAGGAGGTCGAAGCGGCGCCACGCCTGGGGCTGAAACCGCGACCAGCGCCGCCGGTCGAGCTCGCCGAAGGCCCAGGCCGGCCACTCGCGCGGCGGTCCAGAATGCCAGTCGACCGGTCGCGGCTCGTAGACCTCGTGGTCGGTGAAGACGGTCGGAAGGCCGGCGGGATAGCGGAAGACCGACATCGAGCTGTTCTCGACGTCGACGAGGTCGAAGCTGCGCTCGCTACCGAGACGATCGAGGATCCGCTGGATCCCCGGGTCCGCGTACCAGACCGTGTGCCAGGGCCGGCGCCCGCGGGCCCAGGAGCCCGCCATCCGCAGCTGGCGCCGTCGCCGCTTCATCCCCGGCGGTGGCCGCCGCCGATCGGCCGCGTGGACCTCGACCTCGCCGGCCAGCCGCGCCACCGCCTCCGCTTCACCCGGCTCGTCGCCGACCGCGGTGACCAGCGTCACCTCATGGCGTTCCTTCAGTCCCAGCAGCTGGGCGTGGAGCAGGACCGGAATCGCCCCGCCCCCTTCTGCCGCCGGCGGCTCCGGGACGACGAGGAGGACCCTCATCCGGCGGCGAGGACGTCGCGGTAGGCCTGCTCGAAGCGGGGGATCACCGAGGTCGCGGCGAAGGTCTGCGCTTTCTCGCTGGCGGCCCTGCCGAAGCGGTCGCGCTGCTCGGCGTCGCCGATCAGCTCCTCCATCGCCGCCTCCAAGGCGCCGACGTCGCCCTGCGGGACCAGGATCCCGGCCTCGTTCTCACCGATCATGTCGACGTGGCCGCCGAGGGTGGTCCCGATCACCGGCTTGCCGCGGTTCATCGCCTCGGCGACGGTGGCGCCGAACGGCTCCGGCCACAGCGAGGGCATCACCCCGAACATCGCCCGGTCCCAGGCGGCCATCACCGCCCGGTGCGGGACGTCGGTGAGGACGACGGCCTCGTCCGGGAAGTTCGTCGGCGAGTCGCGCTCGTAGGTCCCCATCAGCACCAGCGGCGGCGGGGCCTGCAGCCGTTCGTAGGCCTCGAAGAGCGTTTCCAGCCCCTTCACCTTGCGGAAAGCGCCGACATAGAGGATGAACGGCTCGGTCGGCAGCCGCGCCAGGTAGGCGCCGACCTCGTCGTCGGAGCTGTCGACCGGCTCGTCGGGAGCGACGTCCTGGAAGCTCGGGATCACCACCCGCAGCAGATCCTCGGGTGGACCGCCGGAGCCGAACAGGTAGCGGATGGTGACGTCGTCGACGAAGCTGCTGACGCTGTGCAGGCCGGTCATCTTCCGCGCCAGCAGCGGCCGGCAGGCGTAGACGCCGGCGGTCGCCGCCAGCCCCTTGGGGACGCCGCTGTAGTACTCGCTGGCGCAGCTCGCGCACTTCAGCGGCGCCGGCCCGGCACAGGGCTCGCCTTTGCGCAGCAGGGTCCGGTTGGCGCAGAAGTAGCCGTAGTCGCGAGCGGAGACCAGCATCGGGATCCGCCGCCGCCCCAGCGCCGCGGCAACCGAGAAGGCGAGCCAGCCGTAGGCGTGGATCACGTCCGGCTGGAAGCCGGAGATCAGCCGGCGCAGGCCGACGACGGTCACCGGGTCGGGGAACGGCGGCTGGTGGCGCTGCTCCTCGTCGCGGATCAGCGAGCGGGCGACCGTGCGCAGCTGCCGCAGCCGGTGCACGGTGACGTGCTCTTCCCAGTCGAGCGGCGGCAGCCCGCCGTGCCAGGTGGTGGCGACGGCGACGTCGTGGCCGCGCTCGGCCATCCCGGCCGCCAGCAGCCGCGCCTGGCGGTGGGCGCCGCCGATGAACGGCGGGTAGTGGTCGGTGACGATCAGGATCCGCATGGTCGCTAGCGCTGGAATCTTCCCAGCAGGCTGTTCGCCCGGGTGCGTTTTGCGGGGAAGAGAAACAGCTCGGCCAGCGGCTGCGCCAGCCGGCGCGGCGCCAGCGCCTCGAGCGCGAACCAGGCGACGAGCAGGACCTTCATCGGCCAGGAGACGTCGAAGCGACGGCGGGTAGCGCGCACCGCCTTGGCGAGGAGGCCGAGCGGCTGGTCGGAGGGGACGGGATGGCGCTCGGGCTCGAGCTTCAGCGAGACGAGCCGGTTGGCGAGGTCGGCGCAGGAGAGGATCGGGCGGGGGGCCTTGAGCCCGAGCTCGCCGGCCAGCGCTTCCAGCGAGCGGGTCGTCCCGCCGGCGAAGACGATCGACTCGCGCACGTGGTCGAGGTCGATCTCGTCGCGCTCGAGCTCGTAGGCGTTGCCGCCGTGGACGCGGTACTCGGCGCAGACGTCATCGAGGAAGGCCGCCTCGCCGAGCAGCGCCGTCAGGTGGACGAGGTACCAGTCGGCGCCGCTGCGCGGGTAGTCGGCGGTCGGGATCGGCAGGATCCGCCGCACCGCCTCGGTGCGGAAGGCGGTCCCGCCGCCCGGCAGCCAGGGAAGGTCGAAGGGGAAGGAGAGCTCGGCCCGCCGCTGGTCGCCCGTCGGCGCCCGCAGGTGGCCTCCCGGCTTCAGAGCCCCGGTCGGCCGGCCGTCGGCGTCGACGATCGCCATCGGGAACTGCACCTTGGAGAGGCCCGGATCGGCCGCGAAGGCGCGGGCGACCCGCTCCGCCGCCTGCGGCCGCAGCCGGTCGTCGGCGTCGAGCACCAGCAGCACCTCGCCGCGACAGCGCTCGAGGCCGGCGTTCAGTGCCGACGCCTGCCCGCCCTGCTCCTGCAGCACCACCTCGACCCGGTCGGCAAAGCCCTCCAGCACCTCACGCGACCCGTCGGTGGAACCGTCGTCGACGACGACGACACGCACGTTGGGATGAGTCTGCGCGCAGGCGCTCTCGACCGCCTCCGGCAGGAAGCGGGCGTAGTTGTGGTTGGTGATGACGACGTCTACGTCGATGGAAGGTGAACCGGTGCTCAAGGGAAGGTCTGTTGCCTCGGTAGCCAGCGCGTCACCCGTCGGAAGAGGTGCCCTGGATCGCCCTCGCGGTACAGCGAGGCGACCACGTGCTTGGTGCCGGTGGCACCTCGAGGGACCTCGACTTCGAAGGTCTTCTCCTCCCCCGGGTCGAGCTTGACCCGGAAGGTCTGCGACTGGCTTCCTCCGGCCTGAACGACACGGAGCCTGTAGGCGGCCGGGTCCTGTTCGTTGCTTTCGACCCCGACCACCACCGCGTCTTCCTCAGCGTCGGTGGGCAGCATCCACAGCGCCGTGTAGCCCTCGGCGTGCTTCGCCGGCAGCGGCCTCTGGGCGAGGGCGATCGAGGCGGCGCCGACCAGAATCGCCGCCCCGAGGAGCAGAGCGGTGCGGGTCGAGGGCCGTCCCACCCCACCGAAGAGCGGCCGCCGCTCGGGCTGCGCGGCACCCCGCCGCCGAGCGGCGACGAAGCAGCCGACGACGACGAACAGGGCCAGCAGCGCCGCCCAGCTCCCGGTCGTCAGCCCGAAGGGGAAGATGTTGAGCAGGAAGGCGCCGAGCACCAGCACGATCAGGCTGGCGGCGACCTCGATCGTCACCCGTTTCAGCGGCTCCAGCTCCTCGCCGTCGAAGCTGGCGGCGACGAAGACGAAGCCGGGCAGGTACAGGGTCAGCGGCAGCGCCGCGATCACCCGCACGATCTCCACCGGCACGAAGACGGCGATCAGCGCGCCGAGCACCGCCGCGGCCGCCGCGATCGACAGGTCCCGGTGCCCCTTCACGGCCGGTCCCTCAAGTCGTAGAGGACGACGCGGCCCCCGTCCCAGACCCGCGCCACCGGGAGCTGCGAGAACTTGTGGACGACGCCCTTCTCCCGCAGCGCGTCGTTGTAGCGGCCGGGGACGGTGAAGTAGAAGCCGCGGATCGAGTCCCCGGAGGCGAGCCGCCGGTCGGTCGCCACGTACGGCAGGTTGTTTTCCTCCAGCACTTCGAACTGCCACTTCTGGAAGGCCTCGGTGTTGACGATGTCCTCGATGTCGGGGCCCTGGCCGGAGAAGGCGATCTGCCCACCCGGGCTCGCCAGGGGACGCGCCTCGGCTTCGGCGGCGGCGAAGCGGCTGCCGTCGAGCCGCTCGCCGGCGAACTTCGCCAGCGCCAGGGATTCGGAGTCGATCCGGTTGCCGTCAGCGGTCACCTGCAACGGCCGCGAGGTCTGCACGTCCCAAGGCCAGCCGGAGATGACGCCGCCGAAGAGGACGACTCCCATCGCCGCCGTGAAGAGCAGGCGCCTGCGCCGCAGGTTCGGTCCCGCGCGCAGCAGCTCCGCCGCGCCGTATATGGCGACGAAGGCGAGACCGATGAAGAGGAACTCGCCGGCCCGGTTGCCGGTCTCCCAGGCGGCCGGGGCGAAGCGCAGCGTCAGCGCCCCGAAGAAGACGATCGCGGCGGCGCAGAAGAGCAGGACCAGGGGCTCATCGCGGTGACGGCGCCAGACCTGCCTGATCCCGACCACCATCGCGACGAGCAGGATCAGCACCGCCAGCAGCGCCAGCGCGCGGGCCGGCAGCGGCGTCGCCCCCACCTCTTCGGCGACGTCGGAGGCCTGGTGGAAGAGGGTCCGCGGCGGCGCCTCGCCGGAGGCGGTGTTGAGGATCGCCTCGACCGCGTCGCCGAGCACCGGGAAGAGGTAGCCGACGGTGTTGCGGGCGGCGATCAAAAGCCAGCCGACCGCGGCGCCGGTCGCCAGCAGCGCCAGCGGCCACGGGTTCGGCCGCTCGACCTTCATCACCCGGTAGAGGACCGCGAGCGCGATCAGGATCAGGGCGAGCGCGTAGGAGGTGAGGTGGTGGGTGATCGTGATCGCGAGGATGCCCAGCACGATCAGCAGCGTCCACGGCGTCCGCCGCTCGCGCGGCCCCGCGTCGCGTTCGACGAAGGCCATCAGGACGACGACCATCAGCGGCAGTGCCAGCGACTCGTAGGAGAACTGGGCGCCCCAGTAGAGGAAGTTGGAGCTGCCGGTGTAGATGGCGACGCCGAGGCCGGCGCCGCGGGCCGAGCCGCTGAGCCGGGCGAAGAGGAAGAAGAGCGCCGCCATGAAGGTGAGGCGGGCGGCACCGACGAGGATCGTGCCGGCGCCGTAGCTCGACATCCCGGTCAGGTTCATCAGCGCCGAGGTCGCCCCCTCCAGCCCGGGGTAGTGCGCGGTCGTCGGGATGATCGCGTTGAAGTAGTAGAGGTGGTGGTGCTGGGCGATGCTCTCGGCGTTGTAGGCGTGGACGAACTCGTCGGTGAAGGTGAAGTAGATGCCGTCGTGGACGACCTTGACGCAGTAGAGGGCGAGGCCCAGCAGCAGCACGAGGAGCAGCCGTTCGCGATAGCTCGGCTCTTTTGAGCTGAGCTTGTAGAAGATCGGCAGGGCGATCAGCAGCAGCCCCGCCCAGTAGATCAGCGAGGTCTCGGTCAGGGTCGCGCGACTGAGCGCGTTGGCGACCGAGACGATCAGCAGGCCGAGCGCGGCGATCAGGGCAACCAGGGGCAGCGAGAGCGAGTCCCGCTCCCCTGCCTTCTGTTTAGTGCGCCGGGCTGACACCATCAGAGCTTAAAGTCGGCTTTCGGCCGGCACTTCGATAGCCCTGCATAAGGACGGCCGGAGCGCCGATCGCGCCCCGGTCGCCTTGCTGAAGACCTAAGCGAGACGCTGTTCGAGCGCCTCGAGCTGGGCGCTGACGGCGGCCGGCAGTTTGTCGCCGAACTTGGCCAGGTGCTCTTTCACCTGCGGCAGCTGCTCCTTGACCAGGTCGAGGTCGACGCTGAGCAGCTCCTCCATCGCCTCCGGCGAGATATCGAGCCCCTCGGTGTTGATCTCGCCCTCGGCCGGCAGCAGCCCGACCGGGGTCTCGACCGCCTCTCCTTCGCCTTCGCAGCGGCGGAAGACCCACTCGAGGACGCGGCTGTTCTCGCCGAAACCGGGCCAGAGGAACTTGCCGTCGGCGTCTTTGCGGAACCAGTTGACGTAGAAGACGCGCGGCAGCTCGGCGCCCTCGCGCTGGCCGATCTTCAGCCAGTGGGCGAAGTAGTCGGCCATGTTGTAGCCGCAGAACGGCAGCATCGCCATCGGGTCGAAGCGCAGCTGGCCGACGGCGCCGGCCGCGGCGGCGGTCGTCTCCGAGGACATCGTCGCCCCCATGAAGACCGCGTGCTCCCAGTCGAAGGCTTCCTGGACCAGCGGCACCACGGTGGCGCGGCGGCCGCCGAAGAGGAAGGCGTCGATCGGGACGCCGGCGGGGTCCTCCCACTCCGGCGCGATCGAGGGGCACTGGGAGGCGGGGGTGGTGAAGCGCGCGTTCGGGTGCGCGGCCGGCGCCTCGGACTCGGGCGTCCAGTCGTTGCCGTGCCAGTCGATCGCGTGTGCCGGCGGCTCGCCGGTCATCCCCTCCCACCAGATGTCGCCGTCGTCGGTTTTGGCGCAGTTGGTGAAGATCGTGTTCCGCTCGATCGTGTCCATCGCGTTCGGGTTCGTCTTGTGGCTCGTGTTCGGAGCGACGCCGAAGAACCCGGCCTCGGGGTTGACCGCGTAGAGGCGGCCGTCGTCGCCGAACTTCATCCAGGCGATGTCGTCGCCGACCGTCTCGACCTTCCAGTCGGGCAGGGTCGGGACCAGCATCGCCAGGTTGGTCTTGCCGCAGGCCGAGGGGAAGGCGCCGGTGATGTACTTGACCTTGCCCTCGGGCGAGGTGAGTTTGAGGATCAGCATGTGCTCGGCCAGCCAGCCCTCGTCGCGGGCCATCGCCGAGGCGATCCGCAGCGCGAAGCACTTCTTGCCGAGCAGGGCGTTGCCGCCGTAGCCCGAGCCGAAGGACCAGATTTCCCGCGTCTCGGGGTAGTGGACGATGTACTTGTTGGCCTCGTTGCAGGGCCAGGAGACGTCTTCGACGCCCTCGGTCAGTGGCATCCCGACCGAGTGGACGCAGGGGACGAACTCGCCGTCGGAGCCGAGCACGTCGAGGGCGGCCTTGCCCATCCGGGTCATGATCCGCATGTTGGTGGCGACGTAGGCCGAGTCGGTCAGCTGGACGCCGATTTCGGAGATCTCGGAGCCGAGCGGGCCCATCGAGAAGGGGACGACGTACATCGTGCGGCCCTTCATCGAGCCCTTGAAGAGGTCGCCCAGGGTGGCGCGCATCTCCGCCGGGTCGCGCCAGTTGTTGGTCGGGCCGGCGTCCTCCTCCTTCTCGGAGCAGATGAAAGTGCGGTCTTCGACGCGGGCGACGTCGGCGGGGTCGGAGAGGGCGAGGTAGGAGTTCGGGCGCTTGGCCTCGTCGAGGCGCTCGAAGGTGCCGGCGTCGATCAGGACCTGGGCGAGGCGGTCGTACTCCTCGGCGCTGCCGTCGCACCAGTAGACGGAGTCCGGTTCGGTGAGCGAGGCGATTTCGTCCACCCAGCTGAGAAGTTTGGCGTGGGTCGTCAGCTCGTCAGGGGCAGTCGTCAGGTCGCTCATTCGCCTCTCTCTATTTCTCGGGTTTGAGGCTGATCATGGTGATGTCGGCCTCCTCGTTGCGGATCTTCAAGGTCGCTACTTCCCGCCTGTCATCGGAAAAAATTACGTCGCACGTGAACGTCGCGCCCGGGTCAACTGACTCATCGGAAGGGCATTCGACCTGCTTGATCTTTTCATGAATCGAGTTTTCCAGGCTGCTTTCGACCGCGAACTCGAGCTTTTCGCGGCTGACCACGGTGCCGCATCCGTAGAGCGCCACAGAGCCGAGAACCAGCATCAGCAAGAGGAAAACGAATGGCCGAGAGCGGATCTTCCGCCCGGCGGAGACGGGAAGCACCCGCGGCAGTAAAGCAGGGCGGGGCGACGATCTTCCGGGGGTCTGGGATAGGGTTCCGCGCCGCTGATGCGCTTTTACGAGTACGAGGCACGCAAGATCGTCGAGCTGGCGGGGATTCCCGTCACCAAGTACGGGTTCTGCACGAGCGCCGACGAGGCGCGCAAGGTCGCCGAGGAAATCGGCGGCCCGGTCGTGATCAAGAGCCAGGTGCTGACCGGCGGCCGGATGAAGGCCGGCGGCGTCAAGTTCGCCGACACGCCCGACGAAGCTGCCCAGCACGCCGAGGAGATCCTCAAGCTGGAAATCAACGGCCACATGCCGCGCGGCGTCCTCGTCGACCCCAAAGCCGAGGTCAAGCAGGAGTACTACGCGAGCGTCGTCTGGGACGGCACCGCGAAGAAGCCGCTGATGCTGTTCAGCGACATGGGCGGGATCGACATCGAGGAGGTCGCCGAGACCCACCCCGACCACGTCGGCAAAGGCCACGTCTCCAACCTCCTGCCGATCGGCGACTTCGAGGCCAAGCAGGTCGTCGCCGCCACCGGCGTCACCGGCTCGCAGCTGAACCGCGCCACCCCGGTCCTCGCCCGCCTCGCCCGCCTCTTCCGCGACAACGACATGACCCTGGCCGAGATCAACCCGCTGGCCGAGCTGACCGATGGCTCCTTCGTCGCCCTCGACGCCCACATGGAGATGGAGAACGAGGCGGTCGGCCGTCAAAAGAAACTGCTGCGCAAGGAGCTCGGGATCGCCGAGGACGACACCCGCGAGACCTACGAGCCCTCCGACTTCGAGAAGAACGTCGCCGCGATCGACGCCGCCGACCACCGCGGGGTGATCCAGGGCAAGGACCACGGCTTCACCGGCAACCTCGGCCTCGTGATCGGCGCCGGCGGCGGCTCGCTGACCCTGACCGACGCGGTTCGCAACCAGGGCGGCCAGCCCGCCAACTACTCGGAGATCGGCGGCAACCCCTCGGTCGCCAAGGCCTGCGGCCTGGCCAAGGAGGTCCTCGAAAAGGACGGCGTCGAGAAGATCGCGGTGATGATGTCGATCGTCTCCAACACCCGCGTAGACATCGTCGCCCGCGGCGTCATCAAGGCCTGCCTCGAGCTCGGCAAGGACCCCGGCGAGACGATCGCGATCTTCCGCATCCCCGGTGCCTGGGAGGACGAGGGCTTCAAGATCCTCGAGAAGTACGGCGTCGAGTACTGCGACCGTTCGGTCTCGATGTGGGAGGCCGCCGGCCGCGCCGTCTCGAAGATCCAGGGAGCGGCCGCATGAGCATCCTGCTCTCCAAAGACACCACCTTCATCGTCCAGGGGATCACCGGCCGCGAGGCGGTCAACCTGACCAAGGAGTGCCTCGACTACGGCTCCAAGATCGTCGGCGGCGTCACCCCCGGCCGCAAGGGCCGCGAGGTCCACGGCGTGCCGGTCTTCGACACCGTCGCCCAGGCGGTCGAGCACCACGGCGGCCCGATCGACGGCTCGGTCGTCACCGTCCCCCCCGCCTTCACCAAGGACGCCGTGCTCGAGGCGATCGAGAACGGGATCAAGCTGATCGTCATCGTCACCGAGCGGATCCCGCGCGGCGACGTCGCCCAGATGGTCGAGCTGGCCGAGATGCGCGGCGCCCGCATCATCGGGCCCAACTGCCTCGGCCTGATCGTCCCCGAGGTCTGCAAGATGGGCGGCATCGGGGGCCCCGCCAAAGACGCCGCCAAGGCCTACCAGCCCGGTCGCGTCGGCGTGATGAGCCGCTCGGGTGGGATGACCACCGAGATCTCCTCCTCGCTGACCCAGGCCGGCCTCGGCGTCTCCACCGCCGTCTCGATCGGCGGCGACGCGATCATCGGCTCCACCTACGCCGAGCTGATGCCCTACTTCGAGGCCGACGAGCAGACCGAGGCGATCGTCATCTACACCGAGCCCGGCGGCCGCATGGAGGCCCAGCTCGCCGAATGGGTCAAGGACAACAACAGCCGCCTCCCCATCGTCGCCTTCATGGCCGGCAAATTCATGGACGACGAGGAGATGAAAGGCATGTCCTTCGGCCACGCCGGCACGATCGTCGAGGGCAAAGAGGACACCGCGACCGAGAAGATCGCCCGCCTCGAAGCCGCCGGCATCCGCGTAGTCGAGCGCATCGACGAGATCCCCGACGTCGTCAAGGAAAAGCTGGGAGCCGCCGCCTAATGCCCGAGCAGCTGAACAAGGTCTTCATCGACGTCGAGGTAGAGGACTCGATCAAGAACGACGCCGCCGTCGCCGCCAAGCTCGAGGAAGTCTGCCCCGTCGACATCTTCAAGGATGCAGGCGGCACCGTCGAGATCGTCGACCAGAACGTCGACGAGTGCGTCCTCTGCCGCCTCTGCATCGAAGCCAGCCCCCCGGGCACCGTGCACGTCAAGAAGCTCTACGACGGCACCGAGCTTCAGTAGCGGCGCCTCCAGTTCCCTGAATCACGAAGACCCGCCGAAGCGGGTCTTTTTCGTGCGAGGGAGCTACCCCCGGACCGACTGATAACCGTCCACAGAGCGTACTTCACGTGACAAGAGGGGGCGAACTTCCCATCGTTCAGCCCTTGAAGGAGGTGGAGGACGAAGCGGCGAGGTGCCGCGACCGGCTGATAACCGGGAGTCCGGAGTAGCACTTCGGATGGGGTTCGAGTCCCCCGTCCTCCGCAGAACTTGCTGTTGGCGTTGGATCAACTGGAGAGGCCGCGAGGATCAGGCGGCCGGCGGGTAGCGCCCACCTGATCTCCAGCCAGCGCCAGCAGCTTGATCTTTCAGACAAAGACGCGACGGCACCCTCCGACCCCAACGTCGGCGAGCGTAGCCACCACTTCCGCTCCCTGAATCACGAAGACCCGCCGTCGCGGGTCTTTTTCGTGCGGGGGCCACCCCCGGCGCGAGCGCTATTCCCATTCGGGTTCGGGTTCTTCCCATTCGGGTTCGGGTTCTTCCCAGTCCGGTTCGGGTTCTTCCCAGTCCGGTTCTTCGAGGGAGGGTTCATAGCCTTCGCCTTCGTAGGGGAGAGATGAACACCCACATTCGGAGCTCTTGAAGGCTTCTTCGCCTCCTCCCTTCGACGCTTCAGAGCGACTGGCGCCGAGCACTCCCTGCCCCGCCTTCGGCTTACTGCCGCCTCGCTCCCCTCCTTTTTCGCTGCGGTGCAGCGGACCGCGTCCCTTCGTCGGGGCTTTAGCGATCGCCTGGTTGTCTGCGATTCCCAGCCTCGGGCTTTGGCTGACTTCGAGTTCCCTAGATCCTTGAAGGATCATCGCGACAGCCACGGCCACCATCACCACTGCCGCGGCGAGCCACTTCCGGCTGGGCTGCTTCTTCCTCGTTTCCAGCCCGCGATTCAGGAGGGGCTCCAAGACCAACACCTGCTCGCGGTTCAACCCCAATTTCGCGAGCTCCGCCAAGCTGGCCTCATCCACGGCTCCGCTTTTTTGAATCTGGCGGTACGCAACTACAAGCGCGAAAATCAACAGGAGTAGGCCGCTGACGAGCATTCCTCCTCCGAGAGCGCTCACTTGAGTCGGAGCCAGCGGCGTGGTGATAGCGGAGACGATGTCGTTGATCGATTCCCAGGTTTCCGGGAGGGAGAAGAGAGTGCTCGTCTCCGCAGCGACGATCGCCACCGTGACAGATACAAAGGTCAGCATCCACCAAAGCTTCTTCATCTTCCATTCGGTACCCCTGATGTCTCGGAATGGAACACCGATCGGTGTAAGTGTGATCAGCATCACTCATCATCACCCCCGGACCTACGTGCGATGCATCACGTTACTTGCATATAAATTTATATCTGCGTAACCTCGTCATCGATGGATGCATCGGTACGGACGCGGCTTTCCCGGGACGACCGCATGGAGCAGACGCTTGGGGCGGCTCATGAGCTGTTTGCCGAGCGGGGCTATGCGGCGGTGACGATGGATGAGATCGCCGCTGCCGTCGGGGTGACGAAGCCGCTGCTCTATAACTACTTCGGAAACAAGGAGCGGCTGTACATCGCCTGCATGGAGCGGGCGGGCGACTCGCTGATCAAGACGATCGCCGAGTCGGTCGGCGAGAGCGCCAACCCGGGGGACGCGCTCGGGGCCGGCGTCCGCGCCTTCTTCGAGTTCCTCGACAGCGACCGGGACGCCTGGGCTGTCCTCTTCGACGAGACCCTCCCCCGCGGCGGCGAGGTCTTCGACCGGGTCGCCGCCTACCGCGGCCAGATCCTCGACCTCGTCTCCGCCTCGCTGCTGCCGCAGCTGCCCGACCGGCTCCAGGTCAAGGTCGAAATCGAGGCCCTCTCCACCGCTCTGCTGGGCGCCGCCGAGGCGCTGGCCCGCTGGTGGCTGCGCACCGAGGCGATCTCCGCCTCAGAGGCAGCCGAGCTCCTCGTCTCCACCGTGGAGCCGGGGCTCCGCAACCGCTCCACCCCCACTTCAAGCCCGACTTCCAATTCCCCTCAAGGAGGACCCACCCCCAGATGAACGCCAAAACCCGCAAAGTCGCCGTCGTCGGCGGCAACCGGATCCCCTTCGCACGCTCCAACAGCGTCTACTCGCACGCCAGCAACCAGGACATGCTGACCGCGGCGCTCGACGGTCTGATCGACCGCTACGGCCTCCAGGGCGAGGCGCTCGGCGAGGTCGCCGGCGGCGCCGTCCTCAAGCACTCGCGCGACCGCGACCTCACCCGCGAGAGCGTGCTCAGCACCCGCCTCGCCGCCGAGACCCCGGCCTATGACGTCCAGCAGGCCTGCGGCACCGGCCTGGAGACGACGATCCTCGTCGCCAACAAGATCGCCCTCGGCCAGATCGACTCCGGCATCGCATGCGGCGCAGATACCACCTCCGATGCGCCGATCGCCCTCAACGAGGACCTTCGCGAGACCCTGCTCGAGGCCAACCGCGAGCGCTCGACCGTGGGCAAACTGAAGCAGCTGACCAAGGTCCGTCCCGGCCACATCGTCCCGGCGATCCCCCGCAACGAGGAGCCGCGCACCGGCCTCTCGATGGGCGAGCACTGCGCGATCATGGCGACCGAATGGGACATCGGCCGCGAGGAGCAGGACGAGCTCGCGGTGAAGAGCCACAAGAACCTCGCCGCCGCCTACGACCGCGGCTTTTTCGAAGACCTGATGACCCCGTACATCGGGCTCGACCGCGACCAGAACCTGCGGCCCGACTCCAACCTGGAGAAGCTGGCGAAGCTGAAACCGGTCTTCGGCGGCCCCGAGGGGACGATGACCGCCGCCAACTCGACGCCGCTCTCCGACGGCGCCTCGGCCGTGCTGCTCGCCTCCGAGGAGTGGGCGAAAGAGCACGACCTGCCGATCCTCGCCTACATCACCGAGGCGCAGACCGCCGCCGTCGACCACGTCCACAAGCGCGAAGGTCTGCTGATGGCCCCCGCCTACGCGATGCCGCGCATGCTCGACCGCGCCGGCCTCGAGCTGCAGGACTTCGACTACTACGAGATCCACGAGGCCTTCGCCGCGCAGGTGCTCTGCACGCTGAAGGCCTGGGAAGACAAGGAGTTCTGCACCGAGAAGCTGGGGCGGAAAAAACCGCTCGGGCCGATCGACCGCAAGAAGCTCAACGTCAACGGCGGCTCGCTGGCGGCCGCCCACCCGTTCGCCGCGACCGGCGGGCGGATCGTCGCCAGCCTCGCCAAGCAACTGAACGAAGACGGCAAAGGCCGCGGCGTGATCAGCATCTGCGCCGCCGCCGGTCAGGGTGTCGTCGCGATCCTCGAGGCTCCGGGAGGTGCCAAGTAACCATGGCTGACCGCTACTCGCAACTCGTCAACGCGCCGGTCGTCGGCACCGTCGCCAAGCAGCTCGGGCTGCCGCAGCCGGTCTCGCTCGACCGCTACAAGGAGGGCCAGCCGGTGATCGCCGGCCCGGTCCTCGCCGACGGCGCCCCCGCCGGCCGTCTCGGCAAAGCGGTTGCCAAAGTCCTCGACAGCGTCGGGGCCGAACGGGCCGGCGCCGAGGGCAAGGCGAAGGCGCTCGTCTTCGACGCCACCGGGATCGCCGACTCGACCGAGCTGGTCGAGCTGCAGCGCTTCTTCTACCCGGCGGTCGGCCGCCTGCAGCGCAGCGGCCGCGCGATCGTGCTCGGCACGCCGCCCGGGGAAGCCGGCTCGACCCCCGCCCACATCGCCCAGCGGGCGCTGGAGGGCTTCACCCGCTCGCTCGGCAAGGAGATCGGCGGCCGCGGTTCCACGGCGCAGCTCGTCTACGTCGAACCCGGCGCCGAGGACCAGCTGGAGTCCACCCTTCGCTTCCTCCTCTCGCCCAAATCGGCCTACGTCTCCGGCCAGGTGATCAGGGTCGGTAAAGGCGTCGCCGCCAGCCCGAAGATCGACTGGGATCAGCCGCTGGCGGGCAAGGTGGCGCTGGTCACCGGCGCCTCCCGCGGCATCGGCGCGGCGATCGCCAACACGCTCGCCCGCGACGGCGCCGAAGTCGTCGGCCTCGACATCCCGCCGATGGCCGCCGACCTCAAGGCCGTGACCGAGGCGATCGGCGGCCGCTCGATCGAGCTCGATATCACCGCCGACGACGCCCCCGAGCGGATCGCCGAAGAGCTCTCCGACGGGGTCGACGTCGTCGTCCACAACGCCGGCGTGACCAAAGACCGGACGATCGCGAAGATGCCGGAAGAGCGCTGGGTGCAGCTGATGGAGATCAACCTCTCCTCGGAGGAGCGGATCAACGACGCTCTGCTCGGCCAGAAACTGCTGAACGGCAACGGGCGGATCATCGGCGTCTCCTCGATGGCCGGGATCGCCGGCAACAACGGCCAGACCAACTACGCGGCATCGAAGGCCGGCGTGATCGGGATGGTCGAAGCGATGGCGCCGGAACTGGCGAAACGCAAAGCGACGATCAACGCGGTCGCGCCGGGCTTCATCGAGACCCAGATGACCGCGGCGATGCCGATCGGCCCGCGCGAAGCCGGCCGCCGGCTCTCCAGCCTCTCCCAGGGCGGGCTGCCGGTCGACGTCGCCGAGACGATCGCCTGGTTCGCCAGCCCCGCCTCGACCGGCGTCAACGGCAACGTCGTCCGCGTCTGCGGCCAGAGCCTGCTGGGAGCGTGAGCTGATGGCCAGGACCCTCGACAGCTCCCCCAGCATCCTGCCGCTCTACGCGCGGGCGGCGCTGCCGATGATCCCGGGCGCCTCGCTGCTGCCGTTCGTCCCGGGCGGCGGCGGCGAGATCCCCGAGGGGCTCGACCTCGAGCTGGCCGGAGTCAAGGCCGAGGCTGCGGACGTCGCCGCCTACGCCAGGGTCTGCGGCTTCGCCCTCCGCGACACCCTGCCGCCGACCTACCCGCACATGCTCGCCTTCCCGCTGCACATGGCGATCATGAGCGACGGCTCCTTCCCGTTCGGGGCGGTCGGCCTCGTCCACGTCGAGAACTCGATCGCCCAGAAGCGGCCGATCGGGATCGACGAGGAGATGACGATCCGGGTCCGCCCGACGAAGCTGCAGCCGCATCCCAAAGGGAAGACCTTTGCGCTGGAGACCGAGGTCCTGGTCGATGACGCAATCGTCTGGGAGAGCACCAGCACGATGCTCCGCCGCGGCGGCGGTTCGAACGGCGACGCCGCCAAGAAGGGCAAAGGCAAGGGCTTCGACTCGCTCGACGCCGACGCGCCCTCCAGCGCCGAATGGAAGCTGCCGGGCGACCTCGGCCGCCGCTACGCCGGCGTCTCCGGCGACCGCAACCCGATCCACATGCACTCGCTGACCGCGAAGCCGCTCGGCTTCCCCGGCGCGATCGCGCACGGGATGTGGACGAAGGCGCGGGCGCTGGCCCAGCTCGAATCCGAGCTGCCCGAGAGCTTCGAGGTCGAGGTGCGCTTCCGCAAGCCGGTCCTGCTGCCGGCCCGCGTCCTCTTCGCCGAGGAGGACCGCGACAAAGAGATTCTCTTCGCCGTTCGCGACGCCAGGAAGGGCACGGCGCACCTCGACGGGCGCGTGCGCGAGACCACCGCAACCAAGACGAGTTCCAAAACCGCCAAAACCACCGGAAGGACCAAGACCAAGTGAGTACCACGACCGAGAACAAAGGGATGGCGGAGCGCGGGATGGGCTACGGCCTGCGGGCGCTCAACCGCCTCGCCGGCTCGGACCTGCTGGATCGCATCCGCATCCGCAAGCAGGTCGAGAACGCCCTCTTCCAGGGCACCAAGAACGGCTTCCGCACCGCCACCGCGGCCGGCCGCACCTTCAAAGCGGCGCAGTCGCTGGGCAAACCGGCGCGCCAGAAGAAGGGCAAATCGAAGGGCCTCTTCGACCTCACGCCCGACGACGAGCAGCAGATGTTCCAGGAAGGCGGGCGTGCCTTCGCCGAGGAAAAGATCCGCCCGGCGGCGCTCAAGGCTGACGACGAGCGCGAGACGCCGAAGGAGATCCTCGACCAGGCCACCGAGCTCGGCGTCGCCATGCTCGGCGTCCCCGAGGAGCTCGGCGGCGTGATGACCGAGCAGTCGGCGGTGACCAGCGTCCTGATCGGCGAGGCGCTCGCCCACGGCGACATGGGGATCGCCTACGCAGCCCTCGCCCCCGGCGCCGCCGCCACCGCGATCGGCCTCTGGGGCAGCGCCGAGCAGGAGGCGACCTACCTGCCGGCCTTCACCGGCGAGGACGTCCCCGCCGCGGCGCTGGCGATCCTCGAGCCGCGGCCTCTCTTCGACCCGTTCGCGCTGGAGACGAAGGCGAAGCGCAAAGGCGACGAGTGGGTCCTGACCGGCGCCAAGTCGCTGATCGCCCGCGCCACCGAGTGCGAGCTCTTCGTCATCGCCGCCGACGCCGAGGGCATCGGCCCGGCCCTGTTCGTGGTCGAGTCCGGGGCCAAAGGCCTGACGGTCGAGGACGAGCCGGCGATGGGCCTGCGGCCCGCCGCCACCGGCCGCCTGCTGATCGACAAAGTGAAACTGCCGGCGAGCGCGCTGCTCGGCGAGGGCGAGGCGAGCGCCAAGGACTACGCCGCCTGCGTCAACCGCTCGCGGATCGCCTGGTGCGGCCTCGCGACGGGGACCGCGCAGGCGGTGCTCGACTACGTGATCCCCTACGTCAACGACCGCCAGGCGTTCGGCGAACCGATCTCCAACCGTCAGGGCGTCGCCTTCGCGGTCTCGGACATCGGCATCGAGCAGAACGGGATGCGGCTGGCGACCTACCGGGCTGCTTCCCGCGCCGACCGCGGCGAGAGCTTCGCCCGCGAGGCGGCGCTCGCCAAACGGCTCTGCTCCCAGAAGGGGATGAAGATCGGCTCCGACGGCGTCCAGCTGCTCGGCGGCCACGGCTTCGTCAAGGAGCACCCGGTCGAGCGCTGGTACCGAGACCTGCGAGCCGCGGGCGTGATGGAGGGCGCCCTGCTCGTCTAGGCCCCGCCTAGAGGAGCCGAAAGGAAGCCATGACGATCAACCTCGAGATACCGAAGAAGTTCAAGCCGCTGGCGAACCAGGCCAACCAGGTCGCCACGGAGGTGTTCCGCCCGATCTCGCGCAAATACGATGAGGCCGAGCACGCCTACCCGAAAGAGCTCGACATGCTCGCCTCCCTGATCGACGGGATGAACGAGGGCTCCGACATCGGCGGCGCCGGTGCCGCCGGCGTGCGCCGCGAGAAAGGCGCCGACGGCGAGAACCGCAACGGCTCCAACCTCTCCACCGTGCTCGGGATCATCGAGCTCTGCTGGGGCGACGTCGGCCTGCTGCTCTCGATGCCGCGCCAGGGCCTCGGCAACTCCGCGATCGCCTCGGTGGCGACCGAGGAGCAGCTGAAGCGCTACGGCGGCAAATGGGCGGCGATGGCGATCACCGAGCCCGAAGCCGGCTCGGACTCCGCCGCGATCCGCGCCACCGCCGAGCTCGACGGCGACGAGTACGTCCTCAACGGCGAGAAGATCTTCGTCACCTCGGGCGACCGGGCTGACCTGATCGTCGTCTGGGCGTCGCTGGACCGCTCGAAAGGGCGGGCGGCGATCAAGTCATTCATCGTCGAGCGCGACAACCCCGGCCTGAAGCTCGACCGGCTCGAGCACAAGCTCGGGATCCGCGCCTCCGACACCGCCAACTTCACCCTGCAGAACTGCCGGGTGCCGAAAGAGGCGCTGCTCGGCGACCCGGAGGTGAAAGAGAAGGGCTTCGCCGGGGTGATGGAAACGTTCGACAACACGCGGCCGCTGGTCGCCGCGATGGCCGTCGGCGTCACCCGCGCGGCGCTCGAAGAGACGCGCAAGCAGCTGAAAGCCGCGGGCGTGAAGATCGACTACGACAAGCCGGCCCTCTCCCAGCACGCCGCCGCGGCGCGCTTCCTCGAAATGGAGGCCGACTACGAGGCCGCCTGGCTGCTCACCCTCCAGGCCGCCTGGATGGCCGATAACTCGAAGCCGAACTCGCTGCAGGCCTCGATGGCCAAGGCGAAGGCGGGACGCACCGGCGTCGACGTCACCCTCGGCTGCGTCGAGCTCTGCGGCAGCGTCGGCTACGGCGAGAACGAGCTACTGGAGAAGTGGGCCCGCGACTCGAAGATCCTCGACATCTTCGAGGGGACCCAGCAGATCCAGCTGCTGATCGTCGCCCGTCAGCTGCTGAAAAAGACCTCGGCTGAACTTCGGTAGCCAGGAGGCAGGAATAATCCTCGGCCAGTGAATCTGATCGAGGACTTGATGGAACGATCCCCGGCCTCACGGCTGGGGATCGTTTCTATTGACGCCGAAGCGAACCGGCGCGACTGGTACTTCGGCGAACTGGTCGCCAAATCGGCGGGCCTCTCCGGGGCGTTTGCTGCTCGGGGGGTCGAGCGGGGGGATGTAGTGATGACGCTTGTCGGGAACCGGATCGAGTGGGTGTTGAGCCTGCTCGCCTGCTGGCGGATGGGAGCGGTGGCGCTGCCTTGCTCGACGATGCTGCGGCGGCACGATTTGGAGCATCGGGTGGCTGCGGCTGATCCGAAGCTTTGCGTTGGTGAGGAGGCACTCTTGGCGGAGATGCCTGGTGGGGTGCCGTTGATGACGATGGCCGAGGTCGCCGAGGTGATGGATGAGGACCGGCCGCAGGAGACGCCGGCGGCGGTTGAGGAAATGGAGGCGGAGGATCCGGCGTTGATCGTCTTTACGTCGGGCACCACCGGAGAGCCGCGCGGGGTCGTGCATGGCTATCGCTACCTGATGGGGCAGCAGACTCAAGCCGAGCACTGGTTCGGGTCTCGGAAAGGTGACCTGGCCTGGTGCACGACCGCCACCGGCTGGTCGAAGTCGGCGCGGAACGTCTTCCTGGCGCCCTGGATTACCGGGGCTGCCGCGGTGATCCACGACGGGCGCTTCGACCCGGCGGAGCGGCTCGACTTCGCCGAGGCGCTTGGGGTCAACGTGCTCTGCCAGGCGCCGACCGAGTACCGGATGCTGGCGCGGCGGGCGCAGCTGCGGCCGCTGCCGGCACTGCGGCGGATGGTCTCGGCAGGCGAGCCGCTCGACCCGGATACGATCGCCGCTTTCAAAGAGGCGACCGGGCTCGAGCCCGCCGACGGCTACGGGCAGACCGAGACCGGCCACGTGACGGCCAACCTCGTCGGCGAGCCGGTGCGGCAGGGATCGATGGGCAAGACGCTGCCGGGGATCGACGTGCGCATCGTTCCGGGCGAGGAGGCCGACGGCTCCGGCGTCGGCGAACTGCAGCTACGGGCCGCCTCCTCCCCCACCTTCTTCTCCCGCTACCTCGACGGCGAGCGCTTCGAGAGCGAGTGGTGGCAGACCGGCGACCTGGTCCGCGAAGACGGGGATGGCTACCTCTACTTCGAGGGCCGCGGCGACGACATCATCCTCTCCTCCGGCTACCGGATCGGCCCGACCGAGGTCGAGTCCGCCCTCCTCTCCCACCCCGCCGTCGCCGACGCCGCCGCGGTCGCCGCCCCCGACCCCGAGCGCGGTTCGGTGGTCCGCGCGATCGTCGTCCTCCGCGAGCACAAAAGCGACGGCACGTCAGGCGACCAGGCGCTCGCCGCCGAGTTGCAAGAGCACTGCAAACGCGAGACCGCTCCCTACAAGTTCCCTCGCATCGTCGAGTTCGTCGACGAGCTGCCGAAGACCAGCAGCGGCAAGATCAAGCGCGCCCAGTTGCGAGGCGAAGCGGCGTAGCCGCTTCTACGCGGCGGCTAGCGTCTCGGTCGCGTCGGCGGGCCTGCCCAGGTGGTAGCCCTGGGCCATGTCGACGCCGTACCCGCGCAGCATCGTCGTCGTCTCCTCGTCCTCGACGAACTCGGCGATCGTCCGCTTGCCGAGGCCGCGGGCGATCTCGACGATCGCTTTGACGACCAGCTGGTCGGCGTCGTTCTGGGCCATCTCGCGGATGAAGGTGCCGTCGATCTTGATTACGTCGAAGGGGACCTTCTTCAGGTAGGCGAAGGGGCCGAAGCCGGCGCCGTAATCGTCTATCGCGACTTCGCAACCGAACTCGGTGAGGCGGTCGGCGAAGGCGCCGGCGGTCTCGTAGTCCTCGACCCGCGCCGTCTGGGTGATCTCGAAGGTGCAGCGGGCGGGGTCGGCTTCGCCTTCGTCGAGCCGACGTTCGATGAATTCGAGCACCGAGAGGTCGGTCATCGAGGCGCCCGAGAGGTTCATGTGCAGGGAGACCGGGTTACCGGCGCGCTCCCGCTCGGCCATCATCTCCAGCGCCCGTCCCACCACCCAGCGGTCGAGCTCCTGGACCATCCCGGAGCGCTCGGCGACCTCGATGAAGGAGGCGGCCGGCAGCAGCTCGCCGCTCTCGCCGGTCATCCGCAGGAAGAGCTCGTAGCGCTCGATCCCGCCGTCGGCGAGCGAGCGGATCGGCTGCGTGGCGAGGCTGAGGCGGTCCTGGGTGAGGGCGTCGCGGATTCTGGCGCTGGTCGTCTGCGCCCTCTGCGCCGAATCGGCGGCCTCGCCGGGGGCCGTGAAGAGCATGATCCGGTTCCGCCCCTCCTCCTTGGCCCGGTACATCGCCTGGTCGGCGGCGAGCAGGACCGCTTCGGAGCCCGTCCCGCCCTGGCCGCCGAACATCGTAATCCCGACGCTGATCGAGGCCGGGGCGATCTCGGCACTCTGCGAGAAGCCCTCCGCCACCTGCGCCCGCAGATCCTCGCCGAGCTGCAGCGCCCCGGCGGTGTCGGTCTGCGGCATCAGCACGGCGAACTCGTCGCCGGAGAGGCGGGCGACGAGATCGGTGGCGCGGACCCGTTCGCGCAGAACGTCGGCGACGCGGCGGATCAGCCGGTCGCCCGCCTGGTGGCCGAGCCTGTCGTTGACCTCCTTGAGCCCGTCGATGTCGATCACCATCACCGCGCCGCGACCGCCGTAGCGGGCGCTGAAGGAGACGTACTGGTCGAGCTCGGCGCGGAAGCGGCGCCGGTTCAGCAGGCCGGTCAGGGAGTCGTGGTCGGCAAGAAAGCGCAGTTCGGACTCGGTCTTCTCGGCCCGTTCGAGGGCGCCCTGGACCACCGCCCGGTCCTCGGGCGCCAGTTTCGCGAGGACTGCCGCGACCGCGGGGTCCTTCCCGGCTCTTGACTGGCTCATCATCAGGTTGACGGTATTCGGTTACCCGGCTACCGGACCGTACCCGCTGATGGACTTCGCCATAGAACCAAATTTCGGCGATTTGGCACCGCGAATACTTGACTTGTTCGCCCGCGGGTAGGTTCGGGGCATGGCTAACCGCCTCGCCAAGGAGACCAGCCCGTACCTGCTCCAGCACCAGGACAACCCGGTGGACTGGTACCCGTGGGGACCGGAGGCGCTGGAGCGGGCCCGCGAGGAGGACCGGCCGATCCTGCTCTCGGTCGGGTACAGCGCCTGCCACTGGTGCCACGTGATGGAGCGCGAGTCCTTCGAGGACCCCGAGACCGCGGCCTACATGAACGAGCACTTCGTCTGCGTCAAGGTCGACCGAGAGGAGCGCCCGGACGTCGACGCGATCTACATGGAGGCGGTGCAGGCGATCAGCGGCCACGGCGGCTGGCCGATGACGGTCTTCCTCGACCCCGAGGGCGTCCCCTTCTACGGCGGCACCTACTTCCCGCCCGACACCAGCCGCGGGATGCCGAGCTTCCGGATGGTGATGGAAGCGGTCGTCCACGCCTTCGAGACCCAGCGCGAGGAGATCCGCGAGCGGGCGCCGGGGACCCGGGCGCGACTGAGCGCGATCGGCGAAGTCGAGCCCCGCCCCGACCTGCCGGGAGCGGCCGAACTGGAGGCGGCGGTGCGACGATTGCTCGGCGCGGCCGACCGCCGCAACGGCGGCTTCGGCGGAGCGCCCAAGTTCCCGCCGGCCTCCTCACTGGAGCTGCTGCTGGCGCGCGGCGAGACCGAGCACGTCGAGCTGACCCTGGACCGGATGCTCGCCGGCGGCATCTACGACCAGCTCGGCGGCGGCTTCGCCCGCTACGCGGTCGACGCGATCTGGCTCGTCCCTCACTTCGAGAAGATGCTCTACGACAACGCCCTGCTCGGACGCGCCTACCTGCACGGCTGGCAGGAGCTGGGCCACGAGCGCTACCGCCGCGTCTGCGAAGAGACCCTCGACTGGATGCTGCGCGAGATGCGCGGCCCCGAGGGTGGCTTCTACTCGGCCCTGGACGCCGACTCCGAGGGCGAGGAGGGCAAGTTCTACGTCTGGACCCCCGACCAGATCCGCGAGGTCCTGGTGGCGGATCCGAACTGCATCAACTTGACCACCCAGCAGGTGAACAAGTTGATGCAGTTCTGGGGGGTCACCGACGAGGGGAACTTCGAGGGGGCGAACATCCTGCACCGCGCGGAGGGCGCCGATGCCCCTGAACCGGAGGGACTTGCGGAGGCGCGGAGGGCGCTGTTCGAGGCGCGCTCGCAGCGGGTCTGGCCGGGGCTGGACGACAAGCGGCTGACCTCGTGGAACGCGCTGGCGATCGCGGCGCTGGCCGACGCGGGCGCTGTGCTCGAGCGAGAGGACTACCTCGACGCCGCCCGCGACTGCGCCTCCTTCCTGCTCGACCAGCTGCGCGACGATGACGGCAACCTCCTGCGCACCTACAAGGACGGCCGCGCCCACCTCAACGCCTACCTCGAGGACCACGCCTTCCTCCTGGAGGCACTGCTCGCCCTCTACGAAGCGACCTTCGAAGCCCGCTGGTTCACCGAGGCGCGGGCGCTGGCCGACACCATGATCGAGCGCTTCGGCGACCCCGAGCGCGGCGGCTTCTACTCGACCTCCACCGACCACGAGGAGCTGATCGCTCGGCGCAAGGAGGTCGGCGACCATCCGATCCCCTCCGGCAACAGCTCCGCGGCGATGGGCCTGCTGCGTCTCGGCGCCCTGACCGGCGAGCGCCGCTACACGGAAGCCGGCGAGGGGGTCTTCGCCCTCTTCGGCAAACCGGCCGTCGAACACCCCGACGCCTTCGCCCACATGCTCCGCGCCCTCGACTTCCACCTCTCCCCCATCCGCGAGGTCGCCCTCGTCGGCGACGACCTCGCCGAGCTGGCTGCCGTCGCCAGGGAGAGATATCGACCCCACATCGTCGTCGCCGGCGGCCCGGAGGGAAGCGAGGAACCGCCGTTACTTGCCGGTCGCACCACGGTGGACGGCCGACCCGGCGCCTACGTCTGCGAGAACTTCACCTGCCAGCTGCCCGTAACTGCCCCGGACGAGCTGCGGAATCTCCTGCCCCCGCCTGTTACTCGTCGCGCGGAGTGATGCGGAAGACCGAGACCACCTCTGCCTGATGGGCATCGGGGTGGGCGACGTAAGCGCTGGGACCGCCCCCGAACCAGCCGGAAGCCTCGTTGTCGCCGACGAAGATTCCGGGATGCCGGTTGCCGTCGGCGTCCTGGACCCAGACCTTGTCCCCCTCCTTGAACCCGTGCTCGATCGCGTCGTCGCTCATCGCCGAATCCTCTCAGAGAATCGGTAGGAAGTTTTCGATCTCGTAGGGAGTGACCTGGACCCGGTAGTCGTCCCACTCCTGCCGCTTGATCTCGACGAACCGCCGGAAGGTGTGCTCGCCCAGCGTCCGCAGGACCAGCTCCGACTCGGCGGCGATCTCGATCGCCTCGCCCAGGGTCGCCGGCAGCTGCTCGATCCCCTGGCGGGAGAGCTCCTCCTGGGAGAGGTGGTAGAGGTTCTGCTCCATCGGCTCGGGCAGCTCGTAGCCCTTCTCGACCCCTTCCAGCCCCGCCTGCAGCATCCCGGCGAAGCACAGGTAGGGGTTCGCGGCGGGGTCCGGGCAGCGCAGCTCGGCCCGGGTCGCCGACTCCTTGCCGGGGTGATAGAGCGGCACCCGGATCAGGGCCGAGCGGTTGCGGCGCGACCAGGCCAGGTAGACCGGTGCCTCGTAACCAGGGACCAGGCGCTTGTATGAGTTGACCCACTGGGCGAAGAGCGGCGAGATCTCGCGCGCGTGCTTGAGCTGCCCGGCGATGAAGCTCTTCGCCACCGGCGAGAGGTAGTAGGGATCGTCCTCGTCGTAGAAGGCGTTCTTGCCGTCGCGGCTGAGCGACTGGTGGACGTGCATCCCGGAGCCGTTCTCGCCGAACAGCGGCTTCGGCATGAAGGTCGCGTGGTAGCCGTACTTCATCGCGTACTCCTTGACGACGATGCGGTAGGTCATGCAGTCGTCGGCCATCTCGAGCGCGTTCTTGTAGCGCATGTCGACCTCGTGCTGGGAGGGGCCGACCTCGTGGTGGGTGTACTCGACGTGGATGCCGAGCTTCTCCAGCGCCAGCACCGTCTCGCGCCGCAGGTCGGACCCCGCGTCGAGCGTGGTCAGGTCGAAGTAGCCGCCCTCGTCGAGCGGCTCGGGCGCGCCGCCGGCCGGCTTCGCCGAGCGGAAGTAGAAGAACTCCAGCTCGGGACCGATGTTGTAGGCGTCGAAGCCCATCTCCTCGGCCCGTTTCAGCGCCCGCCGCATGATCCAGCGCGGGTCGCCCTCGTAGGGACCGCCGCCCGGGACGCGGACGTCGCAGAACATCCGCGCCACCGCGTCCTCCTCGGGGCGCCAGGGCAGGAGCGCGAAGGTGGCGGGATCGGGCACCGCCAGCATGTCGGACTCCTCGATCGGGTTGAAACCCGTGATCGAGGAGCCGTCGAAGCCCATCCCGCCTTCGAAGGCGTCCTCGAGCTCGGAGGCGTTGACCGAGAAGCTCTTCAGCTGGCCGAGCACGTCGGTGAACCAGAGGCGGATGAAGCGGACGTCGTGGTCCTTGACGAGCTCGATGACGTCAGCGGCGCTGCGGGGTTGCTCTGCCATGCCTCATGCCTCCTTGGCTCTTGCGAAGAGCGCAACGCTAGCCAATGAACCCCCCTCGATGAACCGACCTAGTGCTGAACGCCGTATTAACGGGTAGAGAAAAGACTCCTTGTCCAGCTTGAAAGCGACCGGCAGACCAGGTATAACTTACGTCAAGTAAGTAAGCGGCTAAAAGTAAAGTAAAGGCCACGTAACGGCTCTGTAAAGCGAAATGCCGCCCCGAAGGCAGAGCCAGAAGCGAGAAGCGAAGTGACGGTAAAAACCGCAGTAAGCAGATTCCAGATCCACGACGAGCTGACGGCGCCTGACGAGAGCGCACCTCTCATCAAGAGCATCCAGGCCGCCGGCGGCGCGGTGACGAAGTTCGTCGGCGTGCTCGCCGGAGCACCGGCCGTCCTGCGTGCCTACACGCGGATGCGCTCGGAGCTGCGCGGCGGAGTCCTGCCGCAGGCGACGAGGGAGCGGATCGCCCTGGCCGTCGCCGAGCACCGCGAGGACAACTACAGCATCGCCCAGCACGCCAAGTCGGCGCGCCGGGCCGGTCTCGGCCTCGACGAGGTCTCGAAAGCCCGCAGCTTCACCTCGGGCGACGAGAAGGAGGCGGCACTGCTCGCCTACCTGAAAGAGGCCCTCGACGCCGAAGGTCCCCCGCCCCTGCACCTCCACGAGGAGGCGCGTGAGATCGGCTGGACCGACGAGGAGATCCTCGAGGCGGTCGGGCACCTGGCCCTGAACGAGTTCCAGAGCCTGATCGCCAGTGCCGCGGCGCTCCCGAAAGACCAGGCCGGTCCTCGGGTCCTCCCCTCAGCGGCTTAAGCGAGCAGGTCGAGGGCCGAGCTACCGGCCCTCGACCAGCGTCGCCGTGTAGAGCAGGCGCGCGGTGGTGTATTTGCAGCCGTATTCACGGCGGGTGCCGGGCTTCTGCTGCGGTTCGCCCTGCCGGATGTCGGTCGCGTTCTTGCAGGTGCCGGCTTCGCGGCTGGCGCGCCAGACGTTGGCGGTGTCGAGGTTCTGCGCGAAGGCCGGCGCCCAGGTGGGGACGGTGAGCCCGACGATGTCGCCCTTTTCGACTTTCAGGTTGGAGCCGAACTTGACCGTCTGCCCGAGGTAGGGCGAGAGCACCTTGATCGAGCCCTGGCGGCGCAGGTTGTAGCGCGGCGGCTCGGTGCCCGGGACACGGCGGAGGATCGCCAGGCGGGCCTCCGGCGGCGTCCCGAAGAAGCCGTTGAAGAAGGAGCGCTGGCTGTTCGTCGGCTGCGCCAGGGTCAGGGTCCAGGCCTTGATCGTGCCGTCGTGGGGGACCAGGAAGGGCAGCTTCGTCTGCCCGTTGTCGACCTGGAAGCCGGTGACGCTGCCGACCGCCTGGCAGGGGAGCTCCGGGCAGGAGGGGTCGGGCTCGGTCGCGGTCTGCCCGAGGATCACCGTCGTCCGCGGCACCCTGGCGGCGTCGCTGTCGGCGACGAGGCTGACGAGCAGCGCCAGCGAGCAGGCGAGCAGGCCGGCCAGGAGCCAGCGGCTCCTCCGCCCCGCGGCGGTGGGCACCCCTGCGGACGAAAACCTCGACATAGACGCTGCTCCTCTCGTTGCTTGCACTGCCTCGAACACGGCAGCCTAGCCCTAGGAGCGGCTGGAGAAGCGGCCTGGAAAGGCCGGCTAGTGCGGGCGGGCGTAGCTGAGGGCGACCGCGTAGCGGACCCGGCCCACGCCTTCGAAATCAAGCGCTTCGCTGGCCGCCTTGGTGAAGTCCCAGGCACGCCCCTTGATGTAAGGACCGCGGTCGATCACCTGGGTGACGAGGACGTGGCCGTGGTAGACGAACTTGACCGTGGTCCCGCACGGCAGCGTCTTGTGAGCGACTCCGAGCGTGCTCGGGCGCAGCGTCGCGCCGCAGGCGGTGCTGCGTCCCCACATGCTGGGGCCGCCGTACCAGCTGGCGCCGGCGTAGCGGAAGGGGCTGAAGGCAAGGTCGGAGCCGGGGGCGCTGGCGGTCGTGCTCGCGGCACCGCCGGTGGAAGCCTTGGCACCGGTCGCAGCACCGGCCATCAGCGCCAGCATGGCGGCCAGGATCACAGCCCAGCGCAGGGAGGTTTGTCTGATCGTCGTCATCTCTTCGGCGACGCTTACGGGGTTAGCTGACGGGCTCGCGCTGAAAGAGCTGCGCTACGCGACATAGGCCGCGATTCGCCCCAACTGCTTGGGTCCCCCGCTCCTCGCGATATATGGCGAAGATTCAGCGGAAGTTGTGCAGCATGTTAGCAACCGCTAAGACAGAAAACCGTGCAATAGAAGAGGCCCCCTTGCGGGAGCCTCTTCCGTAGCGGGCCTGTAAGCCGGATCCTGTCGTGAGCGGCCATCTATCTCTGCGGCCTACCTGGACCTCGCCGAGCCGGGTCGACGGTCCTGCTTGGCCTTGCACCGGGCGGGGTTTGCCTGGCCGCCGCGTCACCGCGACGCCGGTGCGCTCTTACCGCACCATTTCACCTTTGCCTGTACGCGACGCAGCTGCAGTCGCGCCATCGGCCGTGTCATTTCTGTGGCACTTTCCCGCGGGTTTCCCCGGGTGGGCGTTACCCACCGCCCTGCCCTGTGGTGTCCGGACTTTCCTCGAGGGGTTTTCTCTCCCCCCGCGGTCCGCTCGGCCCGCCCTCCAAGGGTAGCTGGGCAAGCCCATGCGGCCAAGGCGACGCGGGTTATGGTGAGGACCATGCGTAACGCCGTGGTCACCGGGGCCGGCAGCGGCCTCGGCCGCGCGATCGCCGCCGAGCTGGTCGGGCGGGGCTACCGGGTCTACGTCACCGACGTCGACGCCGGGGCGGCCGACCGGGTCGCCGAGGAGCTGGGAAGCGAGGCGCGGGGCGCTGCGCTCGACGTCCGCGACGAGGCGGCCTGCAACGCCCTCGCCGAGTCGATCGGCCGCACCGGCTCGCTCGATCTCTGGGTCAACAACGCCGGCGTCTTCTTCAGCGGCCCGCCCTGGGAGCAGAGCGCCGAGATGCGGCAGACGATGCTCGACGTCAACACGCGCGGACTGATGAACGGGACGGTGGCGGCGCTCGGCCCGATGCGCGCCGCCGGCCGCGGCCACGTCGTCAACGTCGTCTCGCTGGCGGGGATCGTCGCCGCTCCCGGCGAGGTCGCCTACTCGGCGAGCAAGCACGCCGCGCTCGCCTTCACCCTCGGCACCCTCTTCGACCTGCGGCGCCTGGGCATCAAGGGCATCCAGATCTCGGCCGTCTGCCCCGACGGGATCTGGACGCCGATGCTCGAGGACAAGCTCGACGACCCCGACGCCGCCCCCTCCTTCTCCGGTCGCCTGCTCACCGCTGAGGAGGTGGCGACGGAGATCGGCAAGCTGACCGAGCGCCCCCGCCCGATCCTGATCGTCCCCCGCTGGCGCGGCCCGATGCTGCGCTTCTTCGACCTCTTCCCGCGCTTAGCCCTGCGAATGCTGCCGCTCGTCCTCTGGGATGCCCGCCGCAAGCAGCGGGGCTACAAAAAGAAGATCGAAGCGGGCCGCTGGCCCTAGACAGCGCGGAAGACCCCGACGACCTTCCCCAGGACCTTGGCCTCGGTGGTGAGGATCGGCTCCATTTCCTCGTTTTCGGGCTGCAGTCGGATGTGGTCTTTCTCACGGAAGAGGCGCTTCACCGTCGCCTCTTCACCGATCAGAGCGACGACGATCTCCCCATCGTTGGCGGTATCGCTCGGCCGCACGATCACGTAGTCGCCTTCGAGGATGCCGGCGTCCTTCATGCTTTCGCCGCGGATCTGGAGGATGTAGTCGCCGTCCTCGCCGCCGATCACGTCCGGCACTTCGAGGTACTCCTCGATGTTCTCTTCGGCGAGGATCGGCGCGCCGGCTGCGACCTGCCCGACCAGGGGCAGCCCGTTGCCCGGCTGGATCGCGCTCTTGGCCTTGTCGAAGAGCAGCTCGATCGCCCGCGGCTTCGACGGATCCCGCCGCACCAGCCCCAGCTTCTCCAAGTTCGCCAGATGCGCGTGGACGGTCGAAGACGAGTGCAGGCCCACCGCTTTACCGATCTCCCGCACGGTTGGTGGATAACCCGTCTTGGCCGCATATTTGCGGATGAAGTCGAAGATCTCCTTCTGCCGCTTGGTCAGGTCCAAATCCATCGTCTTTCCGCTTTCCTCCGTTGCCGGGTCCGGTATCTCAAAAAGCGCAGCCTGCCTATGCAGATGGCCTTCGAACACTTGTTCGTAGAGTACCGCCCCCCTCGGACGACCGCAACGTGCGCCCTATCCCTGCACGCAAACATCTAGAATCGCCTTCCCTCAAGCGGCTGTGGCGGAACTGGTAGACGCGCAAGGTTGAGGGCCTTGTGGGTGGAAACACCCGTGGAGGTTCGACTCCTCTCAGCCGCATCGGAAAGCCCCCGCAAGTCGGGGGTTTTGCGTTTTCCAAGGGCGAGCGTGCCTTATCGGGGCGGGTCAGCCGTGCGCCAGTCGGTGCGCCAGCGAGACCCAGCGCGGCGGCTTAGCTTTCCTTGACCTCTTTCACGGATACGTCGATCCCTGCCCTTCGAAGCCGCTCCGTTGCGGTCTTCAGGCTGACGAGGCTGAAGAAGGGAAGCCCATATGGCTTGTCGGGACGCTGCCCGCGGCTGAGTACGACGTATGCCACCTTGATCTTCTCCCGCTCGCCTAGCTTTTTCGGTATCGCCGATTTGAAGCCGGCTCCGATTTCAGCGATTTTCGCGGCCGCTTCCTTTCGAAACTCATCATCGTCTAGGAGCAACTCCGCCGACGTAACACCCTGAGCGAAGAGATGACTGAGCGTCGAGGAGCGACTGCGCTTCTTGACGTGAATGAAATAGCCGTCCTTGGTGAGCAGGTCGCAGATCTCCACTCGGTCGGGTCCGCTGATCCCGACGGTTTTGCCGTCGAGGCAGAGCCCCCCGATCTGCTTTGCTGCCGCCTCGTTGTAGGTTCTCTCGTCCTGGCTCGAGTCGGCCCCCGGAAGCTCAATCTCAAGCTCGGGGACGCCCTTTATGTACTCCTCCACTCTGTCGCGATAGGTCTTCGCGATCCGATACCAGTCGCCGCCTGACAGAACGTAGAGGTGGCCAGCATGCTCGGTCTCGAACACGAGGCAGTCATACACTCGCCACTTGCCGACGATCTGATCTTCGTCGACCGAGCTGATGGCTTCGACTCGATCCCCCTTCAGGCGCTCGATCTTAATTTCCTCTCCATCGCGCAACTCGCGGTAGATGCTGATTCGCGGATCGGGCTCGGGCTCATGCCTGCGTTTCTTGAAGGAGAACCTCACGCCAGAGATCTCCTGCCAATCGACGGCCTCGGGAATCGCCAGGTGCATGGCCGTCATCTCACGATCGCCCAGAGCTTTCACCAGCTTTTCGTCGAGCTTCGTGATCACGACCGGATCCTGCTCGCCCCGCATGTGGTCGATGAAGCCGAAGTTCTTGCGGTAGGCCGTCTTCCTGTAGGCCTTGAGCAGATCGGCCGCAAGCGCAGGCAGCTGAGGGAGTTCCTCGGTGGTGTTCATCGCCAGGGAGGCGGCGCCCGAGAGTGCTCCGAGGCCACCCGGCTCCGAGCGTCCGGTGACGGCCCTCAGCAAGTCGCGAGAATTGTCGAGCTCGAAGGCGCCAAGCGAAGAGTCGCGGCTCGCGCCTCGCCGGGTGTGGATCGTCAGCTCATCGAAGGTCCGAGCGTCGACACTTTTGATCAACTCAGGATCGATGCTGTTGAGAACGACCTTCAAGCCGAAGTCCTGCACGACCGCCTCTTGCCGAATGAGGTGCCGGCCATATCCGAAGGCGATCGCCAGCAGCCTCTCTTTCGCCTCGATCAAGAGCACGCCGGAGCTGGATGCCCCGAGGATCGCTGGCAACCCGTCACCTTCGATGTGACCTTGGACATAGCCGAGCCATCGGGGCGGCGAGGGATGCGAGGCGCGCACAAAAAGGGAATCGCGCTCCTTGCTCAGCGCCGGGATTTTGAAGCTCGTAAGGCCATCCTTGCTCTCGATGATCGCCGTCGGATGGTCGACATCGATCCCGGGCTTGACTAGAAACCAGCTAAGCCGCTGCTTTTTTTGCTTTGGCAACTTGCTTTAGCCGGGCGGAGGGTAAGGATCGTTGCCGTAGCTATTTCGTTCCGCGATGGTGCCGTCCAAGTTGTGGATGACATGCTCGGTACGACGAGCCCGCGCCGTTTCGCGTCCCGCGGCAACGGCCTCCTCCTTGGTGCGATGAGAGGACATTTGCCCTTCCCCCTCGACCTCATTCACCCAGACGCCATTCTTGTGGACAGTGTGAATCCACCCTCTGCTCAATGGTTCCTCCCAGCGTTAAGGGGTTTATCACTGGGGAAAACCTTATGTACCGCTGAGTCTACTTTTCAATCAGGCTGTCCAAAATACCCGCAGAATGGGCAAATAGAGGCAGGCCTGCAATCTGTGATCGAGCGTATTGATGTGCGGAATTTGCGGTGTTGTTCGACGTGTTTGAGACCCCGGTATCCTCTAAGGCATGGCGCATGCCACCAAAGCCGATAAAGCCGCCGTTGAGCGTCGAGCGGCAATAGAGCGGACCCGAGGCATGTTCGCTCACCTGGCGCCGGGCGAAAGCTTGGCTGACGAGTTGATCGCGGATCGACGCGCGGAAGCCCGCGCTGAAGATCGCGAAGCCGCAGAGGAAGCTCGGCGTCTCCGTGGCAAGTAGCGAGGCGGCGGCATCGGTTCTCGATGCCTCAGCGTTGCTGGCCCATCTCAACGAAGAGAAGGGTGCAGCCGTCGTCCGGCAGGCCATGGCGGACGGGGCAGCAATCAGCGTCGTGAACTGGATGGAGGTTCTATCCAGGATCGCCGAGCGGGGCGAAGACCCCGAACTCGCCGCTGCTGAGATGAAGGGGCCGGCCTAATAGGCGGAGTCGTCAGCGTCGAGGCCGTAACCGAACAAGACTCGATCGAGATTGCCCGCTTGCGCCCCCTGACGAAGGAGCAAGGACTTTCTCTCGCCGACCGCTCCTGCCTGGCTCTTGCAACCCGCCTCGGGCTTCCAGTCGTCACTGGAGATCGAGCCTGGCAGGGCCTGCCACGGGTGAATGTCGCCGTCAAGCTGATTCGGTAGCCGCTCGTGCGCCAGCGAGACCCCGAAATTACCGGAGCCAACCGGAGCCAACCGGGTTGGATTTTGCTCTGGATCGCGGAATCGGCTCTGGCAAGCGACCCGTTTTTAGCTTGAGGGCCTTGTGGGTGGAAACACCCGTGGAGGTTCGACTCCTCTCAGCCGCATTTTCTTCCCTCAGCAGGGAAAAAGACATACTCAGGTGTTTATGCGGTATTAGGGGTTACTGCTGGTAGTTTGCCCTCGCTTCGTAGTCCACGAAAGGTCAAATTGATGAAGCAGCTCCGCAGCGCAGTTACTTATTCCAACGTCGTCGCCACGCTCGCCTTGTTCCTGGCGGTCAGCGGGGGAGTCGTCTATGCCGCCTCCAGCCTCGGGCGAAACTCGGTGAAGTCGACGAACATCGCCGCCCACGCGGTGAAGACGCGGAACCTGGCGAAGAACGCCGTGAAGAAGGGGAACCTGGCAGCCAACGCGGTCACCACCGCAAAGGTGAAGAAGGCAGCGATCACCGGCGCGAAGGTGAAGGGCGGGTCGCTGACGCGGACCAACCTCGCCGCGGGCACCCTGGCCGGGCTCCAGGTCCTCGACGCAGGCAACGGTGCGGTTCCGGGGCTGACGGAATTCAAAGAAGGCGGCACGCAGGTGCCCCTCAGCGGTACGACCAGCTTCACCCCCGTAGCGGGAAAGTCCTATGAGCTCCTCACCGAACTCAAGGGCACGCCGACCGACGCCAACGGCTCCCTGGAAGGAAGCTGTTTCGCTTCGGTGAGGATCCTCGTCAACGGCGCTCCCTTCACTGGCGCCTTCATCTACAACGACGCGGAAGAAAAACCGCCGTTCAACAACGAACCGGTCGGCAGCAGCTCGACGGCGATCGGCATGCAGGAGGCGGGACAGCCGCAGAGCATCTCCGCCCTCGCCTTCGGCAACAACAACTGCAGTCCTGCTACCACCGCTTCACTCCGGGTGACGGTCGTCGAATTCGGCTGATTCGCCTGACCCGCCGCTGCCGTCACCCGGCGGCGGCGGGTTCACTCGACCGAGGTGCCCAGCGCTTTGTCGATGAACGGCCCCATCAGGCCCGCCACCGCCTGGGCGGTGTCCTCGGCCGAGCCGCCCGGGGTCGTCACGTAGCTGATCCCGAGCCGCACCAGGGTCTCGGCCAGAGTCTGCACGTCCTCGGTGGGCGCCTCGGGCCACCCTTCTTCGATCACCGTGGTGAGGCGGCTGGTCGCCCACTGCACCACCGGCAGCCCCTGGGTGGTGACGAACGGCAGCATCCCCCCCGTGCCGTCGTCGCTGAGCAGGATCCGGATCAGCGGGTCGCCGCCGGCGGCGCTGAGGAAGTGCTCCAGGGCGGCGAGGACTGCAGCCCGCGGGTCGTCGCGGTGCTCCAGCACCGCTTTTTCGACGTCGTCCATGAAGCGTTCCGCCTCATGGATGACGAAGGCGAAGCCGAACTCGTTGCGGTTGCCGAACTCGTTGTAGAGGGTCTGACGGCTGACGCCGGCGCCGCTGGCGATGTCGGCCATCGTGATCTCCGACCACGGGCGCCCGCTCAGCTGGTCGCGGGCGGCGTCGAAGACGGTCTTGCGCAGCAGCTCGCGCGCCGCCTCCTGGTAGGGGGTGCGTTGAGTGGCCACCCCCGTATCGTGCCAGCTAGAGACTCAGCCGTCCCCTGAGACCGGCTCGAAGTCCACCTTGTCGCGGACGCCGCAGTCGGGGCAGGCCCAGTCGTCGGGCACCTGCGACCAGGGCGTTCCGGGCGGAAATCCCTCCCGCGGGTGGCCGGCCTCCTCGTCGAAGACGTAGCCGCAGGCGGGGCAGCGGAAGGCGCTCACGCGGCCCGCCCGTAGCGCTCCAGCACCCGGCCCAACCTGCGCGGGTGGATGTTGCAGCGGGTCACGTCGCCTTCGTAGTGGTCGAGCAGGATCGGGTCCATCACCCGTCGCCACAAGGGCGGGAACCACGCGAGGACGATCATCCCCGCGTATCCGGTCGGCAGCTGCGGCGCCTCTTCCATGTGGCGCAGCGCCTGGTAGCGCCGGGTCGGGTTGGCGTGGTGGTCGGAGTGACGCTGCAGGTGGTAGAGGAGGACGTTGGAGGCGACGTTGTTGCTGTTCCAGCTGTGCTCGGGGCGGCAGCGCTCGTAGCGCCCGTCCTCTTTCTTCTGCCGCAGCAGGCCGTAGTGCTCGAGGTAGTTGACGACCTCCAGCAGCGAGAACCCGATCACCGCCTGCGCGATCAGGTAGGGCAGGACGATCGGGCCGAAGGCGATCGTCAGGACGGCGAAGAGGCCGATCGTCATCGCCCAGGCGGTGAGGATGTCGTTGTGGCGGCTGATGTGGCGGGCGCCGAGGCGGTCGAGACGGGCGGCCTCGATTCCCCAGGCCGAGCGCAGGCTGCCGACGACCGTGCGCGGCAGGAAGGCCCAGAAGCTCTCCCCCAGGCGCGAGCTGGCGGGATCCTCGGGGGTGGCGACTTTGACGTGGTGGCCGCGGTTGTGCTCGATGAAGAAGTGGCCGTAACCGGTCTGGGCGAGGGCGATGCGGCTGAGCCACTTCTCCGAGTTGGCGCGCTTGTGACCGAGCTCGTGCGCGGTGTTGATCGCGATCCCGCCGACGACGCCCATCGTCAGCATCAGCCCGATCGATTCGACCACGGTGAGGTCCCCGCTCGACCACATCCAGCAGGCGAAGACCAGCCCCGCGTACTGGATCGGGATGAAGACGTAGGTGCACCAGCGGTAGTAGCGGTCCTGCTCGAGGAACTTGAGGACGCTGTCGGGCGGGTTCGAGGAGTCGAGCCCGATCCACATGTCGAGCAGCGGGAAGAGGCCGAAGACGAGGGCGGGGCCGAGGAACCACATCCCGCCGAAACCGGTGACGGTGACCCAGAAGAAAGCGAGGAACGGCGAGAGGGGAACGATGATCCCCATCAGCCAGGCGTAGCGCTTGCCATCCGTCCAGGCCGCAGGATTGACCTCGACGTCGTCGTGGTGATGGTGGTGATGAACGTGCTCCGCGTGCGCCTCCACAGCCCTCTCCTTTGTCAAACGACCCCTTGTGGTCGCTTACTTTGACAGAGACATCGGATATGTCAAGGGGAGCTACAGGGCACACAGAAATGTCCGCTACTGCGGACTCAGGTCGCTTGGAAGCTGAATCAGATCTTCAGCAGCAGGAACGTGTTCAGCACGAAGATGACGGCGAAGAAGACCGTCGCCCGGTCCAGGTTGCGCTCGACCATCGAGCCGCCGCCGATCGAGCTGCCGCCCCCGCCGATCCCGAAGGCGCCGGAGAGGCCGGCGTCTTTGCCCGAGTGGAGCAGGATCAGGAAGATCAGCACGACGGCGACGATCACCTGGATGATGCTGAAGAACGTGAACACGGTCGCAGAAGTCTAGCCCTGTCCGACTTTTTCTGGCTCTCGGGGGTGCGATCCGTTTCCGTTCTCGCGGTCGAGGATCTCGAGCGCTTCCCGCCGCAGCTCGGCGTCGACCGCGGCGAAGTCCTCGTCGGAGAGCTTGCCGACCGCGTGGTCGAGCTCGGCGTCGCGGATCTCGCGGTACTTGGCTTCCTTGCGAGCGTCAGCCTCGGTGCGGACGAGGGCGCCGCGGCGTCGCCCCCGGGTCGGCCAGATCGCGATCAGGGCCCCGGCCAGCGCGCTCAGCCCGCCGATCCACATCCAGGTGACGAGCGGGTTGACGATCACCTTGAAGGTCGCCGGCGCGGTGTCGGTGAGGTAGGTCCTGGCGACGTCCTCGGCCGCCAGCCCCTGCAGTTTGGTGACCTGTTCCAGCGCTTTCGCTTCCAGGTCCGGGTTCCCCACCGAGCCGCGCATCAGGGCGCCGAGCGCTTTGCACTGCGGCGGCGTCCCGGGACCGCCCTTGACGCAGGCGGCGAAGCCCTTGTCGGCGTCGCGCACCCGCCGCTGGATCGCGGTGATGTTCGGCCGCTCGGCGATCCAGAGGTCGGCGCCGGCGCCGGCCCGGAGCCCCACCTCGCTGGTCGCCTCGCCGGCGAAGAAGCTCGAGATCATCCCCGTTTCCTGCCCGGTCGGGCGGAAGAACGCCTGGCTCGGGCGCAGGTAGCCGACCAACTTGTCGCCTTCGGAGATCTTCAACAGCGAGCCGAAGCTGAGTTTCTCCTCGTCGACGGCGACGGTCGGCTTCACGTAGGTGATCGTGCGGCCGTCGACGGTCGTGCTTTCGCCCGGCCGCAGGTTGACGTCGCGGTTGGTCTGGAAGCTCGACGAGGCGGCGATCCCGATCAGCAGGACGGCGATGCCGGCGTGGACGATGTAGCCGCCGTAGCGGCGGCGGTTGCGGGTGACCAGGCCGACCATCGCGGCGGGCGTCGACTCGCCGGAGGCCTTGCGACGAGCCGCGGCGCCGGTCCAGAACTCCTGCGCCAACCCCGCCAGCGCAAAGGCGGCGAAGACGAACAGCGCCAGCGCCCAGGGCTTGTGGGCGGCGTCGGTGAAGCCGGCCAGCACCACCAGCGTCACCGCGGCCACCGCCAGCGGCACCCGGAAGACCCGCCTCGCCGACTCCCAGCTGACCCGCCGCCAGGCGAGCAGCGGCCCGATCCCGGTGAAGAGCACCAGCAGGATCGCCAGCGGGGTCGTGTAGCGGTCGAACCACGGAGCGGCTAGCGAGGCCTTGTCGCCGGTGAACAGTTCGGAGATCAGCGGGAAGAAGGTCCCCCAGAAGATCACCGCCGTCAGCCCGACGAGCAGCAGGTTGTTGACGAGGAAGACCGCCTCGCGGGAGACCAGCGAGTCGATCCGCTTCGGCGAGCGGAGGTCGTCGAGGCGGCTGACGATCAGCAGCGTCGAGCCGATCAGGACGACCCCGATCAGGCCGAGGATGTAGGGGCCGACGGTGTTGTCGCCGAAGGCGTGGATCGACTGCAGGACCCCGGAGCGGACGAGGAAGGTGCCGAGCAGCGCCATCGCGAAGGTGCCGACGACGAGGCAGGCGTTCCAGACTTTCAGCATCCCCCGCTTCTCCTGGACCATGATCGAGTGCAGGAAGGCGGTCCCGAGCAGCCACGGCATCAGCGCCGCGTTCTCGACCGGGTCCCAGGCCCAGTAGCCGCCCCAGCCGAGCTCGGTGTAGGACCAGCGGGCGCCGAGCAGGAGGCCGAAGCCGAGGAAGGTCCAGGCGATCAGGGCGAAGCGGCGGGTGGAGCGGATCCACTCGGCGTCGAGGCGGCGGGTGACCAGCGCCCCGATCGCGAAGGCGAACGGCACCGTGAAGGCGACGTAGCCCGAGTAGAGCATCGGCGGGTGGATCATCATGCTCGGGTGCTGCAGCAGCGGGTTGAGGCCGACCCCGTTGGTCGGCGTCACGCTCGCCCCGTTCGCCGTCACCGCGGTCGCCGTCGCGAAGGGGTCGACGTCGGGCGCGAACAGCATCAGGCCGGTGAAGAAGGCGGCGATCCCCATCATCACCGCGGTCGCGTAGGGGACGATCTCGCGCAAGCTGTTGCGGGTCGACCAGAGCGCGAGGCTGGCTGCGATCGAGAGCACCCAGGCCCACAGCAGCAGCGAACCCTCCTGGCTCGACCACATCGCCGCCAGCTTGTAGAAGGGCGGCGTCTCGATCGAGGAGTGTTCCTGGACGATCCTGAAGCCGAAGTCGTCGCCGGCGAAGGCCAGCTCGATGATCGCGACGCAGGCGGTGAGCAGGCCGCAGAAGACGTAGACGGTGCGGCGCGAGAGCTCGACCCAGTGGTGGTCGCCGTTGCGGCCCCAGAGCGCCAGCGCTGCCGCGGCCAGCGCGGCGAGGAAGGCCAGCGCCAGCAGGGCGCCGCCGAGGCTAGCCATCAGACTTGGTCGTGAACTTCGACGGGCACTTGGTGATCAGCGTTTCCGGTTCCCCGACGAAAGTGCCGTTCTCGAGGCTGCCGGTGAGGACGATCTCGCGGCCGCCGCGGAACGGGTCCGGGACGGTGCCCTGGTAGGTCACCGGCAGAGCCTCGCCCTTGCCGTCGCGGTCGACGACGCGAAAGGCGATGCCGTTGCCGACGTGCTTGATCGAGTGCGGGACGACCTTGCCGGTCATCTCGTAGCTGCTGCCGGGGCTGGCGCCGGCGATTTCGGAGGGCTCCTTCGCCTCGGTCGAGGCCGAGAACGAGGTGTAGATCAGGGCCACCGCGAGCAGCACGGCGACGCTGAGCGCGACGACAAGTCGAATCTTGCGCTTCCGCTGGGGATCCACAGGCGCTTGGGATTATCGCAAGCTGGCGACGTGGGACAATCGCTGCGTGACCGATGACCGCGTCCTCCTGATCACCGGCGCCAGCAGCGGGATCGGCGCTGCCACCGCGCGGGCGGTCGCCGGGAAATACCGGCTAATCCTCGCCGCACGCCGGCTCGAGGACCTCGAAGAGCTGGCCGAGGAGCTCGGCGGCGAGGAGCGGGCGGTCGCGGTGCGCTGCGACGTCACCGAGTGGGACGAGGTGCAGGCGCTGGCGCAGGCGGCGCTCGACCGCTTCGGCCGCATCGACGCGGTCTTCGCCAACGCCGGCTTCGGCGCCACCCGCGGCTTCCTCGAGGAGTCGCCCGAGCACTGGCGCTCGATGGTCCTGACCAACGTCTACGGCGTCGCCCTGACGATCCGCGCCACCCTCCCCCACCTGCTCGAGCGCGGCGACGGACACTTCCTGATCACCAGCTCGGTGGCGGGGCGGCGGGCGCTGCCCGGCTCGCTCTACTCGGCGACCAAGTGGGCGGCAACGGCGATCGGCGAGTCGCTGCGCCAGGAGCTGCGCCAGATGCACGACAACCACGGCATCAGGGTGACCTTGATCGAGCCGGGGATGGTCGACACGCCCTTCTTCGAGAACCGACCGGGCAAATCGGCGCTACAAGACGAGGACATCGCCAACGCGGTCGTCTACGCACTGGAACAGCCCGAGGGCGTCGACGTCAACGAGATCCTGATCCGCCCGATCACCCAGTCGAGCTGAGCACCATCCGCACCAGCCGCCAGTAGCCGCGCAGGAGGAGGCGTGCCGGCCAGGAACGGACGAGCGGCGAGATCAGGTCGGAGTCGAGGTCGGGGGTGAGCGCGGCGGCGAACTCGGCGGCGCTGATGGTGCGCCGGCGCTGGAGGGTGCGGCGCTCGCGGAGGAGACGCGGAAGCCAGGCGAGGAATTCGCGGTTCGCGCGCAGCTTCTGAGATCCCCAGCCGCCCGCCGCGGCAACCGGCAGCAGCGCCAGCTCGGTGGCGAGCAGCGCCGGCGCCAACAGCGCCAGCAGCGAGCCCGGGTAGGTCCGGACGAGGAAGGCGAGGCGGTTGCGCTCGAGCCAGCGCCACTTGTCAGCGCTGGCGCTGAAGTCGTAGTCGTGGGCGACGACGGCGCTGGGCTCGATCCCGACGGTCCCCCCCGCCATCCGCAGCCGCATCGAGAGGTCGACGTCCTCGTGGTACATGAAGAACTCGGACGGGAAGCCGCCGACCCGGCGCCACTCGTCCATCCGCACCGCGTAACAGGCACCGGAGGCCGCGGGCACCTCACCGGGCGGCGGCGCCTCCTCCAATGGCCTCCCATGGCCGCCCGCCCAGACGATCCCGGTGAAGTGGATCGGGTTGCCGGCCGAGTTGATCCGCTCTCCGGCTCCGTCGGCGACCAGCGCCTGCCAGGCCGCCCATCCTCGCTCCTCGACCCACGGTCTGCGGATCGCCTCCCCCCACCCGGCCTGTGGCACGGCGTCGGGATTGAGGAGGACGAGCAGGTCCCCCCCGGCCGCCGCGGCTCCCGCGTTCGCGCCACCGGCAAAGCCCGTATTGCGTCCCGGACTGACGATCCGCGCCTCCGGCGCCAGCTCGCGGACGACCTCGATGCTGCCGTCGCCGGGCTTGTTGTCGACGACGATCAGCTCGTCGCCCTCCCCCAGCTCGCGCAGCAGGGCCGGAAGGGACTTCCTCAGATCGTCGCTGGACTCGAAGGCGACGATCAGGACTGAGAGCATCGGTCGCACCGGCGCGGAGGCTATTGGACCTCCGCGCCGGTGCTCGCGACTGGGCTACATGACTACTTCTTGTGCTTCTTGTGCTTGGAGCACGAAACGACGTTCAGCCTGAACTTGTTGTTCTTCACCTTCTTGCCGTTCTGCCCCTTGATGTTCAACTTCGCCCGCTGCGGCTTCGCGCAGGTGTTGGTCGAGTTGACGAGCAGGCTCTTCTTCCCGCCCTTCATCTTCAGCGTGAACTTGCTCACCGGAACGTCGGGGACGTTGTTGAAGACCGTCTTCAGGCCTCCGTGTTTCCCGCTGATGACGCCGCGGAGGTAGATCTCCACCTGGCCGCGTAGGTCGACGAGCAGGTCCGGCAATTCGTGGTTGGAGGACACGAGGAACACCTTGCCCTTCAACTTCTTGTCCAGCAGCGGCGACTTCGCTTCCGCATGTCCGTAGACCGACTTCTTCGGGCAGGCGTGGGCGGCCAGTTGCGGCCTCGTGCACACGGTCCCGATGTGGGCCTGGTCGAGGAACAGCGAGTGCGGCATCGTCAGTGCCGTCCTGAGGACGTTGGCCTGACCCTTCTTCGCGGTCAGGATCGCCGTCAGGCGCGGGTTCTTCGCCCGCTTGGTCGGCCCGTTCAGCTTCACCTTCAGCTTCGGCTTGAAGCCGAGTTCCTTGCAGCCGATCGCCTGGAACGGGTCGTTGACGCCGTAGGAGCTGAACGCCGACGAGTTGGTCGGATCGGCTCCGCCGCCCTTGATCTGTCCCGTCGTCGCCTGTGCTTTGCAATTGGTCGGATTGAGCATGAACTTGCTGCGATCGATGTCGAGATTGATCGAGCGCAGGTCCAGCTTGACGCCGCCGAACACGTCGGGAATGACGTCGGAGACCGCGTGGATCTGGGCGGTTTCCGGTTCGACGTTGAGCGCCACCCGGACGACCACGGTGCCGAGGTCGAACGGGCCCGCGACCGCGGGGGTCACGGTGACCAGCGACAGCGCCGCGCCCTTGTAGGGGCCGGCGAGGTAGACCTTGCCGGTCAGCCTGAGCGGAACGCCGGTGCCGGAGTTGGTGGTCGCGGTCCCGATCAGGCTTTCGCCCGAGCAGCTCGCTTTCGCCGCCTCGGCGGCACCGCTGTTCGCGGCCGCGGCCGCGATCGCCGCCTCCGAGCAGTAGGGGATCCCGGCGAGTTTGCCGGTCAGCCCCTTCGGCAGGGTGACGTCGACCACCTTCAGCTCCTGTTCCCCGTTCTTTTTCGTGATCAGAACGTGGAAGGGGCTGTAGGCGCCGGCTTTGGTGCTGTTGGTGTTGGCTTTGTAGCCGGGCGCGAACTTCCGCTCGGCCATCGTTTTCGGACAGTCACCCCCGGTCGGGTCTTTCGACAGGGTGACCGAGCTGCTGACCGGCTTGTTTTCGCCGGGGCGCGCCCAGGGTTCGAAGTGACTCGTCCCCTCGGCCGTGCAGACCGGCGGGCTGGTCAAAACCTGTTTCGAGCCGTCGAGGCTGACTTTGATCGACTCGAACGGAACCTGCGGCAGCCCTTCCGGCAAGGCGCCGGCGAACTGATTGACGAGGCGGTCGGTGAGGACCACGTTCAGCTGCCCCGTTTTCGCGTTCGCCTTCACGTTGCCGATCAGGCGGGCGTTGATGTCCTCGTGAGCGTTCTTCGCTTCGAGCAGGATCCGGAACTGTTCGCCCGATTCCGGGTCGCGGCTGTTCTGGGTCCCGACGTAGACGTTGCCTTTGAGGGGCTCAGCCAACGGCGGCGAGTCGACTTCGACCGTGCCGATGTTCGAGGCGGCGGGACATTCGTTGTCCCAGACCCTCTGGCCCTTCTTGAACTGATCGTTCGTGCAGGCCACGAGCCCCTGTGCGCCCGACGGGTTCAGGCCCATGCCTTGGGGCAGGGTGACTTCCGCTTTGCGCACGTGGGATTGCGAGATCCCTTCTTTGCCGTCGTTACGAACTTCCCCGCCTTCTTTGGCCGGGTCGAAGGGCAGCGTCGTCTCGACGGTCGCCGCGGCGGGCGAATCGACCTCGTCCGTTCCGGCGCCCACTTTCATCCCCGGGTCGAACGGAACTTTGTCGCAGCCCGTGGGGCTCGGTAGTTTCGCCTCAAAGGGGGTCGAGCCTTCCGGGAAGGTCGGATTCGGTTCGCCCCATGACTCGCCCCGGAACCAGGTCGAGTAGAGGTGCGGCCACTGGTTCTGGTCGAAGCAGGTCGTCGGCAAGGTGATGTGGGTCCCGTCCCCTGATTGACCGAAGGCGACCAGACGGCTTTTCAGGCTCGAGAACGGAGCCGAGGGTTCCGGGAGTTTGATCGTGAAGTACTCATGGAAGTCGCTCTCCCAGGCGACGCCACCTTCCAGTTCGATGACCCTGGTTCCTGCGATCACGAAACCAAGGCGAGCCGGTTCGCCCTCATTCGGCTCGAGATTGTAGAGGGGAACTCTCGTTCCTTTCGCGGGATCCGGCGTGATGACGAACCCTTTGGGGAGAGTGGTTCCCGGCGGGAACGGAGGCGATGGCGCCGGCACGGCACCCGCGGTGTTCACGACCAGCCAGGTTTCGTTGCGCCCGACGATCGTGCTGGGGTCACAGGCCGGAGCAAATTTGCCCGGTGCGACTTCGTTTCTGAATTTATCCTGCGGGCATTGGGGACTGCTCTGCGGGTTCTCGGTGAACCCTGGGGGAAGATCGACTCGCTCGGTTTTGAGTACGCGGTCTTTGTAGGGGGGCGTGTCCGAAGGATCCTCTTCCAGCGGCATCAGGATGCCGAAGGGTGAGACTTCTTCTTTGTGCCTGATGATGTACTGGTCGAATGCGATCGGTGGATGTCCCCCCGCCTGCGTATAGAACAGCTCCGGGGTTTCCGGCGAGCAGAAAGGTTTAGTGGGATCCGTCGGTTTGCTGGGTGGAGAGGTTTCCGGCACTTCCCCCAGCTGGTTTTCGTAGCATGGCCCCGACTGCCAGCCGTCCTCAGCCGTAGGCGGTTCGTGCTGCGGTTCGATCACATTCCCGGTGTCTGCTCCTGCCATCACAGGTATTGCGAGCAGAGCTCCGATACACAACAGCAATAACGCAAGCGAGCGCTTCGCCATCAAGTTTTCCTCCTCGTTTTCCCTTAACGAGGACGCCCCCCTGTAAGCGCCCCTAAAACTCTCCCGCGGAAGAAGATACAGGGCTTCGCGGGTGAATCAAAGTATTGCCCGAATTGTGACCGGTGTAAACCGTGTCACCATTCGGTGTCGTAACACTTTTTGGTGTCACTTTCCGCGGAGTCGCGGCTACTTCTTGTGGTGCTTCCCGTGCTTCTTGTGCTTCTTTTTCTTGCAGGGGGTGCGCAGCTTCGGCTTGCTGTTGGCTTTCTTGCCGTTCTGGCCTTTGATCCTGATGATCGCTTTGACCGGCTTGGCGCAGAGGCTGCGCGAGTTGACGAGCAGGCCCTTCTTGCCTCCCGGCAGGGTCATCACGAACTTGGTCACCGGCACGTCGGGCACCCGGTCGAAGGTGGTGCGAATGCCTCCCTTGAAGCTGTCGATCCGGCCGACGAGATCAATGTCGACCTGGCCCTGCAGGTGGGCGACCATGTCCGGCAGCGTGTTGTTGGAGGAGCGCAGGTAGACCGGCCCTTCGAGCGGCTTGCCCAGGAGCGGCGTGAAGGCCCGGGCGCGGCCGTAGACCGATTTCTTCGGGCACTGGTTGGCCGCGAACTGGACCCGGGTGCAGACGCTCCCGAGGCTTGCCTGGTCGAGGAAGAGCGCGTGCGGCAACGCCACCGAGGCACGGGCGATGTTGGCGTCGTCACCGCGCGCGGTGAGGATCGCCCGCAGTTTCGGGTGCTTGGCGCGGCGGGTTTTGCCGAACAGGCGGATCTTCAGTTTCGGTTTGAAGGCGAGCTTGTCGCAGTCCTTTGCCTGGAACGCGTCGCTGACGGCGAAGCTCGAGTAGGCGGCCGGGTTCGTCGGGTCCGCGCCGCCGCCCTTGATCACCCCGGCGGTCGCCGCTTTGTCGCAGTTGGTGCCGTTGAGGGTGAATTCTTTGCGGTTGAGGTTGAGGAAGATCGAGCGGATGTCGAGCTTGGTGCCGCCGTAGACGTCGGGCAGGGCATCGGTCTTGGTGCGGACCTGCGCCGTTTCGGGATCGACGAAGAGCGGAACGCGGACGACGACGTTGCCGAGGTCGAACGGCCCGGCGATCGCCGGGGTGATGACGACGACGGAGAGCGGCGCGCCTTCCGAGGGCCCGGCGAGGTAAGCGGTGCCCTCGATCTTCAACGGCGAGTCGCCGGTCCCGGCTTCGACCGCGGCGACGCCGATCTTGCTGTCGTCAGGACAGCTCGGGTTGCCCTTCTCCTCGCCGCCGGAGCGGGCGCCGGCGCCGTTGATCGCGGCCGGCGGACAGTAGGAGACGCCCGCCAGCTTCGCGGTGGCGCCCGGCGGCAGGGTGATGTCGAGGCCTTTCAGCTCCTGCTGCCCGGCCGGGCGGGTGAGGTGAGCCTGGAACGGAGTGAAGGCTTTCGCCTGATCGCTTTTCGGCTGGGCGCTGAAGCCGGGTGCGAACGGGCGCTCGGCCATCGTTTTCGGGCACTCGCCGCCGCCCGGCAGTTTGGCGAGGCTGAACTCGCTCGAGGGGCTCGCGGATTTGCCGCCGAATTCCGCCGACCAGGGCGTGATGTCGGTGGTGGTCTTGTGCGGGCCGCAGATCGGCGGGCTGCTCAAGGCCGACTTCTGCCCCCCGTCGATGCTGATCTTGAAGTTGGTGAACGGGACCTGGGGCAGGCCGTGCGGGATGTTGTCGGCATTGCCGCCGCGGGTGACGTTCTTCGGCGGATCGTCGAAGTAAGCGGTCAGCTGACCGGTTTTCGCGTTGGCGAAGACGTTGCCGACCAGCCGCGCGTCGACGCCGTAGCGCTCGGCGACCGCGTGGACGTAGATCTGGAACTCCTTGCCCGATTCGGGATCGCGGCTTTCCTGCGGCCCGACGTAGACGGCGCCGGTGAGCGGCTGGTCGGGAAGAGCCTCGCTGACCACGGTCGCCGTTCCGATCCTGGAGTTGGCGGGGCAGGCGACCGGATTGCGGGTCCCCTTGCCGAATTGCTCCGGCGTACAGGCGGCGAGGCCGTTGGCCGCGGAGGGGTTGAGGCCCATGCCCTGCGGCAGCGTCACCTTCGCGGTCCGGACCGTGGAGGTTTCCTGCCCTTCGGGTTTGCCTTCTTCGATCGGCACCTTGACTTCGGTGGTGACCGCAGCCGGCGAATCCACCGCGTTGGTCCCGCCGGCGACGTCGATCGTCGGCTCGAACGGGATCGAGTCGCAGTCCTTGGGGAAGGTTTTGGGGGGGATCGGCGACTCGACGTACGGCGAGCCGTTGGGGAAGTTCGGGTCGGGGTTCTCCACCGAATCGCCGCGGGCGTAGGTCGAGTAGGTGTGTTCGTGGGCGGGATCGGTGTTCGGGTTCCAGCAGGTGCTCGGGGTGGTGAGGAAGAACCCCTGGCCCCCCGGTGCGTGGGCCCTGCCATTGAAGACGAGGCGGTTTTTGAGCAGCTCGACCCCCGTGTTCTTGGGCACCGCGATCGTGAATCCCTCATGGAAGTCCGACTCCCAGGCGACGTCGGCTTCGAGATAAATGTCGCTGGGCGGGATCAGCGGGAAGCCGGGAATGGCTTCTACCGTAAAGCCGAAGCGGGCGGGCTGGCCCGGTTTCGGGGTCAGGTTGTAGACGGGAGCGGTGATCGGGATCGTCGGGGTCAGCGGCGCTTCCGGAGAGACCGTGACCTGGCTTTCCCCCACCAGGCTCAGCGGCGATGCGGTCCCACATTCTTTGGGGTGTTCCGCGGAGCACCGAGGCACCGCCCCCGGATTGACGCTGAGGCCGACCGGCAGGTCGACCCGCAGGTCTTTCAGATTGACGTCGGGATTTTCGTGGCCCCCCAGTTCCGTCGTGTGCTTGATGATGAACTGGGTGAAGCCGACGGGCGGATGGCCGGCGGCGGTTTCATAGAACTGGGCCGGCGTGTCGACGCTGCATTTAGTGGGAGCGTCGGTTTTGCAGGTTCCCGCCTGCCAGCCATCGTTCGCGGTGGGGTTGGCGTTGTCCTGCGGCACGAACGGGTTTTCCGCCGCCGAGGCGGGCACGGCGAACAGCGCCCCGATCACGAGCGCCAGCAAGCCGATCTTCCCTACCAGAGTTCTCACCTCGCCGGGTCCGTACCCAGGTCGTGCTGCGTCTAATCCGCTTGCGTTGCCAGAAAACCAGATCAATTTTTCCTCCCAAAAAGCTCCCGTTATAGGTATTCGGCGGATGTTCTACCCGAAAGTAATGAGTTGAATCAACAATTTTGGGTAATATGCCCCTATGCCAACCCACGACGAACAATCCCCCAACGGTCATTACAAAACCCCTCAAATCCATGCAAATGCAGCAAATAACGGGCGACCAGGAAGTCGCTCGATCCCTGTCAACTGGGAGCGGCTGGCGCGAGCGACGGCTCATCCGCTCCGGGTCTCGATCCTCGAAATTCTCGGCATCGACGGCGGCCGGGTCCTCTCTCCGAGCGACCTCAGCCGGGAGCTGCAGATCCCCCTCAGCAACACGAACTACCACGTCACCGAGCTGGCGAAATCGGGACTGATCGAGCTGGTGCGGGAGCGCCAGGTCCGAGGTGCGACCGAGCACTTCTACCGTCTCCCGGGCGAGGACAGCGGAGCCGAGAGCGGCGGCGACGAGGTCGACGCGGATTCCGAAGAGGAGCTGCGCCAACCGCTCGCCGCCTAGCTCGACCTCAGCTTGAGGGTAAGGTCGTGGCCACTGCGCCTAAATCGCCGTAGCTCATGCGCCGATAAGCAGGTCCATGAACACCCATCGCTCAAGCGAGCAGCTGCGGGCGATCATCCGCACCCAGACCGAAGTCGTCGCCGGCGATCTCGACCCGGAGGCGATCATGCAGCTGATCGCCGAACGCGCCCAAGAGCTGACGCGCGCCAGCGCCGGGCTGATCGAGCTGGCCGAAGGCGAGGAGATGGTCTACGCGGTGACCACCGGCGAGGCCACCCCGTATCTGGGCATGCGGCTACAGAAGGAAGCGAGCCTCTCTGGGCGCAGCGTGATCGAAGGCCGGGTGCTGCGCAGCGACGACACCGGCAACGACGAGCGGGTGGACGGCGAGGCCTGCCGCCGGGTCAACGCCTGCTCGATGATCTGCGTTCCGCTGTCCCACAGGGACGAGACGGTCGGCGTGCTCAAGGTCTACGCGCCGCAGGTCAACCACTTCGACGACGACGACGTCGAGACGCTCGAACTCCTCAGCGAGCTGATCGCGGCCCACCTCTCCCACGCCAACCTCTACGAGGCCGAGACTCTCCACAGCCGCCGCGACGCGCTCACCGGCCTCCCCAACCGCCGCGCCTTCGAGGAGCGCCTCCCCACCGAGCTCGCCCGCGCCGCGCGCTCCGGCTATGCGGTCGCCCTCGTCCTCCTCGACCTCGACGGCTTCAAGGGCGTCAACGACCGCCTCGGCCACCCCGCCGGCGACGAGGTCCTCCGCAGCGTCGCCCGCATCCTCGACGAATCCCGCGCCGCCGACGACTGCTTCCGCATCGGCGGCGACGAGTTCACGATCCTGATGCCGGAAACCGAAGCCATCCACGCCCGCACCGCGGCCGAACGAGTCGCCGACCAGATCCGCTCGGCCCAGCTCGGCGACGGCACGATCGGCGCCTCCTACGGCATCGCCGCCAGCACCAACCGCGACCCCGACACCCTCTTCGCCGCCGCCGACCGGGTCCTGCTGGCCGCCAAGGACCGGCTCTACGGACGCCGCAGCGGCTGAGAAGCGGACGCTCCGGGCTCCCAGGGTCTTCCGCCGCTGTCGCGACAGCGGGAGGGCCTGCGAGCGGCTATCGCCCGCGGGCATTAGTCGGTCGGTGCGCGTACGCAGCCTCCCTGACCGCCTCGTCGGTCTCCAAGGTCGCCCCCAGGGCGCCGCCGATCGTCCCCAGCGCGCTCGAGAGCCAGGCGAGACGCACGTAGTCCCAGGTGTTCGTGTCGCGCCCCAACGCTTCCGAGAAGAGCGATGACTCGATCAGCAGCACGGCGCCGAGCAGGCTGACGAGGAAGACGGAGAGGTAAAGCGCGGTGACCCCGAACACGACCGTTGCGGTGGTTGCCAGGTTGAACAACGTCACCTGCTCGCGCACGCGCGGGGCGGGTGCCCGCTCCCAGAGGCGGTGGCCGGCGATCAGCGTCATCGAGGCGGCGGCGATCGAGACGAGGCCGGCGATCGTAAGTCGCAGCGGGCCGAGGGTTCCGGCGATCTTCCAGACTTCGATCTGGATCATCACGAAGGCGACCGCCGCGACCGCCGCCAGCATCACCCGCCAAAGCCGCCCGACCAGCCGCCAGGGGTGATTTGCGCCGACCATCCCGACCAGCAGCCGCAGGTTGCCGCCGATCACCCGGGCGACGTAGGCCACGCCTCCGTCGTCGTCGTCGACGTCCCCTGCCAGCTCGGCGAGGCGGCGCTGGACCCCGAGCCCCGCGCCGGCCGAGCGCGCGGCGCGGCCATCCTCCGGGTCGCCGACCAAGGTCCCGACCGCGTCGGCGGCGGCGTCGTAGAGGCGTCGGCGACGCCTCAGCACGCCGAGTGCCGGCAGCGAGACCAGGGCGACACCGTGAGTGCGGCTGGCATGGCTGAGCAGCGTCCGGTGAGCGAGCCGCAGAGGCAGCTCGGTGATTGCCACCGCCAGGTCCCAGTCGGCGCCGAGCAGCAGGTTACGGGCTGCGGAGACGAGCTCGGTCAGGTGCACCGGGGGCTCGGCCAACGGGTCGGTGAGGACCTCGGGCTTCCACTCGACCTCGGGGTAGCGCTCGGCCAGTGCGGCGCCGAGATCCGCCGCCAGCTCGTCGGCCGCCACCTGGTCGATTGCCGGCGAGACGACCAGGCCCAGCTTCACGGTTGCCATGGGATCGCGCGCGGCGGCTAGCGCCGCCGCGCTTCCAGCTCCTCGATCCGCTCCAGCAGGTCGCAGGCGAGCGCCGCGCCGGCGACGTTGAGGCCGAGGTCGTGGCGCAGCCGCATCAGCCGCGCCAGGCGTGCCGCGGCATCCCAGTCGAGAGGGTCGACGGCGTCGAGCGCGATCAGCCGCCGCACCAGCTCGGGGTGCAGGCCGGAGCGACGGGCCAGTGCCCGGGCGTCGACGAGGACGAGCGCCGTGCCGGGCGACATCAGCGCCCCTGCCTCGGGTCGAACCGGGAGACCGCGGCCAGCTCCTCGAACAGCTCGCGTTCGCGTTTCTCGAGGCGCTTCGGAACGACGACTTTGACGCTGGCGTAGAGATCCCCTTTGCGCCCCCCCGGGCCCGGCATCCCCTCGCCCCTCAGTCGCAGACGGCGGCCGCTGGAGGAGCCGGCCGGGACTTTGACCTTGGCGCTGCCGTCGAGGGTGGGGACGGGAACCGTGGCCCCGAGCGCCGCCTCCCAGGGCGCGACCGGGACCTCGACCACGAGGTCGTCGTCTTCGCGCCGGAAGCGCGGATGGCGTTTGATCCGCACCCGCAGGTAGAGGTCCCCGGCGGGCCCGCCGCTCGCCCCTTCCCCGCCCTGGCCGGCGAGGCGGATTTTCTGACCGTCGCGTACGCCGGGCGGGATCCGCACCTCGAAGTCGCGGCCGTCGGCGAGCGAGATTTTCTGTTTGCCGCCACGCGCCGCCTCCTCGAGCGTGACCTCGATCGTCGCCTCCTGGTCGCCGCCCCGCATCGAGAAGCCCTCGAAGCCCCGGGCGGCCCCACGCCGGCCGCCGAAGAAGCTCTCGAAAAAATCGCTGAAGCCGGCGCCGTCGCTGAAGCCCTGGCCGTCGCCGCCGCCGAACCCGGAGGCGCCGCTGACGTCCTCGCCGGCTTTCCAGTTCGCCCCGAGGCGTTCGTATTTCTCTCGCTTCTCGGGATCGCGCAGGACCTCGTAGGCCTCCGAGACCTCTTTGAAGCGATCCTCGGCGCCGGGGTCCCTGTTGACGTCCGGGTGGTATTCGCGCGCCAGTTTGCGGTAGGCGCTGCGGATCTCCTCGTCGCCGGCGCCGCGCGGGACGCCCAGTACCTCGAAGTAGTCACGAAAGCCGACCGCCAATCAGTCCTCGCCTTCCCCGCTGGGCTGCTCCCGCTCTGAGCTGCCGCCGTCCCGCGAAACCACCACCTGCGCCGGTCGCAGCACCCGCTCGCCGCGGCGATAGCCCGAGCGGGCGACGTCGAGCACGGTGCGGTCAGGCACCTCGTCGCTCTCCTGCACCGAGATCGCCTCGTGCAGTTCGGGGTCGAAGCGATCGCCCGCGGCGCCCACCCGTTCGACGCCCTGCCGAGCGAGGATCGCCTCCATCTGCTCGAGGACGCTGCGCAGCCCGTCGGAGGGCTGCATCCCCAGCGCGCGGTCGACGCTGTCGACCGCCTCGATCCAGTCGAGCAGCAGTCGCTCGGCCTGTTCGCTGACCCGGCGCTCCACTTCCTGCGCCGAGCGCTTGCGGTAGTTCTCGAGGTCGGCGAGGGCGCGCAGGTAACGCTCGTCGTCGAGTCGCTCCTCCTCACTCACGGGTGAACTCGGCATCGACGACTTCCTCCTCCTCGGCCGCCGGCCGGCCCTCGCCGCCGCCGTTGCCGCCGTCCTGGGGCTCAGCGGTAGCACCCGCGCTCTGCAGCGCCTGGACCATCTGCTGCAGGTCGGAGACCAGCGGCCGCACGCGGTCGAGACCGGCCTGCTCCTCGATCGCCGCCCGCGCGTCGCGGACCAGCGCCCCGGCCTGTTCTTTCTGGTTGACCGGCACCCGGTCGCCGATTTCCTCGAGCTGCCGTTCGACCCGATGGGCGAAGGCGTCGAGCTCGTTGCGGGCGTCGATCTCTTCGCGCCGCTGGCGGTCTTCGGCCGCGTGTTCTTCGGCTTCCTTGATCATCCGCTCGATGTCGGAGCTGTCGAGGTTGGTCGTTTCGGTGATCGTCACCTGCTGTTCGGCGCCGGTGTCTTTGTCGCGCGCCGAGACGTTGAGGATGCCGTTCGCGTCGATGTCGAAGGTGACCTCGACCTGCGGCTCGCCGCGCGGCGCCGGCCGGATTCCTTCGAGCCGGAATTTGGCCAGCTGCCGGTTGTCGCGCGCCATCTCGCGCTCGCCCTGGAGGACGACGACGTCGACCGCGGTCTGGTTGTCCTCGGCGGTCGAGAAGACCTCGGTCCGCCGGGCCGGGATCGTCGTGTTGCGCTCGATGACTTTCGTCATCACGCCGCCCATCGTCTCCAGCCCGAGCGAGAGCGGGGTGACGTCGAGCAGCACGACGTCCTCGACTTCGCCTTTCAGCACCCCGGCCTGCAGGGCGGCGCCGATCGCCACCACCTCGTCCGGGTTGACCGTCTGGTTCGGATCCTTGCCGCCGGTCAGTTTGCGCACCAGGGCCTGGACCATCGGGATCCGGGTCGAGCCGCCGACCAGGATCACCTCGTCGATGCCGTCCGCGTCGAGACCGGCGTCTTTCAGCGCCTGTTCGACCGGCCCACGGGTGCGCTCGATCAGGTCTTCGACCAGCTGCTCGAACTTCGACCGGGCGAGGGTGACGTTGAGGTGCTTCGGACCGGACGCGTCGGCGGTGATGAACGGCAGGTTGATCTGGGTCTGGGTGGTCGAAGAGAGCTCGACCTTGGCCCGCTCGGCGCCTTCGTACAGCCGCTGCAGCGCCTGCGGGTCCGCCGCCAGGTTGATCCCCTGGTCCTTTTCGAATTCTTCGCTCAGCCAATCGACGATCCGTTTGTCGAAGTCGTCGCCGCCGAGGTGGCCGTCGCCGCTGGTCGCCCGCACCTCGATCACGCCGTCGCCGACTTCCAGCAGCGAGACGTCGAAGGTGCCGCCGCCGAGGTCGAAGACGAGGACCGTCTCGGAGCCTTTCTTGTCGAGTCCGTAGGCGAGCGCCGCCGCGGTCGGCTCGTTGATGATCCGCAGCACCTCGAGGCCGGCGATTTTGCCGGCGTCTTTGGTCGCCTGGCGCTGTGCGTCGTTGAAGTAGGCGGGGACCGTGATCACCGCCTCGGTGACTTTTTCGCCGAGGAACTTGGCCGCGTCGTCGGCGAGCTTGCGCAGGACCGCGGCCGAGATCTCCTCCGGCGCGTGCTGTTTTCCGCGCACGTCGAAGCGGACCGCGTCGCTGGGCCCTTTGACGACCTTGTAGGGGACGGTCTCGATCTCGGTCTGGACTTCGTCCCATTTGCGGCCGATGAACCGCTTGGCCGAGTAGATCGTCGCCTCGGGGTTGAGGATGGCCTGTCGCCGGGCCACCTGACCGACGAGCCGCTGCCCGTCATCGGTGAAGGCCACCACCGACGGCGTCGTGCGGGCGCCCTCCGCGTTGGGGATCACGTCGGCCTGGCCGCCCTCCATCGTGGCGGCGACGACCGAGTTGGTCGTGCCCAGGTCGATGCCGACCGCCTTCGCCATGGTTGTCGCTCCTTCTCGCGTTCCGCTGTCGAGTGAGGCAGTAGGCCGCGCCCGGCGGGCATCAAGGCGCTGGTCGACGTCTAGAGCGGCGGGCGGTCGACGTGCCCGCGACCCACGAGGTGCGTGTGGATGAGCCGCACGACCATCGATCCCTCGCCGACCGCCGACGCGACCCGGTTCATAGCTCCTGCACGGACGTCGCCGGCCGCGAACAGCCCGGGCACACTCGTCTCGAGCGGCAGCGGAT
>DASULV010000043.1:0-17901 GCA_036277955.1 Solirubrobacterales bacterium | reverse complement strand
CCCCGCTGTTGTCCGCCGACCCCCACCCCAACCCTCTACCGCGTAACCCGAAGGGTCTTCAACTCCCGATCCGATCCCCCGCGGACATACCCGCCATGCTCAATGCTTTCGCGGATGAAGTCGAGCGTCTCCGGGGTGAGGCGCTCGCCGGGGAGGACATTGGGGATCCCGGGCGGATACGCAGCCAACCCCTCCGCAGCGATGCGGCCGGCGGCGGCGTCGAAGGGCACCACCTCCTGCGGGCCGAGGAAGGCTTCGCGCGGGGTCAGCACCAGCTCCCCCCAGGGCGGCGCCGGGGCCAGCTTCTCGTCCGGCGCCCCGGGCGTTTCCTCCAGCTCGGCGACCGCGGTCCGCAGCCCCTCGACCAGGCGGTCGCCTGCCTCGTCCGGGTCCTCGCCGACACCGAAGATCGCGACGACGACGTTGCCTGAGTAGAGCTCGAGGTCGAGGTTGGCGGTGTGGAAGGCGGCTTTCCAGAGGCGTTGGGCGCTTGAGCCGGTGCCGCGGACGTCGATCCCCAGTCGCAGCGGATCCCAGCCGGCGACGCCGGGGTGGCCGACCAGGCGCTCGTCGAGCACGTCGAGGCCGGGGATCTCGCGAATTCGCTCGCGCGTCCTCCTGATCGCTTCGATCGCCTTGCCGAGCAGCTCCTCGCCGTGCATGGCCATCTGCCGCCGCTGCGCGTCGAGCGAGCCGGAGAGCAGGCCGCTGGGGCTGGTCGTCTCGACCAGGCTGACGCAGCGGTCGACGATCGCGGCGTCGATGCGTCCGCCCTTGCCGAGGTGGAGCATCGCCGCCTGGGTCAGGGCGCCGACGATCTTGTGGGTCGAGGAGGTGACGAGGTCGGCGCCGGAGGCGAGCGCGTCGGTCGGCAGCTCCGGGCTGAAGTGCAGGTGCGCGCCCCAGGCCTCGTCGGCGACCAGCGGCACGCCGCGCGAGTGCGCCACTTCGGCCAGCGCGCCGACGTCGGCGCAGGCGCCGAAGTAGGTGGGAGAGACGACCATCGCCGCGACCGCGCCTGGGGTTTCGTCGAGCGCCGCCGCCAGCGAATCGGGCGTCAGCCCGTGCGCGATCCCCAGCTCGGGGTCGAGCTCAGGGGCGACGAAGGTCGGCCGCATCCCGCTCAAGACCATCCCGTCGATCACCGAGGAGTGGACGTTGCGCTGGATCACGACCCGGTTGCCGAGGTGGGCGAGCGCCATGCAGGCGGCGTGGTTGCCCTGCGAGGCGCCGTTGGTGAGGAACCAGGAGCGCGCTGCGCCCCACGCCTCGGCCGCCAAGTTCTGCGCCTGCTGGAACGGGGTCGGTTCGGGGCCGACGTCGACGCCCTCGGTGACCGAGGGGATGTCGTTGCGCAGCCCGACCTCGCCGACCAGCTCGGTCATCGCCGGGTCGGCACCGAGGCCCCCCTTGTGGCCGGGGACCTGGAAGCGCCCCGTCTCGAGCTCGGCGTACGCCAGCAGGGCGTCGACGTACGGGGTCGAGTCCTGACCGGGATCGGACATCGAATCGAGTCTACGGGTCGGCTTGGTCCGCCTTGTGCTGGGCCTTGGACAATCTCGGGAGCGATCTTTGTCCACTGCCGAACGTGTGTGTCCTGGAGAATCGGTGGATGCGCCACACGCGCCTGGGCTATTGGATCGAGGAGGCGGGGACGGCCGAGCCGCGCCCACCCCTGAGCGGCGACCGCGAGGCCGACGTCCTCGTCGTCGGCGGCGGCTACACCGGGATGTGGACCGCCTGGTACGCGCGGCAGCTGGAGCCGGAGGCGCGGGTCGTCCTGCTCGAGGCCGAGGAGGTCTGCGGGCGCGGGCCGAGCGGGCGCAACGGCGGCTTCTGCAACGCGATGTGGTTCTCGCTCGCCTCGATGCGCGACCGCTGGGGGGCGGAGGGAGCGCTGGCGACTGCCCACGCCGCGCAGGCGGCGGTCGAGCGGATCGAGCGCTTCTGCGCCGAGCAAGAGGTCGACGCCTGGTTCCGCCCCGCCGGCTACGTCCAGGTCTCGACCGCGCCCGCGCACGACTGCACCTGGCTCGATGCGGTCGAGGCGTGCCGGGAGATGGGTGTGCCGGAGATGCTGCGGCCACTGAGCCGCGACGAGGTCGCCGAACGGTGCAGCTCACCGGCCTTCCGCGCCGGCGCCGAGTCCCCGACCTCGGCGACGGTGCAGCCGGCGCGCCTGGCGCTCGGCCTGCGCGAGCAACTGCTGGCCGCCGGTGTCGAGATCTACGAGTCCACCTCGGTGCGCACGTTCCAGGAAGCGAGCGACGGCGTCGAAGCCCGCACCGACAGCGGCGCGGTCCGCGCCGCCCGCGGCGTCCTCGCGATCGGCAGCGCCGCCAAGGGCCGCCGCGGCCCTCTGCGCGGCCGCCTCACCGTGGCGTCATCCCACATCGTCCTCACCGAGCCGGTCCCCGACGTCCTAGAGGAACTCGGCTGGACCGGCGGCGAGTGCATCACCGACTCCCGCTCCCTCCTCCACTACTTCCGCACCACCAAAGACGGCCGCATCGCCTTCGGCTGGGGCGGTGGCCGGATCGCGATGGGAGCAAGAACCACAGGCCGCGCCGAGCTGGACGCCGCCGTCATCGCCAGTGCCGCCGACCACCTCCACGACTACTTCCCCCAGCTACGCGGCCGCCAGATCACCCACGCCTGGGGCGGCCCGATCGACGCCTCCCCGACCCACCTCCCAGCCGTCACCACCCTCGGCCAAGGCCGAGCATTCGTGGCCGCCGGCTACACCGGCAACGGCGTCGGCCCCAGCAACATGGTCGGCCGCACCCTCGCCTCCTTGGCCCTCGACCGGTCAGATGAGCACACGCACCTAGCCTTTATCGACCCCAAGACCCCCCGCGTCCCCCCTGAGCCATTCCACTGGATCGGCGGCGAATCAATCCGCTTCGCGATAGAGAAAAAAGAGGAAGCAGAGATGACGGGTCAGCAACCCGGCCAGGTCGCCTCAGCCGTAGCGAAGGTCCCGGAGCTGATCGGCTTCCACATCGGCCGCTGAGGTCATCCCGTACAATGTCCGGCATGGAACCGACTACCAGCTCTAAGACCCGCCGGATCGAGGTGAGACTCAGCGACGAGGAGCGGGAACTCGACGCCGCTGCCGCTTCCGCCTTGGGAGAGAGCCTGAGCGACTTCTTCCGCCGGGCGGCACAGTCTCGGGCCCATGAGGTGCTTGCCGATCAGCGCCGGGTGGGCCTCTCCGATCAGGAGGCCGAGCGCTTCCTCGACGCGCTCGCACGGCCCGATGAGGCGGCGGTGGCGGGGCTGGAAGATCTCCGCCGCCGGGCGTGAGCAAAGGGCGCTCCTTTACCCAGCCCTTCGATTCGGGGCGTCACGACGTGGCCGGATTTGGCTGCGGCCAGGAGGCGCTCGACCGATGGCTCAAGCGCTCAGCCGGCCAAGCTGAGCGTCGCGACTCGACCCGGACCTTCGTCGTTGCAGAGGACGATGGCGCGGTGGTCGGCTACTACACGCTTGTCGCCGGCGAGGTGGAGCATGGGGAAGCCAGTGTGAGCGTGCGCAAGGGTCTACCGCGCCACTTCCCGATTCCGGTGGCGATCCTCGCCCGCTTTGCCGTCGACGCTCGCCGACAGCGAGAAGGCCTCGGCGCGAAGCTCCTCCACGACGCCCTGGAGCGGATTTGCCGAGCGGCCCAGGAGGTTGCAGTGCGGGCTGTAGTGGTGCACGCCATCGATGAGGGGGCGACGGCGTTCTACGAACGCTTCGGGTTCCGACCTCTCGGGACTGCGCCACGGACGTTGATGGTGACGCTCGCCGACCTTCGCAGAGCCGGATACGTCCCCCGGGATTAGGTCGCCGCCGGCGCGCCTGCCGGGACACCGACCCCGACCTCTTGTTCCGGCCGCACGCTGGTCAGCTTTTCCGCTCGTCGCTGCTGCCAGGTCGCGAAGCCCATCGCTGCGCAGGTGAAGAAGAAGAGGATCATCGCGATGACGTTGACCTCTACGGGGATGCCGCGCTGGGCGGCGCCGAAGATGTAGAGGGGGAAGGTGACGGTGGTGCCGGAGTTGAAGTTGGAGATCACGAAGTCGTCTATGGAGAGGGCGAAGGCGAGCATTGCGGCGCCGAAGATGCCGGGCATGATCAGCGGCAGGGTGATGAGGCGGAAGGTTTGGAAGGGGCTGGCGCCGAGGTCCTTGGCCGCCTCCTCGAGGTTGCGGTCGAAGCCGATCAGGCGGGAGCGGACGACGACGACGACGAAGCTGATGCAGAACATGACGTGGGCGATCAGCAGCGTTTCGAAGCCGAGGGAGAAGGTGCCGAGGAGGAGGAAGAAGGAGAGCAGCGCCGAGCCCATGACGACCTCGGGGGTGGCCATCGGGATCACGATCAGGAAGTTGGCGGCGCGGCGGCCGAAGAACTCGTAGCGGACCAGCGCCATCGCCATCAGGGTCCCGATCGCGGTCGAGATCACCGTCGCCAGCACCGCCAGTTTGAGGCTGGTCAGCAGCGCTTCGTTCAGCTCCGGGATCCCGAAGGCGTTGCTCCAGTGGTCGAGGGTGAAGCCGACCCAGGTGAAGTTGTAGCGGCCGGCCGGATCGTTGAAGGAGAAGGCGAAGATGACGGCGATCGGGATCAGCATGTAGAGGACGACGAGGACGCCGACGATCTGGACCGCGTGCTCGCGCAGCCAGCGCCACGCTCCTCCGCCGTTCCCGTTCATCAGACCGCCTCCTCGCCCATCAGCGCCTCCGAGCCGGCGAAGCGGATGTAGATCAGGACGAGGATCAGGATCGCCGCCATCAGGACGAACGAGAGCGCCGCGGCGGCGGGATAGTCGGACTGTTTGAGGTAGAGCGACTGGATCACGTTGCCGATCATCTGGTTGCTGGCGCTGCCGAGGAACTGCGCGTTGATGTAGTCGCCCGAAGCGGGGATGAAGGTGAGCAGCGTTCCGGCAACGACGCCCGGAGCTGAGAGCGGCAAGGTCACCCGGAAGAAGGTCTGCGAGGCGGAGGCGTAGAGGTCCTTGCCCGCCTCGATCAGGCGGACGTCGATCCGCTCGAGGCTGGCGTAGATCGGCAGCACCATGAAGGGGAGGAAGTTGTAGGTGAGGCCGGCGATCACCGCGCCGCTGGTCGCCAGCACGTGCCCTTCGGGCGCCAGTCCGATCGCATCGAGAACGCTGACTACCGGGCTCTGGTCGGAAAGGATCGTTTTCCAGGCCAGGGTCCGAATCAGGTAGGTGGTGAAGAACGGGGCGACGACGGCGAACAGCAGCACGTTGCGCCAGCGCCCCGCCTTGAAGGCGATCGTGTAGGCGAGCGGGTAGGCCAGCAACAGCGCGAACAGCGTCGCCAGCCCGGCGTAGACGAACGAGCGCACGAACTGGGTGTCGTACAGCGACAGCGCGTCGTTGTAGTTCTCCCAGTGCCAGCTGAATTCATAGGAGCCGAAGACGCCGGAGTTGAGCGACAGTTCCGCCAGGTAGTAGAGAGGTACGACGAAGAACAGAAGCAGCCAGGCCGCTCCCGGCCCGAGCAGAAAGTAGGGAGCGACCCGGCGCCTCATCGGCTCAGCCGTTGAGCACCGCGTTGAATTCGCGGTTCAGGTTCTGTTCTTCTTCACCGGTCGGCGACGGCTGGATCGTGCAGTTCTTCGTGAACGACTTGCTCGGGAAGATCAGCTGGTTCTTCGCGATTTCCGGTTCTTCCTTGAGCAGAATCGGTTTCACGTTTTCAACCGGGCTGACGTAGTTCACGTAGGCCTCGATCTGCGCCTGGTTTTTCGGCTCGTAGACGTAGTCGATGAACGCCTCGGCGGCGGTCGGGTTCGGTGCCCCGATCGGGATCACCATGTTGTCCGACCAGAGGATGCAGCCCTCGGTCGGCATCCGCCATTCGATGTTCGGGTTGTCGGCCTGCAGCTGGACCGCGTCTCCCGACCAGCCGATCACCGCGACCGCGTCGCCGCTGGTCAAGTCGCCGCCGTAGTCGTTGCCGGTGAAGCGGCGGATCTGACCGGATTCCGAGGCTTCCTTGATTTTGTCGATCGCTTTGATCCAGTCCTCTTCGCTGGCTCCTTCGGGATCGATGCCGAGGCACTTCATCACCAGGGGCACGGTGTCGCGGAGTTCGTTCAGCATCTCGACCTTGCCCTTGTACTTGGGGTCGAAGAGGTCGCAGATCGATTTCACGTCGGGCGCCAGGTCCTTGCGGACGATGATCCCGGTCATCCCGCTCTGCCAGGGGGCGCTGAATTCCCGCTTCGGGTCGTATGACGGTTCCCGCAGGTTGGAGACCAGGTTCTTTTCGAAGTTCGGCAGCGCCGACTTGTCGAAGTTCTGCAGGTAGCCGAGTTCGTGCATTTTGTTCGCCATCCAGTCGGTGACGACGAAGAGGCTGCGGCCGCCGGATTCCCCCTGTTTGAGGAGCGGGTCCATCTTCGCGAAGAACTCTTCGTTGGCGTTGACGTCCTCGATGTACTTGACGCTGACGCCCGTTTCCTTTTCGAAGTCGGGCACCGTCTGCTTGTCGATGTAGAGCGGCCAGTTGGAGATCGTGACGTCGCCCGAGGCTTTCTTTTCGATTTTCACTTCCTCGGATTCGGTGTCGCCGCCGTTGATGTCACTGCCGCCGCCGCAGGCAGCGAGCCCGAAGGCCAGCACCACCGCCGCAACCAGGACCGCCAACAGGGCGGTGATCCTCCGTGGGTCCTTCTGACTGACCATCTGCCATCAACCTCCGTGGGTGGTTTCCAGTTGCGACTGGTCGGCGGCGCTGTCGCCGTCGTTGCTGCTCCGGGCCGCCGGCGTGCTTCCGTCGGGCGACTCGCGGACAAGGTGCATGTGCTCGGGCTCCCAGCTCAAGCCGACCCGGGCGCCGCCGCCTGGCAGGCGCTGGCGCTCGGACTCGTCGGCGTTGGGGACCAGGACGGTCATCCGCGTGCCCTCGCCGAGGTCGACGGCGATCTGGGTCGCGGTCCCGAGGTAGAGCGAGCTGGCGACGACGCCCTCGACCCGCGGCCGGTCGCCTCCGCCATCGCCGTTTTCGCCGAGCTCGACCTGCAGCTTCTCCGGCCGCACCACCGCGTGGCAGCGGTCGCCGGGCGAAAAGCCTTCGGTGTCGGTGGCGATCGTCTGCCCCTGGTCGAGCTTCACCTCGTGGCTGCCGGTCACCGTCGCCGGCATCAGGTTGGAGACGCCGATGAAGCCTGCGACGAAAGTGCTCGCCGGGCGGGCGTAGACCTCCTCGGGCGCCGCCACCTGCTCGACCTTGCCGCGGTTCATCACCGCGATCCGGTCACTCATCGTCAGCGCCTCCTCCTGGTCATGGGTGACGTAGACGAAGGTGATGCCGACGTCGCGCTGGATCCGCTTCAGCTCGACCTGCAGTTCCTTGCGCAGTTTCAGGTCGAGCGCCCCGAGCGGCTCGTCGAGGAGGAGGACTTTCGGCAGGTTGACGAGGGCGCGGGCGAGGGCGACCCGCTGCTGCATCCCTCCCGAGAGCTGCGCCGGGCGCCGGTTGCCCTCGGCCGCCAGGCCGACCCGCTCGAGCTCGGCCGCGACCCGCTGCTTGATCTCGCCCTTGTCGACCTTCTTGCGCTTCAGCCCGAAGGCGACGTTGTCGCTGACGCTGAGATGGGGGAAGAGCGCGTAGCTCTGGAAGACGGTGTTGGTCGGCCGCTTGTGCGGCGGCAGCTGGGCGACGTCTTCGCCGTCGATCCGGACTTCGCCGCTGGTCGGCCGCTCGAAGCCGGCGATCATCCGCAGCGTCGTCGTCTTGCCGCAGCCGCTCGGGCCGAGCAGGGTGAAGAACTCTCCCTGCGCCAGCTCCAGATTGAGGTCGTCGACCGCAGCCAGCTGGTCGAAGCGCTTGGTAACGCCTCGCAGCTCGACGCTCGGGGTCTCTCCGTGGGCATCCATCGTTGGTCTAACGGCCCTCCTGTAGTGCAGAGCTTCTACCCATCCCTACGGGTATCTACCAGCGACCGTAAGCCCCGGTGGAGGGCGGCGCAAGGGGCGAATGTCCTAAAAGCACAGGAGCTGCTTGTACTCTGTGTACAAGTCGATCGTCAGTCCTTGACCCAAAGACCACTTGCGATTGTTGGGGACGGGGTCTAGCTTTGTCCATAACGTCGTAACCGAGGAGGAGGGCGAGATGGCCACCGCGTCGCAAGCGCCAGCAGGAACCGATCTTCAGCAGTTGGCCCGCCAGCACCTCTGGATGCACTTCTCGCGGATGGGCGCCTACGGCCCCGACCACGAGATCCCGATCATCACCAGGGCCGAGGGCTGCTACGTCTACGACGAGCACGGCAACCGCTACCTCGACGGCCTCTCCGGCCTCTTCTGCTGCAACGCCGGCCACGGCCGCACCGAGTACGGCGAGGCCGCCGCGCGGCAGATCGAGGAGCTCGACTTCTACACGCTCTGGAGCTACGCCCACCCGAAGGCGATCGAACTGGCGGCGCGGATCGCGTCGATGACCCCGGGCGACCTCAACCGCGTCTTCTTCACCTCCGGCGGCTCGGAGGCGGTCGAGTCGGCCCTGAAGCTCTCCCGCAACTACCACCGGATCCACGGCAAAGGCCAGAAGCACAAGGTGATCGCCCGCGAGGTCGCCTACCACGGCACCTCGCTGGGGGCGCTGTCGGCGACCGGTATCACCGACCTGCGCGCCCAGTTCGAGCCGCTGACGCCGGGCGGCTGCCACGTCCCCAACACCAACATCTACCGCTGGCCCGAGGATCGCGACCCGCTCTGGGCGGCCGACGCGATCGAGGAGCGGATCGTCTTCGAGGGCCCGGACACCGTCGCCGCGGTGATCCTCGAGCCGGTTCAGAACGCCGGCGGCTGTTTCGTCCCGCCCGACGGCTACTTCCAGCGGGTGCGCGAGATCTGCGACCAGTACGACGTGCTGATGATCTCCGACGAGGTGATCTGCGCCTTCGGTCGCCTCGGCCACTACTTCGGCTGCGAACGCTTCGGCTACGTGCCGGACATGATCACCGTCGCCAAGGCGCTGACCTCGGCCTACGCGCCGATGGGCGGCGTGATCGCCTCCGACAAGATCGCCGAGCCGTTCATGCAGGGGAACGCCTCCTTCGCCCACGGCTTCACCTTCGCCGGCCACCCGATCGCCGCCGCGATCGCGATGGCCAACCTCGACGTCTTCGAGCGCGAGGACCTCTGCGGCCACGTGCTGCGCAAGGAGGGCGAGTTCCGCCAGATGCTCGAGTCCCTGCACGACCTGCCGATCGTCGGCGACGTGCGCGGCGCCGGCTACTTCCACGCGGTCGAGCTGGTCAAAGACAAGGAGACGAAAGAGAGCTTCAACGACGAGGAGTCCGAGGAACTGCTGCGCGGGTTCCTCTCCGGCGAGCTCTACAAGCGCGGGCTGATCTGCCGCGCCGACGACCGCGGCGACCCGGTCGTGCAGCTGTCGCCGCCGCTGATCGCCGACACCGAGCAGTTCGAAGAGATCCACGACGTCCTGCACTCGGTCCTCTCCGAGGCCTCGGATCGGATGGTCGGGGGGTCGCGCTCGACCGGGCCGACGCCCGGCCGGAGAACCTCGATCTAGGGGACGACGGTGCTCACCGTCCAGAGCCTGCTCGACGAGCTCGACCTCGAGCTGGCCGCCGGCTCCGACGCTGCCGCGGCCCCGGTCCGCTGGGTCCACATCTCCGAGCTGCAGGATCCGACGCCCTGGCTGTCGGGCGGCGAGCTGATGCTGACCACCGGCATCCCGCTCGACACCGCCGCCAAGCAGCGCGCCTTCGTCGGCATCCTCGCCGACCGCAACCTCGCCGGGCTCGGCTTCGGGACCGGCTTCACTCATAAATCGCTGCCGAAGGCGCTGGTCGACGAGGCCGAGAAGCGCGGCTTCCCGCTCTTCGAGGTGCCCTACTCGGTCCCGTTCATCGCGATCACCGAGAAGGCCTTCGCGAAACTGGTGAACGAGCAGTACGAGGTGCTGCAGCGGGGCGTCGCGGTGCAGCGACGGCTCGAGCGCCTGGTGCTGGAGGAGCGCGGGCTGGAGGAAATCGCCGCCACCGTGGCCTCGGCTGTCGGCGGCACCGTGGCGATCCTCGACGGCCGCGGCGAGCGCCTCGCCGGGCGCGGGTTCCGCCGCCAGCTCTCCGCCGATGCGATCGCCGCGATCCGCAAGGAAGCGCTCAGCCACGCCGGCGACGGCCACCCCTTTGTCCCCAGCCATCCCACCGTCGCCGGGAGGGCGCTGGCGCACCCCGTCATCTCCCCCGGCGGCGGGCCGCCGCAAGCGTGGGTGGTGATCGTCCGCGACTCCGGCGGGCTCGGCGACTTCGAGCGGCTGATCCTGCAGCAGGCGGTCGCGGTGGTGGCACTGGAGCTGATGCGCCGCCGGGTCGCCCGCGAGACCGAGCGGCGGCTGGCCGGCGACGTGCTGGCGGCGGCGCTCGGCGGCCGCATGGACCCGACCGAGCTGCGGCGCCGGCTCGAGCCCTTCGGGATCGGCGAGGAGGCGGCGGTGCTCGTGTTTTCACTCAGCGACCCGGGTGAGGCGGCAGCGACGCTGGAAGCGGCGCTTGCCGCCGACGCCTGCTCCTCCGTCGTCGCTCCGCACGCGGTCAACGGCCGCGAACTGCTCTGCGCGGTGATCGACTGCGCCGACCGCGACCCGGTCGACGTCGCTGCCACGGCGCGCCAGGCGCTCGCCCGCGAGCGCGGACCGGTGCGCGCCGCCGCCAGCCGCCCGGCCCCGCCCGACCGCCTCCGCCACTCCTTCCACGAGGCCCGCTGCGCCCTCGAGGCGACCGCCTTCGACAACGGCTCCGCCCCCGACGTCGCCTCCTGGCGCGACCTCGGCGCCTTCACCCTGCTGCTCTCGATCCAGGACGACGACGCGCTCGACCTCTACTGCGACAGCGTCCTCGGCCCGATCGAACGCGGCGACGAGGACTACGGCGGCGAGCTGCTGCGCTCGCTGGAGGCTTTCATCGAGCAGAACGGGCAGTGGGAGCGGGCAGCGCGGCAGGTCTACTGCCACCGCCACACGCTGCGCTACCGGATGCGCAAGGTGGAAGAGCTGACGGGCCGCGACCTCTCGCGCGCCCACGACCGCATCGAGTTCTGGCTGGCACTGCGAGCGAGGGAGCTTGTCGCATGAAGATTGGAGTCCCGACCGAGATCAAGTCCGACGAGTACCGGGTCGCGGTCACCCCCGCCGGGGTACGCGAACTGAGCGAGCACGACCACGAGGTGCTGGTCCAGGCCGGCGCCGGCGAGGGCAGCGCGATCAGCGACGAGGACTACCGTGCGCAGGGGGCGACGATCGTGCCCGACGCGGCGGGCGTCTTCGAGGCGGCGGAGATGATCCTCCACGTCAAGGAGCTGCAGCCGGAGGAGATCGAGATGCTGCGGCCGGGTCAGCTGCTCTTCACCTACCTGCATCTGGCGCCGGACCCCGAGCAGACCCGCGGGCTCTGCGGCGCCGGCGTCACCGCGATCGCCTACGAGACCGTCGAGGACGCACATGGCCGGCTGCCGCTGCTGGCGCCGATGAGCGAGGTCGCGGGGAAGATCGCGACGCAGGCCGGGGCCTTCATGCTGGAGAAACCGCTCGGCGGCAGGGGGATTCTGCTGGGAGGGGTACCGGGAGTCGCCGCCGCCAACGTGATGGTGATCGGCGGCGGCGTGGTGGGGATGAACGCGGCCTTCATCGCGATCGGGATGGAAGCCGACGTCTTCGTCTTCGACCGCTCGATCGACCGCCTGCGCGAGCTCGAAGTGATCTTCGGCGGTCGCTGCTCGACCGTCTACTCGACCCGGCTCGCGGTCGAAGAGATGCTCCCGAGCGCGGATCTGGTGATCGGCGCCGTGCTGGTCCATGGAGCCCGCGCCCCGTACGTGATCCGGCGCGAGCAGCTGGCGCTGATGAAGCCGGGCGCGGTGCTGGTCGACGTCGCGATCGACCAGGGCGGCTGCTTCGAGACCTCGCGCCCGACCACCCATCGCGACCCCACCTTCGAGGTCGACGGGATCACCCACTACTGCGTCGCCAACATGCCCGGCGCGGTCCCGATCACCTCGACCTACGCGCTCACCAACGCCACCCTGCCCTACGCGATAGCGCTGGCCGACCTCGGGGTAGACGAGGCGATAAGGCGCGACCCGGGGCTGCGCCCCGGCGTCAACGTCGCCGGCGGCAAGGTCACCCATCCGGCCGTCGCCGAGGGAGTGGGCATGGATTACGTGCCCGTCGAGGAGGCGCTGGGACTCGAGCGAACTCTGCAATGAGCATCTATAGGGAGGACTGAGATGAGCACTTACGCGGTTGTCAACCCCGCCACCGGCGAGACGGTCAAGGAGTACCCGGAGATCAGCGACGACGAGCTCCGCGCGGCGATCGACCGCGCCGACCGGGCCTCGCGGACCTGGCCCAGCTCGACCTCCGTCGCCGATCGCGCCGCGCTCGTGCGCAGGGTCGGCGAACTGCACTCCGAGCGCCGCGAGGAGCTCGCCGAGATCATCGTCCGCGAGATGGGCAAGCCGATCGAGCAGGCGCTGATGGAGGTCGACTTCGCCGGGATGATCTACGGCTTCTACGCCGACAACGCCGAGGACCTGATGGCCGACGAGCCGATCCAGCTCTCCGAAGGCGAGGGCACCGCGGTAATCCGGCGCAGCCCCTTCGGCGTCCTGCTCGGGATCATGCCCTGGAACTTCCCCTACTACCAGGTGGCCCGCTTCGCCGGACCGAACCTGGTGATCGGCAACACGATCCTGCTCAAGCACGCGCCGCAGTGCCCCGAATCGGCCGAGGCGATGCAGAAGATCTTCGATGACGCCGGCTTCCCCGAGGGTTGCTACGAGAACATCTACGCGACCAACGAGCAGATCGAGTGGGTGATCGCCGATCCGCGCGTGCACGGCGTCTCGGTCACCGGCTCCGAGCGGGCCGGCTCCGCCGTCGCCTCGATCGCCGGCAAGCACCTGAAGAAGGTCGTGCTCGAGCTCGGCGGTTCCGACCCGTTCATCCTCCTCGGCACCGACGACCTCGACGAAGCGGTGACGGCGGCGGCCGAAGCTCGGCTCGACAACACCGGCCAGTCCTGCAACGCGGCGAAGCGGTTCATCGTCGTCGACGAGCTCTACGACGAGTTCCTCGAGAAGTTCCGCGAGAAGCTGGAGGCGGCGAAGCCGGGAGATCCGACCTCCGAGGAGACCGAGGTCGGCCCGCTCTCCTCGCAGACCGCCGCCGACCGGCTCGAGGAGCAGGTCAAGAAGGCGATCGACAACGGTGCCGAGGTCGTCGTCGGCGGCAAGCGCGACGGCAACTTCTTCGAGCCGACCATCCTCACCGGGATCAAGCCGGGCGACGAGGCCTCCCAGGAAGAGTTCTTCGGGCCGGTGGCGCAGGTCTACAGGGTCTCCTCCGAGGAGGAGGCGGTGGAGCTCGCCAACGCGACGCCGTTCGGGCTCGGCTCCTACGTGATGACCACCGACAAGGAGCAGGGCGAGCGGGTCGCCGATCGGATCGAAGCCGGGATGGTCTACGTGAACCTGGTCGGCGCGGACGCCCCCGAGCTGCCCTTCGGCGGCTTCAAGCGCTCCGGGTTCGGCCGCGAGCTAGGCCGCTACGGCGCCGACGAGTTCGTCAACAAGAAGCTGATCCGCAGCGCCTGAGGTCAGACGCGACGAATAGGCTCCAGCCGTAGTGAGTCGCTCCCGGGGGGTCATTCTCGTTCTGCTGTCGTTCGCGTTTGCCGCCTTCGCGGTGAGCGCGGTCGCGGCGACGCGGGCGCAGGAAGAAGACCTGCCGCGCTGCCACGGGCGCGAGGCGAAGATCGTCGGCACCGACGGCAACGACATCCTCCAGGGGACGCCGCAGCGCGACGTGATCTGGGGCGGCCAGGGCGACGATCTGGTCTACGGCAGCCTCGGCAACGACCTGATCTGCGGCGGGCCGGGCTCCGACCAGATCCACGGCGGCCGCGGTAACGACGAGGTCGACGGCGGCGCCGACAGCGACCAGGTCAACGGGGATCTCGGCGACGACAAGATCGTCGGCGGGGCCGGGGCCGACGACGAGGTCGCGGGCGACCTCGGCATCGACGTCGTCAACGGCGGCGCCGGCAACGACGACCTCGTCCACGGCGACTACGGATACGACCGCATGTCGGGAGGGGCGGGGAAGGGCGACATCGCCTCCTTCGCCACCGCGCGGGCCGGCGGCAAGGGCAGTGGGGTTTGGGTCTCCCTGAAGGCCCACAAAGCCTTCGGCGACGGCCATGACAAGCTCTTCGGCTTCGAGAGCCTCGAAGGCTCGGCCTTCCGCGACACCCTGATCGGCAGCCCGCAGGGCAACGCGATCAACGGCGGGCCGGGGGACGACCACCTGCTCGGCGGCGGCGGCCCGGACACTCTCGACGGAGGCCAGGGAACCGATGGCTGCGAGGGCGCCAAAGGCCGCACCGCCTCCTGCGGGAAAGAAGCGGCGCCGAAGGCGAGCGCCTACGTCCAGCTGAACCCGACCCCGGGTGGCGGCGGCGGTCTCCAGGTGATCGGCGGCGGCGGCCGCGACCAGTTCTTCGTCGCCTACGACGAAGCGACCCAGACCTTCAGCGTCACCGCCAAGAAAGGCCTCGCGATCAGCCCCGGTTGCTCGCACGCCCTCCACGACGCGACCACGGTCACCTGCCCCGCCAACGGCCCGGCGCGCTGGCTGATGGCCGACCTCGGCCCCGGCAGCGACAGCCTCCGGGTCGAAGGCTCGCTGCTGGCGGTCGGCAGCGTCCGCTTCGCCGGCGGCTTCGGCAACGACACGATCCACGCCGGCCCCGAGGACGACCTGGTCGAGTCGGGCCCCGGCTCCGATCATCTGTACGGGGGCGACGGCGCCGACGGCCTCGTCGGCGGCCTGCCCGGCCCGACCTTCCTCTACGGCGAAGGCAACGGCGACCTCCTGGCGGCCGGTGGCGGCTGCGCCGGCGGCGCCCTGGTCGGCGGCCCCGGCCGCGACGACGCCTCCTTCGCCGAGACCCAGGCTCACCCCGGCCTGTTGATCATCTCCTTCCCGCTGCACAAAGCCTGGGTGACGACGGTGAAGAACTGCAAGCCCGTGCACCTCTCGCCGACCGACGAGGACATGGAGGGCTCCTTCGACTGGGATGTCCTGATCGGCGACGGCGGCCCGAACGCGATGCTCGGCCAGCCGGGCGAAGACCGCTTCTACGGCAACGGCGGCGAAGACATCATCGACGCCCGCGACGGCGTCAAAGACTTCTCGGTCCAGTGCGGCCGCGGCGAACCGCCGCGAGAAATCAAGGTCAGAGGTAAGGGCGGCAAGACCGAGATCCGCGAAACCGCCGGCACCGGCCGCCCCGAGGGCCGCGCCCTGACGGACAACTTCGACCCCGAGCCCTACAACTGCGCCTTCGTCAAATACGGCAACCCCGTGCCCGGCCTGAACGGCTGAGGAGCGTCGCTCGCGCGGGACGAAGCGCGCGGCCGGCGGGTCCTGTCTCCGATACGACCCTCCCGCCAACTGGCGGGAGTCCCGCATCGTCGCCACCCGCCGGAGATACCGGGGAATTACTCCAGCCGCGGGGGGAGAACCAAGGTGGCGTTCGTCCTTCTATGACCTATGTTGCGGGAAGGACGAACGCCGGCTTCATTTCGGCCGCTACAGGACCTCGCGACCCGGCAGCACGGGGTGGTTTCGATGGGACAGCTGGTCGCTCTGAGACATGCCGAGCGGACCGTTATCTCGTGGGAGGCCGCTGGCAGGCTCCATCGTCTACATCGCGGCGTGTACGCGGTGGGCCATCGGAAGCTGACCTGGTACTCGCGGTGTTGGGCGGCCGTGTTGGCGGCGGAACCTGACGAGCTTGCGCCCTGGCGGGCTGTGGCTAGTCATCACACCGCGGCGTATCTCTGGGGGCTCCTGCGGTGGACGCCGGACTTGATGCATGTGACGGCGCCTACTCGGCGGCGGGCGAAGCGGCGGTTCGTCGTCCACTTCTCTTCGATCCTCGCCGAGGAAGACCGAGGGGCCCGGGAGGGGATTCCGGTCACCGCTGTGCCGCGGACGCTGATGGACCTTGCGATCAGGGCCCGGCCCGATCAGTTGGAGGGATACCTGGAGCGGGCGGAAGACCGCGAGTTACTTGACGTGCGCGCGGTTGAAGACCTGCTTTCTAGGGCCGGCGGCCACCGCGGACGCGGGCGGCTTGCGCAGGCGCTCGCCATTTACCGCCCCGACCCCGCCTTTACCCGCTCGAAGTTCGAGCGGCGCTTCCGCCGTCTGGTCATCGCCGCCGGGCTGCCCGCGCCCTCGATGAACTTCAACGTCGCCGAATTCGAGCTTGACGCTTACTGGCCGAACCTCAGCTTCGCGGTCGAACTCGACCTCTTCGAGACCCACGGCAGTCGTGCCGCTTTCGAGCGCGACCGTCTCCGGCGGGAGGAGCTCAAGCTGCTTGGGGTCGAGATGATCCAGATCACCAAGCCGCGCCTGGATCGGGAACCGAAGGCGGTCGTGCGCAACCTCGGCGCTCTGCTCGAGCGCCGACGGCAAGAGGTCGGCACGACCGTAGTCGTGGGTCAGTCTGACCGCAGCAGCGTGCCCCGCCCCGGCTGAACATCTCATCGCGCCGTCGACGGCGCCCCTGAACTAGGCTTCGTTCCGTGGCACGGAAGACCGCTCAAGGGGACGAGGCCGCGGCTGTCGCCGCCGCGATCGCGCAGTTCGAGGCCGAGTTCGCCAGCGCCCCGGCGGAGGAGGCACCGGCAACTCCTGCCTGGCAGCGGGCGGCCTACCTGGAGGGGATCAGCGCCAAGGAGACGATCGAGGACCTACGAGGAGGATCCGCATGGCTGTCGTGAAAATCATCGAGCTCGTCGGCAGCTCCAAGACTTCTACCGACGATGCCGCCAAACAGGCGCTGCAGCAGGCCCAGGGTTCGCTGCGCAACATCCGCGCCGTCGACATCGTCTCCACCGGCATCCGCGGGGAGAACCTTGACGAGTACCGCGCCCACGTCCGCGTCGCATTCTTGATCGAGGGAACGGAGGTCGACTGATGGCAGATGCACCGCAGGGGAACGAGCCGAGGGAGGTCTCCCGCGAGGAGGCCCGCAAGATGGTCGAGGAGGGCGCGCAGCTGATCGACGTCCGCGCCGACCACGAGTGGGACGCCGGGCACATCGCCGGCGCCAAGCACGTGCCGCTGCCGGAGCTGCCCCAGCGCACCGGCGAGATCGACCAGGACCGCCTGGTCGTCGTCTACTGCCGCGGCGGCAACCGCTCTTCAATGGCGACCGCCGCGCTTACCGACGCCGGATTCGAGGCGGTGAAGCTGAGCGAGGGGATCGTCGGCTGGAGCGAGGGCGACCTGCCGCTTGAGCCCGAGGGCGGCTACGTCGCCGAGTCGGGCGAGGCCGCGGCAATCCTGCAGGCACAGAAAAAACCGTCGCACAGCTGACGCAGCGGGTATTCCGTCGATCCCGCAGGGATTCTCGTCATAGCGGGGTTTGCAGGCACTTTCTCAGCCTCTTCAACCGCTCAAGAATTTAAATACCTGAATCCCGGTCAGCTTTGCTACCTTTCCATCCATGGAGGTAGCCGTCGCAGAGAACAAGGAGCAGCGGGGCAAGGGCCGGGTCGGGAGCCTCGAGAACCCCGAGAACTACGAGAACGTCCCCGGCCACGTAATCCCGATCATCGAGCGCGAGTTCGACGACTTCGACAACGAAGCCGAGCAGTTCCTCAGCGGGGAGCTGGAGGAGCACCAGTTCATCGGCTTCCGCCTCAAACAGGGCGTCTACGGGCAGCGCCAGCCCGACGTGCAGATGGTCCGGGTCAAGCTCCCATTCGGCGGCGTCACCCCGGAGCAGATGGAGGCCTTCGCCGACGTGGTCGAGAAGTGGGCGCCGCTGAAC
>DASULV010000042.1:0-50521 GCA_036277955.1 Solirubrobacterales bacterium | reverse complement strand
ACCGGCACCGCCACGCTGACGACCACAGGCGGCATCCTGCTCGACACATGCACGGGTGGCGGTGTCCATGGCACCACGGCGAACACGGGAAGCGCGACCGAAACAGTCAGAGGAACCGTCGCAAAAACCGGCGTGACCTGGTTCCCCTGCACCAAGACAACCGACACGCTCGAAGGCGGAGAACTGGAAATCCACTGGATCTCCGGCACGAAAAACGGCACAGTCACAGGCAAAGGCTTCCTAGTGACAGTCGAGGTCGCTGCAGAACTCGGCGGCAGCTGCAGCTACACCCTGGGCACCACGATGGTCGATCTGGGTACGCTCATCGGCTCGACTACCGGTGACGCAACCCTCGCGATCAACGCGGTCGTAAAGATCGGGACGGGCCAATCGATCCTCTGCCCGACCAGTGCCAAATGGGTTGCCAACTACACGGTTACAACTCCTACACCACTACACGTCACAGAAAAATAGGGTCGCTCTGACGCTCTTATGAGTTGACGAGAGGCGGCTGGGCCAGCATGGCAAGCGGCCTCTTCTTGTCGATCTTGCGCGACCGATCAGCGGACGTCGGGGTACCTTGACAGAGCCATGAGAAGTGTCTAACCTGCTCTGACTAATTCGCAGGGAGCTAGTAAAGGGGAAATAGTGCGGCGTTTGATGGCAGGGATAATGGCCCTGGCTGCCTTGGCAGCCCTTGCAGGGGCGATGACTGGATTGACGAGCGCTGCTGTGGCAGCCGAAGCCCACGCGTTCGATCCGTACCTTTCGCTGACTGGAAGCTGTATCACCAGCGCGAAGGACCCGGTGCCGGACCCAGGATGCCCCGACGGTCCCTTGCCTCCGCAGCCCCTCGAAGGTGTGAGAGGAGTGGCCGTAGACGCCTACGGAAACATTTACGTCAGCAGCCTGCCGAATGCCCAGCCCGTTGGTCGCGTGGACGTCTTCGATTCCGAGGGAGTGTTCATCACCGAGATCGCGGGGGTAAAAGCACCGTTCTCGCTGGCGGTTGACAGCAAAGGCAACCTCTACGTTGTGAGCCTCCAGCCCGGAGAATTCGGGAACGGCTCGAAGCTCCTGCGTTACGAACCCGAATCCTACGAACCCGAGACTGGCGAAATCGCCTATACGGACCCTCCGGTTGTCGCTGTTGAAGAACTGTCGTCTGTAGGAGCGACCGGTCTGGCCATAAATCCTCTCAACGACCATGTCTTTCTGCACAGGGGAGACGCAATCGAGGAGTATGGCTCCGCGGAAGAAGAAAACAAACTGCTCGATAAACTCGCTTTCGGCACCGAGGACAGCGCCTTTCCTAACCTGACGGTCGATGCGGCCCATAATCGCATCTACGCGACCTACGAACCGGTGGCGAACAAACCGGAAATCGCTGTATTCGATTTGACCACGCATGAGCTCTTGTTTGTGGTATCTGGATCCCCGAGCGGGAGCTTCAAAGGCAGGTGGCTCGCGGTGGCGGCCGATGAAGGGACCGGCCACTTCTTCGTGTTTGACGGCGAAATCGCAAACGTCGTCTATGAGTTCGATGAATCGGGCAATTACATCGCAACCATCGAACATCAGTTCAAATTTGTTCCGGAAATGCAGATCGCGGTGGATAACGGAGTGTCAAGTCCCAACGGGGCTCTGAACTCTGGCCGCTACCTCTACGTCCCCTCGGACCCCGGGGGACTCGGGCACCTCTACGCGTTCGGTCCGTCGACCGTGTGCGCCCCCGAAATTGAACTCCTCGCGGCTGCCGAAGTTACCGAGACGGAAGCTCTTTTCACGGCCTCACTCGAACCCTGCGGAGCGGTGACGAGCTACGTCTTCCAGTACACCAGCCAGGAGCAGTTCGAAAAAGAAGGCTTCGCGGGGGCTCAAACCGCCGGAGAAGGCACCATTCCGGCGGCGAAAACGCCCCAGAGCGTCTCCAGCCCGGTGACCGGGCTGTCGCCGGATACTTCCTATCGGTTCCGAGTTGTCGCGACCAACTCCGTCGACACCGTTTCCGCGGAGAGAACCTTCACCACCTATCCGCAGAGCGATCTCGGCGTCTGCGCGAACGCGGGCTTCCGCATCGGGTATTCAGCCCTACTGCCCGATTGCCGAGCGTACGAGCTGGTGACCCCGGGCGACACCAACGCACGCGCCCCAAAGGGCGTCGACCACTTGGGCGTCTACTTCCCCACGCGCGAGGCCTCGCCCGCCGGTGACAAGGTGTCCTTCCGCATCGAAGGCGGGACCCTTCCCGCAAGCCCGGGAGCCGGGGCGTATCCCGGCGATCCGTACCTGGCTACGCGAGGGGAGACCGGATGGACGACCACGCTGGCGGGGCCGACCGGAGCGGAAACCCCTGGGCCTGTGCCCGGCAGCACTTCTCCTGACCAGGGCTTCTCGTTCTGGAACGCGAGCGGCGAAGGACCGGCGCACTTCCCGGGCACCCTGACCACCAACTATGTGCGTTACCCAGACGGGCACTCGGAGCTTGTGGGACGGGGAAGCCTCGGGGAGGATCCTCAGGCGACCGGCAAGCTGATCAGCGAAAACGGCGGCCACATCATCTTCGTCACCGGGGAGGTATCGGGAAAGACCCTGGGCGAGGAAGCGGTTCAACTGGAGCCAAACGCTCCCGTCAGCGATACCGGCGCGATCTACGATCGCGCCGCGGGCGGGCCGACCCGCGTGGTGTCGCTGCTGCCGGGAGAGAAAACTCCTGAACCAGGCGAAGACGCCAGATACCTTGGCGCGTCTCTAGACGGACGCGGTGTCGCCTTTACGATCGCCGGAACGCTCTACCTGCGGTATGACAATTCCGCGACCTTCTCAGTCGGTACGGGGGTCACCTTCGCTGGAGTTGCCGAAGGCGGCGCGCGGATCTTCTACGTGCAGGGCGGCAACCTGAAAGCGTTCGACGCGACGAGCGGGAAAACGATCTCCTTCACCACGAGCGGCGACGTCACGCCGGTGAACGTCGCTCCGAACGGGGGCGCGGTCTACTTCATCTCTCCCAGCGTGCTCACCGGCAAAGCGACCAACCCCGCTGGCGCTAAACCGAAAGCAGGCCAAAACAATCTCTACCTGTCTCGTGAGGGAACGCTGAGCTTCGTCGGCACGGTTACCGAAAGGGACGTCGTCGGAAGGGAAATCGGCGGCGTGGAAACGGTCGAAGGACTGGGCCTCTGGGTCACGGCTGTCGGTGGCAAAGTCGAAGCCGGGGAACTGGGCGGGCGCTTTGCGGTAGATCCATCGCGCTCCACCCCGGACGGCAGCAGCTTGATCTTCGAGTCGAGGGCCAATCTCACTGCCTATGACTCCGAAGGGACTGTTCAGGTGTACCTGTTCAAATCGGCGGAGGGGACCCTGCGCTGCCTCTCCTGCAACCCGACGGGCGCCGCCCCTTCGGGTTCCGCCAGCCTGCAGTCGGTCAGCGAAAGCAAGGAAGATCCGGTTCCGCTGAGCTCGTTCGGCGCGATCAACAACCTCCGTGCCGACGGCCGCCGCGCGTTCTTCCAGTCGACCGAGGCGCTGGTTCCGACTGACACCGACGGTCGGCAGGATGTTTACGAGTGGGAGGAACAAGGGGTCGGCACCTGCACCCGCTCTGCCGGATGTGTCAGCCTCATCTCCTCCGGGGGAAGCCTCGGCACCGACTATCTCTACGCGGTGAGCGACAGCGGCGACGACGTGTTCTTCAGCACCGGGGACCTGCTCCTGCCGTCGGATACCGAATCGACCCCCTCGATCTACGACGCCCGTGTGGGGGGCGGATTTGCCGAATCCGCGCGCGCGGAGTGCCAAGGCGAAGGCTGCCGTCCCAACCTCTCCGTGCCGCCCGCGTTGCTGGCGCCGGGGTCCTCGCCTAGCGCCAAGACGGGCAACGTTCCTCGCCGCTGCCCGAAGGGCAAGCGCAAGGTCAAGCGCCACGGCAAAGTCCGCTGCGTGAAGAGGAAACACCGACACCATAAGCACGCGCGCCATAAAGCCGGCGCCAAGACGAAGGGAGCCGGCAAATGAACGGCGGGATCGCAAAGCTCGTCGGCCTGGCCGGGGCCTTGGTTCTCCTTGCCTTCGGCATCTACGCACCGTCGGCAGGGGCAGTGGAAGAATTCGACAAGTACGGTCTCGAATCCGTCGGTGTGTCGCTCTCGAGCACCCAGGCCGGGGCTCACGCGGACCTGACCACCGTCTTCAGGATCAAGACGAAGGAAGGGCTTCCCTACGCACCGACGCAGGAAGTCGAGGTACGTCTGCCGCCTGGGGTGATCGGAAACCCCCAGAACCTTCCGCGCTGCACCGTCGAGCAGTTGTGGAACGGCCTCAAAAGCTCATGTCCCCAGGACGCCCAGGTTGGAGTCACGGAAGTCACCGTGATCGAACCCATCAACGGAACCTTTACCGAGCCGGTCTACAACATGGAGCCTCCTGTAGGCGATACCGACGTAGTGGCGCGCCTCGGCTTCTTGGCGCTCGAATACCCGATCTTCATCGCCGTGCGGGTTGACCCCACCGATTACAGTCTCATCGCCTCGATCGAAGGCGCGTCCGCCGCGGTCGATCTAGTCGCGGCCAACACGACTCTCTGGGGAGTGCCGGCGTCGCCGATTCATGACGAAGAACGACTGACCCCGAAAGAAGGCGGCGAAGGCAAAAAGCCGGTCGGCGGCCGTCCGGCGGGTCTCCCTCCGACGCCGTTCCTCAGCAACCCGACCGACTGCAGCCTTCAGCGCCAGGTCACGGTTACCACCCGCAGCTACCAGCTGCCGGACCGGCCGTCGACGATGAGCGGTCCCTATCCGCAGATCACGGGTTGCGAGAAGCTCTCGTTCGCGCCGACCTTCACCGCGGTACCGACGAACCCCGAAGCGGCTGCGCCGACGGGCCTTGACGCGGATCTGAAGATCCCGCAGGACGAAACGCCGCAGGGACGAGCAACCTCCACCCTCAAGGGGGCTGTCGTCAGGCTTCCCGAGGGCCTGACGATCAACCCGGCGGCCGGCGACGGCCTCGGAGCCTGCAGTCCGGAGCAGGTGGGCTTCGGCACCACCAGCTCTTCAAACTGCCCTGACAGTGCCAAGATCGGCTCCGTCGAACTAGACGTGCCCGCCCTGGAACGCCCGTTGCACGGCGCCGTCTACCAGCGCACGCCCGAACCGGGTCATCTCTTCCGCTTCTGGGTGGTGACCGACGAACAGGGCGTGCGCCTGAAGCTGCCCGCGGAGATCGAGGCGAACCCTCTGACGGGACAGCTGACGACCGTCTTCAGCGGAATCCCCAGTTTGGGAGGCAACCCGCAGGTGCCGTTCTCCGAGCTGAAGCTGCACGTCTTCGGCGGCCCGCGGGCGCCGCTGGCGACGCCCGCCTCCTGCGGCACCTACCAGACCCACTACTCGTTCTCACCTTGGTCGGGTCAGCCCGCCACCGAAGGGGATACGTCGATGCAGATCGTGAGCGGTTGCGGCAAGGGCGGATTCAGCCCCGACCTCGCCGCCGGCACGCTCAGCAACGGCGGCGGCGACTTCTCGCCCTTCGTCTTCACGCTGAACCGCCAGGACGGCGAAGCCAACCCGCGCACGATCGCCGTGCATCTTCCGCAGGGCCTGCTGGCAAAGCTCGGCGACGTCCCTCTCTGCCCGGACGCCGCGGCATCGAACGGAGCCTGTCCCGCGGATTCAAGGATCGGCTCTCTCGCCGCTTCGGCCGGCGTCGGCGGGGCCCCCCTCTGGATCCCCCAGCCGGGCAAGGCGCCCACCGCCGTCTACCTCGCGGGCGACTACAAAGGCGCCCCCTACAGCGTGGTCTCGGTCGTGCCTGCGCAAGCCGGGCCCTTCGACCTCGGCACGGTCGTCAACCGCGCCGGGATCTACGTCGACCCGGACACCGCCCTGGCGACGATCAAAACCGACCCGCTGCCCCAGATTCTCGAAGGGGTCCCGGTCGCCTACCGGACGATCCACGTGGCGATCGACCGCAAGCAGTTCACGCTGAACCCGACCAGCTGCGCGCGCAAGAAGATCGTCGCCGCCCTCACTGCCGCCAACGGCGCCACCGCCGAACCGGCGGACGACTTCCAGGCGACCGACTGCGCCAAGCTCGCCTACACGCCGAAGCTGAAGCTGACTTTCAAGGGCTCGACCAAGCGCACGGGCAACCCCGCCGTCCAAGCGGTACTGACCCAGAAACCTCACCAGGCGAACACGAAGAGCGCCACCGTCCTTCTGCCGTCTGGGGAGTTCATCGACAACGCCCACATCTCGACCCCCTGCACCAGGGTCCAGTTCGACGCCGGGAAATGCCCCAAGGGCTCGATCCTCGGTCACGCCATGGCCAAGAGCCCGCTTCTGTCCAAGCCGCTGCGCGGGCCCGTCTACTTCCGCTCCAACGGCGGCGCTCGCGAACTCCCCGACCTGGTCGCCGACCTCAACGGCCAGATCCACATCACCCTGGTCGGCTACATCGACTCGGTCAAGACCGGTCCCGAAAGTTCCCGTGTGCGGACCCGCTTCGCTCACGTACCCGACGCGCCGGTGACCAAGTTCACGATGAACCTCTACGGCGGCAAGCGCGGGCTGATCGAAAACAGCTTCAGCCTCTGCGGCTCGCCGCGCCGGGCGCAGCTGCAGTTCAAAGCGCAGAACGGTCGCGTGCGGAACTCGAACCTGCCGATCGCCACCAGCTGCGGAGGGAAGAAAAAGCGGTAAGCGGGACGCTCGTCGCGCGAGTTATGGAGTCGCTGCCGCGGTCAAGGGCAGGAGGAACTCGCGCGACGGGATGCCGATCACCTCGCCCTGGAAGCGCTTGCGGGTCCCGTAGACGACCCAGGTGGTGTCGATTTCGCCGATCTCCTGCTCCAGTCGCAGCTCGTCACGGTGCGGCTCCAGGTGCTCTAGGTGGGTGAGGCCGGCGTCGTAGCGCCCCGCCAGGAGCTCTTCGGCGACTATCGGCTTCGACTGGACGTCGATGATCTCCTCCCAGTCACCGCGATCGATGTAGCCGGCCGTCGCGGGAACCAGACCCAGGGATCGCGGACGCTCCACGTCCCGTCGGGCGAGGACGGCCAGTGCCTTGGTCGGATAGATGAAGGTGTCGACGACGAAGACCTCGGACCAGTAGCGCTCGGTGACCTTGTGGACTTCGGGGTGGGCGCTGCACTGGATCAGGAAGGCGTCTTCCCTGCCGCGGATCTGCTCGAGGCCGTCAAGGAAATCGGCGATGTAGGCCACCTCGTAGTCGGAGATGCCCTGGAACTTCATGTAGCGGCGGACGGCACGCTCGTGGCAGGTGCCTTCCGGACCGAGCGTCACCAGCTGGATCGACGAGGAAGCCATCAACCAAGCGTAGTTGATCAATCAGGAAAGACAAGGACCAGGCACCACCAGGGTTCCTTGACATGGTTGCCGAGGTACTTTAATTTTCCTGGTCTGGCGTGCCAGGGACGCGCCCGGACCTGCGATGCAACGGGGGGACCTGTGAAGGACTGGAGAGCGATTCCGCGACCCGACTTCACGGCCGGCGCCAGGCGTGCAATACAACAGGAGGAATAGATGATCTCTCGCATTCACAACAAGCTCGGCACGGCTGGTTTCGTCGTGGCGATCGTGGCCCTCGTGGCTGCACTCTCGGGAGCGGCATTCGCCGCCGGTGGGGGCCTCAGCGCGAAGGAGAAAAAGGAAGTCAAGAAAATCGCCAAGAAATACGCCGGCAAAAACGGGACGAACGGGACGAACGGCGCCCCCGGTGCCCAGGGCCCGGCGGGTCCGAAGGGCGATAAGGGGGACAAGGGCGACCGCGGCGAAGTCGGTCCGGCCGGCGAAGCCGGCATGTGCAGTGAAGCCAACCCCGAATGCTCGCTGGCGTCTGAAGCCACTCTGACCGGCGCCTGGGGCACCTCGGGCGGCAACGGCGATTGGTCGATGGTTCCGATCTCGTTCCCCGTCAGGGTCAGCCCGGCTCCGACCGTTCTGACGACGCGCGAACTCGCCGGCATGACGGCGGGCGTGATCCAGGAAGACGGCAAAACGACCGTGTATGGCCCCCACCCCATTCCGGGCAGCATCACGGATGTGGAAGAAGACGTGGAAGCGTACGAAGAAGCCTGTCCCGGCAACGCTGACAATCCGGAAGCTGCACCCGGCATCCTCTGCGTCTACACCAGCGAATCCGTGGAAACCGCTGCGCCGTTCGAAGTGGGGCCCAAATCAGAAGCCGGCCACGAATTCGGCGTCGTCCTCGCTTTTAAGCCGAGTGGCGAAGGCTACGCTCGCGGCAGCTGGGCCGTAACCGCGGAATAACCAGCATCTCCCCGCGAATCGGCGACGACTCGGGGGAACTTGTCACCCGCCGGAGGCTCCTCAGGGAGCCTCCGGCGTTTTTTGTGCCTGCATCCTTAAAGCAAACCGATTAGGATTCTGCCTCTAATCAAGATTCTTTGGGAGGGGAAATGATGATGAGCGGGAGCTTGCGACGGATAGCTGCGATCGGAATGGGCATAGCTGCGCTAGCGTTTGCCGGGTGCGGCGGGTCGAGCGAGGAGACGCTGACCAAAGCCCAGTTCGTCGAACAGGCGAACAAAATCTGCCGGGCAGGGGAGAACAAACGCGCTAAGCGGGTGAACGAACTCCTCGAAGAACAGGCGAGCAAAAAGCCCTCTGCCAAGCCCAAGGACGACATCATCTTCGACGTTATCGCCATCTACGAAGAAACTACTGGTGAACTCTCCGAACTGGGCAAGCCCGAAGGGGAAGAGGAGAAGGTCGACGCGATCGTGGAAGCCATGGAAGAGGCTGCCGATCGTGTCCACGCCAACCCCCAGTCCGCCTTGACCGGCGACCTGCCTTTCCGGAAGGCAAACAAACTCGCCGAAGACTACGGCCTGGACAGCTGCGATACCTAAGCGCCGGGGAGGACTTCCGAGGCAAAAAGAAGGGCGGCCAATTGGCCGCCCTTCTTCTCTTCGCGTCTCAAGGGATGGCCCTTGGACGGTGCTGCCTTACTTGCCCTTGCAGGTCCGGACGATGGCACCCGTGGCCTTGGTCCCATCGGCGAAGATGGAAGTGGCCTGGGCCTGGAGCTTGCCGTCCGGGCATTTGGCGGTAAGGACGCCCTTCTTGTTGATCGTCAGGTTGAACGACTTCACCGAGCCGCTGCCGTTGGCGATCTTCGGGATCGTCGCGACCGATTTGAGGCCGTAGCGCCCGTTGTGGACTTTCTTGATTTTCACGGTGGTGACGATCGCCCCGGTGACCGGCGCCGAGAAGTAGGCGTGGATGTAGAGGGTCGTCTTGCCGCCCGCGGTGCCGCCGTTGAGGACGAGCAGCTTCGAGTTGACGTCGATCGGCCGCTGTTCGGGGAACTGGACCTCGACCGTGGTCTGGCCGGTGCCGATGATCGACTTCCCGCAGGCTTTTTCAGCCGCCTTGGTGTCGCGGGCCTGCAGCTGACCCGACTTGCAGACCGGGATGCCCTTGGTGTTGATGGCGCCGTTCTTGTCGGTTTCGAGGATGACTTCCTTCAGCGCCGGCGGATGGGTTCCGTCAAGCGTCTTGAGCGAACCCGAAGCCTTGAGCGTGATCGGGCTCAGCTTCTTCTTCGAGAGGGTGCTCGGGATGAATTCGCCGTTGTAGGTGACTTCGAGGTTCCCGGCTACGACCTTGACCGGCTTGCCGCTGCCGGCGGTGGCGATTCCGGCCACGCTGACGGCGATCAGGGCCCCGAGGGCCATCGTCAATATCAGGTACTTGCGCATATCGCTTGTGTCTCTCCTTTGCGGCCTGCCCGTCCCAGGGCCGGTTCCGTCGGAAGCGTTGATTGCAACTTCTCTCCAGCGGGTGAAACTACCACCCAGGCGTCTTTCGTAAACCCGTCGGTCAACTAAAAAGAGCGGTCTGGCAGATCAGGAAGGCTGTGCCGAGAGGCGGACCCGCTCTCGCTGCGCGGCTGCGCCGTCGGCCCCGAGGAACGGCAGCGTGATCCAGAACATCAGGTCCGGAAGCCGGCTCGGCAGGCGGGAGACGGCGCCGTGGAGGATCTCGCTGTAGAGGAGCTCGTTGACGCCGCCGGCGACGGCGACGGCGGTGATCCCGGGCAGCTCGACCGAGGTCTCGGAGCGGCCCGACTCGAGGAAGCCGGTGAACTGGCGCAGCGCCGCGTCACGGCGGGCGAGGGCCTTCGGGCCGGCGGCGAGGACCTCGACGATCGCGAAGCGGGCCTCGTCCGGGTGCTTCGAGAGATGCTCGAGCAGGGCCGCGAGGGCGTCCGAGACCCGCTCCGCCCACGGCGAACCGGCCTTCGACTCGAAGGCCTCGGTCGCCTCCTCGAGCAGGTTGCCGAGCAGGACGTCGTAGGCGGCGAGGAAGCAGTCCTCCTTGCTGTCGAAGAGCTCGTAGAACGTCTTGCGGGAGACGCCGGCGACCTTGATCACGTCGACCACCCGCGTCTCCGGGTAGCCGCGCTCGGACACCACCTCGATCATCGCGCGGTGGATGCGACTGCGCTGGGAATCGGTCACCGCCTCCCTCGGCAAGCCGTGCCTTCCCCGGGGCAGCCGCTCGTTCAGGTTGGCAGAGCGTCTACTGGAAGCCACCAAAAGGACTGTAGAGGAGGGAGGGGGCCGACAAGAGCGCTTCAAGGAATCTTGTCTATATTTCCTTGATGGGAGAAATAAGGAAGTTTTTGCTGCTGATCGCGCTGCTCGCCTGCTGCATGGCGGAGTTCGGCTGCGGCGGCGATGAAGCGACCGGCGAGCAGGATGCGGAAGCCAAGGAGGAACGGCTCTACCCCTGGCTCAAAGGCCCCAGTCGCGAGTTCCTGATCCGCGACGGTGACAACGTGGTCCAGACCTTCGGGCGGGAGGCGACGGAAGCCGAACGAGAGCAGGTCTCGAAGATGATCCAGGCCTGGATGAGAGCCCGCGCCGCCCAGAACTGGGCCAAGGACTGCAGCTACTTCTCAGACGAATACATCCACATTCTCGTCGACACAGATGCGGTGTCGGTCTCGGAAGGCAAGGCAACGACCTGCCCTAAGGCACTTGCCTTCTTCGGCCACCAAGCCTCCGGCAGCTACAAGAACAACATGGCCGGGCCGGTCGTCAGCCTGCGGATCGGCGAAGGTCACGGCTACGCCCAGTACCACGGCAACGACGGCCACGATTGGGTCGTTCCGGTGGAAAAGGAAGACGGGAAGTGGTGGGTGGCGAACGCCACCCCGATCGGCAGGAGCAGCTGAGAGGCGGGCGCCTGCTCAGGCGTCCAGCCAGATGACCTGCTCGCGGTCGGGCCCGACCCCGACCAGCCGCACCGGCACCCCGACGAAGTCGGCGATGAAGCCGAGGTAGTCGCGCGCCTCCTGCGGCAGGTCGTCGGCGCTGCGGCAGGCGGTGAGGTCGAGGTCGAAGCCCGGCAGCTCCTCGTACTCCGGCGTGGCCGAATGGAGGATCGACTGGTGGTAGGGGAAGGTGTCGAGCTCGGCCCCTTCTTTTGACCGGTAGCGCACTGCCACCCGCAGCGGGCCGATCCCGCTGAGGACGTCGAGCTTGGTGATCGCCAGCGCGTCCATGCGGTTGAGGCGGACGGCGTAGCGCAGCGCCACCAGGTCCATCCAGCCGCAGCGGCGGCGGCGTCCGGTGGTGGTGCCGAACTCGTGCCCGCGCTGCAGCATCTGCTCGCCGACCTCGTCGAAGAGCTCGGTCGGGAAGGGGCCGGCGCCGACGCGGGTCGCGTAGGCCTTGGCGATCCCCCAGACCTCGTCGATGTCCTTCGGCCCCACGCCGGCGCCGACGGTCGCCGCGCCGGCGATCGGGTTGGACGAGGTGACGAAGGGATAGGTGCCGTGGTCGAGGTCGAGCAGGGTTGCCTGCGCGCCCTCGAAGATCACCGTCTCCTCGGCGTCGAGGGCCTCCCAGCAGAGGCGCGCGGTGTCGGCGATGTGGGGCTCAAGTCGGTGGCCGTAGTTGATGTGTTCCTCGACCATCGCGTGCAGGTCGAGCCGCGGGTCGGGTTCCTGCGCGCCCGCCTCACCCGACTTCGCCTCCTCCCCGGCCTCCTTCAGCCGTTTGCGCCGCTGCACCGAGAGTTCGCGCAGCGCCTGCTGCTTGGGCTCGAGCGCGGCGCGGATCTTCGTCCGCAGGATCTTCTCGTCGAGCAGGTCCTGGACCCGGATCCCCAGCCGCAGCGCCTTGTCGGCGTAGCAGGGCCCGATCCCGCGCCGGGTGGTGCCGATCGAGAGCTTCCCCAGCTTCGTCTCCCCGGCCTGGTCGAGCAGCACGTGGTAGGGCATGATCAGGTGCGCGTTGGCGGAGATCCGCAGGTTGGCGACGCTGACTCCGGCCCGTTTGAGGTTGTCGATCTCCCCCAGGAGCACCCGCGGGTCGACGACGACCCCGTTGCCGATCACGCAGGTCTTCTCCTCGTGGAGGATCCCGGACGGGATCAGGTGGAACTTGAACTCCTCGCCGCCGCGGACGATCGTGTGGCCGGCGTTGTTGCCGCCCTGGAAGCGGACGATCGTCGATGCCCGCTCGGCGAGCAGGTCGACGACCTTGCCCTTGCCCTCGTCGCCCCACTGGGCTCCGACTATGACCACGCCTGGCATACCGGCGAAGGATTGTGACGATCCGTCCCGGCGGAGGCGGCGCTGCTACGCCGCGGGGCGGGCCCGGTATCGGTGGTCGGGGCCGAACAGGGGCAGCGGGTCGCCGCAGATCTCGATCAGGCGGGAGATCGTGCGCCGCCCGATCTGGTCCTCGAGCTGCTGCTGGCCCTCGTCGACGATCTCCCCCTGGGCGTTGCTCGTGATCAGCATCGGCCGCTGGTTCTCGTAACGCTCGTTGACCACCGCGTAGAGCTGCTCGACCACCCAGTCGGTGCGCCGCTCGGAGCCGAGGTCGTCGATGTAGAGCAGGTCGACCGAGGTGACGCGCTCGAAGAAGCGGGCGTAGGCGTTCTCGTGCTCGGCTTCCTGGTAGGTCTGCCGGATCCGGGTCAGCAGCTTCGGGGTGAAGTAGATGCCCACCGTCCTGCCGGCCTTCATCGCCTCGCTGGCGATCAGCATCGCCAGCGTCGTCTTGCCGGTGCCGGTTCCGCCCATGAACCAGAGCCCCTTCCCCCGGGCGATGTTGGCGTCGAGGTTCTGGATGTAGTCGCGCGCCTCCTCGACCGCGAGGCGGGCGGTCAGGTCCCGCGCCATGTCGGCGACCGGCGGGCGGTCGAAGGAGACGCCGCGGTAGCGGGCCGGGATCGCCGAGGCGATGCCGCGGCTGCGGCCCTTGCTCATCCGCGTAGCCCGGCACTCACACGGACGCGCCACGTCTTCGGGTCCGAGGATCCAGCCGGAGCCGTCGCAGACGCCGACCGGGCAGGCCTGTTCGCGGAACGGCTCGGATCGCGCGATCGCTGCCATCAGAATTCAGGCCCCGCTGCGGCCGCGGCGTCGAAGGGCGGCTCTTCGCCCGCCGGCTGCTCGATCGGCGCTTCCTGGTGGGCGTGGTCGGCGAATTTCGGGAAGCGATCGAGGAAGACCAGCTGCCTGGTCCCGATCGGGCCGTTCCTATGCTTGGCGATGATCACGTCGGCAAGGCCGTCGGGCTCCTCGTCGGGATCGCGGTAGTAGTCCTGCCGGTAGAGGAAGGCGACGACGTCGGCGTCCTGCTCGATCTGTCCGGACTCGCGCAGGTCGGAGAGCTGCGGTTTCGGTGGCGTCCGCTGCTCCGGCGCCCGCGAGAGCTGGGAGATGGCGATCACCGGCACCTCGAGCTCGCGGGCGAGGATCTTCAGACCACGGCTGATCTGACCCACCTGCTCGACCCGGTTGGCACGGTGGTCGTCGGAGCGCATCAGCTGCATGTAGTCGAGGATGATCAGGCCGAGGCCGCCGCGCTCCTGTTCCTGGGCGTGCAGCCGCCGCGCCTTTGCCCGTAGGTCGAGGATCCCCAGGTCGGAGGAGTCGTCGAACCACAGGGGCGCCTCCGCCAGCTCGTTGCAGGCGCGGATGACCTTCGAGAAGTCCTTTTTGACCTGCCCCTTGCGCAGCTTGTCGCCGGAGATCCGCGCCCGGCAGGCGATGAAGCGCTGGGCGAGCTCGACCTCGGACATCTCGAGCGAGAAGAAGGCGACCGGGAGCCCCTGCTTGACGGCGACGTTTTCGGCGATGTTGGCGACGAAGGCGCTCTTGCCCATCGCCGGGCGGGCGGCGACGATGATCAGGTTGCCCGGCTGGAAACCGCCGGTGACGGCATCGATGTCGCGGAAGCCGGAGGGGGTGCCGGTGAGTTCGATCTCGCCGGTGGAGAGCTTCTCCAGCCGGTCGACCTCGTCGTGGAGGATGTCGCCGAGGACGCGGAAGTCGCTGGCCTGCTCTTTGTGGGCGACTTCGAAGAGCAGTTTCTCGGCCCGCTCGGAGAGCTCGCGGGGTTCGCCGTCGCGCTCGTTGACCCAGCCCTGGATCTCCTGGCCGGCCCCGAGCAGCCGCCGCAGCAGCGAGTTCTGCTGGACGATCTCGGCGTAGTGCTTGGCGTTGGCGGCGGCGGGGACTTTGGCCGCCAGCTCGGAGACGTAGTGCCTGCCGCCGGCCGCGTCGATCTTGTTGCGCTGGGTCAGCGCCTCGCTGACGCTGAGCTCGTCGACCGGCTTGGACTCCGCGTAGAGGTCGTGGACGACCTCGAAGATCTCGCGGTGCTTGTCGAGGTAGAAGTCGGCCGCGTTCAGCTTCACCTCGTCGATCACCCGGGTCAGCGTCGTCTCCGCGACCAGCATCGCGCCGAGGACCGATTCCTCGGCCTCGATGTTCTGGGGTGGGACGTGGCTCGTCGGCGGTTGCGGCATCGGTCTCTAGTAAAGGCGCCCCAGCGGCGGATTCGGGGGCAGAACGGAACGCTCGTCAAGCAAACCAGAGGGCCGACACACTCACGTGCGCCTTCCGTGCAAATGCCGTGGAAAGTCGTTGACGCTTCCGCGCGCTTCTGCCGGATTTACGCGGCAGTTCCGAAGGAGAGCTGGTGGGGGTGAGCCGGGGGGATTACGCCTTCCTGCTCGGCCCGCCGCTCGCCGCGGCGGAGCATGCGCAGGGTGAGGATGGCGATGCTGAGGATCGCGGTGGCGCCGAGGCTGAGCTGAACGCTGAGAAGGCCTTCCCGGCTCCAGTAGACGTCCCGCAGGTCGAGCAGCAGCGCTGCCTCGTCGAAGGTGAGGCCGATCCCGGCCCCCATCGGGACCGCCAGCTTCTGCTCGAGCTCGTCGTTGTCGGTGAGGAGGGCGGCGGTGCCGGCGCTGAAGGCGAGCAAGATCCCAGGGACGAAGTGGTGGATGTGGCGCCCGCCGATATGGACGTTGCGGAACGGGCCGTGGCCGTCGCGAATGCCCCAGGTCGAGAGGCGGACGAGGGCAAAAGAGCCGAGGAAGCCGGCGAGCAGGTTGAAGAGGACGGTTTCGCTGCGGGGAGCCTCCGTGTAGCCGCGAACCGCGACGCCGACCGTGTCCGCCGCCGCCGCGGGCGCCGATTCCAGCAGCGCTTCCGGGTCGTGCGCCTCGCTCGCCCGCCGCGCGAACATGCGGCTGAACTGGCCGGCGAGGACGGCGCCGGCGGCGCCGAGAGCAACCGCAGCCAGGCCGACCGTCGCTCGCTCGGAGCGGACCCAGCTGGAACTGCTGCGACGGAAGGGGACTACTTCTCCTCGCTGATGATCGTCTTCACCGACGCGGTGGTTCCGTCGGAGAGCTGGATCTCGACCATGAAGGTGCCGAGTTCGCGCAGCGGCTGCTCGAGCTGGACCTGTTTTTTCTCGAAGCGCAGGTCTCGCGCCTCCTGCAGCGCATCGACGATCTCCTTCGGGCCGACGGAGCCGAAAAGCTTGCCGTCCTCGCCCGCCCGCTGGTGGATCGTGAGGACCGTTTTCGAGAGCAGACCGGCAGCCTGCGTTTCGCGCTCGCGGCGCGCTTCGGCGGCGCGCTCGGCCGCCTCCATCCGCCGTTTCGCTTCCTCCAGCGCCCCGGCGGTGGCCGGCTGAGCCAGCTTGCGCGGGATCAGGAAGTTGCGCAGGTAACCGGGGGCGACGTCGACGACGTGGCCGCGCTCGCCGAGGGACTCGACGTCCTGAAGCAGGATCGCCTGTGCCATCAGCGCTCTCCGACGTAGGGAAGCAGGGCGATTTCGCGCGCCCGCTTCACCGCCACCGAGAGCTGACGCTGGTGGCGGCGGGAAAGTCCGGTAACGCGACGGCCGCGCGTCTTCCCCTTGTCGGAGAGGAAGCGCCGCAGCAGGTTGAGGTCCTTGTAGTCGACGACCTCGGAATTGACCCGCGTGTATTTACGGGGACGCGAACGGTCGGCGCCGCGCCTGCCGCCGCGTCGCGCGCCTCCGCGTGAAGGAGTCTCAGTTCGTGCCATAGGACGCGTGATGCTACAGAGCGCCGCTTAGCGGCGCTCTGTAGGGGTTCGGATCGAAAGACGCTCTAGAAGGGGATGTCGTCTTCGCTGCTGCTGCCGCCGCCGCCGGCCGGCGCGGTTTCGAAGTCACCCATATCGGCCGGGACGTCGCTCTGCGGCGGGGAGAAGCCGCCGCCGCCGTTGCCGTTGCCACCGCCGCCGGAGCCGTCGCGGGAACCGAGGAACTGGACGGTGTTGGCGATGATCTCGACGCTCTGCCGTTTGTTGCCGCCCTGGTCCTCCCACTCGCGCCAGTCGAGCCGGCCCTCGACCGCGACGGGGCGGCCTTTCGAGAGGTAGTTGGCGCAGTTCTCGCCCTGCGCCCCCCAGACGGTGACGTCGAAGTAGTTGGGCTTGTCGACCCAGTTGCCACTCTGGTCTTTGCGGCGGCTGTTGACCGCGACCCGAAGCTTGCATACGGCGGTTCCACTGCCGAGATGACGCAGCTCCGGATCCCGGGTCAGGTTCCCGGTGATGACCACCACGTTCACATTCGAAGCTGCCAAATCACTCACTCCTTGCGCATTCGCTTGTCTGGACTCCAGTCTAAGGAGCCGGACGGCGCGACTCTCCCCCCTGGCGAAGGGGGTTTCCGCAAACAGGGCGGCCCGTGAGGCCGCTTACTCCTCGGAATCGCCGTAGGAGTCGCCGCGGTCCTCGCGGGCTCCCTGGGCGCTGCGCTCGCGCGGGCCGGGTGCGGCCGTGACGGCGGGCGGGACGATCACCGGTGCATCGGGATCGACCTTGAAGATGCGGAAGCGAAGAACGCCGTCGGCGATCTTCAGGTTGTGGTCGAGCGTGTCGAGCAGCTCGCTCGGGGCCTCGAACCGCATCCAGCGGTAGTCGGCCTCGGTGCGGCGGTTGATTTCGTAGGCCATCTTCCGCAGGCCCCAGCTGTTCTCGTGTTTGAGGCTTCCCGAACCCTCGATCTGCCCACGGGCCTCCTGCGCCAGCGCGTCGCGGGCGGGGGCGTCCAGCTGGGGGTCCAGCATCAGGACGAGCTCATATTCACGGGGCGCTGCCAAAACGGCGAAGGACTATAGCGGCGAGCTGCCGCCGGAGGACGCCCCCTCTGCGCCGCTATCAACTGTCTAGTCTCTGGGGCGTGAGCTCCTCGCCGCTGATCATCGTCTCCAACCGGGGGCCGCTGCAGTTCGATCGCGACGAGAACGGCGAGCGCACGGTGCGCCGCGGCGGCGGCGGCCTGGTCACCGCGCTCTCCGGCCTGGTCTCGCACCGCGACGCGCTCTGGATCGCCTCGGCGATGACCGACGAGGACGTCGCCGTCTCGAACGAGGCCGGCGGGCCGATCGAGCAGGAGCTGGACGGGGTCGACTACCGCGTCCGCCTGGTCGGCAGCGATCCCACCGCGTACGACCGCTTCTACAACGTCATCGCCAACCCGATCCTCTGGTTCATCCAGCACTACCTCTGGGACATCTCCAACGCCCCGGACATCCGCCGGCAGGAGCTCGACGCCTGGGACCAGGGCTACCAGGCGGTGAACCAGGACATCGCCGAGGCGGTGGTGGCCGAGATCGAGGGGGAGGAGCGGCCGCTGGTCATGCTCCACGACTACCACCTCTACACGGCTCCCGGGATGATCCGGGCCGAGCGCTCCGACGTCTTCCTCCACCACTTCGTCCACATCCCCTGGTCACAGCCGGACAGCTGGCGGATCTTGCCGAACCGGATTCGCTCCGCCATCTACGAGGGGATGCTGGCCAACGACATCATCGGCTTCCACACCCACGCCTACTGCATCAACTTCCTGCGCTGCTGCGACGAACTGCTCGAGGACGTCGAGGTCGACTACCACGCCGCCGAGGTGCGCCACGCCGGCGGCAAGACGGTCGCCCGCGCCTACCCGCTGGGGATCGACGCCGAGCGGCTGCAGCGGGCGGCGGCCTCGCCCGAGGTGGCCGAAGCCGAGCGCGAGGTGCTCGAGCGCCGCCGCCAGCACCTGATCATCCGGGTCGACCGCGCCGACCTCTCGAAGAACGTGCTGCGCGGCTTCACCGCCTTCGACACCTTCCTCGCCCAGCACCCCGAGTTCCGCGAAAAAGTCACCTTCATCGCCCATCTGCAGCCCTCGCGCCAGGACGTGCCCGAGTACGCCGAGTACCTGGAGCGGATCGAGGCGCTGGTCGCCGTCGTCAACCACCGCCACGGGACCACCGACTGGATGCCGATCGACCTGAAGATCTACGAGAACTTCCACGACGCGGTCGCCCGCTACAAGCACTTCGACCTGCTGATGGTCAACTCGCTCTTCGACGGGATGAACCTGGTCGCCAAGGAGGCGCCCGCGGTCAACACCCGCGACGGGGTGCTGATGCTCTCCGAGAACACCGGCTCCCACCAGGAGCTGATCGACTACGTCCTCTCGGTCAACCCCTTCGACATCCAGGAGCAGGCGGACGCGATCCACCGGGCGTTGACGATGGACCCGGAGCAGAAGCGGCGCTGGGCCGAGGGCCTGCGCGAGATCATCTTCTCCCACAATCCGGGCGACTGGGTCGACGACCAGCTGAAGGACATCGAAGCGCTGCGGCCTTCGGTGGCCTGAGGGGGGAGAGTCTGGCCCCGCCGGTCCCTTAAGGGGTCGTGCGCGGTGTACGAGTGCGATGGGCAAGTGCAGCGAAAGCGGCGGCGGTCGCCGTCGTCGCCCTGGCGATGCTGCAAGCGCTCCCGTCTCTCCTCAAGCCCCCCGAGCCACCCCCGCTGGCGCCGGACGTCGGCCTGCCGCAGCCGATGGTGGACGACGCCGAGCCCGAACTGCATCAACTTGACCACCCAGCAGGCACTCAAGTTGATGCAGTTCGGGGGCGACGGCCGAGGGGGCTGCGTGGAGAGGTCGATCTGGACCCGGCGACGGCGTTGATCCGCAGCAGGCCGCGCTCGTCTGGCAAGCGCCGGGGGCATCGGCAACCCGCTCCTGCCGTGGAACCTCCCCCGCCGGCGCCTAAAGCGCCTACCTACGTTCCCCCACCGGCGCCCGAACCTGCGCCTGCTTCGACTGCTCCTCCTCCACCTCCTGCGTCGCCGCCCGGCGACGGATCGGAAGAGTTCGCGCCGCGCTAAAGCGGGCGCCTGACCAAGCAGATCAAGGACGAGGGAGGGAGTGTGCTCTGCACATGACCGACCGAGGACCCCGAGATGCGCAGTGTCAGGAGTCCGCTTCGAGATCCGTGAAGAGCTGGAGCCAGTCGCGCAGCAGGCGCGGGGTGAGGAACTCGCGGCGGGCGTGCTCCTTGCCCTCGCGGCCGAGCTTCTTGCCCAGCTCGGGGTCGCGGAGGATCTCCAGGCAGCGCTCGGCGCACTCCTGCGGCGAGTTGACGAGATAGCCGCTGACCCCGTCCTCGATCTGCAGGGGGATCCCGCCGACGTTGCCGGCCACCGTCGGCCGGCCCTTCCAGAGCGCCTCGGTGACGGTGAGGCCGAAGCCCTCGCGGATCGACTTCTGCAGGCAGATGTCGGACTGCGACTGGAAGGCGTTGACCTCGATCGCGCCGACGTTGTTGAGGTTGCTGAGGATTTTGATGTCGTCGTCGCCGCCGGCGTATTCGAAGGTCTTCTGGAAGTACTCCATCCCCTCGGGATCGTCGGTGGCCATCGAGCCGACCATCGCCAGCTGCGCCTCCGGCACCTGCTCGGTCACCTGGCGGTAGGCGTCGATGACGCCGATCGGGTCCTTCCACGGGTCGAAGCGCGAGACCTGGGTGATCAGCGGCCGGTCGACGTCGATCCCGAACTGGCGGCAGACGAAGGCGGCGTCCTCGGGTGAGAAGGCCATGTTCTTCGGCGAGAGCGGATCGATCGCCGGGGGACAGATGCGGACTGCCTCGCGGTGGCGGCCCATGGCGCTGGGCACGTACTGCTCCATGTGCCAGACCGAGGCGTCGTACTCTTCGATCATCGGCAGCAGCCGCTCGATCGGCGCCGGGTTCGGCGTCGAGAGGTCGATGTGGCAGCGCCAGATCCACTTGCCGCCCTTCTCCCGGGCGCCGCGGCGCAGGCCGATCGGCTGCGGGTCGTGGACGATGACCACGTCCCATTCGCCCTGCAGCCCCTCGGCGTTCATCTGGTTGATCTCGTCGAAGACCTTCCACTGCTCGTCGCTCAGCGTCTCCTCCGCCCCCTGCAAGGAGTTGTGGAGGAGCTTGGTCGCTTCGAAGAACTCTTCTTTGCCGAAGATCACGTGCCAGTGCGCGTCGATGCCGACGTCGCGCATCAGCGGCACCAGCGTGTAGAGGATCTCCGAGACGCCGCCGCCGAAGGCGGTGGCGCTGACGTGCAGCACCCGCTTTCCCTTCAGCGGCTCGGCGAGCTGGCGGATCTGCTCCGTCAGGTCTTTGCCGACTATGTGGGTGTAGTCGGTGAGGGTCTTGTGGCCGAGGGCGACTTCCTGAAGCAAGGCTGGAGTTCTACACCGATCCGCGGCGACATGCTGTCCAGCCGCAGCGGGGCGGCTAGCCGGAGGAAGGACTGTCCGGCCGCTCGCCGAGCGTCAGCTCGACCTTCTCCCGCCGGTCGTCGTGCAGGACCGTCAGCGTCACCTGATCGCCGGGCTTGTGGGCGGCGATCACCCGGGCGAGGTCGTTTTCCTCGACGATGTCCTGACCGTCGATCTGCAGGATCACGTCGCCGCCGGTCCGGTACCGACCCGCCTGGAACTGCAGTTTGTCGCTGCCGCCTTCCAGACCCGCCTCCTCGGCCGGGCCGCCGGCGACGACTTCGGAGAGCAGGCCGCCGAAGGTCGTGTCGAGGCCGAGCTTGCGCGCCAGCTGCGGGTAGAGGGCTTGGCTGGAGACGCCCATGTAGGCGTATTCGGCGGTCCCGTCCTCGCGCAGCTGCGCTACCGAGCGCTTGATCGCCGAGACCGGTACGGCGAAGCCGACCCCGTCGTTGGCGCCGGAGTTGGTCTCGATCTGCTGGTTGATCCCGACCACGCGGGCGCCGGCGTCGAGCAGCGGGCCGCCGGAGTTGCCCGGGTTGATCGAGGCGTCGGTCTGGATCGCGCCGAAGATTTCGAACTGGGTCAGCGATTTGACCGAGCGGTCGGTGGCCGAGACGACGCCGGTCGAGAGCGACTGCTGCTCGCCGAAGGGGCTGCCGATCGCCGCCACCGGTTGGCCGACGCGCAGTTCGGCGTCGTCACCCAGCTCGAGCGGGTGCAGCGGCAGGCCGGCCGGGGCGATCTTCAGCAGGGCGACGTCGACGAACGGATCGAAGCCGACGATCTCGGCCGGGACGACGTTGCGGTCGGGGAACTCGATGTAGACGTTCTTCGCCGGCTCCCGCTCGCCCGTGGATTCGTCGGTGACGACATGGGCATTGGTGACGATCTCCCCTTCTTCGTCGAGGACGAAGCCGGAGCCCTCGGCCGCGCCTTCGCCGAAGACCGAGCGGATCGTGACCACACCCGGCGCTGCTTCGCGGTAGACGCGGGCGGCGTCGAAGCCGGGGCTGGAGGCCTCGACCGCCACCTGGGGGGTGGGCTCGGGCTCCCGTGACACCGTCGCGCTCGACGAGCCGGTGGCGGTCGAGCCGCTCTCGCCGCCGCCCGAGCCGCAGCCGGCCAGCAGCGCGAGCAGGCAGAGCAGCAGCCCGGCGGGAACGCTCAGGCGCCTCACGCAGCGGCCCTTGAGGGGGCGCGAGAGGGCCGCGGCGGCGGCGCGGTGGCGGGACCCGGGGGCAGGTCCAGGGTGAAGGCGGTGAAGCGGCGGCTGGAGCTGATGCTGATCTCGCCGTTCATCCGCTGCGCCAGCTCGCTGGCGATCGCCAGGCCGAGGCCGGAGCCGCCGGCGGTGTCGGCGGTGTAGAAGCGCTCGAAGATCCGCTTCTGAACGCGCTGGGGAATGCCCGGACCGCCGTCGGAGACGGTCAGCTCGGCGCGGCCGTTGGCGGAATAGGTGGTCACGGTGACGTCGGTGCCCTCGGGGGTGTGGGTGAGGGCGTTGTCAAGCAGGATACGGATCACCTGCCGCACCCGATCAGGGTCGCCGAGGGCGATCGCCGGCTGCGTGGGCGTGCGCAGCTGCAGGCGCGAGCCGCGCAGGTCCGCTCGCGGCCCGAACTCCTTCGTCACCTCGCGGGCCAGGGCGCTGAGGTCGACGCTGCTCGCCCGCATCACCACCGCGCCGGCGTCGAGCTGGGAGAGGTCGAGGAGGTCGGTCGTCAGCTTCGTCAGGCGCTCGATCTGCTGGCGCATCGTCCGCACGAACTCCGCCCGCTCCTCCGGGCTCGGGTCCTCGTCTTCGAGCAGCTCGATGAAGCCGCCGAGGCTGAAGATCGGCGTCCGCAGCTCGTGCGAGGCGTTGGCGATGAACTGCTTGCGGGCGCTGTCGAGCTCGGCGAGGCGGCGCTGCATCTCGTTGAAGGTGCGGGCGAGCTGGCCGAGCTGGCCGACCGAGGCGACCGGGATCGTCGTTTCGAAGTTGCCGTCGGCGACTTTGCGCGCCGCTTCCTGCAGGCGCTGGATGCTGCTGGCGGAGGAACGCGTGTAGTAGAGCCCGACGGCGGTCGCGATCGCTACCGCGATCAGGCCGCCGGTGAGGATCTGCAGCTTGACCGCGTCGTTGCCGCTGGCCGAGCCGCCGATCGTGACCGCGTAGACGTAGACGATCACCGTGGCGCCGACCGCGATCGCGATCGAGATCAGGGTGATGCGGCTGGCGAGGTCGCTGAGCCGGAGCCCACGCATCGGCTCTACTCCCGGAAGCGGTAGCCGACCCCGCGCACGGTGAAGAGGTAATCGGGCTCCTTCGGGTCCTTCTCCAGCTTCTCGCGCAGGTGGCGGATGTGGACGTCGACGGTGCGCGGATCGCGGTAGTCGGAGTCGCCCCATACATGCTCCAACAACGTCTCCCGCGTGAGGACGCGGCCGGGGGAGCGGGCCAGGGCGCCGAGGATCTCGAACTCGACGTAGGTGACTTTGACCTCGTCGGCTCCGAGGGTGACCATGCGGCGGTCGAAGTCGATCGTCAGCTCGCCGGTCTCGATCGCGCCGCCGCCCTCCCCGCCGCTCTCGCCAGCCATCCGCGAGCGTCGCAGGGCCGCTTTGACCCGGCTGCGGAACTCGCGCATCGAGAAGGGCTTGGTGATGTAGTCGTCGGCCCCGACCTCGAGCCCGGCGACCTTGTCGGTCTCGCTCCCTTTCGCGGTCAGCATGATGATCGGCACCTGGCTGCGCGAGCGCAGCTGGCGGCAGACTTCGACCCCGCCCATCCGCGGCAGCATCAGGTCGAGGATGACCAGGTCGAAGCGGCCTTCCTCGAAGCGCCGCAGCGCTTCGGTCCCGTCGAGAGCGGAGGTGACGTGGTAGCCGTCCTTGCGCAGCGGGTAGCTCAGCAGGGTCTGGATCGACTGCTCGTCATCGACGAGGAGGATGCGTGCCGAGCCGTTGGGCATGGCTACAAGGGTAGTAACCGGCCCAGTTTGGACGCATGTGCGAGTACTAAGAACTAAGGATGTGGGTACCGACGCCGATAATGACCGCGAGAGCGATGCAGCCGCACGAATTGAAATCTCTAGTCGAGGCCGGGGCCTACAAGCCGGACCCCGGCGAGATCGCGATGGCGATGCTGAGCCGCCGCGGCGTCCGCGAGCTGCTCACGGGGATTCACGCTACGGCTCCGCGAAATGGTCGAAGCTCCGACTCTCCAGTAGTCCGCCCCCGGGCAGCCTGAGCTCGACCCCCTCGTCCGCGACCACCTCGCCGATCGGGGTGAGGGTGGTCTCTGCTTCTTCGGCGATGCACTGCGAGGCGTCGGCGAGCCGCTCCGGCGCCAGCGCCGCCAGCAGCTCGTAGTCTTCCCCGCCGGAGGCAGCGAGCTCGAGCGGGTCCTGCCCGGCCGCGGCGGCGACCTCGGCCAGGCCTTTCGCGAGCGGGAGCGACGCGGTCTCGATCCTCAGGCCGACCCCGCCGGCGGAGGCGAGGTGTGCGGCGTCGCCGGCGAGGCCGTCGCTGAGGTCGATCATCGCCCTCGCTCCGGCCGCGGCCAGGGCCCGGCCCGAGCGCAGGCGCGGGGTGGGCTCGAGCTGGCGGGCACGGAGCAGCTCGGCGGTGCTCTCGCCTAGGGCGGTTCCCAGCTCCGGGCTCTCGAGCAGGAGGAGCCCGGCCCTGGCGCCGCCGAGCTCGCCGGTGACGACGAGCAGGTCCCCTGGCCGGGCGCCGGAGCGGGGAACGAGTTCCTCCGCGTGGCGGGCGTGGCCGACGACGGTCACCGCCAGCGTCAGGGCCGGGGCGCGGGTGAGGTCGCCGCCGGCGAGCGTGGTGCCGGTCTCGACGGCGAGCGCGAGCAGCCCGTCGAGCAGCGCGTTGAATTCGTCCTCGCCCAGGTCCGGCGGCGCTCCCAGGACAACGTAGGCCTCGCCGGCCTCGGCACCCATCGCGGCGAGGTCGGAGAGGGCCGTGGCGAGCGCCTTGCGGCCGATCGATTGCGGCGGCGTCTCGGAGCGGCGGAAGTGGACTCCGTCGACGATCGCGTCGACCGAAGTCGCCGTCGCCCCCTCGGGAACCGTGACCGCGGCGTCGTCACCGCTGCCGAGCTTTACCCGGGGCCCGCTCGGGGGGAGCCGCTCGCGGAGCTTCGCCAGCAACTCGAACTCACCCATCACGCGACTATCCCAAAAACTGAGTGCCCGTCCAGTTAAGGTGCGTCGTTCGTGGAGCGCCGTCAACCATTCCTGCACAAAGTCGGCGAGGTCACCTCGAAGGTCGGCAAAAAGCCACCGCGCAGCCGCAAAGTCCGCCTTGCCCTGCAGGTCGGCCTCGCGGCGCTGATCTTCGGCTTCCTCGTCCTCACGGTCATCGACCAGTGGTCGGAGATCCAGAGCGCCGGTGTCCACTTCCACATCGCCTGGCTGATCCCGGGGATCGTGATCCTGCCGATCTACTTCGCGATCAGCGCCCTCGGCTGGGACCTGACGCTGCGCTATCTCGGCTACCCGCTCGGCTTCGGCCGGGCGCAGGTGGCCTGGGGCCAGCCGCTGCTCGCCCGCTACGTCCCCGGCAGCGTCCTCTATGTCCTCGGGCGGATCCTGCTCTCCGAAAAAGCCGGCGTCCCGCGCCGGATCACGATCGCCAGCATCGTCTACGAACAGGCGATCTCCGCCACCTCGGCGATCGTCGTCGCCGCCTACTTCATCATCAAGCACCCCGACCTCCAGGGGGAGCCGTGGCGCTGGGGCGTGCTGCTGCTGATCCCGCTGGCGATCGTCGTCCTGCACCCGAAGGTCTTCGGGCCGCTGACGAACAGGGCCCTGCGGGCGCTCGGTCGCGACCCGATGCCGCAGGTGATCTCGCTGCGTGGCGTACTCGCGCTGATCGTCTTCTACTCGCTGAACTGGGTCGTCGTCGCCTTCGGGATCTACTGCGTCGCCCGCTCCGTCACCCACATCCCCTTCAACGACCTGTTGCTGGTCGGCTCGGCGCAGGCGATCGGCTACTTCGCGGCGCTGGTGACTCTGGTCGCTCCAGCGGGACTCGGCGTCAGGGACGCGGCCTTCGCCTGGGCCGTGAAGGCGGCGCTGCCGAGCGGCAGCTTCGCCCTCGGATCGCTGATCGCGATCGCCGTCCGCGGCGTGATGACGGTCGGCGAAATCATCTATGTCGGCGCCGTGACCGCGCTGGGGCGCCGCGAGAAATGGAGCATCCACACCGGGATCCTGCATCCCTCGCCCGAGGAGGAAGCGGCGGTGGAGGGTGAGGAGTCCGACCCTCTGCTCCAGCGCCTAGAGCGGGATGCGAGCACCTAGCTGGTAGGCGGTCAGGGCCAGCGTGAGGAGCTGCAGGGCTCGGTCTCTGGAGATGGCCGCCAGGGGCAGCGGCCAGAGCAGGTACCAGGGAAGCAGCCAGGCGGTGGCGAGGAGGAGGCCGAAGGCCGTCCAGGCGGCGGCGCGGACCCAGTCGCCGCCGCGGGCGGTCCAGACGAGCAGGTAGGCGGCGAAGGCGGCGAAGAGGAGGGCGGCCGCGAGCCGGACGCCGTCCGAATCGAGGCCGGTGACGCGGGCGACGGTGATCGGGATGCTCATGTGGCTGGTGCGGCTCTGGTTCTCGCCCGCGAGCCCGAAGCCGTGCAGCCAGTCCCAGCCGAAGGCGAGGTAGGCGAAGAGAGCAACGGTGCAGGCGGTTCCGATGGCTCCGGCGAGTAAGCGTCCCAGCCGCTGTGCCCCGATCAGCGCGAAGGGCGCGAGAAAGGCGGCGGAGAGCTTGGTGGCTATCGCGGCGACCAAGGCCGTGCCTCCGGCTAGCTCGCGGCCGCTGAGGACGGCGGCTACCGCGAGCATCGCGAGGAGCATCGTCAGGGCGTCGTTGTGGGCGCCGCCGACTACGTGGACCAGGACGAGGGGGTTGAGGGCGACGAAGGCGGCGGCGCGGAGGGGGTCGATTCCTCGCCAGCCAGCGATGCGGGCGGTGAGGGCGGCGATGCCGAGGACCGAGAGCGCGGCGACCGCCTTCAGTACCGCCACCGCGGCATCCACGGGCAGCCAGGCGAGCGGGTAGGTGAAGAGGGTGAAGAGAGGGCCGTAGGCGCTAGTCGCTTCGGTCCAGGTGACCTCGGCGTAGGCGGGATCGCCAGGCGCCGCCAGCGGCGGGTGGACGTAGGGGTCGAGGCCGTGGCGGACGCCGAGCCGGGCGTAGTCGACGTAGCTGTAGACGTCGTGGGAGAGGAGGACGGGGGCGAGCGCGAAGCCGGTGACGAAGACCAGGATCAGCCCCCAGACGAACCGCCTTCCCAGCCGGGGAGCCGCCCACAGCACCCCCAGGTAAGCGGCGAAGCCGGCCCACATCAGGCCATAGGCGAGCCCCGGATCGATCGCCGCTACCTGCCTGCGGATTTACCGCCGCCGACGCTGCTGGGCGGCGGAGGCGGAGGCGGCGGGGGCAGCGGCTCCTGTCCCGCTCCCGGGGCGTAGGCGTCGGGGTCGTAGCCCCCGACCGCGGCGGACCCCGGCGGCGGTTCGTCGCTCCCGCTCCCACTGCCGCTGGTCAGGCTCGCGTCGTCGCGCGGGCTCGAGCGCGCGTAGCGGCCGTAGAAGGGCGCCCAGCTGACCTTCTGGCTCGGTTCGGAGAATTCCTCGCAGGGCACGCCGGCGCCGCTGTAGAGCGAGTGCCAGATCTCGGCCGGGAAGGTGCCGCCGAAGACGATCATCCCGTGCACGCTCGACATCGAGATCTCGTTCGATTCGGGGTAGCCGACCCAGACGACCGTCGCCAGGTTGGGCTGGTAGCCGGCGAACCAGGCGTCGGTGTATTCGTCGGTGGTCCCGGTCTTCCCGGCCTGCCCGGCGCAGCCGGTGTAGGCGGCGGTGCCGGTGCCTTCGACGATGTTGTCGTGCAGCAGGCGGGTCACCCCCCAGGCCACCGGCCTGGAGAGCCGGCGCTGCGGGTCTGCCGCTTCGGGACGGTCGACCTTGCCGCTGGGGAAGACCACCTTGGTGACGGCGATCGGGTTGCGGCGGACGCCGCCCGCGGCCAGCGTCGCGTAGGCGCTCGCCATCTCCAGCGGCGAGACCCCGATCCGCAGGCCGCCGATCCCCTCGGCCGGGATGCCGTCGAGCGGCGAGGTGATCCCCATCGCGTGCGCGGTCGAGGCCACCGCTTCAGGGCCGACATCGAGGTCGAGCTGGGCGAAGACGGTGTTGTCGGAGGCGACCGTCGCCTGCTGCAGGTTGACCGTCCCCAGATAGCCTTCGTCGGCGGTGTGGACCGTCCAGTGGCCCCACTTCGGCAGGTAGAGGTCGAGCGGTTTGGAGGTGTAGTAGGTCGAGTAGGGGTCGATCCCCTGCTTGACCGCGGTCGTCAGCACGAAGGTCTTGAAGGTCGACCCCGGCTGCCGGTGTCCCTGGGCGGCGAGGTTGAACTGGCTCTGGTCGTAATAGGAGCTGTTGACCATCGCCCGGATGTGGCCGTTGCGGGGGTCGACCGAGACCAGCGCCGAGGCGGGATCGGTCGAGTAGGGGAGCGCCGAGCGCATCGCTTCCAGGCCGACCTGCTGCAGCTCCGGCTCGATCGTCGTCTGCACCTCGAGGCCGCCGCGCCGCACCGTGTCGGCCCCGTACTCCTCGATCAGCTTGTCTTCGACGTAGTCGAAGAAGTAGGGCTCGCGGTGGTCGAAGTAGCTGCTGGAGGGGTCGACGCGGAGCCCGCTCGCCTTAGCCTGCTTCGCCTTCGCCGCGCTGATGTAGCCGAGCTTGCGCATCTGCTGCAGCACCTGGTTACGGCGGGCTTTGGCGACGGCGGGGTTGAGCAGCGGGTTGTATTCGGAGGGCGCCTGGGGCAGCCCCGCCAGCAGCGCCGCTTCCGGCAGGTGCAGCTTCCAGACCGGCTTCGAGAAGAAGACTTGCGAGGCGGCGCCGACGCCGACCGCGGTGCTGCCTTCGACCGTCCCGTAGGAGGCGACGTTGAGGTAGGAGCCGAGGATTTCCTTGCGGCTGTGGCGTTCGGAGTACTCGACCGCGAGCTTCGCCTCGACGATCTTGCGCTCGAGGTTGCGCTCCGGTTTGCGGATGCAGAGGTTGCGGACCAGCTGCTGGGTGATCGTCGAGCCGCCCTCGACCGCTTCGCCCGCTTCGAGGTCCTTCACCGCCGCTCGCAGGATCCCCTCGTAGTCGACCCCGCCGTGCTCGTAGAAGCGCTGGTCCTCGATCGCCACCGTCGCCAGCTGCAAGCTCTTCGGCACCCGCTCGATCGAGACCAGCTGGCGGGCGATCGGCGAGCGGACCAGGCCCAGCTTCGTCCCGTCAGCGGCGTAGAGGACCGAGTTCCCGCCCTTGCCGATCGGTTTGCAGGTGGAGAGGGAGGGCGCGTCGGCGGCGACGTCGAGCACCCAGGAGGTGACGGCGATCGCGCCGATCCCGACCAGCACCACGACGCTGCCGAAGACGAGCAGGAGCTTGGCGCCGATCCCCCCGTGCGGACGCCGGCGTCGCCGGTTGCGCTGCGTCATCGTCCAGAGGGTACTTCGCGGGCGTCGGCGTTCAGGCCGCTTTCTCTTCGATCGTGTCCGCGGTCGAGTGGTTGTGGACGGCGCCTTCGACCAGGAGCTGGTTGGGGATCACGATCGAGCTGCCGTCGCCGGGGTCGAGGTAGGTGTAGGAGAGGGTGATGTCGGTGACCCGTCCGTTGCACTCTTCGAACTCGATCCGGTCGCCGATCCGGATCGGCTGCGAGACGGCGATCTGGATGCCGGCGATCATGTTGGCGAGCGTGCGCTGAGCGGCGAAGCCGACCACGGCGACGACCAGCGCGGTCGAGGCGAGGACGCCGGTCGCGAGGCGCTTCAGCTCGGTGAACTGGCCGATCACCAGCATCGCGACGATCAGGAAGACGACGACGAAGACGAGGCGGCGGAGGATCCGCAGCCGCGTCCGGGTCGTGCGCGAGACCTGTGAGACTGCGGGCGACATGGAGGCCAACTTAACCGCCGACCCTGTCGTCGAGCCGGGCCCGTCGCGGTTCCCCTACGCGAACTGGGGGGCGGGGACCGCCCTGCTCGGGTTCCTCTTCGCGATCGGCGCCGGGATCGTCCTCGCCGTCCCGGCCGCGATCGCCGGCCAGGAGAGCGACGGCGACCTCACGACCCTCGGCAACATCGGCGTGCAGCTGGGGACCGCGCTCGGGTTCCTGCTGGCGCCGATGGCGGTCGCCTCGCTGCAGGGGGCGAAGGGCATCCCGGAGATCCTGCGGCGGCTCGGCGTGCGGCGATTCCAGCCCTCCGCCCTGAAGTGGATGGCGGCTTCGATCGGCGCCTACCTGCTGTTCGCGTTCCTCTACTCGGTGCTGATCGTCCAGCCCGACCAGAAGGACATCGCCGAGGGCTTCGGAGCGTGGCCGGTGCAGGTGGCGCTGATCGTGATCATGGCGCCGGTCAGCGAGGAGGTCTGCTTCCGCGGGATGCTGTTCGGCGGCCTGCGGCGCAGCCTCTCCCGGATTCCGGCCGCGCTGGTCGCCGGCTCGATCTTCGGCGTCCTGCACGTGACCGGGGGGGTGACGGTGGTGCCGCCGCTGATCGCCTTCGGCTTCATCCTCTGCCTGCTCTACGAGAAAACCGGCTCGATCGTGCCGGGGATCCTGCTGCACATGCTGAACAACTGTGTCGCCCTACTCGGGCAGTAAAGTTCCCGACCTCGTGAAGCGCCTCTCGTCCCTTCTTGCCGTCGCCGCCCTCGCGCTGCCCGCGAGTGCCGCGGGCGCCCCCAAGCCGAAGCCGCCGAAGCCGGCGCCGGTTCCGGACGCGACGGTGAAGATCGAGGTCGGGCATCTGAAGAACGGCCGCGCCGAGATCATGGAGAAGGTGCCGGTCACCGGGACGCTCAGCCCCTACGTCGCCGGCCAGCGGGTCGAAGTCACCTTCTACCTAGACGGGCATGAGCTCTTCACCCGCCATCTCGCCGTCGGCAAGGGCAAGGGGAGCACCGGAACCTTCCGCACCAGCATCACCGTGCGCAAAGACGGCAAGTACGCCGTCTCCGCCAAGCACGAGGCGACGGCGGTGCTGGGTGGCGACAGCACCGTCCGCAAGAGCTGGAAGATCAGTTACCCCGCCCTCCACCAGGGCGAGTGCGGCGATGTCGTCGTCGGCTTCAAGAAGGCGATGCGGAAGATGGGCTACATCGCCAACGACGGCAGCTGCTTCGGCGGCAAGACCGCCCGCGGCGTCCTCGCCTACCGCAAAGTCAACGGCATGAGCCGGAGCATGCGGGCGGGCGCCGGGCTCGTCAAGGACGTCTTCGGCGGCAAGGGCGCCTATAAGGTCCGCCACCCGGGCGCCGGCGAACACGTCGAGGTGCCGCTCTCCAAGCAGGTGCTGGTCTTCGCCAAAGGCGACAAGCCCTTCGCGATCTACCCGATCTCCTCCGGCAAGTCCTCGACCCCGACGGTCACCGGCCACTTCCAGTTCATCCGCCAGGAACCCGGCTACAACTCGCACGGGATGTACTACTCGTTCTACTTCTACGGCGGCTACGCGGTTCACGGCTACGAATCGGTCCCCGACTACCCCGCCAGCCACGGCTGCCTGCGGACCTTCATCGCCGATCAGCCCGAGATCTACAACCGAATTCACTTCGGCGAGGACATCTTCATCTGGTGAGCGGGCGTGCCTGATCTGGACGCCGCCAAGCAGACGTTGCTCGCCGAGTTACGCGAGCACTCGCTGATCATCGGGGAAGTGACGCTGGCGAGTGGGGCGACGGCGCAGTACTACGTCGATGCGCGGCGGACTCTGATGCGGCCGGCGGGGTTCCGGGCGGCAGGCGAGTTGATCGCTGATATGGCTCACGAGGTCGGCGCCGCCGCTGTCGGTGGGCCGGCGACGGCGGCGATCCCGCCGGCTTGCGCGGCGATCGCGGTGCCCGAGGGAGAGGATCTGGTCGCCTTCTTCGTCCGCAGCGCCCGCAAGGAGCATGGGCTGCAGCGCTGGGTCGAGGGGCCGGTTGAGGCGGGGGTGCGCTGCCTCGTCGTCGAGGACACGGTGACGACCGGCGGTTCCACCGCGCAGGCGATCGAGCGGGTCAAGGAGGAGGGCCTCGAGATCGCCGGGGTTGTCGCGGTGGTCGACCGCCTCGGCGGCGGCGCCGAGCGGATCGAAGCCGCCGCGGATGCTCCTTACCGGGCCCTGGTCACGATCGACGAGATCTACCCGGACCGGCCCGACAAGGGCTGATGGAGCCGGACGCGGTCGAGCTCCGGGTAGTCGCCTGCCTGGTCGAGAAGCAGCGGACCACCCCGGACGCCTACCCGCTCTCGCTCAACGCGCTGCGGTTGGCCTGCAACCAGTCGACTAACCGAGACCCGGTCGTCTCTTATGACGAGGCGACGGTGGTGGAGGCGCTGCGGCGGCTGGCGCAGCGCGGCTGGACCCGCCTCGCCAGCGGCGCCGGCAGCCGTGCCCGCAAGTACCGCCACCTCCTGCCCGAGGCGCTCGGGGTCGACGACGGTGAGCTGGCGCTGCTCACGGTGCTGATGCTGCGCGGCCCGCAGACGCCGGGCGAGCTGAAGGGGCGCAGCGAGCGCCTGCACGCTTTCGACGGCCTGCCGGCGGTGCAGGAGACGCTGGAGCGGCTGGTCGAGCGCGAGCTCGTCGTCCGCCACCCGCGGCGCCCGGGCCAGAAGGAGGAGCGCTACGAGCAGGTGCTCGGCGGTTCGGCAGAGAGCGAGGATGCGTCGGCACCGGCCGCGGTCCCGGAGCCCGAGGAGGACTCGGCGGCCGGGGGGAGCGCTTCGCCAGAGGGTCCTGCGGAAGACCGCCTCGACCGGATCGAACGCGAGCTGGAGGCGCTGCGCGAGGAGCTCGCGAACCTGCGACAGGCGCTCGGCGAGAGCTAGCCGCGCAGTTCGACCACGCCGACGCGACGCCCGCCGGGGATCGCGACCGTGACGTGGGTCTTGAGCCGCGCCCGCAGCCGCAACAGCTTGCGGCCGCCGGCGGTGAGCGCCACGCGGTAGGTCTGGCCCTGCCCGCCGCTGAGGCGGAAGGGCGCGCGGCCGATGACGCGGGTGACCGGGTGGGTGCGCGCACCGCGGCCGCGATGCGCGACCGGGACCCGGAAGCGCGCCCGGAGGATGATCTGGCCCGGGCATTCGGTCCCTTCCGGCCAGCCGCAGGTGAGGCGCAGCTGCACGCGGTTGCGCCCGGCCTTGAGGTCGGACAGCTGGACCGCGACCGGGATCGTCACGCCTTTGCAGCCGAGCAGGGTGTCTTCGCCGGGGTCGACGTCGAGCGCGTAGACGCAGACCCGCTGGCGGCCCGACTTCACCGTCGGCACCCCGAGGTCGAAGCCATGACGGCCGCCGGCTTCCGGGTACTGCAGGCGCACGTCGCGCCGGGGCAGGTTGGCGACCGGGCCGAGATCGTAGGTGGCGACTTCGGGGTCGCCTTCGCGACCGCCGACGACGAGGCGGATCGACAGCGGGTTCGCGGGAGCGTTGGCGTCGAAGGCCCAGCCCCGGATCCGCACCTGCCCGGGACCGGCCGCGGCGGCGATGTCGAGGGCCCCGACCGGGTTCTCTTCGGGCGTCGGCGGCAGGGTCGCTTCGCCGACCGTCGCTCCGTCGACCGAGTCGTTGTCGATGTTGATCGCCACCCCGCCGTAGGTCTCGTTGTGACCGCCGCGGTACTGGTGGATGCGCTGGTGCGGGGTCCAGGCGCTGGCGGGCACGGCCGGGTCGGCGGTGCTGGTGGAGCCGTTCCAGTTGGCGATCCAGAGGTGGTCGGGCAGTTCGTAGCCCGTGCCGACCTGGTCGCCGAGGTCCGCGATCCCGGAGGAGCTCGAGCTGTAGACGCCGGAGACGTAGCCGAGCGCGTGCAGCTTGTTCGTCCAGGCCTCGAGGAAGGCGAGCGTGGCGGCGGTCGCCGAGGAGGTGCGGCTGTAGGACTCCATGTCGAAGTAGATCGGGCTGCCGGGCCCCATCGCGACCGCGCCGGCCTCTTCGACCGCGTCGACCGCGGCGGCGACTCCCTGCGCCGTCGCCTGGCTGGCGCTCAGCTTGGCGCAGCTCGAGCAGGCGCTGGTCGGCGCCTGCAGGCCGACGTAGGTCGGGATCAGGTGCCACCCGGCGGCCGTCTGCGCGGCGACCCATTCCGGCGTCAGGTTCGGCTGCGAGCAGGCCCGGTTGGCACCGCCGATGTAGACGCCGACGGCGCGGTAGGGCGACTCCTTCCAAGCGCTCATCGAGCGCGCGGAAGGGGCGCTGCAGGCGTCGAAGCCAAGGCCGGTGAAGATGGTCCCGGACCGTGCCCGGGTCGCGGCGCTGCTCCGTGCCGGCGGCAGGAGCGAGCGACGCCCCGCCGCGGCGCGCGGTTCGACCAGGATCGCTCGCCGTCGCCCGATCGCCTCCGCCGGACAGTTCTGCCGCGCCGACGGCCTCCCCAGGTAGACCGCACGCCGATCGAGCCGCACGCACATCCGCGGGTGCCGGTCCAGCCTGTAGACGGGCCACGAAGAAGGCACCTGGAGCGTCCGCCCGTCGAAGCGCACCGCCCGCTTCTCGGCAGCAGAGGCCGAAGCCCCAAGCAGGCTGAGGAGCACCAGGAGACCCAGAAGCAACGGGGCCACCCGGAGCAGGGTCGAAGACAAAGGGCGGTTCACGATCTGCACTCTCGGTAAAAGCAACCCCCGAGGTCAAAAGTTGCACCGGCCTGGGAGCCAGGCTGCAACTAGAGCAGTGCCCCGAGCTGGATTCGAACCAGCGGCCTATCCCTTAGGAAAGAGTATTTGTCAAGTCGTGATTTGGCTTGAAGTCCGCGTTTCCGCTTGTCTATGCCGATTATGAAGGGACACGAGCGGACGGTGCAGGACTTAAGCGGCCAATCTTGTCCCTACCTCGCGGGCAGCATCTACAGCATGAGGCAACGGGCGCTGTGGGACAGGGGATGCAGCGTCGTCTTTTCGGGGACGGGGCAGGGTCCTCAGCGGGTACTAAGTGTCCGCTAAGCGACTGCCGGTCCATTCGCCGGGGGCGGTACAGCCGTTGTCGAGATCAAACGCAAGCGTTGGGCGACTCGGGAAAGGGAGCCCTTTAGAATTCTCCTGCTGGTATGCGCAGAGGCAGGATCAAGAGCCGCACGGACAGTCGTTGTTTGGGAAGCATCGCGGCGGTATCCGCGTTGTGGATCGGTCTGTTCGCGGTGTCCACACCACAGACGGCGAGGGCCGTGACCCTCGCGACCGGGATTACGGCCGGGGGCGCTCACACCTGCGCCGTGACGGATACGGGAAGCGCCAAATGTTGGGGATGGAACTACTACGGCCAGCTCGGGGTAGGGACCGATGAAGGGCCACAGGTCTGCGCCTTGGCGGGCGACGAATACCCGATCGCATGCAGCACCGTCCCGGTCACGGTCAATGGGCTTAGCAGCGGCATCAAAGCGATCGATGCCGGCTACGCTCACACCTGCGCACTGACGACTACAGGGGGCGTCAATTGCTGGGGCTACAACGCCGGCGGCCAGCTCGGCAACGGGACCGACTCCGGGCCGGACGAATGTGGTCAGTTCCCAGTCCCCTGCAGCCTCACTCCGGTCGCGGTCGATGGCCTCGATAGCGACGTGACCGCCATCGCTGTCGGCTGGAATCACGGCTGCGCGCTGATGAGCACAGGTGGCATCGAGTGTTGGGGGGCGAATTCCTTCGGACAACTCGGGGACGGCACGACTACCGATCGATCCAGCCCGGTCGCCGTAGAGCTGCCGGATGGCGTGACGGCGACGGCCCTCGCCGCCGGAGGGCACCACACCTGCGCGGTAACAAGCACCGGCGGGATCGAGTGCTGGGGCATGAACCGCTTCGGTCAGCTCGGCAATGGCACGGATACCGGGCCGCAGAAATGCGGTGAAGACGAAGACCCGTGCAGCAAGACTCCGGTTTCCGTGCAGCTGCCGGGTGGCGTGACGGCGACCTCGGTCGCCATCGGCGACGAATCCACCTGCGCGCTGGACAGCACCGCCGGCGTCCAGTGCTGGGGCTTCAACGACGCCGGCCAGCTCGGGAATGGGACAACCACCGACAGCACGACCCCCGTCACCGTGCAGCTGCCGGGCGGTGTGACGGCGACGGCAATTTCCGGCTCCGCCTACCACTTCTGCGCGGTGACCAGTGGAGGCGGCGTCGAGTGCTGGGGCTACAACTTCTCCGGCCAGCTCGGCGATGGGACCACGAACGACAGCTCGATCCCCGCCATGGTCAGCGGACTGGCCGGCGGCGCGACCGCGATCGCCGCCGGCGATAGTCACACCTGCGCAATGACCGATATCGGCGGCGTCGAATGCTGGGGCGACAACCACCTTGGCTCACTCGGCACTGGGGATAAGCAGTTCCACCCTACCCCGACGCCGGTGAAAAGCCTGACTGGGGCGCGGATCCTGTCGGTTTCGGTGACGGGTGCTGGTTCGGGAACCGTAACGTCGAGCCCGCCCGGAATCGATTGCGATGGCACCGGGCACACGTCCTGCAGCGCGTCGTTCGCGGCCGGCTCGATGGTACAGCTGCATGCAAGCGCCGAGCCTAGATCGGCATTCTCGAAATTCTCCGCCGAGGGCTGCAGCAAAGGTGGGTCGACCTGTACGGTGACGATGAGCTCAGACCGCTCCGCGACCGCGACATTCGCGCTGCCGCCGTTGGCCTCGATCGCGACGCCTATCGGTGGCCGGACCTACGCGCTTGGCGAGGCAGTGCCAACCAGCTTCACCTGCACGGAGGGGGCGAGCGGCCCTGGGTTTACCTCCTGCAATGACTCGAACGGAGTCAAGACCGGGAGCGGCGGTGCCGGCAAGCTGGACACTTCGACGGTGGGGTTCCACGCCTATACGGTGACCGCCGTCTCCAAAGACGGGCTGGCAGATACCGCCTCGATTGGCTACAGGGTCGCCTCCGAGCCGAAGCCACCGGCGCCCAAGCCACCAGAGCCGGGGCCGACGGCGCTCAATGTCTCGGTCCGCAGCGGATCTGCGCTCATCGCCCAGGGCCACACGGAGGTCCGGCTCGGTTGCCGTGGCGGGACGGCGAGCAGCGTATGCAAGGGGATGCTGGCGCTGGCGACCCGCGTGCCCCCGACCCGCGGTCGCCGGCAGAGCTCCGAAAGGCTCACCCTTGCGCAGGCGCGCTATGCGATTCCGTCGGGGAAAAGCAAGCTCATCGACGTTCAATTGCGACGGGCCGCGCTCACGATGCTGGAGCGCGCGCCCCGTCACGAGCTCCAAGCCAAGGCGATCGCTACCGTGCGCGGCGGGCAGACCGCCAAGCGGGCGATAGTGCTTCGCCTGGCCAAAAAGCGATAGCGCTTCTCATATCGGTCCTCCCACCCCAGGCTCAACGCCTCAGGGTCAGAACCACCGTTTGCTTCGTTTCCTCACCGGCGGCATCAGTCGTGCTGCCGACAATCCGGAGCCTCACCATCCGCAAGTGTCGAAGCGCGCTGCGCCCCTTCCTCGTCAGCACCAGCGTCACCTTCCTTTCCCCCGACCCGGGGAGGCTGACCAGCTTCTGCTTGAAAACCTCGACGAATTTCGGCCCGCCTGCGCGACAGCCGCAGTCGTTGACCATGGCCTTGCCGGACAGCTCTACCAACACGCTTTTGTTGACCCTCGTCGCGACGATCAACTTGCCCGTGTTAAGCAGGTCGCGCAGCGACCTGCCTTCCACCGCGAGCGAGATTTCGGTCTTGGGCGGCGCTTCGGGGAGAGGTGGCGGCGCGGATTCCGCCACGCCGACCAAGTAGCTGATCGATGCGCTGTCCGCCAGGCCGTCTTTGGAGACGGCCGTCACCGTGTACGTGTGGATGCCGAGGGTCGAGGTGTCGAGGAGGCCCGTGCCTCCCTGGCCGGTTTCGATGCCACTCGAGTCATTGCAGGAGGAAAGGCCGGGGCCGCCCGCGCCCTCACCGCACGAGAAGACAGTCCGCACCAGCTGTCCGGGGGTGTAGGTGTCCCCGGTCGGCGACACTGAAATCGACACCGATGGAGGCTGTGCGATTGTCAATTTGACCTGGGCGGTTGCGTAGTGGCCGGAGGCGTCGTCCACCCGGTAGGTGAATGAATCGCTGCCGGTGAAACCGGAGGCGGGCATGTATGTGAACGATCCGTCGTTTGCCACCGTCGCGGCCCCATGGCCCGGAGCGTTGGCCAGGCTCGCCGCAAGCGGGACCCCCTCGGGTCCGGAGGCGCCGGAGAGTACGCCCGAGCCCGCCGGGATGACGAGTTCCTGATTCTGTTCGGCCGTGTAGCCCTGAGCTTCCGCCGCGACGGGGTTTGGGTAGGAGATCCAAACCTGTCCGTCACCTGATCGCACGCCGCCCGTGAATTCGGCAAAGACTCCGGGTGCCGCAAAGCTGGAGCCCCCGCCGCCGCCTCCCCAGCCGGCTTTGTTTCCGCATTTGTCGCTAGCGCCACCAGCGCCCTGGCCCCCGCCGAAGTAGCCGCCACCGCCGCCACCTCCGGCGTTCGGAGCATCACCGCCACCGGACATGCTGCTGCCGGCCGCCCCAGAAGCACCAGGGGAAGCGCCGTCTTCACAGGTGTTGGCTCCTGACACTAGGCCCCCAGCGCCTCCCGCCCCGTCGGTTCCGGGAGGGTCGAAGCTGCCCCCCCGGTTGCCACCTTTGCCTCCCTCCAGCGTCGCCCCGAGCGCGGTCGTCGTGCCGCCTTTCGATCCGCTCGTGCCGACCTCCCCTCCCTGCCCGCCCCGGCCGCCCACCGGTTCCTGCGCGGTAGTCGCATTGAAACCGCGTGCTCCCTCGCCGCCCCCACCACCGGCGAGCAGCATCAGGTCTCCCTCGAGCTTGATGGAGCTGAAACCGCCGCCGCCGGCACCGAACGTGCCATCACCGCCGCCGCCAAAGCCGCCTTCGCCGCCATCGGTGATGGGTTCGCCCGCCCCGCCGACGCTCACGGTCACGACTTCCCCGGCCGTCAGCGGCTCCAGTGTGGCCACGAGCCGGGCCCCCAAGTTGAAGCCGAAGCCGCCGCCGCGGGCCCCTTCGACTTTGAACTCAGCCTCCTCAACGCCCGGCGGCACGGTCCACGTTTGCTCTCCGCCGGAGTACCTGAACGTGACTTCGCACGTAGCGTTAACGCAGATTGGTCCCTCGAATTCGGGGACCGTCACGACCGCTGGCTCGGAGGCATCGCTGCGGTTGTGGAACTCGTCCTCCGCGTAGACGACATAGGTGTGTTCGCCGGCGGGAGCGCGCGCGTCGAGGAATTCGATGCCTTCGGAGGAGTCGATTTGGATCCCGTCGCGGAAGACGACGTAGCTGTCGAAACCGACATTGTCGGTGCTCGGGCTCCACTGCAGTTTCACTCCGTCGAGCCCGACAGTGGCCATGAGATTGGTCGGTGGCGTGGGCGCCTCTTCGTCGAGATCGACCGAAACCGTCGCGTTGCCGCCACCTGCGGCCACAGTGGTGATCTGCACCGGCCCCGTGTCGAACATCTGCCCCACTTTGAGCGGCGCGTCCTGGAAGGTGGTCGTTGCGGGGTTGGCATCGAGCAGCACCGTCTCCGCCGCGATCGTCGCCTGCGGAATCCGGATCGAGACCCCGGTGGTGGAGCCGTCGTTCACGTTCTCGAAGAGACCGCCGGTCTTCCTCACCTCGAGGTAGTACCAGGATGCTATGTCGCCATCGGAAAACTTCGCCCGCGGAACGCGCAGAACCGTCGTTTCATTCGTTTTGTCGAGCGCCGATCGCATCGAATACGTGCCCGACGTTTCCACCGTTTCGACATTTTGCGGGCCGAGGATGCCGAGCTTGGCGAGGTTCCAGCCATTGCTGTGCCGAGCCGCGATGTTGCCCATCACATCGAAGGGATCGCCGTACTCAGTGACCGCGCAGGAGTTGCTGATCTGGACCCTTTGCGCGCCGGAGAAACAGGTCAGGCTGCCAGCGTGTTCCAGCCCGAGGTTGTGGCCCAGCTCATGGGCGATCGCGTGGACACCTTGGTCCCCGTTGATCATCGCCCAGTCGCCGCCTACAGCCGCTAAGCCAAGCCAGCCGCAACTGTCTCGTTTCGGAAAGACGTAGACGATGTGCTGGTAGCCCGTCAGGTCGATTCCTTCGGCAGCTGCGGCCGCGTTGGCCGCGTCCTTCCATGCCATGAAGGAGCACTGGGTCGTAGGAGTGTCCAGCGCCAGCCAGCCGAACACGTCCCCGTCCTCGTTCAGCTTCCCTTTCAGTGAGATCTCGCCGTAGGACTCCTCCTGGTAGAAGGCGTTGGCGGAGTTGGCTGCGGTGAAGACCTTGGAGCGGGTTGCCTCCGGGAGCCACGGTTCAGCGGGATCACCGGGGAAGGTGACCAAGACGACGGCAACCTTGCGCGGTTCCGCCAGGGCCAGCGGCTGGGCGCTCGTCGTCGTAGTCGTGACCGGACCCACGATCGTGCCTTCGCGAAGGTCGCCCGAGACCACGACTCGCTCCCCCGGCTCCGCCGCGAGGGTGGTCGGCCTCAGCGGAATCGCCCTCCCCCCGGACACCAGGCTGTAGCGAGTGGTTGACTCGCCGGTGCGGAAGTTGTCGGTGACGACTGCGCGCAGGGTGCCGGAGCGCGTGATCTCCTGAGCCTGTGCGGACGAACAGAGGCCGGATATCGCAGCACACGCCAGCAACGCCACGAAAGCGAGATGGGCGAAGCTGAAAGTCTCAAACCATCTGCGATTCGGGTCTAGGGATCGCTTCATTCCCTGCTCGTCTGGACTCTCGGTATCCGCACTCGCGTCGGCCAGCTCAGCAGCCCCCCTTGTCTGCACGTCAAGGCCAATTTACCAGTGCCTTGGTCGCGAATGTGCCAGCCCACTGGCGGAGTGGTCATTTACCTCGCACACCTGCGCTGGAGGGATCGCTAGCTCCTGAAGCGAGGTTGAGCGAGCGCGGGAACTGGGAGCTGCGGGTCCGGCGCGATCAGGGGGGCGGCTTCGCATCTAGTCGTGGGGTGATGGAGCTACCCCTGCCATGGGAACAGCGCTAGCCCCAGATGCAGGCACGGTCCGCCTTTCTTCGGGTAGGGACCAAACAGCTCCCCGTGACGCGAGGTAGGGACGGCTAGGTACAGCCGTGAACCTAGATCAGCGCGGGCTTATTGGCTCCACAAGTGCCTTTGAGAATGCCCCGAGCTGGATTCGAACCAGCGGCCTATCCCTTAGGAGGGGATCGCTCTATCCAGCTGAGCTATCGGGGCCGGGCGCGGATTGTCGCTTAGTTGCGGAAGTCGTGCGTGAATTGGCTCGATGTGCGCGCCATGCGTGCGTTCTGGCTCGGCAGGATTGCCTGCATGAGAACGCTGACGCCAGTGGAAATGTCCGCCACACGGTCTAATGTGGCGCACATGACCAAGATGATCCAGATCAGGAACGTGCCCGACGACCTGCACCGGGATTTGAAGAAGCGGGCGGCGCTCGCCGGGATGAGCATGTCCGACTACATCAAGAAGGAGCTCAGCCGGAAAAGCCGCAAATCGACGATTCGGGAGATCGGCGCGAGGAGTAAAGGGCGTAGTGCGGGGTCCGATCTGAGCACCCAGAAACTTGTAGAAATCATCCGTGAATCTCGCGGGGACTGATGGCTGTAGTCGATGCGTCAGTCCTCGTAGAACTCCTCCGCGACGGGCCCTATGCGGAGGTGGTTGAAGAGCGGCTGGACGCGGAAGAACAAACCCTGTGGGCGCCGCACCTCATCGATGCGGAGATCGGTCAGGCGCTACGACGGCAGGTCCGCCTGGGCGAACTCACTGCAGAGGCGGCGGGAAGGGCTTTATGGGAAGCAGGCGATCTTCCGGTCGAACGCATGGAACATGAACCATTGATGCACGTCGCCTGGCACCTGCGTCATAACTTCTCCTTCTATGACGGCCTGTACCTAGCCTTGGCCCTGATGCTCGATGAACCGCTGCTCACCTTCGACGCGCGCCTGGCGCGATCGGGTGTCGAGTTGCCGATCGAGGTGCTCGGTCAGGCGTAGAGGGTCTCGGACGCGAGCTCGTCGGCGCGGCGGCTCCAGAGCTTCACTTCCATGAAGATCTCGTCGCCGTAGCCCTCGAGCGCGTCGAGGGCGATCAGGGTGAAGCGGTCCTGGGAGATCAGCTCCTGGTCGACCGTCTCGGTCTCCAGGACCGCGGTGGCGGCGACGGCGCCGCGGACCAGGGGTCGCCCCCAGACCAGGGTGACCGAGCCGGCGCGGCCGTTCTCGCCGCGCCAGCGGCCGATCACGTCGTCGTTGAGGTCGATCAGCCAGTCGGGGTTGTCCTCGGCGAGGATGTCGGTGAAGTCGGCCTTGGCGGCGAAGTCCCGCGGCTCGCCTTCGAGCGGCTGCACGTAGGAGACGTGGCCGAACAGCTCCAGCCGACCCTCCTCGCTCTCGGTGTTCGCCGAGCAGGGGACCCAGACCCGGCCGCCCCAGGCACGCTCGGGGAACCAGTCGACCTCGGCAGGCACCTCCGCTCCCGCCGGCAGCTCCCCGATCGTCGCGACTGCTTTCGCGAACTCCTCGCGCAGTCGCTCGGCGAAGCGGCCGTGCGGAATCCCCTCCTGGGTGGTGTCGGCGATGAAGCGGGGGATCGGCCGTTCGGTCGGGCGCATCAGAGGCACTCCCTCAGGTCCGAAGCTGCCCGCTCGGGCGGGTAGACGTTGATGTCGACGCCGGTGCCGAGCTCGAAGCCGGCCTTGATCGTCATGCGGGGGGCGATGTCGACGTGCCAGTGGAACTGGTCTGCGCCGCGGGGGGCGGTGCGGACCCAGAGGTTGAGCTCCGGCGGGCCGTCGAAGAGCTTCGCGAGCGCGCGCAGGGCGGTGCGGATCATCGCCGCGCCGCCCTCGTCCTCCTCGAAGCGCGCGGCCTCGCGGCGCGGGATCACCCGCAGCTCGAAGGGCGAGAGCGAGGCCCAGGGGCAGATCAGCGCCGCCTCGTCGTCGATCGCGACCAGCCGGTCGCGGCGGCGCACCTCCTCGACGAGGACGTCGCTGAGCAGCCCCCCGCCGGCGGTGCGTTCGCCGTAGGCGCCGACCCGCTCGCGCTCGCGGGCGACGGCAGCCGGGACGAAGGGCAGCGCGTAGAGCTGGGCATGGGTGTGCTCGAGCGAGGCGCCGGCGCCGCCGCCCTCGTTGACGATCAGCTGCAGGTAGGAGGCCTCCGGGTGCGCGCGCATCCGCTCGCGCCAGGTGGCGACGGCGGCCGCGAACTGCTCCTCGCCCAGCTCCGCCATCGCGGTGACGTGCTGCGGTGCGTTGATCAGCACCTCGTGCGATCCCTCGGCCGGGCGTGAGGAGAAGAGGTCAGGTTCGCCGGCGCGTTTGGAAGCCAGAAGCGGATCGCCGCTGCTGGCGAACGATCCCGCTTCGGCACTTGGCTCTGACTCGCCTTTAGTCCCTTCGCCCCCGAGCGCGGGGTAGAGGTTCGGGACGACGCGGGTCTTCCAGCCGGGCGTGTCCGGCTCGCCGCCGTCGGGGCGTAGCGCGTAGATCTCCGAGGGCGTGCGGTCCTCGCGGCCTTCGCAGAAGGGGCAGTTGTCCGGGCCCTTCGGCTCGGTCGAGCGGGGCGAGAAGCTGTCGGGGCGGGCAGCCCGACCCGGGGCGAGGATCGTCCTCAGCCCGGTCAGCTGGTCGATGCGGATCTCCGGCGCGCTCAGGAGCGGGAGGGGGGGAGGTCGCCTGCGTCGGGCTCGTCTGCCGGGGGCGGCTCTGGCGGGGCTGCCGCCGGCGGACGCGGGGGCCGCTCGGTGCCGGCGGCGCGCGCCGCCGAGCCTTTGCCGACGAACGGCTCGAGCACGTCCATCGGCAGCGGGAAGACGACGGTCGTGTTCTGGTTGGTGCCGATTTCCAGCAGCGTCTGCAGGTAGCGCAGCTGCAGCGAGGCGGGGTTGGTGCTGATGATGTCGGCGGCGTCGGTGAGCTTCTGGGCGGCCTGGAACTCGCCCTCGGAGTTGATGATCTTCGCCCGCCGCTCGCGCTCGGCCTCGGCCTGGCGCGCCATCGCCCGCTGCATCTGCTCGGGGATCTCGACGTCCTTGATCTCGACCGCGGTGACCTTGACCCCCCAGGGCTCGGTCGACTCGTCGATGATCTTCTGCAGCTCTTCGTTGAGGCGCTCGCGGTCGGCCAACAGCTGGTCGAGCTCGGCCTTGCCGAGCACCGAGCGCAGCGCCGTCTGCGAGATCTGCGAGGTCGCGATCAGGTAGTTCTCGACCTCGACCACCGCCCGGTTGGAGTCGACGACGCGGAAGTAGGCGACCGCGTTGACCCGGCAGGGGACGTTGTCGCGGGTGATCACCTCCTGCGGCGGGATGTTGAGGGTGACGGTCCGCAGGTCGACCTTGACCATCCGGTCGACGAGCGGGATCAGCAGGATCAGGCCCGGTCCCTTCTGGGCGATCAGGCGGCCGAGGCGGAAGATCACGCCGCGCTCGTACTCGCGCAGGATCCGGACCGAGGAGCCGACCGCGATCAGCCCGAAGAAAACGAGGACGATGAGAATCCCTGCCACAGCCTCCATCAACCGGCTCCTTCTCTGGACTGGACCGCCGTCTGCGGCTCCGGGCGGACCACCAGGGTCAGCCCGTCGACCGCCTCGACCCTGACTCTATCCCCCAGCCGGATCGGCTCCGACCCTGGGGAGAGGCGGGCGCTCCAGATCGTCCCGCCGAGCCAGACCCGGCCCTCCGGGTCGATCGAGCTGCGGGCCTCGGCCGTGGAGCCGATCATCTCCTCGGTGCCGGTGCGGACGCGCTCGTTGCGGTGCGCCTCGATCACCTTGCGGCTGACGAAGTAGAAGGCGAGCCCGGAGAGGATGCCGAGGGCGATCAGCCCGCCGCCCGCGTAGTCGGCGGCGTTGCTGTCGGATCCGAAGGCGACGATCCCCGCCGCGGTGAGGCCGAGGACGCCGATCGCCGCGAGGATGCCGCCGGTCGGCAGCAGCAGCTCGGCGAGCAGCAGCCCGATCCCGATCAGCGCGATGACGACGAACGCTTCCATCGCTCTGATTATGCGCTTCCCAGCGCGTAGCGGCGGACGTCGGCTTCCAGTTCGGAGTCGTCGCGGTAGGGGCCCTGTTTGAGGTTGACGAGCTCACCGGACTTGTCGAAGAAGGCGGTGTCGGGGAATCCCCCGAGGCCCCCGAGCGATTCGAGGATGCCTTTGCCGGAGTCGGTGTAGCTGGGGTAGGGGACCGGCTCCTCGCGGAGGAAGGTCGCGGCGGCGTCGCTGGAGTCTTCGGAGTTGACACCGAGGAAGGCGACCCGCTTCCCGTAGCGGGCGGAGAGCTGCTGCAAGACCGGGAACTCCTCCCTACAGGGACCGCACCAGGAGGCCCAGACGTTGACGACGACCGGGTAGCCGTGCAGCCCGGCGAGTCGCTTTTCGAAAGCGTCCTGGCCGCCGGGAAGCAGATCGTTCGACTGCTTGTAGAGGGCGGCAAGTGGCGGCGGCGCGCCGGCAAGCGCCTTCGCGTAGTCGGGATGCGAGCCGTCGCCGCTCTCGGCAGAGCTCCCGCAGCCGCCGATCGCGAGCGTCGCAAGCGCTACGACGCTCAGCGTCAGCAGGGGTCTGATTCGCGCAAGCATCCGCTGAGTAGGTACAATACGTACGTTCGGTTCGCGGTTGGCAGACCGCTGAGTTCTTCGGGGAGACCACCAGTCGTCCCCGCAGCCTCGTTCGATTTCCCATGTGTTCCCGGCCGTATGTCTGTGTTCGGCGGGGACTGAATCCCGGAAGCCTCCATGGCCAACACCAGCGACGTTGCCGCTGACGCGGCAGTTCCTCTAAGCGCCGATATCGAGCGCGCGGCGGCATTCGCCCGCGAGCCCTTCCTGCTCGACGGCGAGGGGCCGGAGGCGCTGGCGCCCGGCACCGCCCGCCGGCGCGCCCTCGACGCGGCGCTGAAGGAGCTCGGCGAAGGCGCCGAGCACCCCTCGATCCAGTGGCGTCGCGATTTCTCCCTGCTGCTCGGCCTCGAGCGCTTCCTCGCCGACGAGCCGCCGAAGCTGCGCGACGGGGCGGAACTGAACCCGCACCAGGTCGACGCCCTCTCCGGCACGCTCGCCGAGCTGATGGGCCAGCAGCAGTCGGGCGGCGCCGCGACCGCCGAGAACGGCAACGGCAACGGCTCCGCTGGCAACGGTGGAGGCAGCGCTCCTGCCGCCGCGGGCGTCGAGGGTGACGACGCCGACGAGCTCGAGGAGGAGGACGACGAGGTCGCGCCCGACGAGGAGCCGCAGGACTGGGAGGAACAGCCCGCCGAGGACGATGAGGAGGTCGTCGAGGAGGCGCCGGAGGATCCCGGGGCCGAGCGCCGCTTCTGGTTCGAGCATGCGACCGGGGCCGGCAAGACGGTCGCCGCGGTCGGCTTCGTCGAGGCGACCCGCACCGGCGGGGTGCTGATCCTCACCCACCGCCGCAACCTCGTCGACCAGTTCATCGGCGAGATCTCCGACCGCGGTTACAAGGAGCGCCTGCGCCCGCCGCTGCTCGACGGCCGCGACGACCCCGACGGCCCGGTCACGGTCGAGACCTACCAGTGGTTCGTCCGCAACCACAAGAAAATTTCAGACGCTTATTCGATCGTCATCTGCGACGAGGCCCACACCGCGCTGGGCGAGAAAACCAGCGCCTGCATCCGCGACATGCCGGGCCCCGTCTACATCGGCATGACCGCCACCGGGGCGCTGATCGCCCGCCACGTCGCCGACCTCTTCCCGACCCAGACCTCGCGCTTCGACCTCGCCCAGGCGGCGCGCCGCGGCGTCATCGCGCCGCTGCGCTGCCTGCGGATCCCGCCCGGCCCGGGGGTGCGGACGATCGCCAAAGTGCCGCTGCGAAAAGGCGAGGTCGACCAGGACTTCGACCAGGAGGAGCTGGCGGCGCTGCTCGACCAGGAGCCCTTCAACGTCGCGATCGCCGACCTCTACCGCTCGCGCTTCCGCAAAGTCCCCGGCGTCGTCTACACCGCCGGCGTCCAGCACGCGAAGAACGTAGCCAAAGCCTTCCGCGACGCCGGCATCAACGCCCAGGCGGTCTCCGGGGAGACGCCGAAGCGCGAACTGGCCGAGATCCTCGCCGGCTTCGAGCGCGGCACCGTCGACGTCCTCTGCAACGCGATGCTGCTGGCCGAGGGCTGGAACAGCCCGCGCGCGACGATCTGCATGCACCTGGCGCCGACCGCCTCGCGGCGGATCTACCAGCAGCGGGTCGGCCGCGTGACCCGGCGGGCGCCGGGCAAGGAGGCGGGCCTGGTGCTCGACTTCGTCCACCCGGCGACCACCCACGACGAGACGATCATCACCCTCCACAGCCTGCTCGACCGCGACGTCTACCGCGGCGGCGCGATCGTCGTCGGGCCGGTGCGGCGCGGGCGCGGGCGCAAGGTCCGGGTCGAGCGGCGGATCGTCCCGGTCTCCGACGTCGAGGAGAAGCGGATGGAGGTGCTGGAACGGGAGATCTGGCGGATCGCGGTCGAGAACCTCGACTACCCCGAGCAGCACGCCTGGGCGGCGCTGGCGGGGGCGCGGGTCAACACCCAGGGCTGGCGCCGGGCGCGGGCGATGCTGCAGAACGACCGCACGAAAGAACTGCGCCGGCGCTTCCTGCTCACCTGCGTGCAGCGCAACCGCAACGCGCAGCTGCGGCTGAAAGCGCTGGGGGAGATCGCCGACCTCGGCGACGCCGAGGCCTTCGACGACGCGATCGACATCGTCGGCACCTGGAGCCGCGAGGACAAACGGGCGGGGACGAAGACGCTGCTGCAGGCGCTGATCGACAAGCGGATCGGCCGCCGTGACCAGGCGCAGGCCTGGGTCTGGCGGCTCGCCTCCTACACCCGCGAACTGCACGAGGAGTACGCGGTGCAGCGCTGGCCGGAGACCAAGCGCCTGCTCGGGCTGCTGGTCAACTCTTCCGGTCGGGCGCACGGGCGCAACGCGCGACGGCTCGTGCACGCGGCGCGCAAACAGGACCGGCGGCTGGCGGTGGCGCTGCTGGCGGCGGCGGTCTCCCACACGCCTGAGGGCGAGGAGGTGCTGCGCGGGGCGCGGATGCGGATGGCGCGGAAACCCTCGGCTGTGGCGCGCGAGCTGCTGAAGAACTTCCCCAAAGGCGGCAAGCGGCGGCGCAAGCGCAAGCGCGGCGGTCAGGCGCAGAGCGAGAACGGCAACGCGCCGGAGGCCGCGACCAACGGCGAGGCGCAGGCGGCGCAGGTGACCGAGGGCGACGCGGCGGAGCAGGCGACGGACACCGCGCCGGCGAAACCGAAACGCCAGCGGCGGCGGCGCAAACCGAAAGCCTCAAAAGCGGGTGAGGTGGACCTCGCCGGCGCCGACGGTGATTCGATCGCCGGCCGGAGTGACGACGACGAGGTAGCCCCTGTCGTCGACGCCGTCGGCGACGCCTGAGCCGCCCTCCCACTCGACCTCGCGCCCTAGTAGCGCGTCGCGCTTGCGCCAGGACGCCAGAACTTCGTCAGGTCCCGCTTGGATCCAGTTGTGCAGGCGGTGGCTTAGGACTTCGGTTGCCGCTGAGGGGGCGGAGGGAGGGGGTCCGGCGGACAACAGCGGGGAGGGTCCGGCGGACCCCCTCCCTCCGCCCTTGTGACCGGGGTTGAATAGCGAGATGGCCGTGTCCTGGAGCTCGGGCGGGAACTCCTCTCTGGAGATGCTGAGGTTGAGGCCGACTCCGACTACTGCCCAGCTGTCTTGGGGGCGGGCCTCGATCAGGACCCCGGCCAGCTTGCGGCCTTCGACGTGGATGTCGTTGGGCCACTTGACCTTGCATTCGAGGTCAGGGTTGAGCTGCTCGGCTGCCTCGCAGACGGCGAGGGGGACGGCGAGGGGGAGCATCACGTGGCGCTCCTCCAGGGGGCGGACGATGGCGGAGTAGAGGAGGGCCTTGTTGGGGGGGGCGGTCCAGGTGCGGCCCTGGCGGCCACGGCCGGCGGTCTGCTCGGAGGCGGTGACCACGGTGCCGTGGGGGGCGCCCGCGGCGGCGAGCTCGCGGGCGCGGCTGTTCGTTGAGTCGGTGCGGGAAAAGTGGCGGTGGGGCGTTCCGAGAGAGGCGATGTCGACTTTGTAAGGCATAGCCGTACAAAGTCGACACGCGCTACGTGGCAGCGTCGGCTAAGAGAGCGTCGAGGAGGCCGTCGATGTCGTGGCGTTCGGCCTCGACCGCTACCTCCAGGCCCGCGGCGCGGGCGGTCTCGCTGGTGACGGGGCCGATCGAGATGACGCGGGCGTTCTTGGGGAAGCGGTCGCCTAGGGCCTCTACGAGGTTGGTCACGGTCGAGGAGGAGGTGAAGGTGACGTAGTCGGCCTCCTGGGCGCTCTCGATATCGGACTCCTCTGGCGTCTCGCGGACGGTTTCGTAGAGGGGGACGACGTCGACCTCGGCGCCGCGGTCGCGCAGGGCGTCGGGGAGGACGTCGCGGGCCTCGGCGGCGCGGGCTACGAGCACCTTCTTGCCATCGACCTCGACGCCGGCGAGCGCTTCGACCAGCGCCTCGGCGACGAAGCGCTCGGGGACGACGTCGGCGACTACGCCGTGCTGGGCGAGAGCGCGGGCGGTGCCGGGGCCGATCGCGGCGACGGTGGCTCCGGCGAGGGCGCGGGCATCCTGGCCGGCCTTTTGCATCGCTTCGAAGAGGAGGTGGACCCCGTTGGGGCTGGTCAGGCAGACGAGCGAATAGTCGCCGATCCGCGCCACCGCGTCGCGCACCTCCTGCGACTCGATTCGCGGCTCGATCCGAATCGCCGGCAGCTCGACCACGTCCGCTCCCAACTCACGCAGGGTGCGGGCGAGGCCGCTGGCCTGGGCGCGGGCGCGGGTGACGACGACGCGCCGCCCGTGCAGCGGCCGACGCTCGAGCCAGCCGAGCTGCTCGCGCCGCCGGGCGACCTGGCCGACGACGATCAGCGTCGGCGCCTTCACCTGCTCGCGCTCCACCGCCTCGGCGAGCGTTCCCAGGGTCGCCTCGACCGTTCGCTGCCCCGCCATCGTCCCGCGTTCGATCGCCGCGGCCGGCTCCTGCGGATCGCGCCCAGCCTCGATCAGCGCCGCGGCGTTGTCGCGCAGCCGTTTCACCCCCATGTAGAAGACGAGCGTGCCTGGGAAGCGGGCCAGCGCCTCCCAGTCGAGCGCGCTCTCCGGCTTCTCGGGGTCCTCGTGGCCGGTGACGAAGGCGACGGCGGAGGCGTCGTCGCGGGGGGTGACGGGGATGCCGGCGTAGGCGGTGGCGGCGACGCCGTCGGTGATCCCGGGCACGACCTCGAACTCGACGCCGGCCTCGCGCAGCGCTTCGCCCTCCTCGCCGCCGCGACCGAAGACAAAGGGGTCGCCGCCCTTGAGGCGGACGACGCTCTTGCCTTCGCGGGCTGCGGAGATCAGCCGCTCGCCGATCTCCTCCTGCGGCACCGAGGGCACCCCCGGCTGCTTGCCGACGTAGACGAGCTCGGCGTCATCGCGGGCGCCGGCGAGAGCGCCGGGCGGAATCAGGCGGTCGTAGAAGACCGCGTCGGCGATCGCGATCAGCTCCAGCGACCGCACGCTCATCAGCCCGGGGTCCCCGGGCCCCGCACCGACCAGATAGACGCGACCGTTCATCCCGACTGGGCCTCTGCGCGGTCGAGGATCTCGCG
>DASULV010000041.1:0-3794 GCA_036277955.1 Solirubrobacterales bacterium | reverse complement strand
CTGGCGCTCGGGCGAGAGCGCCGCCAGCGGGCCGTCGTAGCCGAGCGAGCCGACCGGCTCGGCCCCGTTGGAGGCCATCTGCTGGACGAGTTTGACGTCGTCGCGCTGCCAGCCGAAGCCGGCGAGGACGCGGTCGGAGACGCGGACCGGCTCCTCGGGGCCGGCGTCGGTGTAGCCGGGGACGTCCTTGCCCTCGAGCGGGCCGCCGGTCTCCAGGGCGCGGTCGTAACCGGCCGCCGCCTCGACGCCGTTGCGCGCCAGCCAGCGGTCGCGAACGATCCGCAGCATCTCGGCGTGCGGGTGCAGGGTCGTGCTGCGCGCGGCGCGGTCGATCAGCACCAGCACCTTCTCGCCCGGGGCGAGCGGCTTCGGCTCGGAGCACATCTTGCTGACCGGGACGACGCCGGGCTCGGAGCTGAAGACGTAGTCGTCTTCGGTCTCCACCTGCCAGAGGGGCCGCAGGCCCATCGCGTCGGCCGAGAACACGCACTCGTCGGCGTGGCGGGCGATCAGCGCGACCGGGCCCTGCGCGAACGGGCCCATCGTCTGGTGCAGGTAGACGTAGAAGCTGTGGAGATCCTCGGGCAGGCCGCGGACCTCGGCGACGATCGGCGGCACGACCATCTCCATCGCCTCGGCAAGACTGAAGCCCTCGCGGCTGACCAGGGTGTCGATCGTGCGGTTGAGGTCCTGCGAGTCGGAGGAGTCGGGCTGGATCGGGACCGCCAGCATCTTCGCCTCCTGGCGCAGCTGCTGGATCGTGTTGATCTCGCCGTTGTGGCCGAGGATCGTGAACGGCTGCACCCGCTTGAACGAGGGCCAGGTGTTGGTCGAGTAGCGGTTATGGCCGAAGCAGCCGATCGTCTCGAAGCGCGGGTCGAGCAGGTCCGGGTAGTACTCGCCGAGCACGTTCGGCGCGCCCATCACCTTGTAGACGCAGGTCGTGGCCGAGAAGGAGGGGACGTGGACGTCGAGCTCTTTCTCGAGGTCGATCATCAGGTCGAAGAGGACGTCGTCGCGGCACTCGGCGTCGGGGACGAGGCCGGCGATCTGCCAGAAGATCGGCTCCTCCTCGCGCGCGGTCGGACCGAGGGCGGGCGAGTTGACGACGCCGACCCGCTCGGCGAGGACGCGGAAGCCGCCTTCGGCGAGCAGCTCGCGGGCGTCGTGCTTGACCTTCTCGATGTCCCGGGAGCGCTCTATGAAGATGTGGCCTACGGCGAAGGTCTCATCCGTGGCCAGGGAAGGATCGTGGCCGCCTGAGCGCACCTCCTCGGCCCAGATCTTGCGCGGGATGTCGAGCAGGAGGCCGCAGCCGTCACCCTCGCCGTCGACGTTGCCGGCGCGGTGGAGCATCTTCTGCAGGGCGGGGATCGCCAGTTCGATCGGTTCATGGCTCGGCGTCGAGTCCTTGCGGACGGACGCGTAGATGGCGCAGGCGTCTTTGTCCTCGACCGAGGGCGGCGAGACGAGCGGACGGTAGGGACGCTCTGGCGAATAGCGCTCGACCTGAGCGCGGCGATCGGACTGGGTCTTCAATTTTTGACCTCCCGGGTTCCACGCCTTCTTCGAGCGGGCGCGCGACGGGTTGACGAGTTCCGGAATTATAGGCCGGGGTCCAAACTCTCCCCCCGCCTGCTCGATTTTCCCTGCGTTATGCGGGGAAAACGACGATTGAGGTCAGCGGAGGAAGAGGCAATCGGCCCGGGAATGCGAGTTCGCGGCGCTGCGCTGCTCAGGCCCAGGACATCGGCTCGTAGCCACCCTCGGGCTGCACCCCGATCAGCAGGGCGACCACCTTGGCGTCGGAGCGGTTGAGGATCTGGCGGCTCGCGGCAGGCTCGATCGAGGCGAACGTCCCCGCGGGCGCCGGGTGCTCCTCACCGTCGAGCAGCATCACGGCCTCGCCCTCGAGGATCGCGTAGAGCTCGACCTGCCCGCTCTGCCCCTCGTCGTGCTCGGGGATCTGCCCACCCGGCGCGATCTCGACCAGGTTGTAGCCGAAGGCCTGGGTCCCGAGCCCCTTGCGAGCCAGCAGCCACGTGCACTCCCCCGACCCCTCCATCCGCTCGAACTCGTCCCGATGCCCGATCGCGTAGTTAGCCATAGAGCGACCCTAACCCCCACCCCGAACTGCATCAACTTGACCACCCAGCAGAGGATCAAGTTGATGCAGTTCGGGGGGCGTGGTAGGACCGAGGCATGAGCATCGATGAGAAGGACTCACCGGAGGCGCTGGAGGAGGCGATCGGGCGCTACAACGACGCTTGGAACGCACACGACCTCGGCGCGATCATGGCCATGCACGCGCCGGACATGGTCTTCGAGAACCACACGGCGCGCGAGTCGGCCGTGGGCGAGGAGGCGCGCAGTCACATCGGCTCGATCTTCGAGACCTGGCCCGATATCGCCTTCACCACCCGGCGCCTCTACGTGCGCGAGGGGCTGGTCGTGCAGGAATGGACCGCCTCGGCGACCCACGCCAACACGATGCGCCGCGGCGACCTCGTCGCCGAGCCGACCGGGAAGCGAGTCGAGTGGGACGGCCTCGACGTGATCCCGTTCGAGGACGGCCTCGTCAAGCGCAAGGACGTCTACTCAGACAGCGTCTCGATCCTGCGCCAAGTGGGGCTGCTCGATTAGGCGTGTCGACTTCTGCGTCCGTTTGGATGCATAAGTCGACACGCCCTCAGCTTCAGCGGCTCCAGTCGGGCTCGAAGCCGTTCTTGGCGAGGACCTTTGACTTGCCGCCGCCGTAGGGGATGCTGACCACGTCGTGCTTGAGGCCAGGATCGAAGCCGCCGGTGTAGCCGAGGACGAACTTGCCGTCAGCGGAGAGGGCGGTGCCGACGAAGCCCTGCTCGCCTGAGGCCGAGACCGGCTTCTGCGCCCCCGTCTTCGGGTTGACCTTGACCGCGTAGCTCGTGTCCTGCCCCTCGAACTCGGCGAGGAGCCGATTGCCGCTGGCCGACCAGTCGGTCGGGAAGAGGCCCTGCAGCAGCGGGTCGACCTTCGTGTGGGTGAGGCGCTTGACGCCTTTGCCGTTCGGGTTCATCAGGTAGAGCTCGTTCTTCGGGCCGTACTTGCGCTTCTTCGCTTCGATCCTCTTGACGAAGACGATCTTCTGCGCTCCCCAGAGCGGATACGACGAATTGTGGTCTTTGGTGAGGCGCTGGGGAACCACCGCCTTGACGCTGACCGCACCGGGCGGGAGCACCTCGATCCGGTAGAGGTCGCTTAGCGGCGGGAACTTTTCCGTGCCCGCCATCGCGTAGATCAGGTGGCCGCCGTCGGGAGAGAGGCTGAAGCCGCTGAAGAAGCCTTGCGCGATCGTCCGCTGCGCTCCGGTCACGGTGTCGATCAGGACGAGGCGCTGCTTGCCGAGTTCCGGCCCCAGCACCGCGACCACCAACTTCGAGTCGGGCGACCAGGCAAAGGATTCGGGGAAGCGCCAGCCCTTGGCCAGGACCGTTGGCGGCGCGCTGCCGTCGGCGGGAGCGAGGACCATTTCCGGCTGGCTCTTCGCCGAGGTCCCCTGGCGCAACAGGGCGACGATCTTGCCGTCGGGTGAGACGTGCGGGTTTTGCCCGGCCACCAGCTTCTTCGCGCCCGAACCGTCGTCGCCGGCGACGAAGACCGTCGGATGCAGCGGGTTGCTCACGTAGGCGAGCGTCGCCTGCGCAGCGGCGGGAACGACCAGGAGCGCGGCGAGGACGAGGGCGGACAAGACGAGCGAGAGCTTCTTCATGGTCGGCATGGAGGCGATGCTAGCCACGGGCTCGGCGGCGTTCGTC
>DASULV010000040.1:0-42605 GCA_036277955.1 Solirubrobacterales bacterium | reverse complement strand
GCGACACCCTCGTTCTGACAAAAGCCGGCCTAATTAGGCCGGCTTTTTGAGTATCCGCCAGCCCGAGGGTGTCCCACCCCCGGCTTCAGGCGTAGGTGACTGACTCTAGGTACAGGCCGTGAGGGGGAGCCGTATCGCCTGCGGCCGTACGTGGGGCTCCCGCTAATAGCTGGATGAAGCTCTGCACCGTGCGGCGGCCGGAAGCTACTTCTAGCTGGGTTCCCACCAGCACCCGGACCATGTTGCGCATGAAGGCGTCGGCGGTGATGCGGAAGGTGAGGATGTCGGCTTCGGCGGTCCAGGAGGCGGCGTGGATGTCGCGGTCGAAGCGGACGTGGTCGGTTTGGGTGGGGGTGAAGGCGGTGAAGTCGTGGGTGCCCTCTAGGGCGGCAGCGCAGGCGTTCAGGGCCTCGCGATCGATCTTGTGGGGCCACCAGAGGGCTTTGCCCTGCTCGAAGGGGCTGGGGGCGCTGCGGGCGAGGAGGCGGTAGCGGTAGCTGCGGGATTTGGCGTCGTGGCGGGCGTTGAAGCCGTCGGCGACGACAGTCGCGGCGGTGACCGCGACATCGTCGGGGGCGAGGCCGTTGAGGCGGCGCGACAGGTCCTCGGGGGGCTCGGTGCTGGTCTCGAAGCTCGCCACCTGCCCTAGCGCGTGGACGCCGGTGTCGGTGCGGCCGGCGACGGTCAGCTCGATCGGCTCGCGCAGGACGGTCGCCAGCGCCGTCTCCAGCTCGCCTTGGACCGTGCGTTGGCCGGGCTGGCGGGCCCAGCCGCGGAAGCCGCTGCCGTCGTATTCGATGTCCAGCCGCACCGTGGGCACGGCGGCAGTATCTCCGACAGCGGCAGCGGCATCTCCGACACCTAGAATCGGGTTGGTGCGCATCCTCCTCACCAACGACGACGGCATCTCGGCGCCGGGGCTGCAGGCCGCCCGCCGTGCCCTGGTCGAGCTCGAGGGGGTCGAGGTCGACGTCATCGCCCCCGACTCCAACCGCAGCGCGATCGGGCGCGGGATCACCACCCGCTCGCCGCTCACCGTCGAGGAGGTCGCCTTCGACGACGGCCGGGTCGGCTACGCGACCGACGGGACCCCGGTCGACTGCGTCCGCTTCGCCGAGCTGGGACTGGTCGGCGGCCGGCCGGATCTGATCGTCTCCGGGATCAACCACGGCGCCAACCTCGGCGACGACATCACCTACTCGGGCACGGTCGCCGCGGCGCTCGAGGGGATCGTCCTCGGGATCCCGGCGATCGCCGTCTCCCAGCAGTCCTCCGCCGGCGGCCTCGGCTACGTCAGCGGCCGGTTCGACTTCTCGGTCGCCGCCCCCTTCACCGCCCAGCTCGTTTCGCGCCTGCGCGAGGAGTCGATGCCCGAGGCGACGCTGATCAACGTCAACTGCCCCTCCCAGGAGCCGACCGGGATCGAGGTGACGAAGCTCGGCAAACGGATCTACAACGACGAGTTGAAGCTGGTCAAGGAGAGCGACGGGCGCCGCCACTACGAGATCTACGGTTGGCAGCCCGGCTACGAGGAGATCGAGGGGACCGACCTGCACGCGATCGCCAACGGGCGGATCGCGGTCACCCCGATCCACTTCGACCTCACCGACCACGGCGGCATCGAGCGCCTGCGCAGCTGGGGGTTCGAGGAGATGCTGGCCAGCGCCGCGACCGCGTGAGCTCCGCCCCCGAGCAACGCGCCGAGGAGCTGCGCGAGCTCCTCGCCCACCACAATCACCGCTACTACGTCCTCGACGACCCCCAGATCGGGGACGACGAGTACGACGCGCTGCTCGACGAGCTGCGGGTGCTGGAGAAGGAATACCCCGAGCTGCAAACGTCCGATTCGCCGACGCAGCGGGTCGGGGCGGCGCCCCTGCAGCGGTTCGAAGAGGTCGAGCACCGGGAGCAGATGCTCTCGCTCGGCAACGCCCGCAACGAGGAGGAGCTGCGGGCCTGGGAGAACCGGATCGCCAACTACCTGAAGCGGCTCGACATCACCGCCTCGCAGTTCAGCTACACGACCGAGCCGAAGATCGACGGCCTCGCGATCACCCTCACCTACGAGAAGGGGAAGCTGGTCCGCGGCGCCACCCGCGGCGACGGTCGGGTCGGGGAGGACGTGACCCAGAACCTGCGCACGATCGAGGACATCCCGCAGACCATCCCCAGCGACACGCCCCTGGTCGAAGTGCGGGGCGAGGTCTACCTTCCGATCGCCGCCTTCAAAGCCCTGAACGAGCGGCGCGCCGAGAAGGGCGAATCCACCTTCGCCAACCCCCGCAACAGCGCTGCCGGGTCGATCCGCCAGCTCGACCCCCAGCTTGCCGCGGAACGCCCCCTGGCGACCTGGATCTACGGGATCGGCGCCGTCCGTGGGCTCGACCTTCCCACCCACATGGCCGAGGTCGAGTGGCTGACCGACCAGGGCTTCAAGGTCAACCCGGACACCGACCACCACCAGGGGGTGGAGGGGGTGGTGAAGCGCTGCCACTGGTGGGAGGAGCGGCGCGACACGCTCGACTACGAGATCGACGGGGTCGTGGTCAAGGTCGACGAGAAGGCGCTCTGGCGCGAGCTCGGCGTTGTCGGCCGCGAGCCCCGCTGGGCGATCGCCTGGAAGTTCCCGCCGATGACGGCGACGACCAGGCTGAAGCAGGTCGTCTGGAACGTCGGCCGCACCGGCCACCTGGTGCCGTTCGCGATGCTGGAGCCGGTGCACGTCAGCGGGGTCACCGTCACCACCGCCACCCTCCACAACGAGGAGGACCTGGCGCGCAAGGACGTGCGCGAGGGCGACGAGGTGGTGGTGATGCGGGCCGGCGACGTGATTCCCCAGGTGGTCTCGCCGAAGCTCCCCCGCAAGCACAAGGGCGCAAAGAAACCGAAGCCGCCGAAGGAGTGTCCCGCCTGCGGCACTCCGACGATCAAGCCGGAAGACTCGGTCTTCACGATCTGCCCCAACCGGCGCGGCTGCCCGGGGCAGTCCTTCCAGCACGTCAAACACTTCGTCAGCAAGGGCGCGATGGACATCGACGGGTTCGGCGAAAAGCAGGCCTCGCGGTTCCTGGCCGAAGGGCTGATCGCCGACGTCGCCGACATCTACGACCTCACCGAGGAGCAGCTGGTCGGGCTCGACCGCATCGGCGAGACCTCGGCGCGGAACCTGCTCGCCTCGATCGAGGGATCGAAGCGGAGGCCCTTCAAACGCGTCCTCTACGCGCTCGGCCTGCCCGGTGTCGGCTACGTCACCGCGGAGGCCCTGGCCGACCACTTCGGCTCGATCGACGCCCTGCACGAGGCCGATCCGGAGGCGATCGAGGAGGTCGAGGGGGTGGGGCCGATCATGGCGGTGCAGATCAACGAGTCGCTCACCGACGAGGCCACCTGGGCGCTGGTCGAGAAGCTGCGCGAAAAGGGCCTGCGGCTGGAAGCCAGTCCCTCCGAACGGCGCCGGCAGGGCGGGCCGCTGGAAGGGAAGACCGTCGTCCTCACCGGCACCCTGCCCGACCTGACCCGCGAGGAGGCGGCGGCGCTGGTCAAGTCGGCCGGCGGCAAGGTCACCAGCTCGGTCTCGAAGAAAACGGACTATGTCGTCGCCGGCGACAACCCTGGCTCAAAGCTCGCCAAAGCGGAGAAATTCGGCACCGAGATCCTCGACGAGGCGGGGCTGCGGGAGCTGGTCGGCGCCGCCTAGTAGCCGGCGACCGCGCCGGCGATCCGGTCCTGGTCGAGATGAGCGAGGCCGAGGTCGCCGACGCTGTTCATCAGGACCGAGAAGGCCATGATCCGGCCGCTGCGGTTGAAGCAGTAGCCGGAGAGGTTGCTGACGCCGGTGATCGTCCCGGTCTTGGTGCGGCAGCGGCCGTAGGCGGCGGTGCCGTGCATGCGGTCGTCGACGGTGCCCTCGTGGCCGGCCAGCGCCAGGTCCTGGATGAAGTCGTCGCCGGCCGGGTCCTGGCGCATCGCCAGCAGCAGGTTCACCACCTGGCGCGGGCTGGCGCGGTTGGAGCGGGTGAGGCCGGAGCCGTCGACGGCGTGGACGCCGGAGCCGTGGGAGCTCGCGAACTGCTCCACCACCTGCGCGCCCGCGGCCGTGGTGCCCGCACCCCCGAGCCGCGCGCCGAGCAGCTTGATCAGCATCTCGGCGAAGAAGTTGTCCGACCAGACGTCGGTGGTGTCGACGATCCGGGTGAGGGTGGGGGAGCGGACCATCGCCACCCGTTCCCCGTAGGCGGGCGTCGGCCGCAGCGCCACCTCGGTCGGGATGTCGATCCCGGCTCCGCGCAGGGAGCGCGCCAGCTTCGCGGCGGCCAGCTTCGCCGGGTCGGAGGAGAAGCCGCTGGAGCTGGTCGAGCCGCGGAAGCCGGAGTTGAAGGCGAGGCCGGAGAGGGGGCCGATGTAGGAGCTGGTCGCGTAGCCGGAGTCGGCGACCCCGCGCAGCCGGTCGAAGACGGTGTCGTCGGCGTAGAGGCGGCCGGTGACCGAGGTGATCCCGGCGGCGCTGATCTGCGGGGTCAGAGCGAAGAGGTTGGTCCCCAGCCCGGCCAGGTAGCCGTTGTAGAAACCGGGCGTTCCCAGGGCCGGGTCGCCGCCGCCCTGGAGGTAGAGGCTCCCGTGAAGGACCCCGCGCGCGTCGATCTTGCCGTCGCGGAAGACTTTGGTCGGGATCCGGGTTTCCGGGCCCAGCTGCGCCAGCACGGTTGCGGTCGTGAACAGCTTCATGTTCGAGGCGAGCATCCGCGGCCGCCCCGGGGCGCTGGCGCAGACCGTCTTCCCGGATTCCGCGTCGACGACCAGCAGGCCGCTGGCGCTGCCGCCGCCCTGGCGCAGCCAGGCGCGCATCTGATCGCAGCTCGCGCTCGCCTGGGCGCTGCCCGCCTGGAGCAGGAAAAGGCCTGCTAGGGCGACCAAAAGGGGGAGCAGGATGCGTTTCACCGGGTTTTCCAACACCGAAGACGTGGAAGGTAGCGGTCGAGGATGACCTCCAGCCCTGGAATACTGCACGTATGGGTGAAGTCGTAGACATCGAGTCCAAACCGCGAAAGCGGAAAGGCCGGCGCAAAAAGCCCTCCAAGACCGCCCTCGTCCTCGGCGGCGGCGGCTTCACGGGCGGGGTCTACGAGATCGGCGCGCTGCGGGCCCTCGACCTGCTGGCGGTGAACAGCACGGTCAACAACTTCGACGTCTACGTCGGCACCAGCGCCGGCTCCTTCGTCGCCTCGATGCTCGCCAACGGGGTCACCCCCGAGGAGATGATGCAGGTGATCAACGAGCGCGTCCCGTCCGAACTCGAGGATCTCGACCTCGACCGGGTGCTGAAGCCGAACTACCTGGGATTCCTGTCTAAATCCGCGGCGCTGCCGCTGCGCACGGCGCAGCTGCTGGGCCGACTGACGCGGATCGGAGAGTTCTCGCTGATGGACATCGTCGTCGGCCTGGCCGAGGCGCTGCCGACCGGCCTCTACTCCGGCCGCGGCCTCTCTGACTACGTCGAAGAAGCGCTCAGCACCGACGGTCGCGTCAACGACTTCCGCCTGCTCGACAACGAGCTCTACCTGGCCGCGACCGACCTCGACACCTGCGAGCGGATCGTCTTCGGCGAGGAGGGCTGGAGCGACGTGCCGATCTCCAAAGCGGTCGAGTGCTCGACCTGCCTGCCGATCGTCTACAAGCCGGTCGACCTCAAGGGGCGCCAGTTCGTCGACGGCGGCATCCGCTCCACCACCAACGTCGACATCGCGGTCGAGAAGGGCGCCAAGTTCATCGTCGTCGTCAACCCGCTGGTGCCCTACGTCAACGACTTCGAGAAGACGATCCCGACCGTCTTCGGCCGCCGGGTCCGCCGCGTCTCCGACATGGGGCTGCCGGCGATCGCCAACCAGACCTTCCGCCTGATCGCCCACCAGCGGCTGCACCAGGCGGTCGAGCAGTGGCAGGAGAAGTACCCCGGCGTCGACATCGTCCTGCTCGAGCCCGAGCCGACCGACGAGCTGATGTTCGGGACGCCGATCATGGACTACTCGCGGCGCCTGCAGATCGCCAAACACGGCTTCGAATCCGTCACCGCCGCCCTCGCCCGCGACTACGACCGCTACGCCGAGATCGCCGAGCGCCACGGCCTCGAAATCTCCGAGCGCCGAGTCCGCCGCGTGGTCGAGAAGGCGACAGACGAGGAGCCTGAGGAGCTCTCGACCTGGCGCCGCGTGCTCGAGCAGACGACCTCGGTCCTGCTGCGGCAAAGCGGCGAAGCTTCCTAGCTCCTACTTGCAACTACTTGCAATAAGACTTGAAACAGCCGCGGCTCAGGCCGCGTAGAGCTGCTCGATCGCGTCTTCGTGCTTCTGGGCGACGACGGCGCGCTTGACCTTCAGGGTCGGGGTCAGCTCGCCTGACTCCTGGGAGAGGTCGTGGGGGAGGATCGCGATCTTCTTCACCTGCTCGACGCGGGCGAAGTTCTGGTTGATCTTCTCGACGTGGGCCTCGATCGCGGCCTTGACGTCGGGGTTTTCGGCTAGCTGGGCCGGGTCCTCTGGGAGGTCGTGCTCCTGGGCGTATTTGACCGCCTCTTCGGGGTCGAGAGTGACCAGCGCCACCAGGTAGGGCCGGCGGTCGCCGACGACGACGCACTGGGAGACCAGCGGGTGCTGCTTGATTTCGGCCTCGAGGTTGGCCGGGGTGATGTTCTTGCCGCCCGCGGTGATGATGATGTCCTTTTTGCGACCGGTGATCTTGATGAAGCCGTCGGGCTCGATCTCGCCGATGTCGCCGGTGTGGAGCCAGCCGTCGACGATCGTCTCGGCGGTCGCCTCGGGGTTCTTGTGGTAGCCCTGGAAGACGTTGGGGCCCTTGACGAGGATCTCGCCGTCGTCGGCGATCTTCACCTCGCAGCCCGGGAACGGCTTGCCGATCGTCCCGACCTTGAAGTCCTCGGGCGTGGAGATCGTCGCCGCGGTCGAGGTCTCGGTCATCCCCCAGCCCTCGAGCACGAGCACGCCGGCGGCGTCAAAGAAGCGCAGGATCTCGGGGTTGATCGGCGCCGCGCCGGAGACGGCGAGGCGGATCCGGCCGCCGAAGAGATTGCGGATCTTCGACAGCACCTGCTTGTCGGCGAAGTCGTAGGAGCGCTGCAGCAGGAAGCCGGGCTTGCGGCCGCTGCGTTCCGCTTCGCGCATCTTCGCGCCGGTCTTGATCGACCAGTCGAAGACCCGCTTTTTGAGGCCGCCCTCTTTCTCGATCGCGCTGGTCGCGGCGGTGTAGATCTTCTCGAAGATGCGCGGCACCGAGGGGAAGTAGGTCGGCTTCACTTCCGCCAGGTTGGGGAGGATCTTCAGCGGGTCCCGCTCCCAGTAGGCGATCGTGGTGCCGAGGTCGAAGCTGCCGAACTGGATCAGCAGGGCGAAGGAGTGGGCCAGCGGCAGGTAGAGGTAGGTGAGGTCCTCGTCTTCGATGACGCTGACCCCGTTGACCATGTCCAGCATCGCCCGGTAGTTGCCGTGGCTGATGATGCAGCCCTTCGGCGGGCCGGTGGTGCCGGAGGTGTAGATGAAGGTGCAGATGTCCTCGGAGGTGACGGCCTCGTAGAGGGTCGCCCAGGTGGCGTCGTCCCCGCCGGCGCCTTTGGCCGCGAGGTCCTCGGAGGAGATCGCGTCCTCGGCGCTGCCGGTCATCAGCACGATGTGCTCCAGCTGGGGCAGCTGGTCGCGGACCTGCCGCACCTTCTCCAGCTGTTCGGCGTCCTCGACGACGACGACCTTCGAGTCGGAGTTCTCGAGGACGTAGCGGCACTCCTCCGGCGAGTTGGTCTGGTAGATCGGGACCACGGTGGCGCCGATCGAGAGCGCGGCGAAGTCGAAGTAGGTCCACTCCGGGCGCGTGTTGCCGAGGATCGCCACCCGGTCGCCTTTCTCGACCCCGAGGGTGACGAGGCCGAAGGCGAGGGGCCGGACGATCTCCCTCACCTCGTCGAAGGTGCGGTCGATCCAGCGGTCGCCCTCCTTGTACTTGACGGCGACGGCGGAGCCGTACATCTCCGCCGCGCGCGGCAGCAGATCGGCGACCGTCTTCGAGTTCGTACCTCTCCCCGACATCTGCCGGGGGAGTCTAGTTCAGCGCCGCGTTCGGGGCGAGGCCTGGCCCGAGGCGGAGGTCGGCGAGCTACGCAGGGAGGTTTCGAAGAGCGTTCGGTCGATCCGGCCGTGGTAGATCGGCACCCCCATCTCGACGCATTTGCCGATCACCTCCTGTCGTTCCATCTGCAGCTGGTCGGCAAGCTGGGCGGGGGTGAGGTGATGGGCCATCGGTGACCTCCCGGTCGTTAGAAATGGGTAGCGCCCATGTTCCATCCCGCCGCCCCGCCGTGTCAACCGTAGAAGCCCGCAGCTTCCGGGATCGGCCGAGCGCCCGGCCCGCGATAATGGCTGTGGATGTCCTCTGAAGTCGCCGCCAAACCGCTGCCCCGGCGGGGCAGGATCTGGGTCGCTGCCCTGCTCGCGCTCGCCCTCCTCGGCCTCGGCTACACGATCGTCGAGCTCTCCACCCAGAAGGCGGAAAAGGGAATCGTCCACGTCACCGGCATCGCCGACGCCCAGGAACTCTTCGGCGGCGTCCCCCAGGAAGGCGATCGGCTCGGCTCGGACGACGCGCCGGTGACGATCCAGGTCTTCAACGACGTCCAGTGCTCGAGCTGCCGCGACGACTTCCTCAGGACGATCCCGGGGATGATGGAAAAGTACGTCCGCCCCGGCGACGTCAAGCTCCTCTACCGCCACTACTCGAACGCGGAAACGCCGCAGGAGCTCGGCTTCTACGGCGCGGAGGCGGCGGCCGACCAGGGCTACGGCTGGCAGTACATCTACCTCTTCTTCCGCAGCCAGGAGGAAGCGAAGCGCTTCAGCAGCGAGCGCGCCTTCGGCGACTTCTCGAAGTCGATCGCCGGCGGGGTCGAGGAACTCGACATCGAAGAATGGGAAAGCGACATCGAGGAGAACGGCGGCTCCGACGGCGCGATCCAACAGCGTCTCGAAGGCTACGAGGAGCTGGGCCGCGACCTCGGCATCAGGGTCGGCCAGGGGATGATCGTCAGCGGCCCGAACGGGACCAGGACCCTGCAGGAAGGGCCAACGCTGCGGGAAGTAGAAAAGGCGATCGCCGCCGTCGAATAGCGCAGCCGATTTTTGCCACACCCTGGTGTGCTGAGAATCGGATGCGGCTATGCGACGCGCCGTAGGCGCGCCCGCTGCCCGATCACGTCGCGCCACTCGGAGTCGGAGATATGGGCGGGGGCGGTCGTCTCCATGAAGGAGGCAAGGACCGCCGCCAGCCCCTCCGGGTCTTCGAGGTTGGGGAAGTGGGCGGCGCGGGGGAGGGTCTCGAAGCGGCAATTGGGAACTGATTGCTGGGCCTCGAGGCCGTGCTGGAGCGGGATCGTGCGGTCGCGCTCGCCCCAGACGATCAGCGTCGGCATCTCGCCGAGCAGGTAGAGGCGGTCGCGGGCGCTCACCTTCTGCCCTTGAACGTCGATCACCGAGCGCAGGGTCTGCAGGAAGGCGCGGCGGGAGCCGGGCTCCTGCAGCGGCCCCAGGGCCCGCGCCACCGCCTGCAGGTAGACGCCGGTGCTGTTGCCGCGGGCGCGCAGGCGGGCGCCGGCGGCGGCGAGGCCGCCGACCACCTGCGGCCGCGTCGCCAGGCGCAGCAGCGCCGCCGAGCCGGGCAGGGCGGCGCCGCGCAGCAGCGGACTGACGTCGTGGCCGAGGCCGCCGCTGGAGATCAGCACCAGGCGCTCGGTGCGCTGGGGGAACTGGTAGAAGAACTGCATCGCGACGCCGCCGCCGAGCGAGTGGCCGACGATCGTCGCCCGCTCGACCCCGATCGTCGTCAGCAGGTCGCGGATGCTGGCCGCGTGGGCGCCCAGCGAGTAGTCCCCCCGAGGCGTCGCCGCATCGCCGTGGCCGATCAGGTCGGTGGCGATCACCCGGTAGGAGCCGGCCAGCCGCTTCGCCACCTCCTCCCAGTGCCGCGAGGAGTTGATCATCCCGTGGATGAGGACGAGGTTGGGTCCGCTGCCGATGACCCGGTAGACCGCGCGGTGGCCGTGGAGGTTTGCCTCGTGGACCTCGAAGGCAGGGGAGCCGTCCATTGGGGAGACCTTAGCGCCCCGTTTCGACCTATCCGTATTTGAGAAAACAAAGAGTCTTCGGCATTGTTGAGGCAAGGTGCTCTGGATCTGTGCGGCACATCAAATTTGATGAGGCCCGGTTCATCAGCACCGGTCTTGTGGATGGTCAAGAGGGGGACGAGACTTGTGAAGATGGAGGCGCTGGCAACGGACCAATTCGACCTGACGGCGATCGTCACCACCTCAGACGACGCGATCGTCGCCAAGAACCTCGACGGCAAAATTCTCTTCTGGAACGCTGCTGCCACGAAAATGTACGGCTACACGGCCGAGGAAGCCATCGGGAAGCCGATCGAGATTCTCATCCCAGACGACCTCATCGAGGAGGAGCTCGCGGTACGGAGTCGGATCGCCGAAGGCAGAGAGGTTCATGCCACGGAGACCACCCGTCGTCGCAAGGATGGCAACCTGATCACGGTCTCGTTCTCCACCACCCCGGTCCGTAATCCGGAAGGGAAGATCGTCGCCGCGGCCGGGTTTGCACGCGACATCAGTGCTGAGGTCGAGCGCCGGAATGAGGCTTTTGAGACCAGGGAGCGGCTGGCGGCAATAGTTGAGAACGCAAGCGATGCGATCGTCCTGAAGAACCTTGACGGGGAGATCCTCTCCTGGAACAAGGCGGCTGCCGAGATGTATGGCTACACGGCCGAGGAAGCAATCGGACGCCCCATCAGCATCGTGATTCCCGACGATCGGATCGCGGAGGAGCTGGAGATTAGGCGGCGTATCAACGAAGGCGCACCGGTGCAGCAGTACGCGACGGTGAGGCGGGACAAGGCAGGGCGACGGGTTTCGGTGTCACTCTCGATCTCTCCTGTCAAGAACGCTCGCGGCGAGATCATCGGCGCGGCCGGCTTTGCTCGCAATATCTCCGAGCGACAGGAGATCGACCGCTTCGCCGCTGTCGCCAAGAACGCCCATGACGCGATCGTCATCAAGGACCTCGACACCAATGTGATCGTTGGGTGGAACGAGGCGGCGACGCGGATGTATGGCTACGAGGAGGAGGAGGCTCTGGGAATGGACATCTCGGAACTGATCCCCGAGCACCTCCGTGAGCAGGACCTGAAGATCCGACAGCAGATCAAGGAGGGCGTCGTCATCGAGCCGCACGAGACGATCCGGCGACGGAAAGACGGCACCCTTATCGACGTCTCGCTCTCGATTTCGCCGATGCGAGACGAGACCGGCACGATCAAGTGGGCGGCACGGAGCGCGCGAGACATCTCCGAGCGGAAGCGGCTTGAGAACGAGCGCGCGCACGCGACTTCCCTTCTGGCGAGGTTCGTGAACTTCACCGCCCATGACTTCAAGGTCCCGATGCATCATGCGAAGATTGCTGCCCAGGGTGCCAAGCGATCCGTCGGTCCCGACGCCGATCCAGAGCTTCTGAAACTGCTCGAGATCGTCATCTCCAATGCCGATTGGATGAGCAAGCGAACTGAAGGTCTGCTCAAGGTCGCAACGCTGGAAAGTGGCCAGACGGCTCGCGAGGCAACTGAGGCCCAGAGGGCGTTCGACGAGTCGCTTTCGGTGCTGCAATCCGTTGACAAGGTGGTCCGCCGTTCGGAAGTGACCGGGGAGGATTTGCCCACCCTGCGATCCAACCATCACCTGCTCTGCTTCCTGTTCCAGAATCTGATTCAGAACGCCTGCAAGTACAGGCGAGAGAATGAGATGGCGAAGGTCCGTGTGACGGCTTCTCACCAGGATGCAGCCTGGGAGTTCTCGATCCATGACAACGGGATGGGTGTCTCCGCTGAGATGGCGGAGCAGATTTTCGAGCCCTATGCCCGAGACCCCGCCAACGAGCGGATATCCGGGCTCGGGATCGGGCTCCACTTCTGTCGCCTGATTGTCAACTGGCACGGCGGACGGATCTGGGTTGAGCCGAACCCTGACGAACCCGGATCGATCTTCAAATTCACGATCCCTGACTAGAAGGCGACACTCAGATGATGACTTCAGAGGGAGATCACGTACTCGTAGTCGATGACGACGAGCTCGATACCAAATTGTTCCTGCAGAGCCTGGAGCCTTTCGGTGCGGTGGCGACTTGTTTCGACCGGGCCTTCGAGGCGATTTCCTACGTCGAGAGCGATGTTTGGCTTGCGAGCGGAATTCAGCTGGTGCTGCTCGACTGGAAGATGCCGGGCACTGGAGCTGGTGTGCTGGAAGCGATCCGGAAATCACCGGCCCTGCGGTTCACCCCTGTCGTAGTGCTTTCCCGGTCGGGCGAAGAAACCGATATTCGCGCTGCCTACGAGGCGGGGGCCAATGCCTATGTGGTGAAGGGGAACGACCTCGACGAGATCGAGCGGGACATGAAGTTGCTTTACGGGTTCTGGCTCGAGGTCGGCAACGCTCCCTCCGGGGCGGTTCAGAGCCCGTGGTAAGCGGTTTCGAGGAGAGGTCGAAGTCCACCGGTGGTCCCGCTGCGGCCATCGCCACCGTGGTGATCGTCGACGACGATATGGTTCTTTGCGATCTGCTCGCCAAACGGCTAGACGAGGAGGGCAGCGGATTCCGCTGCGGCGGGGTCGCAAGCACGCCAGGTGAGGCCAGGCGCCTGGTTGCACAGGTCCAGCCGGATGTGATCCTCCTCGACGGCGTCTACTTCCACAATTGGTGGCCTGATGACGACCCGCGCTATGTCGATCCACTGGACTTTGCCGCCGAGCTGATCGCCCTGAGCGACTCCTCGTATCTGATCATCTGGACGCACTGGTCAGATCCGTCGGTGGGCCAGCAGAACGAGATCAACCTTCGCCTGCGGGCGGCCCGCGCCGGGGCTGAGGCGCTCGTCCTGAAGGGTAATGGGCTAGAGCACCTGTTGGGAGTCATCCGGACGACCTTGGACAAGGCTGCATCGCCGCGCAACCACATCAACACGCCGATGTTCGAGGGCATCAAGAACTTGATCTCCGTGGTTCAGCCGGCGCGTGAAGACATCGAAGACGATCTCACTCCGACCGAGCGGGAGCGGGCGCCGAAGATCGCGCGTGGCTTGGAGTCCGGAATGAAGATTCCGGAGATCGCCGGCGTGCTTCATCTCAGCGATGCCGGGCTACGCTCGACGATTCGTGGGATCTATCGCAAGTGGGGGGTCAATAACCAGACGCAGTTCGTGTCGGAGGCCCGCCGACGGGGGTACGTCTGATGCCCACATGGCACCGTAGTGGCCGGTCTCCGAAGGAGGAGTCGCCGGGTCTCGCGATCGTCACTTGCATGGACGCCCGCCTCGACAGATGCGGATTGTTTGACCTCTGGGCGAGGCCCGCACACGTCATTCGCAATGCGGGGGGACGGGTTACTGCCGACGTCCTCAGGTCACTGGCGGTCTCCTGCGCGATGCAAACCGATCGCGTTGTGATCATGCACCACACCGGGTGCGCGATGGCCGAGCACAGTGAGGAGGATCTCCATTGCCTTCTTCCTGATGGGGCGGACTTGGAGGTCGATTTCCTCACCATCGACAATCCGAGCGAATCGTTGTTGAGGGACGTGCGAGCGGTAAAAGCCTCCACGCTGATTCCGCAGACGGTCAAGGTGAGCGGAATGATCTACGACCTCTGCTCCCGGACGGCTCGGGAAATCGAGGATGACCGCGTCGCACTCCATCCTCTGACTGACGTCTGAGCGGCGCCCGTCGCTGGACTGGGACCACAAATTTGAGGTCCTGGAGTCGGTCAGTCTGCGTCTAGGCATATTCCACCGTTGCCTCTACGGTGAGTTGCAGGAGGCACGATGGACTACCCGGCTAACCCGAAACATCTACCAAGTCGCGATGAGCCTACGGTGCTCAGGGGGACCGCGGCTGATGAGCGAGCACGCCTTCTCCTAACCGTATGGGTGCCGCTGGCACGGGAGGCCCTCAAGCTCACGATCATCACGGCCTACGTTGTCTTCGCGATTTGGTTCCTGATCGTCCATGGCAACCCCTGCGGGTTCCTGCCGATCCTCCCTTGGGCGCTAGGCTCGCGAATCAAGCGGCGGCTGGGGCGCTCAGACCTCCCGCAGGGAACCGTCGCGGGGATCGAAGATGAAGCCCCTGATCGAATGACGAGCGGGTAGATATGCGCTGTTGCGTAGGTGCGCCAAGCTGGCTTGAAGCGTTTTCTCGAGATCCTCGAACGCCCCGGTCCGCCACGGTGGAGAGGGCTCGTCGGCGGCGAGTATGGCGGCGAGCTCCTCCTCGGTGGTGCCCTGCAGGCCGCAGTCCTCATGCATCACCACGATGATCTCCTTGGTTCCAAGCATCTGCTGCGAAATGCTGAGTGAGCGGATCGCGTCGTCGGTGGCTAGACCGCCGGCGTTGCGGATCACGTGAGCGTCGCCTTGCGAAATTCCAAGCAACTGAGCGATGTCGATGCGCGCATCCATGCAGGTGAGGACAGCTACTCTGCGGCGCGGTCTGGCATCAAGGTCCGGGGTAGCCAGCTCCTTCGCTCGGCTCCTGGCGAATTCCAGCATCTGGTCGGAGTCGGGCATCACGCGCATGCTATTTATCAATCGGGGCGCCCGGATTTGAACCGGGGACCTCACCGACCCGAACGGTGCGCGCTACCAGGCTGCGCCACGCCCCGAGAGGAGTCGATTATCCCAGACGGGGGAAGTGGGGGGTCGGGAGGTTCCTGGCGCTACTTTGGGCGGGGGAGCGGTTCTGTTCGATGAAGATGGCTCGAGGCGTGATTTCGACGATCCTGGCTTTGATGGCGCTGGCAACGATGCCGGTGGCCGCGCCTGGCTACCTGCCGCCGGGCTTCGTCGGCGTCTCGCCGCAGAACTCGGGGACCGCGAAGGACTACAGGCTGATGCGGGAGGCCGGCGTGCGCAGCGTCCGGGTTCCGCTCTTCTGGGCTGGCGTCGAGCCGCAGAACCCGGCCTTTACCGAACGGCAGTGGGACGGGTTCGACCATGAAGTGCGGCTGGCGGCCGAGGCCGAGCTCGAAGTCTTCCCCTTCATCACCGCCTCGCCGAAATGGGTGACGCCGCTGGGGATCGACCTGCCCGTCACGACGGCCCGCCAGCGCCGGGCCTGGGGATCCTTCGTGCGGGCGGCGGTGAACCGCTACGGGCCGGGCGGTTCGTTCTGGCGCGAAGAAGAAGGGCTCCCGTACTTCCCGGTGCGCCGCTGGGAGATCTGGAACGAGGAGAACCTCGTCACCTTCGCGACCGGGCCGGAACCGCGGCGCTTCGCGCGGCTGATCCGGATCGCCGGCGGCGTCATCCACCGGCAGGCGCCGGGCTCGCAGGTGATCCTCGGCGGCCTCTTCGGGCGGCCGCTGCAGATCCCGCCCAACATCGCCTCCGGTGACTTCCTCTCGCGCTTCTACCGCGCCGGCAAGGTAAAGAAGTACTTCGACGGGGTCGGCCTGCACCCCTACGTCGCCGACGCGACCGCGATGGGGGCGCAGCTGCACAACCTGCGCCGGATCATGCGGCGCCACCACGACTTCGGCACCCCGCTCCTCGTCACCGAGCTCGGCTGGGGCTCCGAAGACGGCCCGACCCGCTGGCAACGCGGGCTCTTCGGCCAGGCGTTCCAGCTCTCCAAGGCCTTCTCGATGCTCTCGGCCAACCGCCTCCGCTGGGGCGTCGGCGGCGTCTGGTGGTTCACCTGGACCGACGAAGGCGGCACCTGCGTGTTCTGCCATTCGGCCGGGCTGCTGAACAAAGAGCGGGAAGCGAAGCCCGCCTGGTACCGGTTCAACGAATGGACCGGCGGCGACGCCGGCGCGGTGCCGCGGATCGGGGCCGATAGGACCGGCGAGGTCGAAGAAGCGGCACCGGTCGAGCCGACCACGGCGGAATAGCGGGCCGGTCGATTCATCTAGGCTCCGACTCGGACTTAGAACCGAGAAAAGGAGTTGCGATGGCTTTCTCCGTACCTGACCTGCCGTACCCCTACGACGCGCTCGAGCCCCATATCGACGAGGCGACGATGCGCGTCCACCACGACAAACACCACCAGGCCTACGTCGACAAAGCCAACGCGGCCCTCGAGGGCACCGAGTGGGCCGATCGCGACGTCGAGGACGTGCTCCGCAACCTCTCGGCGCTGCCGGGCGACAAGCAGGCGGCGGTCCGCAACAACGCCGGCGGCCACTACAACCACACGCTCTTCTGGCAGATGCTGAGCCCCGACGGCGGCGGCGAGCCGAGCGGCGAGCTGGGCTCGGCGATCAGCGACACCTTCGGCTCCTTCGACTCCTTCAAGGAGGAGTTCAAAAACGCCGGCATCGCCCGCTTCGGCTCCGGCTGGGCCTGGCTGGTCAAAGACTCTTCGGGCCTCGCCGTGATCTCGACTCCGAACCAGGACTCGCCGAGCTCCGACGGCACCACGCCGCTGCTCGGCTGCGACGTCTGGGAGCACGCCTACTACCTGAAGTACCAGAACAAACGGCCCGACTACATCGACGCCTTCTGGAACGTCGTCAACTGGGACTACGTCGCCCAGCGCTTCGCTTCCTAGCCGGACGCGAAAACCAAGCAATTCGGTGGACGCAGGGAGGCCGGGGAGGGGAGCGCACTTAAGTGCGTGACCCGACCTGGCCGACTGAGGACTCCGAAGTGCGCAGGTTTGCAGCGTCCGGAACCTCGCTCATCGCGTGCTCGGCCAGTGCGGTGATCGTCAGGCTGGGGTTGACGCCGACGTTCGCCGGCACGGCCGAGCCGTCGCAGACGAGCAGGTTCTCGTAGCCGAAGACCCGCTGGCGGGCGTCGACGACGCCGTCCTCGGGGCTATGCCCGATCACCGCGCCGCCGAGGATGTGGGCGGTGCTGGGGACGTTGAAGAGCGCCTCGGTGACCGAGCTCTGGGCGAGGCCGCCGGTCCGCTCGGCGAGCCATTCGGCGGCGTCGTTGGCGACCGGGATGAAGGTCGGGTTCGGCTTCTCCGGGTCCTGTTCGGTCTGCAGCCAGACGTTGCCTGAGCGTTTCAGCTTCGGGCGCAGGGCGATCGCGTTGTCGAGCGTCTGCATCACCAGGAGGATGATCGTCCGCCGCGACCAGCCCTTGGGGTAGAGCGCCTTGGCGAAGTTGACGGGGTGACGGACGATCTGCCCGAGCAGCTTCAGCGGCCGGGTGACGCGGGTGCCGTCGCCGACCAGCAGGGTGTAGAGGAGGCCCATCGAGTCGCCGGCCTTGCCGTAGGAGACGGTCTCGATATGGGTGTTGGCGTCGGGGTAGATGCTGCCGCTGATCGCCACCCGCTTGGTCAGGTCATCCGGGTAGTCCTCGGGCACGGTGACGGCGAGGATCATCTCGCTGTTGGTGCGGACCAGCTCGCCGAGGCGGCTGGAGATGCGCGGCAGGGCGCCGCCGAGGCGACAGCGCTGCAGCAGCTTGTTGGTGCCGAGCGCGCCGGCGGCGACGACGACGCCGCGGGCCTTGATCGTGCGGCGGCCGCGGCCGGGGATCATCCCGGAGCGTTCGCTGGCGATCGTGTAGCCGTCTGAGCCGTCCTCGGCGCCGAGCGGGCGGATCTCGGTCACGGTGCGGTCGGGGATCACCTCGACGCCGCGCTGTTCGGCCAGGTAGAGGTAGTTCTTGACCAGCGTGTTCTTGGCCCCCCGGGGGCAGCCGACCATGCAGCGGCCGCAGAAGGTGCAGCCGGTGCGCTCGGGCCCCTCGCCGCCGAAGTAGGGGTCGGCGACGGTTTTGCCGGGTTCGCCGAAGTAGATCCCGACCGGGGTCTTGCGGTAGGTGTCGCCGACGCCGATGTGCTCGCCGTACTCGCGTAGGAGGTTGTCGGCGGCGTCGTCGACCTCGACGTCGGCGACGCCGAGCATCCGCTGGGCCTCGTCGTAGTGGGGCGCCAGCTCGCTCTCCCAGTCGGCCATGTCGCCCCACTGCGGGTCCTTGAAGAACTTCGTCGGGGGTTTGTAGAGCGTGCAGGCGTAGCCGAGGCTGCCGCCGCCGACGCCGCTGCCGCTGACCACGGAGACGTCCTTGAACGTCGAGAGGCGGAAGATCCCGCGCAGGCCCAGGCGCGGCGCCCAGAAGTAGCGGCGGAGGTCCCAGGTCGACTTCGGGAAGTCCTTGTCGGTGAAGCGCTTGCCGCACTCGAGGACGGCGACCTTGTAGCCCTTTTCGGCCAGGCGCAGGGCTGAGACCGACCCCCCGAACCCGGAGCCGACCACCACCCAGTCGTAGTCGTACTGGCTCATCAGCCAGCCAAGCCTAGCGGCGGCTCAGGCCTCGCCCGGCTCCAGCGGCCGGAAGTCGGTCGTGCGGGCGCCGCAGACCGGGCAGAACCAGTCTTTGGGGATGTCCTCGAAGGCGGTTCCGGGCGGGATGCCGCCGTCAGGATCGCCGATCGCGGGGTCGTAGATGAAGCCGCAGCTCTCGCAGATCCAGAGCGTGACGTCCTTGGTCTCGGTGGTGCTCATGAGCTAGATGTTACGGACCCGGCAGCCCTGACTATTTGCCGAAGCTGACCTGCGGCGCGTTGCGCTCGGAGGCGTCTTCGATCTCGAAGAACTCGCGCGCGGTGAAGCCGCCCTGGTTGGCGATGATCGAGCCCGGGAACTGCTGGATCGAGGTGTTGTAGGACTGCACGTTGGAGTTGTAGATCCGGCGCGAGGCCTGGATCTCGTCCTCGAGCTCGGAGAGGTTGCGGCTCAGCTGCTGGAAGTTCTCGGTCGCCCGCAGGGTCGGGTAGTTCTCGGCGACGGCTTTCACGTCGGCCAGCGCCTGGGTCAGCTGCTGCTCGGCTTTGGCCGTCTCCTCGACCCCCTGCGCCTGCATCGCGGCGGCCCGTGCCTGGGTCGTTTTCTCGAAGGTCGCGCTCTCGTGCTCGGCGTAGCCTTTGACCGTCTCCACGAGGTTGGGGACGAGGTCGTGGCGCCGTTTCAGCTGCACGTCGATCCCGCTCCAGGACTCGTCGACCCGGTTGCGCGAGGCGATGATCGAGTTGCGCTTCCCGATGTAGTAGAGGACCGCGAGGATCAGGATTACTACGACGACGATGATGGCGATGGTCATTGGGGCTCCTGTTAGGTGACCGGGTCTGAACGAATCCTATCGGCGCGGCGTTCGTCTTTTCTCGGCTGTATCCCGATAAAGGACGAACGCCGAGGCAAATAGGATCGCGGCGTGAGTGCGAAGAGCGAAGCGCAGGAATGGGCCGAGACGGTGCGCCGCTACGGGGAGCGCAACGGGCTGACCTACGAGCCTGTTGGCGGGATCAACCCCAAAGACGGGCCGGTGGCGCTCTGCGTCGGTGGCGTCAACCGGCTGACCGGGCAGCTGACCGAGGGCTTCTGGGGCGCCTCCTGCGACGCCGACGAAAAGGAAGTCGGCGGCTTCTTCAGCAAGGCGGTGCTGCCGACCGCGCTGCTCGCCAAGGCCCATATGCCCGACCTGGCGCAGGTGGTTCCGGCCTTCAACGTCGAGTCGATCGAGGGGCACGAGGTGGTGACGCAGCGCTTCCAGCGCAAGGTCGAGTTCGAGTCGATCGACTTCAACAAGCGGTTCCTGGCGACGGTGCCGAAGGAGTACGACCCGGTCGCCCTGCGCGAGCTCTTCAGCCCCGGCTTCCTCGGCTGGGTGACGACTATCCAGGGCGAGATCGACTTCGGCGTCAACGACCGCCAGCTCTGGTTCCTCTGGCGCCTGGGCGAGCGAAGTGAGGCCGAACTGAAAGCGGCGCTGAAGAACGCCGGCCAGCTGTTCCGGCGCTTGCAGGGGGAGATGGAGGAGAGCGGCATTCACACCTACCCCCCCGGCCCCTGGCACGCCGGCCTGGAGCCGTTCCCTCCGGGACCTGCATCAACTTAACCACCCGCTAGGTAGTCAAGTTGATGCAGTTCGGAAGTTAGGCCGGGTAGTCGGGGTCGCCGGGGAGGACGACGCGGGGTTCGGGGCCGTCGTCGGCGATGACCTTGGGGAGGATCGGCTCGAGCGGGCGCTCGCGGTAGGCGGCGATCGCCTCGTCCGAGGTGCCGAACTCGGCGAGCCAGGTCAGCTGAGTGCGGGTGGGGAAGGAGAGGACGAGCTCGCCGGCGTCCTGAGCGGCGAGCGCGGCGGCGGGCTGGAACCAGCGCGCCTCGGTCGTCTCGACGCCGTCGGGTTCGGGCGGCGTGTGCGCGGGCGCCAGGGCGAGGAAGAACCAGGCGTCGAAGCGGGTCGCGATCAGCTCGGGGGTGATCCAGCGGGTGAACGGCACCAGCTCCTCCTCGGGCGACAGCTCGATCGCCGCCTCCTCGGCAAGCTCGCGGACCGCGCAGGCGCGCAGCCCAGCCTCGTCGGCGCCGTCGGCCTCGTCCAGCGAGCCGCCGGGGAAGACCCAGACGCCGGGCATGAACTTCGCCTCCTCGCTGCGCTTCAGCATCAGCACCTCGAGCGCCCGCTGCGCGTGCTTGCCGCCCCGCCGCAGCAGCACGATCGAGGCGGCCGGGCGCGGCGTCGAAGGCGGCCCGAAGTTCGGCATCTCCGCCGGTCCCCGGCGTCGCTCCTCCATCGGGGGAGCGTAAACCTCAGGAGAGGACGCGACGGCGCTCGCGGCGGACCCAGGTGCGATGGCTGAGCCAGGCGAGCAGGGCGATCAGCGCGATCGGGCCGAGGACGGCGAGGGCGATCAGGATCACCGCGGCGGCGACGGTGAGGACGTGGCCGGCGTCGTGGAGCGCGTCGTCGATGCCCCAGGCGCCGCCGCCCGAGGATTGCTCGCCGCCGGTTTCGATCCGCAGCGAGACGCGAGAGTAGTCGGCGCGCTTGTGCAGGTGGCTGAGCTGGGCGGCGAGGCGGCTGGCGTGGCGCCGCTCATGCCGCAGCTCGGCTTCGATCGCCTCCTGCTCTTCTTCGGTTTCCGCCGTCCCGAGCTGAGTGAGCAGGCTGTCGATGCGAGCCCGCGATTCCTTCAGCAGTTCCGCGGCGGTGACGGTGGGTGCGGTGATGTCGGCGGTCGCTTCGTGGCGCGAGCGGACCGCATCGATCTCCGAGAAGGCCGCCATCGCGTCGTCGAGCTTGGCGCTGGGGATCAGCAGGTCGAACGTCGCCCCGGCCTCGCCCGCGCGTCCTTCCTCGGTGGAAGAGCGCATGACGATGCCGTTGTTGGCGTGGACGGCTTCGAAGACCCGCGAGGCGTCATCGTCCACGTCCTTGGGATCGGCGGCGAGGGTGATCTCGGCGGAGCGTTCGACGGCGCGGGGGTGGAGAGCGGGCGCGAGGGTCTCGTTCATCGGGATGACTCCGCTTTCAGCTGCCGCGGAGTTCGCGCTCTCCGCCGCGGGGGCTTCGCCTTCGGCCGCGGTTCCATCTGCTCCTTGCGCGGAGGCGGCCCCAGCGTCGGGGGCGCCATGGTCCGGGAAGGTTTCTACCTGGGAGAGAAGTCCGCTGGACGTGTCGGACCGGGACTCGCTGCTGCTGCCTGAGCCGCCGATGCTCAGGGCGGTGACGACAGCGACCACGACGACCGCGACTCCACCCGCGGGAAGCCCGCGGCGGCGCGCTCGTCAAGCTCGGCGGTGAATTGCGGCCGCGGGGTGGGGCGCAGGGCCTGGAGGTCGGCGATCAACTGGTCGTCCCTAAGCGGCTCCATCGCAGGCCTCCCTCAGCTTGTTCATGGCTCGGTGCAACTTGGTGCCGGCGTTTGACTCGCTGACGCCGAGGACCTGGGCGATTTCGGCGTTGGCGAGGCCGGCGAAGAACTTGAGCGCGATCAGCTCGCGCTCGCGCGGCTGCAGGCGCTCGAGTGCGGCATAGACGGCGAGGCGACGCTCGCTGTGCTCGGCGCCCTCGTCGGTCCCGAGGCTCGTCAGGTCCGTGGGTTCTGCCGTCAGCTCTGCCTGGCGGCCACGGCGGCGCAGCTCGTCGAGGGCGGCGTTGCGGGCGATCCCGAAGAGCCAGGCGCGCGGCTCGCCGCGGCGCGGGTCGAAGCGGTTGCGCTTGCGGTAGGCGCGCTCGAAGGCGGCCGCGGTCACTTCCTCGGCGGCGGTGGCGTCGCGCAGCAGGCCGGCGACGTAGGCGTAAACGTCGTCACGGCTGGAACGGTAGAGGCGGTCGAAGGCGAGATCCGCCTCCCGCGGCGCCTCCTTGGCTTCGGCGACGAGCGTCTGCTCCATGCCCGTACTACGGCCGCGATCCGAATCCATCACGGCGAGTATCGCGATTGGAGAGTTGACCTCGCTATAGCGAGGCTAATTCGCCAATTGTCAGGCGGCCTGGGGGAGTTCGACCGGCGATTGAGGCGACAGCAGCGCGGATCGACTCGCTCGCGATCGCGACCAGCTCGCGCAGCTCGTCCTTGGAAATCGTGAGCGGGGGCATGAGGACGATCGTGTTGCCGAGCGGGCGGATGAAGGCGCCGCGCTTCCGGGCCTCGATCGTCACTCGGTGGCCCATCCGCAGGGCGGCGTCGTGGTCGCCGAGGTCGATGCCGACCATCACGCCCTTCTGGCGCACCTCGGCGACCTCCGGCATCGCCGCGACCTCGGCCAACAGCTCGGCGAAGAGGGCGATCTTCGGCTGCAGGCGCTCCAGCGTCCGCTCCTGCTCGAAGACGTCGAGGTTGGCCAGCGCCGCCGCGCAGGCGAGCGGGTTGCCGGTGTAGGTGTGACCGTGGAAGAAGGTCTTGAACTCCTCGTAGCTGCCGAGGAAGCCCTCGTAGATCTCCTCGCTCGCGAGCGTTGCCGCCAGCGGCAGGTAGCCGCCGGTGATTCCCTTCGCCAGGCACATCAGGTCGGGGGAGACACCTTCCTGTTCGCAGGCGAACATCGTCCCGGTGCGGCCGAACCCGGTCGCCACCTCGTCGCAGATCAGCAGCACGCCGTGGCGGTCGCAGAGCTCGCGGGCGGCGCGCAGGTAGCCAGGCGGCTGGACGAGGATCCCGGCGGCGCCCTGCACCAGCGGCTCGACGATCACGCCGGCGATCTCATCCGCGTGCGCCTCCAGCACCCGCTCGAGGTCGGCCGCATTACCCGGTGCGGCCATATGCGTCTCGAACAGCAGCGGCCGGTAGGTCGAGTGGAAGAGGTCGATGCCGCCGACGGATACCGAGCCGATCGTGTCACCGTGGTAGGCCTCGCGCAGGCGCACGAACTTGGTCCGGCGGGTGTGCTCGCCGCCGCGCTGCTGTTGGTACTGGAAGGCGATCTTCAGCGCGATCTCGGCCGCCGTCGAGCCCGAGTCCGAGTAGAAGACGCGCGAGAGGCCCTCGGGGGCGATCTCGACCAGCCGCGCCGCCAGCTCGGTCGCACCCGGGTGGGTGAGGCCGAGCATCGTCGTGTGGGCGACCCGGTCGAGCTGCTCGTGGACCGCCCGGTCGATTACGGGGTGACGGTGGCCGTGGACGTTGCACCACAGCGCCGCCGTCCCGTCCAGGTAGCGTCTGCCCTCGGTGTCGAAGAGGTAGGAGCCCTCGCCGCGCTCGACCACCAGCGGCTCCTCCTCGCTCCACCCCTGCTGCTGGGTGAAGGGGTGCCAGACGTGTTCGCGATCGAGCTGTGCGTAGTCCGTCGGCATCCGTTCGCACGTTAGTCCGACCCTCGGCGGGAGCCGGCGGTCCCGAAAGGCGCTGTTTGCGTTGCTAGCTTCGGCGCATGAAGAGGATCAACATCACGGCACCGGAGTTCGAGTACGACGGCGAGGATCCGGAGGGCTTCCGCAGCGGCTTGGCCCGCCTCGGCAAGCTGCTCGGCGGGCCCGAGGAGTCCGGCATCAGCGTCTACGAGCTGCCGGCGGGACAGGCGGTCTGTCCGTACCACTACGAGGTGGGGGAGGAGGAGTGGCTGCTGGTGCTGGAGGGGAACCCGACCCTGCGCCATCCCGAGGGCTCAGAGCGGCTCGAGCCCTGGGACGTCGTCTTCTTCGAGAAGGGCCCGGCCGGAGCCCATGGCATCCGCAACGAGACCGACGAGACCGCCCGCGTCCTGATGTTTTCCACCGTCGTCATCCCTACCGCCACCGTGTACCCCGACAGCGACAAGGTCGGGGTCTGGACGGGCGACCCCGAGGCCGACGTGATGGTCCGCCGCGAGAGCCGCGTCGACTATTTCGACGGCGAGGCCTAAGCTTCTGCACCGTACGCGCCGCTTGGGAGCAGCAGGCGCGTGATATGCATCACACGGGCAACTATTGCCCTTCCGAAAAGGTTGCGCGCGTGCAACTATTGCTCTCATGCATGCGACGGACGTAAAGGCGATCGAAGAGGCCTCTCGCAAGGAGACCGGCCCGGCTGAGAAGGAGACCGCGGCGCGGCTGACCGCGTTGATGCACCACATGTTCCTCTACGACCGCGGCAACCAGCTGCGGGTGATCGAGGAGACGGGGCTCTCTATGACCCAGTGCAAGGTCCTGCTCGAGCTGGGTGGGTTGGGGCACTCCGCCGAGGCTTGGCAGGTCAGCGACCTGGCCGAGCTCTTCGGCGTCTCCGTGCCCTCGATGAGCCGCGCCGTCGACGCGCTGGTCAAGGCGAAGCTGGCGACCCGGGTCGAAGACCCGGCCGACCGCCGGGTGCGCCGGGTGAAGATCACGGCCAAGGGCAAGAACCTGGTCGCCACCCTGGTCACCGTCCGCCTGACCGGAATCGAATCTTTTGTCGCGACCCTCAGCGCCGCGCAGCGTCGCAAGCTCGACGCCGCCGTCGAGTCGCTGCTGGACCGCGAAGACCTCAACCAGACCTACGAGCACCTGAAGGGAAGTGATCGCTCTTGACGACGCGATACAGCCACCTGATCACCGACGAGAATCGCAAGTGGTGGACGCTCGGCGCGATGTGCTTCGCGCTGTTCATGATCATGCTCGACAACACGATCGTGAACGTCGCCCTGCCCTCGATCCAGAAGGACCTCGGGGCCTCGATCAGCGGGCTGGAGTGGACGATCAACGGCTACACGCTCTCCTTCGCGGTGCTGCTGGCGACCGGCGGCCGGCTCGGCGACATCTTCGGCCGGCGCATGGTCTTCCTGGTCGGCGTCGTCGTCTTCGCCCTCTCCTCGGCGACCGCCGGCTTCGCGCCTGACGAGACCTCGCTGGTGATCAGCCGCGTGGTCCAGGGCGTCGGCGCGGCGCTGATGATGCCCGGCACCCTCTCGATCATCACCGACGCCTTCCCCGCCCACGAGCGCGGCAAGGCGATGGGAACCTGGGCGGGCGTGTCGGCCCTGGCGCTGGCGGTCGGGCCGGTGCTCGGCGGCTTCCTCACCGAGCACGTCTCCTGGCGGGCGATCTTCTACGTCAACATCCCGGTCGCCGTCGGCGCCGTCTTCGCGACCCTGTTCGCGGTCCGCGAGTCGCGCGACACCTCGGTCGGGCGCGACGTCGACTACGGCGGCGTCGCGGTGCTGACCGTCGGCCTCACCGCGCTGATCCTCGCCCTGGTCGAGGGCAACAGCTGGGGCTGGGGCTCGACCGAAGTCGTCGGCCTGCTGGCCCTCGCGGCGCTGGCGCTGCCCGCCTTCGTCTTCGTCGAGAACCGGGTGAAGGCGCCGATGGTCCAGTTCGACCTGCTCAGCGACCGCAACTTCCTCGCCGCGGTCTGCGTGGCGATGATCATCAGCTTCGGGATGCTGGGCGTCTTCTTCTTCCTCGCCCTCTACATGCAGGACATCCTCGGCTACTCGCCGCTGGAGGCGGGGGTTCGGTTCCTGCCCTCGACCCTGATGATCGTCGGGGTGGCGCCGGTGGCGGGACGCCTCTCGGATCGCTACGGCCCGCGCTGGCTGATCGCGATCGGGCTGACGATCGTCGCCGCCTCGCTGTTCAGCTTCAGCCGCATCGCGGTCGACTCGAGCTATCTGGACCTGCTGCCCGGGTTCATGCTGCTGGGCATCGGAATCGCGATGACGATGTCGCCGATGACGAGCGCGGCGATGAACGCGGTGCCGGTGCAGAAAGCCGGAATCGCCTCCGGCGTGCTCTCGATGTTCCGGATGGTCGGCGGCAGCCTCGGCGTCGCCGTCACCGGCGCGATCTTCCAGGGTCTGGTGACCTCGAAGCTCGACTCGCTGCTGAGCGGGACCGGCGTCACGGCCGCCCAGCGCGACGCGGTCTCCGAACAGCTCGGCGGCGGCTCGGTGCAGCAGGTGCCGGGACTGTCGGCGGTGCAGGCAAAAGAGGTCGCGAACGCCGGCAGCGAAGCCTTCGTCTACGCGCTCAGCCACGCGATGACGGTCTCGGCCTTCGTCGCCCTGCTGGGAGCGGCAATCGGCGCCTTCGGGATCCGGGCGAAAGCGAAAGGCCATACGAGCATCGAGGCTGCGACCGCAGAGGCAAACCCCGGCGGCGAGGCGATCGCCGCCGAGGAGGCGGCAGCGGCATAGTCGCCTGAGGACGGGCGGGCGGCATAGGCTGCCGCCCGATGCTCGTCCTGCTGCCGCCTTCGGAAGGGAAGACCGCGCCCGAGGCGGGCGCCTCGGTCCAGCTCGGCGCGCTGGCCTTCGCGGAGCAGCTCGGCGAGCGGCGCGAGGAGGTCCTGGACGCGCTCGACCCGAGGCTGCGCGAGGCTCCGGCGGCGCCCGCCGCCGAGGTCTACACCGGCGTCCTCTTCAAACGGCTGGAGCTGCCGCGGTTGCCGGCGAGGGCGCAGCGGCGGGTGCTGATCGCGAGCGCGCTCTGGGGCGTGGTGCGACCGGAAGACCGGATCCCGCACTACAAGCTGCCGCCGAAGGAGAAGCTCGAGGGAATCGGGCCGCTGGCGAAGTTCTGGCGCCCCGCCCTCGCCGCGGCGCTGCCGGACAAGCAGGGCGAGCTGATCGTCGACATGCGCTCGGGCGCCTACTCGACGATGTGGAAGCCGAAGCGGGCGACGCTGCTGGCGGTCCGTGCCTTTACCGAGAGCGACGGCGAGCGCAAGGCTGTCTCCCATATGGCGAAGGCCGTGCGCGGAGACCTGGCGCGAGCGCTGCTGGAGGCAAAGAAAGCCCCCGCCGACCCCGAGGCCGCCGCCGCGATCGCCGAAGCGGCCGGCTTCACCGTCGAGCTGAGCGACGGTAACCTCGACGTGATCGTCTAGATCCGAAGTGGCGGCCAGCTCGACGGGTCGCTGAGGTCGAGGCGCGGAAGGGTCTCGACGCGCACTCCACCAAGCGCGGCGATCGTCTCGCGGTTGTCGCGCTCGATCTCGCTCGGATTCTCGGGCCACGGGTTGAGGACGACCGCGGCGACTTCGAGGCCGGCGGCGCGGGCGGACTCGAGGGTCAGCAGGGTGTGGTTGATCGTGCCGAGGCCGGGACTGGCGACGATCACCAGCGGGTAACCGAGGTCGGCAGTGAGGTCGCGGACGAGGTAGGTGGGAGCGAGGGGGACGAGGAGGCCGCCGACGCCCTCGCAGACGATCGCGTCCGCGCCCGCGGCAGCCGCTCGAGCCACCTGTCGCAGCCGCTCGGGTTCGATCTCCCCGCCTGCCAGCTCGGCGGCGAGGTGGGGGGAGGCCGGCGGGTCATAGCGGTAGGGGGCGATCTCCTCGTCGCCCTGGCTCGACCCGGAGGCGCGGCGCAGCAGCGCGTGGTCGGTCTCGCCCTCCTCTTCGAGGCCGGTCACCGCCGGCTTGAAGACGGCGACGCGCTTGCCTTCGGCGGCGAGGGTGTGGGCCAACACCGCGGCGACGACGGTCTTGCCGACTTCCGTGCTCGTGCCGGTGACGAACACGCCCGGCGTGCCTTCCGCGACGCCCTCCACGGTTAAGCGACCCGGGCGGTCAGGGCCTGGGAGGTGGGGGCGAGGCCGACGTCGCGGGCGGCGGCGCCGATCTGGCGCGCGGCTTGGGCCAGGTCCTCGGCGGAGTGGGTTGCCATCACCGTGCAGCGCAGGCGGCAGGAGCCCTCCGGGACCGTCGGCGGCCGGATGCCCTGGGCGAAGACGCCGCGGCGCAGCGCGGCTTCGCAGAGGTCCATCGCCGTCTCCGCCTCGCCCACGTGGATCGGGACGACCTGGGTCTTTGTCGCGCCGACGCCGAGCCCCTGGGCCGCCAACGCGGTCCGCAGCTGCCGGGCGTTTGCCTGCAGCCGCTCGGTCAGCTCCGGTTCCGCCTCGAGGATCTCCAGTGCCGCCATCGCCGCGCCGACGGGCGGCGGCGGCGGCGCCGTCGAGAAGATGAAGGGCCGCGCGGTGTTGACGAGGAAGTCGATCGTCTCCGCGTTGGCGCAGGCGTAGGCGCCGTAGGAGCCGAGCGCCTTGCCGAGGGTGCCGACGACGACGTCGACCTCGCCGCTGAGGCCGGCGGCCGAGACCGAGCCGCGGCCGCCGGGCCCGAGGGCGCCGGTCGCGTGGGCCTCGTCGACCATCAGCCGCGCCCCGTGCCGCCGCGCCAGTTCCAGCAGCTCCGGCAGCGGCGCCAGGTCGCCGTCCATCGAGAAGACGCCGTCGGTGACGATCAGCGCCGGCTTGCCGCGCTGGTGGTAGAGCGCCCAGGCGAGGTGTTCGAGGTCGCCGTGGCGGTAGACGAAGGTCTCGGCGCGGGAGAGACGGCAGCCGTCGACGATGCTGGCGTGGTTGAGCTCGTCGGAGAAGACGACCTCGTTGCGCCCGGACAATGCCGCGATCAGGCCGGTGTTGGCGAGGTAGCCGGAACCGAACAGCAGCGCCGCCTCGTACCCCTTGAACGCCGCCAGTCGCTGCTCTAACTGTCGGTGCGGCTCCATGTTCCCGGAGATCAGCCGTGAGGCGCCGGCGCCCGCGCCCCAGCGCAGCGCCGCCTCGGCCGCCGCCTCGCGGACCTCGGCGCGGTCGGCGAGGCCGAGGTAGTTGTTCGAGCAGAGCAGGAGGACCGGCCGGCCGTCGAGCGTCACGCTCGGGCCCTGGGGTCCCTCGATCAGCCGCTGTTGCCGGTAGAGCCCGCGCTCGCGGAGCTCCTCGAGCCGCTCGGCGACGTCGGTCACGCCGCCTGTGGGTAAGAGGGGGTCTTTCTCTTCTTCTTGACGACTCGCAGCTGGGTCGAGGGATCCCAGAAGTTCGCCTCTTCCTGGCTGTCGATCAGCTCGTCGATCGGCGTCTCTGGAGCCTCGCCCTCGAGCCAGCCGGAGCGGTTGTCGGGCCGCGGGTTGGCGCCGTTGTCGGGCTGGCGGGCGACGTTGAGGCCGAGCTCTTCGAACATCGCCCGGTCCTCGGCCGGCTCGGCGCCGAGGGTGGTGAGGAAGTTGCCCATCATCACCCCGTTGAGGCCGGCCTTGACCGCCAGCTTGTGCATGCTGCCGAGGTTCTCGACCCGGCCGCCGCAGAGGCGGAAGAGGGCACCGGGGATGATCAGGCGGAAGATCGCGATCCACTTCACGACCTCCCAGGGGTCCATCACCTCGCGGTCGCCGAATTTCGTCCCCTCCTTCGGGATCAGGAGATTGATCGGGACCGAGGTCGGGTTGATCTCGGAGAGCTCGAAGGCCATCTCGACCCGCTGCTCCTCGCTCTCGCCGAGGTTGAGGATGCCGCCGACGCAGGTCTCCAGGCCGGCCTCCTTGACCGCCTGGATCGTCCGCAGCCGACCCTCGTAGCGGACCGTGGTCGAGACCTCCGGGTAGTAGGAGCGGGCGGACTCGACGTTGTGGTGGACGCGCTGGACCCCGGCCTCCTTCAGCGCCTTCGCCCGCTCGGCCGACATGTGGCCGATCGAGGCGCAGCGCTTGAGGTTGGTCTGTTCGGCGACCAGCCGGGTGCCCTCGAGGATCTTCTGGAAGTCGCGCTTCGAGAGACCCTGGCCCTGGGTGACCATGCAGAAGCGGTGGGCCCCGGCCGCCTCGGCGGCTTTCGCGTGCTCGAGGATCTGCTCCGGCTCCATCATCGCGTGCATCGGCGTGTCGGCCTCGGCGTACCGGGACTGGGCGCAGAAGCCGCAGTCCTCGGCGCAGCCGCCCGACTTGGCGTTGACCAGCGAGCACATGTCGGTCGAGTTGCCGAAGTTCTCCTGGCGAACCTCCCAGGCGCGTTCGACCAGGGCTTCGATCTCGGCGTGCTCGGTGAGGCGACCGTAGGCGAGGGCCTCCTCGGCGGTGATCAGGGGGGGCATGCGGCGCAGCCTAGGAAGCGGCCCGGACGCCTGATCCACCCCATAGCATCGGCGCATGGACCCGAGTGTGGCGCGGCGGAGGAGGGGAGCGGCCGGCGCCCTCTCCTGCCTGGCGCTGGCGGCATTCGTCCTCGGCGCGATGCTGGGCGACGGGCGCGGCGAGGCGAGGAGCGAGGCGAGCGTGGCGAGCACGCTGCCGCCGAAGCTGCTGGCCGGCCAGCGCATCGTAGTCGGCGTCGACGGCACCTCGGTCGGGGCGGGACTGCGCTCCGCGATCCGCGAGGGACGGGTCGCCGGCGTCGTCCTCTTCGCCGGGAACTTCCCGACCCGCGCCGCCGGCGCCCGCCTGATTGCGCGACTGCAGGCGATCCCGCGGCCGCCGAAGCTGCGCGACCCGCTGCTGGTGATGGTCGACCAGGAGGGCGGCCAGGTGAAGCGGCTGAGCGGCGCCCCGACCGCCTCGGCGGCGACGATGGGCGCCCGCGGCGCCGCCTTCAGCCGCGAGCAGGGGAAGCGCACGGCAGCCAACCTGCGCGACGTCGGCGTCAACGTCGACCTGGCGCCGGTCCTCGACGTCGCCCGCCCGGGCGGCGTGATCGCCGAGACCGAACGCGGCTTCGGCTCCAACCCGGTGCGGGTCGCCAACACCGCGGTCGCCTTCGGCGGTGCGCTCCAGTACGGCGGCATCGCCGCCACCGGCAAGCACTTCCCCGGCTTCGGCGCCGCCCGCGAAAACACCGACTTCTCGGTCGAACGGATCGACCTCTCCAAGCAGGAGCTGCGGCAGGTCGACGAGGCTCCCTACGACCGCTTCATCAGGATGGGCGGCAAGCTGGTGATGCTCAGCACGGCGGTCTACCCCGCCTTCTCCGACCGCCCCGCCGCTTTCACCCGCGCGATCGCCACCGGGGAGCTGCGCAACCGCCTCGGTTTCGAAGGCGTGACGGTCACCGACGCGCTGGAAACGCCGGCGGTCGAAGACTTTGGGAGCACCAGCAAAGCCGCGGTTGCCGGGGCTCGCGCCGGCGCCGACCTGCTGCTCTACGCCGAGCTCGGGTCGGCCCGAACCGCCTGGAAGACGCTCGCGGAGAAGCTGCGCTCCGGCGCCCTCGACCGCGGCGAATTCGAGCAGGCCACCGAACGAGTGCTGGACCTTCGGGCCGAGCTGGGCCCCTAGGGGCGTCGCGAGCCGCCGTCGGCGCCGCCGATCGGCTCGAAGACCCGGACGCCGTCGCGCCCCTCGTCCTTGGCGGCGTACATCGCCGCGTCGGCGTCGGAGACGACGGTGGCCACGCTCGCTCCGAGGTCCCGGCCGAACATGGCGACGCCGATGCTGACCGTGAGCGGGTCGAGGCCGTCCTCGGCCTGGTGGCGTCGGACTTCCTCGGCGATCGCCTCGGCGGCGATTGACGCCTCCTCGCGGCTGCAGCGCGGCAGGATCACCGCGAACTCGTCCCCGCCGAGCCGGGCCAGCGAGTCGCCGGCCCGGGTGCGCCGCCGCAGCGTCTCGGCCACCTCCCTGATCACGCGGTCGCCGGCCGGGTGGCCGTGAGCGTCGTTGACCTGCTTGAAGCGGTCGAGGTCGAGCATCAGCAGCGCGCCGGTGGTGCCGTCGCGACGGCTGCGCGCGATCGCCGCCGCCAGGTCTTCCTCGAAGCGGCGCCGGTTGCCGAGGCCCGTCAGCGCGTCCTGGCCGGCTTGGCGTTCCAGCTCACGCATCCGCTCGCCGCGGCTCCAGCTGACGACCAGCGAGGCGAGCAGGGCGGCGATGGCGATGCCGAGGATCGCGATCGCGATCGGAAGGCCGACCGGCGGGCTGCCGGGGTCCCGGAGGACCAGCAGCCAGGTGCGGTCGGCGATGTGGATCGGAACCTGGGCGGCGTCGCCGAGCTCCCCGCTCGGGCCGTAGGCGCGGCTGTGGTCGACCAGCAGCTGCACCTTCACGTCGTCGGGGAGGACGGCGAGCGCGGCCGCGGCCACGTCCTCGACGCGGAAGCTGCCGGCGATGAACCCTCTCAGCGCCCGCCGCCGCTCGGCGACGGTTGCCACCGATGCGCCGTCCGCGTAGATCGGTCGGAAGACGTTGATCCCGGTCCCCCCGATCAGCAGCCGCACCAGCGGGGTCGCGACGGCCATGCCGGTGTCGCCGGCCCGCTGCAGGACGCGCGCCCGCAGGGGGTCCGAGCCGAGGTCGAAGCCGCGCACCTTCTCCGGTTGGTCGGCTTCGCTGGTCCCGAAGGTGACGGGGTAGTAGACCGACCGCGCTCCCGACCGCTTCAGGATCGGGCCGAAGCTGCGTTCGCGGATTTCGATCCCGTGGGTGCGTTCGAACTCGGCCCGGCGCGCGCCCGGAACCCGGGGGACGTAACCGGCGCCGTCGAGGGCCCCGTCGACCAGCAGCGAGCGGCCGATCACCTCGAACTCGTGCCGGTTCAGCGTCCCCTGCGTCTGCACGATCGCCGCGGCGGTCGAGAGCTTGCCGATCGACAGCGCGGCCACCGCTTCGGCCTGGCGGGCAGCCCGCCCCGCGTCGTCGCTCTGCACGCGGTTGAAATCCCCCTTGTCGTTCCGGTAGATCGCGACAGCGGCGATCACCGAGCCGACCGCGATCGCGGCAACGGCGGCGATGCTGATCCAGAGACGTGTTCTCAGGGCCCGAAACCTACCCAGCCGGTCGGTCTCGGCCCGTGGACTAAGCCCAAAGACCGCTGAGCGGGACGGCGAAGAGGCGATCGCCGAGCGGAATCGTCTGGCTTCCGGTGTGGATCACGACGCCGCACTTGAAGTCGCTGCCTCGTTTGTCGCGTAGCTTTTCGAGGGCGCGCCAGTCCTTGCTCTGCAGCGACACCCTGCCTTTGACCTCGACCGCGGCGATCTCTCCCGCTCGGTTCTCCAGAACCAGGTCCACCTCCTCCGACCCGCGGCGGTAGTGATAGACCTGCGGCGCGATCTCAGACCATTCGGCGTGCTTGATGATCTCCATCGCGACGAAGTTCTCCAGCGCCTTGTCGGTGATCTGGTCGTCGTTCGTCAGCCGCTCCTCATCGGCGCCGAGGAGATAGAGGAGAAGGCCGCTGTCGACCACGTAGATCTTCGAAGTCTGGACCTCCCTCTGGCCGAGACCAGGACGCCAAGCTGGGATCCGCTTGACGAGGTAGATGGTTTCGAGCATCCCGACGTAGCTGGCGACGGTCCGGTGGTCGAGGTCGAGCCTGCGGCTGAGGTTGGCCGGGACGAAGAGATTGGCTGCCTGCGACGCAAGGAGCCGCAGCAAGCGTGGCATCTCATGGAGTTTGTGGGCGTCGCTGATCGTCTCGAGGTCCTTCTCGAAGGTGGTCCGCAGGTAGCTCTGGAACCAGCGCGCCTGGCGGTTCCCCGAGCGCACCCGGGCCTCCGGGTAGCCGCCGGCGACGATCCGGTCCGCGAGGGCGGCCCGTCCTTTCGGCGCTTTCTCGACTTGAGGGGGCGACGCGGCGAACAAGGCATCGACGAAGTTGTTCGAGGAACCCTCGATCTCGGCCTGCGCCAAGGGCCAGAGCTGGACCATCTCGACGCGGCCGGTCAGCGCGTCGGAGACCTTCTTGTTGCGCAGGACGTTCGCGGAGCCGGTCAGGAGGAACTGGCCCGGGCTGAGGTCTTCGTCGATCGTCGCCTTGATCGCTAGCAGCAGGTCGGCGCTGCCTCGCTGGACCTCGTCGATCAGGACGGGGCGCGGGAGGGCGGCGATGAAGCCCTCCGGATCGGCGATGGCGGCCTCCCGCGGCCCTTTGCTGTCGAGGTTGACGATCTGGGCTGGATGGTCGCGTTCGGCAATTTGGTGCGCGAGGGTGCTCTTTCCGACCTGCCGGGCTCCGAGGATGAAGACGACCCGGGTGTCGGCCAGAGCGGCCAGGATCAGCGCTTTATCGCCACGGGAGAAGAGACCAGACATCGATGCATCTTGGCAAATTCAACTGATGCAAGTTGGCAATCTTGCTGGTGAAATCTGGCAATTACCCCAGATGCGCCAGTCACTCTGGAGCTGCCGCCAAAGACTCCCAGAGATAAAGGCTGGCGAGGCTGCGGTGGGGGCGCCAGGGCTCGCCGATCTCCAGCACCCGCGTCGGCGTCGGCATCTCCTCCAGGCCGTACTCGACCTGGATCGCTTTGCGGATTCCGAGGTCGCCGCCGGAGAGGACGTCGGGGCGCTGGAGGTGGAAGAGCAGGAACATCTCCGCGGTCCAGCGGCCGAGGCCGCGGACGGCGACGATCTCCTCGATCACCTGCTCGTCCTCCAGCTGCTCGAGCCGGTCGAGCTCGAGCTCGCCGCTGAGGACGTGGCGGGCGAGGTCGCGGACGTATTCGGTCTTACGGCCGGAGAGGCCGCAGGCGCGCAGGTCCTCCTCGCTCGCCTCGAGCAGCTGCTCGGGAGAGGGGGTGGTACCGCCGAAGAGGTCGAGTACGCGCAGGTAGATCGTCCGCGCCGCTTTGGTCGAGAGCTGCTGGCCGACGATTGCCCGCAGCAGGGCGCCGTAGGCGTCGGCGGGGCGCTCCTCTTTGCGCCGCTTCAGCCGGGTCGCGAGGTCGATCTTGCCGACCCGCTCGATCAGCGCCGCCATCGTCGGGTCGGCAGCGGCGAGCGCTTTGCGCGCTTTCGCGCTCACCGCCCCTTCCACTGCGGGCGGCGCTTTTCGCCGAAGGCGCGGATGCCCTCCCGGAAGTCTTCGGATTCGAAGCAGGACTCGCGCAGGGCGACCAGCCCCGCCTCCTGCTGGGGGGTCAGTTCGGCGAGGTCGTTGAGGAGGTTGATCGCGTGCTTGTTCCCTCGCATCGAGATCGGCGCGTTCTCGGCGATCGCCGCCGCCAGTGCCACCGACTCCTGCTGCAGGTCCTCGTCGGCGACGACTTCGTTGACCAGGCCGATCGCCTCGGCGCGGGCGGCGTCGAAGTTGCGGCCGGTGAGGAAGAGCTCCTTCGTCCGCGGCAGGCCGACGACGTCGAGGAACTTGCGCAGACCGGTGTGGCCGTAGATCAGGCCGAGTTTGGCCGGCGGCATCCCCAGCTTGGCGCCGTCGGCGCAGATCCGCAGGTCGCAGGTAATCGCCAGCTCGAGGCCGCCGCCGAGGCAGTGGCCGTTGATCGCGGCGACGGTCGGCCAGGGGTGCTTGGCGATCGCCTCCATCGCCGCGTGGAAGGGGTGGGCGACGAGCGCCTCGGCGTCGCGCTCGAAGCTCTCCTCGGGGATCCCGGCGATGTCGTAGCCGGCGGAGAAGAGCGGCGGCGCCCCGGTGATGAGGACGCAGCGGTTCTCGATCCCGCGGTTCAGCTGCGGCAGGACCTCGGCGATCGCGTCGAGGATCTCGTGGTCGAGCGCGTTGCGGCGCGCCGGGTTGGAGATCGTCAGCCGGGCGACCGCCTCGGCCGGCTGGTCGAGCAGGAGCTTGCCGCCCGCGAGCTGCTCCTCCACGCCGCTACTCCAACACGACGAGGACGTCGCCTTCGCTGACCGACTGGCCCTCCTCGCAGCGGATCTCCTTGACGACGCCGTCGTCCTCGGCCTCGACCGGGATCTCCATCTTCATCGACTCGAGGATGACGACGGTGTCGCCGTCGGACACGGTGTCGCCCACCGCGACCTCGATTTTCCAGACGTTGCCGGTGATGTGTGCCTCGATGTCTGCCATGGCCGGGGACAATAGCCCGGCGATGGGACTTGACGCGGGAGCTGAACGGCCGGTGGGGAGAGATGGCGGCTTGGCGGCGATCGTCGCCGCGCGCAACGAGGCCGACCGGGTGGGGGAGACGGTGCGGGCGCTGCGGGAGGCGCTGCCCGGCGCCAGGATCTGGGTCGCCGACGACGCTTCCGAGGACGGCACCGCCGAGGCGGCGATGCTGGCCGGGGCGGAGGTGGTGCGCCGCGGCCGCTCCCATGGCAAGGGCGGCAACGTCACCGCGGCCGCCGAGGCGGCGCTGAGCGTCGAGCCGCCGCCGCGCATCGTGCTCCTCTGCGACGGCGATCTCGGCGCCTCGGCGGTGCGGCTGAAACCGCTGGTCGCGGCGGTGGAGCGGGGAGAGTGCGACCTCGCGGTTGCCGCCTTCAGCCGCCGGCTCGGCGGCGGCTTCGGCCTCGCGCTCGGGTTCGCCCGCTGGGCGATCCGTCGCCTCTGCGGCCTCGAGACGCAGGCGCCGATCTCCGGTCAGCGCGCCCTCCGCGCCGAGGCCCTGCGGGTAGCGCTCCCGTTCGCCAAGGGCTACGGGATGGAGATCGGGATGACGGTCGACGCCGTCCGCGCCGGCTACCGCCTGCGCGAGTACGAGCTGGACCTGGAGCATCGCGCCACCGGACGAGATTTCAGGGGCTTCCTCCATCGCGCCGGCCAGCTGCGCGACTTCGCCCTAGTGTTCTTCACACGATGGCGCGGATGACGAGGCGAGCTGCTCTGGTCGTGACCCTGGCGTCAGCGTGCCTCCTCCTCGCCGCCATCGCTCACGCCGAGCTGGTCGAGCGCGGCAACCTCTTCGTCAAGTTCGACGGCGGCATCGAACCGACGTCGCTGCCGCGGCAGGCGAAGGCCCCGATCTCGGTCCGGGTCGACGGCACGGTGAGGGTGCTCTCCGGCGAGCGGCCGCCGGCGCTGCGCCACATCACGATCGCGATCAACCGCGGCGGCGTCATCGACACCCGCGGCCTGCCGACCTGTAGGCGCTTTCAGATCGAGCCGGCCACCTCGCAGCAGGCGCTGGAAGCCTGCGGGCCGGCGCTGGTCGGCGAAGGGCGTTACGTGGGCGCCCTGGCCCTGCCGGAACAGGATCGTTTCCCCCTCCAGGGGCGCGTCCTCGCCTTCAACGCGGTAATCGACGGCCAGCGGGCGATCCTTGCCCACGTCTACGGCGGCGAGCCGGTGCCGAACAGCCGCATCATCGTCTTCCACATCCACCAGGCGAACGGCACCTTCGGGACCACCCTCAGCGCCGCCCTGCCCGCCCGGCTCAACCGCTCGGGCTACCTGAAGAAGATCAGCCTCAACCTGCGGCGGACCTACGTCTACAAGGGCCGCAAGCACAGCTACCTGAGCGCCGCCTGCGCCGCGCCTGCCGGGTTCACCGCGGCGTCCTTTCCCTTCACCCGCGTCTCGATGACCTTTGCCGACGGGCGCAGGCTCGCGTCGACCTTGATCCGCACCTGCAGGGTCCTGAAGTAGCGATCCGTGATCCTCGCGATCGACCAGGGGACCACCGGGACGACCTGCCTCGTCTTCGACCGGGAGGGGCGGGTATGCGGCCGCGCCTACTCGGAGTTCGAGCAGTTCTTCCCGCGGCCGGGCTGGGTCGAGCACGACGCGGCCGAGATCTGGGAGGTGACGCGGCGGGTCGCCGCGGAGGCGATTTCCGCCGCCGGCACCACCGGGTCCGAGCTCGAAGCGATCGGGATCACCAACCAGCGGGAGACGGTGGTCGCCTGGGACCCGCGGACGGGGGAGCCGGTCCACCGGGCGATCGTCTGGCAGGACCGGCGCACCGCGGCGCGTTGCGAGGAGCTGAAGGAAGCCGGGCACGAGCCGCTGGTGCGGGAGCGGACCGGGCTCACCATCGACCCCTACTTCTCGGGGACGAAGATCGAGTGGCTGCTGCGCAACGCCGCGGGGGCGGAGCGGGCGGTCTTCGGGACGATCGACTCCTGGCTGCTGTTCAAGCTGACGGGCCGCTACGTCACCGACTACACGAACGCCTCGCGGACGATGCTGTTCGACATCCGCAAGCTCGACTGGGACGAGGAGCTGTGCGGCCTGCTCGGAGTCGACCCGGCGCGGTTGCCGGAGCCGCTGCCCTCCTCCTGCATCTTCGGCACGACCAGCGAGTTCGGCGGCGAGGTGCCGGTGGCGGGGGTGGCGGGGGATCAGCAGGCGGCCCTCTTCGGCCAGGCCTGCCATCAGCCGGGGATGGCGAAGAACACCTACGGCACCGGCAGCTTCGTCCTCCTCAACAGCGGTACCGAGCTGCCGACGGCGCCGGAGGGGCTGCTGGCGACGGTGGCCGCCGGTAGCGGCGAGGAGGTCTCCTACGCGCTCGAGGCGGCGATCTTCGTCACCGGCGCCGCGGTGCAGTGGCTGCGCGACGGCCTCGGAGTGATCGAGGAGGCGGGGGAGACGGAGGCGCTCGCCGCCTCCTTGGACTCCAACGACGGCGTCTACTTCGTCCCCGCGCTGACCGGGCTCGGCTCGCCCTACTGGGACCCCTACGCGCGCGGCACGATCGTCGGCCTCACCCGCGGCAGCGGCCGCGCCCACCTGGCGCGGGCGGCGCTGGAGGCGATCGCCTACGAGACCGTCGACGCGGTGCGGGCGCAGGAGGCCGCCTGCGGCGAGCGGCTCGAGCTGCTGCGGGCCGACGGCGGCGCCACCGTCAACCGCTGGCTGATGCAGTTCCAGGCCGACGTGCTGGGGGCGCCGGTCTCGGTCCCGGAGATCGCCGAGACGACCGCGCTCGGCGCCGCCTACCTCGCCGGCATCGCCACCGGCGCCTGGACCCTGGAGCGGGTGGGAGAGATGTGGCGGGAGGCCGATCGCTACGAGCCGGCGATGGAGGAGGCGCAGCGGCAAGGGCTGCTGGCCGACTGGCAGCGGGCGGTCGAGCGCTCTCGCGGCTGGGCGTAACTCGCCACCGGAGCGAGGGTAGGCAGATTCACGGCGACCACCCCCGCCGATCTCAGTCATGCCCGAGATGAAGCCACAGGTCTACAAGGACCCGCGCCCGGCGGAGTACTTCACCCAGTTCCACGAGGCGGCGCGCAGGGGCGTCGGCTGGACCTACGCCCTCGCCCGCGTCGTCCTCACGATCCCGACGCTCCTGCTCTGGCGGGTGCGGGCGATCGGGGTCGAGAACGTGCCGAAGCAGGGCCCCCTGGTCCTCGCGCCCAACCACTTCAGCCAGATGGACCACTTCTTCGCCGGGGTCTACCTGCGCCGGAAGATCCGCTTCATGGCCAAATCTCAGCTCTTCGGCCCGCCCGTCCTCACCTACATCTACAAGCACGGCGGCGTCTTCCCGGTCCGCCGCGGCCACCACGACGAGGTGGCGATGGAGACCGCCAGGCTCCTCGTCGAGCAGGGTGAAATGCTGCTCGTCTACGCCGAGGGCGGCCGCTCCCGCTCAGGCGAGCTGGGCGAGCCGAAACCGGGGATCGGCCGCATCGCCCTCGAAACCGGCGCGCCGATCGTCCCTGTCTGCATCCACGGCTCCGAGCGCGCCCGCCAGTGGAAGCGGCTGCGGTTCCCCAAGGTGACGGTTCAGTTCGGCAAGCCGCTCACCTTCCCGGTCGAAGGCGAACCGAGCCGCGAGCGCCAGCTCGAGGTCGCCACCGAAATCTTCGGCCGCGTGCGGGAGATGCACGAGGCGCTCTCGCGGGCGAGCGCCGCCGCTATTCGTAGCGCTGCTCGATCTGCCCGTAGAAGTCCGGATCGTGGCCCGGGGTGACGATCGCGTCGGGGAACTGGCGGCGGAAGAGGCGCAGCTCCTGCAGCGAGCGGCGGTAGTTGTGGGCGTCCTGCGGGCGCGGCGGGCCGGCCTCGTCGCCGTCGAGCTGGGCGAGCATGTAGACGCAGTCGCCGCCGATCACGAAGTCGCGCTCGGCGAGGTGACAGATCACCGACATATGACCGGCGCTGTGTCCGGGGGTGAAGGCGAGGCGGATCGAGCCGTCGCCGAAGAGGTCGAAGGTGCGCCCGAAGCCGGCGTAGGAGGAGATGTTCGCGCGGTCGAAGTCGACGGTGCGGTACTCGAAGGCGTAGTCGAAGTGGGCGCGCCGGTAGCCGTTCATCAGCGGGCTGGGACCGTGTGCAGCGGCCTGCCACTCGGTCTCCGAGACGACGAACGTCGACTCCGGGAACTCGGAGATCGCCGAGGTGTGGTCGAGGTGGAGGTGGGTCATCACGACGATCGGGACCTCGCCGGGCTCGAGGCCGCGTTTACGCAGCTGCGAGGGGACGTCTTCGCCCGGCGCCAGGGTGATCTTGCTGAAGCGGTTGGCGAGCCCGCCGAAGTTCTCGCGGGGGTCGGTGGCGATTGAGGGATGGAGGCCGGTGTCGACGAGGATCGCGCCGGCGCTCGGGTGGCGGATCAGGAAGGCCGGCACCGGCACCGCGACCGGGTCCTTGTTGGTCAGCAGCGCGCGCAGCAGCTTCGCGGTCATCATCCGGCCGCCGGGGCTGACCATCATCGCCCGCGGCCATTCGACGTGGCCGGCAACGATCGGTTCAACGGCCACGGTGGCGCCGCGGGTGCCGCCGGCGAGCGGCTCGTGCAGAGGGTGCGGTTCGACGCTGACGCTCATCGTGGAGGGGATTCTTGCGGCTCGGCGCGGCTATAGGCTTGGCCGCCGATGGCTGAAAGCGACCGTTCGCGGGTGTTCAGAGACGGCTTGCTCGAGGGGCAGGTCTGCGCGGTGTCCGGCGCCGGCAGCGGACTCGGGCGGGAGACGGCGCTGGAGCTGGCGCGGCTCGGCGCCACCGTCGTCGCCTGCGGACGGCGCGAGGAGCCGCTGGCCGAGACGGCAGAGCTTGCCGCCGGGCTGCCGGGATCCTTCGAGCACGAGACGCTCGACATCCGCGAGGAGGAGCCGGTCGGCCGCTTCTTCGACGGCCTGCTCGAGCGCCACGGCCGCCTCGACGTCCTCGTCAACAACGCCGGCGGACAGTTCCTCAGCCCGGCCGAGGCGATCAGCCCGAAAGGGTTCAAGACGGTAATCGACCTCAACGTGATGGGCACCTGGCTGATGACCCACGCGGCGGCGACCAAGGCGTTCATCCCCCAGGGCGGCGGCAAGGTCCTGAGCGTCACCCTCTCGCCGCACAACGGGATGCCGGGGATGGTCCACTCCGGTGCCGCCCGCGCCGCGGTCGAGAACATGATGCGGACGCTGGCGGTCGAGTGGGCGCGGTTCGGGATCAAGACGGTTGCCCTCGCCGCCGGCCAGTTCGCGACCGAGACGCTGCTGACCAAGTATCCGCAGGTCGTCGTCGACAACCTCGAGCGCTCGATCCCGATCGGCCGCGCCGGCCGCCCCGAGGAGATGGCCTGGCTCGTCGCCTACCTCGCCTCGCCCGCGGGCGACTTCTACTCGGGGACGACGATCACGATCGACGGCGCCCGCGACAACTGGGCAGGGCCCTGGCCGCCGGAGCAGATCGCCGACGAGGGCGGCACCCCGGTCGCCGAGGAGCGCCGCGCCAAGTGAACTGCATCAACTTGATCGCCTGCTGGGTGATCAAGTTGATGCAGTTCGGCTAACGCGGCTCGAGGACCACGAGCGGGATCTCGCGCTTGGCGCGGGCCTTGTAGTCCTCGTAGGGACGGTAGATCGCGACCGCCTTGGCCCAGAGGCGCTCGCGCTCCTCGGGTTTCGCCTCGCGGGCGTGGACCGGGCGATGCTCGCTGCCGATCTGGACGGTCGTGTCCGGGTTCGCCATCAGGTTGTAGAACCAGGCGGGGTTCTTGTGGAAGCCGCCCTTGGAGGCGATGACGACGACGTTGGCGCCGTCCTCGACGTATTGCAGCGGCGAGGTGCGGTGGGTGCCGCTCTTGGCGCCGACGTGGTCGAGCAGCAGCATCCGGCCCTTCAGCCCGGGGATCTTGTGACCGAGGCGCCCACCCGTCCTCTGGTAGAGGAACGTGTGGGCGCCCATCGCGCGGCGCAGGACCGGCCAGGTCCGCGCCGCCAGGTCGAGGTAGCGCGGCGGCCGCCGCGCCCCGGCCTCGGTCAGGTGTACATCCCTCCGAACATGCCGCCGGTGACGTTCAGCACCTGGCCGTGCATGTAGTTGGCCAGCGGCGAGGAGAGGAAGAGGACCGGGCCGGAGGCCTCCTCCGGAGTGGCCGGGCGGCCGAGCGGGATGATCGCTGAGGCCATCTGACGCATCTGCTCGGGGATGCCGAGCTCGATCTTCTCGCCGCCGGGGGCGGTCATCTCTTCACCGGCCTCTTTGGCGCCGGTGAGGCGGGTTTCGACGAAGCCGAAGGCGACGGCGTTGACGTTGATCTTGAACTGGCCCCACTCCTTGGCCAGCGTTTTCGTCAGCCCGACTACGCCCATCTTCGCGGCCGAGTAATTGACTTGCCCGGCGTTGCCCATCATCCCTGAGGTCGAGGAGACGTTGACGATCTTGCGGAAGACCTCTTTGCCCTCGTTGCGCTCGGCCTTTGCCGCCTCGCGCCAGGTCGGGGCCAGGGCTCGGGCGACCCGGAAGGGGACGATCGTGTGGATGTCGAGCATCGCCTGAAACTGCTCGTCGGTCATCTTGTGGGCGACGCCGTCCCAGGTGTAGCCGGCGTTGTTGACGACGATGTCGACCGAGCCGAAGGCGTCATTGGCGGCCGCGACCAGATCGTCGGCGGCGCCGGTCTTGGTCAGGTCGCCGGCGAAGACCGCGGTCTCGCCGTTGATCTCGCTCGCCGTCTGCTCGGCGACGTCGGCGTCGAGGTCGTTGATCAGCACCTTCGCGCCCTCGCTGA
>DASULV010000039.1:0-13909 GCA_036277955.1 Solirubrobacterales bacterium | reverse complement strand
TCCCGGCGGACAACAGCGGGGAGGGTCCGGCGGGACGGGTCCCCGCCCCTACTGACTCATGAGGTTGGCGAAGTTCCTCGCCCACGGAGGAGTCGCCTCTAGGCGAAAAGCTGAGGAGATCATCGCCAAGGGGCTGGTGACGGTCGGCGGCGAGGTGGTGACCGATCCGGCGCGCGATGTGGAAGCGGGCGACGACGTGCGGGTCAACGGGGCGCTCGTGGCGGCTGAGGTGCGCGAGGTGTGGGCGGTTAACAAGCCGGTGGGGGTGGTCTCGACGGCGAGGGAGCCGGGGGGTCGGAGGCCGGTGGTGGACTTGGTCGAGACGGAGGCGCGGCTGTACCCGGTGGGACGGCTCGACGCGGATTCCAGTGGGCTCCTGCTGCTGACGAACGACGGCGAGTTGGCGAACCGGCTCACGCACCCGCGGTACGAAGTACCGAAGACGTACGTGGCGCGGTTGAAGAAGCCGATCGCTGCCGGAGAGCTGGAGCGCCTCGCTCGTGGAGTGGAGCTGGAGGATGGCCCGACCGGGCCGACGCAGGTCAAGCGCAGGGGGGACCGCGAGGTCGAGATCGTGCTGCGCGAAGGGCGGAACCGGCAAGTGAGACGGATGCTGGAGGCGGTCGGCAACGAGGTGGTCGAGCTGCGGCGGGTCGGGTTCGGGCCGTTGCGGCTCGGTGGCCTCAAGGAGGGTTCTTCACGGCGGTTGTCGCGTGACGAGGTCGCTCAGTTGCGCGAAGCGTCGGGGTAGCCAGTTCCAGCCGCTCGGGGCGGCCAAATCCCCCTCGCACAAGCTTGTAGGAGGGGGATTTGGCCGCCAGGAACGGCTAGGAACTGCGGGGATCTACGAGGCGTTGTGTGGCTACGAAGGCGTTGCGTGGCTACGAAGGCGTTCCGTGGCTACGAGGCGTTGCGTGTGAGACGGGAGGCAACGGTGGCGGCGACCGCCTCGGCTTCTCGTTCTGCTTCAAGGTGGGTGACGCGAAGGACCGAATAGCCGGCGCGCATGAGTTCCCGGTCGCGCCAGCGGTCACGCTCGAAGGCGACGGCGGTGCCGTGGAAGTCGCGGCTATCGGCCTCCAAGGCAAAGCGGTGGTCGGGCCAGAGGAAGTCGACCTCGATGCGGCCCGTGGCGATCTGGACGGGTGCGTTGAAGAACGGGGGAGGGAGATCGCGCCGAACGAGGAGCGGCAGCACCTTTGCCTCCAGCGGGCTCTTGAGCTTGCCACGGGTCTTCAGCAGGGGTGCGGCTCCGCGCCATTCGTCGATTAGCTTCAGCAGCACCTTCATCCCACGGCGCCGCGGATCGATCGAGCGCTCGACGGCGGCAATGTCGAGCATCTCGCGCTGCCGCGCCGCCCGCTCGAAGGCGCTCCGCAGCGTCCATTCGCCGACGACGCCCGCGAGATCCACGAGCGTCCGCGCCGGGCTCGTGCACGGGATGCGGTCCACCGTCCCGGTCTCCTCCAGCCTCGGCGGTCGCACACGGTGCAGGTAGATGCCATCGATCTTGCGCCCGCGCGAGCGCGGAGCGATCACGTCGATGACGACCGGTCCCTTGTCGACGAGCCCCAGTAGAGCCGCGGCGCTGCGGTGAGAGACCACCGCTCCTTTGCCGCAAGCGAGCGCGGCAGCCATGAGGCGGCTGCGCTCGTCCCTTCGCGGGTGCCCGACGGCGTAGGCGCCGCGGAAGACGCGATGAAGCCGTGAGGCTGCAATCTCTCGCTTCACCAGAGCGTCATCGAAGCCGAGCCGGCGTAGCTGGCGCCGTGAGACGACACCATGCTGACGGGCGGCGAGATTCACGAGTCTTTCGCGTCGAGTGGGGTTCTTTTTGGGCGCTATGCGCCCATAAGGCGCCGCGCTCGGGTGATTCGCCCCCTCCCTCTGAGAAGATTCGGCCAGTGAGCGGCAATGGAAGCAACGGCGAGCTGCGGGTCGGCGCCTACGAGGGGCCGCAGCAGCGGCTCTTTGCGGTGCGCGGGGCAGCTCAGGCCGAGGCCAACGAGTCCACGGCGATCCTTTCCGCAACCGAAGAGGTGATGCGGGGGCTGATCGAGCGGAACTCGATCGCTCCCGAGGACATGGTCAGCTGCTTGTTCACGACCACGGATGACCTCGACGCTGAGTTTCCCGCGGTCGCCGCGCGGGATCTGGGGCTGACAATGGTGCCCCTGATGTGCTGCCGCGAGATCCCGGTGCCGGGGTCGATGCCACGGGTGATCCGGGTGATGCTGCACTTCTATGCGCCGGAGGGGCACGAGCCGGCTCACGTCTACGTCGGCGAGGCCCAGAAGCTGCGGGCCGATCTCGAAGCCGCCCAGTAGCTCTGAAAGGCGCGCCGGGGGGGGCTCCGCCGGGTCCGCGCCCGTCCGTCACAATCGCTCCCGATGACGATCACCTTCGCCGAGAAGCTCGCCCGCATGCCGGGCTACCAGGCCGGGGTTCCGACCGGCCAGGCGCCCGAGGCCATCGCCTCGGGCAACATCGCCCAGCTCGCCTCCAACGAGTCCTCGTTCCCGCCGCACCCGAAGGTTGTCGAGGCGATCCAGAAAGCAGCCGCTTCGATGAACCGCTACCCGGACCCCGATGCAACCCTGCTGCGGCGGCGCCTCGCCGAGCGCTATGAGACCGAGCCGGGCCACGTCGCGGTCGGCAACGGCTCCTGCGAGATCCTCCTCGCGGCCGCCGAGGCGCTGCTCGAGCCCGGGGCCGAGGTCCTCTACGCCTGGCCGTCTTTCTCGATGTACCCGTACCTGCCGGCGCTGACCGGGGCCCGCGAGATCCGGGTGCCCCTGGCCGAGGGCGACGTCCACGACCTCGACGCGATGGCCACCGAAGTGACCGCCGCCACCCAGCTGCTGATCGTCTGCAACCCGAACAACCCGACCGCCACCCACATCCCGGCAGCGGAGATCGGCGCCTTCTGCGAGCAGATCCCCGCCCACGTGACGATCGTCCTCGACGAGGCCTACGTCGAGTTCCAGGCCCACGACGATCCCGACGCCTCGCTCGATCTGCTGAAGGGCTTTCCGAACCTGGTCGTCCTGCGCACCTTCTCCAAGTGCTACGGCCTTGCCGGGCTGCGGGTCGGCTATGCGATCGGCTCCGCCAGCTTCCGCGCCGCGGTCGACGCGGTGCGCCAGCCGTTCAGCGTCAACGCCCTCGCCCAGGCGGCCGGGGCGGAGGCGGTCCGCCACCAGGACGACGTCCTTCGCCGGGTCGAGAGCACGATCGCCGCCCGCGTCACCGTCGAGGAGGGGCTGCGCGAGCTCGGCCTGGCGACCACCGACTCCCACGCCAACTTCTCCTGGGTCGACCTCGGCGACGCCGACGAAGCCGCGGTCCTCGCCGGCCTCGCCGAGCGCGAAATCGCGGTGCGTCCCGGCAAGGCCCTCGGCGGCCCCGGCCACATCCGCGTCAGCTACGGCACGCCCGACGAGAACGCGCGCTTCCTGCGTGGCCTGTCGGAAATACTTGACTAACCGCGCGCCCGTGGTACAACCTGCTGCAAGGTGAGGTTGGACAAAGGCACATCCACGGGCAGCACCAGGGCGCTCGACGCTGCCGTCGCGCCAGCCCATCTCACCTACTGGTATTGGCGATTTAGCTAGGCGTTCGGCCTGGCGGCGTCGTGCCGCCCGAAGACCTCAGATCTTCCGGCCGGGCGCCGTCCCCCGAGTAGTGGCCTGCTCGCGCGCCGAACCAGCCCGACAGCGAGCGACCAGAAAGTACGATCTCATGGCTTTGGAGAAAGGCGAAGGCAAAATGTTCATCGGAATGGAGGGCGCGAAGCGAGACGGTGTCCGCGACACGCGGATCGGGAAAATCGTCGAGCTGGCGCCGCCCGAAAGGCTCCTGGCGGAGCTACCGCTCGGCGAGGAGCGGGCGAAAGCGGTGATCCGCGGCCGCGAGGAAGTGCGGCGGGTGCTGAAAGGCGAAGACCCGCGGCTGATGGTCGTGGTCGGCCCGTGCAGCGTCCACGACCCGAAAGCGGCGATGGAGTACGCGACGAGGCTGAGCGCGCTGGCGCGCAAGCTGCGCGAGGACATCCTGGTCGTGATGCGGGTCTACTTCGAGAAGCCGCGGACGACGACGGGGTGGAAGGGGCTGATCAACGACCCGCACCTCGACGAAAGCGGCGACGTCAACGCCGGCCTGCGGATCGCCCGCAAGCTGCTGCTGGAAGTGCTCGACACGGGGCTGCCGATCGGCTGCGAGTTCCTCGACCCGATCACGCCGCAGTACATCGCCGACTGCGTCGCCTGGGGAGCGATCGGGGCGCGGACCTCGGAGAGCCAGACCCACCGCCAGCTCGCCAGCGGGCTGTCGATGCCGATCGGGTTCAAGAACCGCACCGACGGCAACATCCAGATCGCGGTCGACGCGGTGCGCGCGGCGGCGGCCTCGCACGCCTTCGCCGGGATCGACGACGCCGGCGCGCCGGCGATCCTGCACACGACCGGCAACCCCGACTGCCACATCATCCTCCGCGGCGGGCACGGGCAGCCGAACTACCACCCGCCCGAGGTCGAAGACGCGCTGGTCACGCTCGGCGTCGCCGGGCGGCCGGAGCGGCTGGTGATCGACGCCTCCCACGACAACAGCGGCAAGGACCCCGAGAAGCAGTTCTTCGCCGCCGGCGACATCGCCGACCAGGTCGCGGACGGCAACAAGGCGATCGTCGGGGTGATGCTGGAGTCTTTCCTGGTCGAGGGGCGGCAGAACCTGGTGCCCGGCGAGAAGCTCACGTACGGGCAGTCGATCACCGACGCCTGCATCGACTGGGAGGACACCGTCACGGCGCTGGAACGGTTCGCTTCGGCTGTGGAGGCGCGGCGCGGCATTTGAGGCCGCGCCCTAGTCCATGAAGATCGCCGTCCTCGGGGTGGGCCTGATCGGAGGCTCGATCGGGCTCGCCGCGCGGCGGCGCCTGGACGCCGAAGTGGTCGGCAGCGGGCGCAGCCCGGAGCGCCTCGCACGGGCGGTCGAGCTGGGGGCGATCGACCGCGGCGCCGGCTCGCTGGCCGAGGCCTGCGAGGGCGCCGACGTCGTCTTCTGCGCCGGGCCGGTGGCGGCGCTGCCCGAGCAGGCGCGCGCGGCCCTCGCGGCCTCGGGGCCCGAGACCGTCGTCACCGACGTCGGCTCGACCAAGGGCGAGCTGGTCGAGGCGCTGGGCCGCGACGAGCGCTTCATCGGCGGCCACCCGCTGGCGGGAGCGGAGACGGCGGGGGTGGAGAACGCGCGCGAGGACCTCTTCGAGGGCGCCCGCTGGTACCTGACGCCGACAGAGCGCTCCAGCGGCCTGCTCTACGACCGCCTGCAGCGGACGCTTTCGGCGCTGGGCGCGCGGCCGCAGGCGATCGACCCGCGCGGCCACGATCAGCTGATGGCGGCGATCAGCCACCTCCCGCACGTGCTCGCCAACGCGCTCGCCTGCGAGGCGGCCGAATCGCTGACTCAGGACAGCGAGCGCCTGCCCGACGTCGGCCCGAGTTTCCGCGACATGACCCGGGTCGCAGGCTCCAACCCATCGATCTGGGCCGACATCTTCGCCAGCAACCGCGAGGCGGTGGCGGCCTCGGTCGACTCGGTCGGCGAGCGCCTGCGCGAGGCGGCCCGCCTGATCCGCGAGGGCGACCGCGAGGCGCTGGCCGCCTGGCACGGCGCCGCCGGAGCGGCGCGCCAGCGCCTGCTCGAAGCCGAGTCGGAGGCGGGGCCGCTGCGCGAGCTGCGGATCGTCGTCGCCAACAAGCCCGGGACGATCGCCGAGCTGGCTCTGGCGCTCGGCGAGGCCGGGGTGAACATCGAGGACATGGCCCTGCACCCGGCGCCCGATATGACCTCCGGCGCAGTCTCGCTCTGGGTCGCCGGCGACGAGCAGGCGGCAAAGGCCGAGCAGAAGGTCCGCGACCTCGGCCACACCGTCACGGTGCTCGGCGACGGCAGCCCCGAGTGAGCGTCCAGGACTAGGCTCGCCGCGATGACTCGCTTCGATCCCTCCGGACCCCTGCGCGGATCCCTTCGCCCGCCGTCGGACAAGTCGATCTCCCACCGCGCGGCGCTGATCGCGGCGATGGGGGAGGGGAAGACCCTTGTCGAGGGTTACCTGGACGCAGCGGACACGCGCTCGACGCTTGGTGCGATCTCGGCGCTGGGTGCGGACGTGGTCGAGGAAGGGCTGGGTAAGGAGGGCGGCACCGCGGGGGCGCGCGGTCTTCAGCTGCGGATTCGCGGCGTCGGCCTTCGGGCGGCTAAGCCGGCGAAGATCGATGTCGGCAACGCCGGCACCCTGCTGCGCCTGCTGCCAGGCTGGCTCGCCGGGCAGGCCGGGGGTAAATGGACGCTCGACGGTGATGAGTCGATCCGGAGACGACCGGTCGATCGAATCGCGATTCCGCTTCGTGAGATGGGCGCCGACTTGAGCGCCCGCGAAGATCGCCTGCCGCCGCTTGAGGTCCGCGGCGCGCCGCTCCATGGAACCACCTACGAGATGCCGATCGCGAGCGCCCAGGTCAAGTCCTGCCTGCTTTTCGCCGGTCTGCTCGCCGAAGGTGAGACGCGGGTGGTAGAGCCGCTGCCGAGTCGCGATCACACGGAGCGGATGCTGAGCGCGGCTGGAGCATCGATCGAAACGAGCGAGGCGGGTGGAAGCGCTGCGCCCTGGGGTGGCCCGGCTGGTCGCGTCGTTGTGGTTCGGCCCGCCGAGCAACTCGAACCCGACGATCTCCTCGTTCCCGCCGATATCTCCTCAGCCGCCTTCTTCCTCATTGCTGCAGTTCTCGTCCCTGAGAGCGAAGTTGAATTGAGTTGGGTCGGCGTGAACCCGACCCGCACCGGTCTCTTGTCCATCCTCGAACGAATGGGCGTCGAGATCGACCGCGGCAAGGAAGCCGAAGGCGGTGGCGAGCGGCTCGCAACGCTCCGCGTTCGCTCCGCGTCCCTCCGCGCGACCGAAGTCGGCGGCGCCGAGATCCCGCTGGCGATCGACGAGCTCCCGCTGGTCGCCCTTGCCGCCTGCTTCGCCGAGGGCACCACGACCATCCGTGACGCCGAGGAGCTGCGGCGCAAGGAGTCCGACCGGATCGAGACGGTGACGGCGGCGCTGAACGCGCTCGGAGGCAAGGTCGAGCCGACCGCGGACGGCATGGTCATCGAGGGCACCGGCGGCCTGCGCGGGGGCACGATCGACTCCCATGGCGACCACCGGATCGCGATGCTGGGCGCAGTCGCCGGCCTCGCCTCGCAGGAGGGCGTGCAGGTGCACGGCATGGATGCCGCCGCCGTCAGCTACCCCGGCTTCGAGGCCGACCTCGCCTCGCTGCTGAGCCGCTGAATACGCTGTCTGCATGGTGATTGCGATCGACGGGCCTGCCGGGGCCGGCAAGTCCACGGTTGCGCGCGGGGTCGCGGGCGAGCTTGGGTTCACCTACCTCGACTCGGGCGCGATGTACCGCTGCGTGGCGCTGGCGGCGTTGCAGGGCGGCGCCGACCTCGACGACGGCGAAGCCGTCGGTGCCTTGGCCGAGGGTCTCGAGATCGACTTCGACGGCCGCCGCGTGCTGCTTGACGGCGACGACGTCACCGACGCCATCCGCTCGCCGGAGGTCTCCGCTGCCGCCTCCCAGGTCTCCGTTCACCCACGGGTGCGCGAGGCGATGGTGGCCCGCCAGCGTGCGCTGATCGCCGCCGGCGACTACGTCGCCGAGGGTCGTGACATCGGCACCGTCGTCAGCCCCGATTCGCCGCTGAAGGTCTTCCTCACCGCCTCCGACGAGGAGCGGGCGCGGCGGCGCGCCGCCGAGAGCGACGAGGACTTCGAGGCGGTGCTGGCGGCGCAGCGGCAGCGCGACGCCCGCGACACTGAGCGTGAGCACGGCGCCCTCCGTTCCGCCGAGGACGCGGTCGAGCTCGATACCACCGGTCTGACCCTGGACGAAGTGGTCGCCCGGGTCGTCACCCTGGCTCGAGAGCGGGGGCTCGCATGAGCCCCCCGACCGTCGCCGTCGTCGGCTTCCCCAACGTCGGCAAGAGCACCCTCGTCAACCGGCTCGTCGGCGGCACCGAGGCCGTGACCTCGCCGGAGCCCGGCGTCACCCGCGACCGCAAGCGCCTGGCGACCGAGTGGAACGGGATCCGCTTCGAGCTCGTCGACACCGGCGGCATCGACCTCGGCGACGAGGCGGAGCTGGCGCGCGACGTGCAGGCGCAGGCGCGGCTGGCGATCGCCGAAGCCGACGCGATCGTCCTTGTCGTCGACGGTCGCGCCGGCCTGCGCGGCGGCGACGCCGATCTGGCGAAAACGCTGCGCGGCTCGCAGGTGCCGGTGATCGTCGTCGTCAACAAGGCCGACCGGCCCGACGACTACTCGATCACCGCCGAGTTCCACGCGCTCGGGCTCGGCGACCCGATCGCCGTCTCCGCCACCCACGGCCTCGGCACCGGCGACCTCCTCGACGCGATCACCGGCGCGCTCGGCGACCGCGAGCCGCAGGCCGAGGAAGACGACGCGGTGCGGATCGCCGTCGTCGGCCGGCCCAACGTCGGCAAGTCCTCGCTCGTCAACGCCTTCCTCGGCTCCGAGCGGGTGATCGTCTCCGACATCGCCGGCACCACCCGCGACGCGATCGACACCGAGGTCGAGGTCGACGGCCGCCGCGCGATTCTCGTCGACACCGCCGGCCTGCGCCGCCGTTCCAAGGTCGCCGGCACCGTCGATTACTACGCGCAGCTGCGCTCGGAACGGGCGGTCGAGCGAGCCGACGTCGCGCTGATCGTCTGCGACGCCTCCGAGGGGGTGACGACGGAGGACATGCGGGTCGCGGAGATGGCGATGAAGGCCGGCTGCGCCTCGCTGCTGGTGATGAACAAGTGGGACGTCGGCGAGACCGACATCGACGACGCCCGCGCCCGGGTCGAGCGCAAGCTGCGGCTGCGTCCCGCCGTCATCACCTGCTCGGCGACGCGCGGGCGCAACGTCGGCACCCTGCTGCCGCGGGCGCTGCAGCTCGCCGACAAGGCGGCCGAGCGGATCCCCACCCCGGAGCTGAACCGCTTCGTCAGCGACGTCGTCGCCCGCCACCCGCCGCCGTCCAAACGCGGCAAGCGCCTGCGCCTTTACTACGCGGCGCAGATCGGCGAGAGCCCGCCGCGGATCGCGATCCAGGTCAACGATCGCCGCCTGATCGCCCGCGACTGGGCCTACCACCTGGAGAACCGGATGCGCGAGGCCTACGAGCTGGAGGGGGTCCCGCTGATCATCGATTTCGTGCCTGCTTCGGGCCGCCGCCGCTACGGCGACTGACGTCGCCGCCCCTGACCGGCGCATATCGGCGTCCTCGGTCGCTTGTGTGCAGAGCACACCGCGCTCCCTGCGTCCTTGATCTGCTTGGTCAGGCGCACCGACGCTGCCACTCTGGATTCCTTTACTCTTTCCGGCCATGACTTCTAAGCCTCTCGCCGAGGGCGAGTACCTCTTCACTTCTGAGTCGGTCACCGAGGGCCACCCGGACAAGGTCGCCGACCAGATCTCCGACGGCGTCCTCGACGCGATCATGGGCGAGGACCCGGGCGGCCGCGTCGCCTGCGAGACCCTCGTCAACACCGGCATGGCGGTGGTCTCGGGGGAGATCTCCACCGACGTCCACCTCAACATCCCGGAGATCGTCCGCGAGACCGTGCGCGGGATCGGCTACGACCACGGCGACTACGGCTACCACTGCGACCACATCTCGGTCCTCACCTCGATCGACGAGCAGTCTCCCGACATCGCCCAGGGCGTCGACCAGGCCTACGAGACGAAAGTCGACCCCTCCGACGACGACGAGCTCGACGTCGCCGGCGCGGGCGACCAGGGGATGATGTTCGGCTACGCCTCAGACGAGACCGAGGCGCTGATGCCGATGCCGGTCCACATCGCCCACCGGCTCGCCGAACGCCTGGCCGCGGTGCGCAAGGACGGGACGATGGGATACCTCGGCCCCGACGGCAAGACCCAGGTCACCGTCCGCTATGCCGACGGCCGCCCCGTCGCCGTCGAAAAGCTTTTGATCTCCACCCAGCACGACGAGGGGATCGACTCCCAGAGCCAGATCAAGCCCGAGCTCTGGGAGAACGTCATCCTTCCGGTCCTGCAGGCGGAGGTGCCCGGCCGCTTCGACGAGTCGGAGCTGCAGGGCGAGTTCCTCGTCAACCCGACCGGCAAGTTCGTGATCGGCGGCCCGGTCGGCGACGCCGGCCTCACCGGCCGCAAGATCATCGTCGACACCTACGGCGGCATGGCCCGCCACGGCGGCGGCGCCTTCTCGGGCAAGGACCCGTCCAAGGTCGACCGCTCCGCGGCCTACGCGGCCCGCTACGTGGCGAAGAACGTCGTCGCCGCCGGCCTCGCGCAGCGCTGCGAGGTCCAGGTCGCCTACGCGATCGGCGTCGCCCACCCGGTCAGCCTGATGGTCGAGACCTTCGGCACCGGCAAGCTTCCCGACGCCCGCATCTCCCAGCTCGTGGAGGCCGAGTTCGACATGCGCCCCGGCGCCTTCCGCGAGTACCTGGATCTCCACCGCCCGATCTTCCAGAAGACCGCCGCCTACGGCCACTTCGGCCGCGGCGACGGCGACTTCACCTGGGAGAAAACGGACCGCGCCGAGGCCCTCCGCAGCGCTGCAGGCGCCGAGACCGCAGCGGCGTAAGCGCGCAAACTGCGGAAAAACAGGCTGGGTAAGGGGGCGAGACAAGCGCCGCTCCGAACTTCACCTCGCTATGGCGGGGTCAACCTCGGAGAGGCGAAGTGCGGCGGCGTGGGAACTGGCTCGGCGGCAGCATGGGGTGGTAGCGCGTGGACAGCTTCTGAGGCTGGGGTTCACGAAGAGCGCGATCGAGCATCGCGTGCGGGTCGGGCGCTTGCACCTGGTTCTGCGTGGCGTCTATGCGGTGGGGCGACCGCGTTTGAGCCGCGAGGGACGCTGGATGGCCGCGGTCCTCGCCTGTGGGCCCGGTGCGGCGCTGAGTCATCGCAGCGCAGCCGCGTTCTGGAAGTTCGGCAAGGAGCACGAGGACTACATCGACGTCAGCGTCAGACGCGAGTCCGAAGCGCGAATCCGAGGTATCCGCTGCCACCGCCGTCCCGCCCTGCCGCCTGGCGCCATCACCACCCGCTCGAACATCCCCCTTACCCAGCCAGTCCAGACGTTCCTTGACCTCGCAACCGTCACAGGGCCGAAAGGCCTCGAGCGGGCGATCAACGAGGCTGACAAGCGTGACGTGATCGACCCTGATGCGCTCCGCAAGGCCCTCGATGCCCGCGCGGGCGAGCCCGGCGTGCGCCCGCTCCGCCACATCCTCGACAAGCACACCTTTCGCCTCTCCGACGACGAACTGGAACTTCTCTTCCGTCCGCTTGCCGCCGCGGCCGGCCTGCCGACCCCGCTGACGAAAGCGATCGTCAACAAGTTCGAGGTCGACTTCTTCTGGCCCGAGCTAGGGCTCGTCGTAGAGACGGACGGCTGGCGCTACCACCGCACCCCTGCAGCCCAGACCCGTGACGCGCTGCGCTTTCAGACTCACACTGCGGCCGGCCTCACCCCGCTCCGCTTCTCTCACCGGCAGGTCAAGTACGAACCCGACCACGTCCTGAACATCCTCCGCAGCACGGCTGCGCACCTGCGCGGCTCCCTGCACCCTCACTAAGCAGGTAAGGGTGCAGGGAGCCGCGCCCGAGCCGCTTGGAGAAGCGTTAGCCCGACGCCTGGAAGCGCCTCTCCGGGATTGACCTCGCCATAGCGAGGTGAAGTTCGGAGCGAGTCGTTTGACCGCTCGCTAAGGGCGGCTGGGCGGCTGGGCCTCGCCGAGCCCGTGTGAGCCTGCGGCGTCTGCGCCCGTCGCCTGGTCCACCGCGTGGACCACCTCGCCGGGGCCGGCTACGCCGTAGAAGACGAAGTTGTAGTCGTCGCTTGCTGCCGTGTCGAAGTCGACGTCGCCGATCTGCATCAGGCGCTGGTAGGCGCTCTGGCGGTAGTTGACGTTCTGGACGCGCTCGAGGCGGGTCTCCTGGACCTCTTTGGAGACGATCCCGCGCTTGATGTTGAGGCGGCGGTCGGTGATCGTGTAGGTCGTCGCCACCCGTTTGACGAAGCCGATCACGAGGGTCAGCGCGAGGACGACGAGGATCACCAGGAAGGCGGTGCCGCCGCCCCAGATCAGGTTGGCGATGAACCCGAGGATGACCGCGATCAGGACCCCTTTGAGATAGAAGCCGAGGATCGCCCGCCAGGACGGGTGCCCTTCGAAGATCACGCGCTCACCGGGGTGGAGGTTGATGCCCATCGGGCGGCAGCATATGACCTGATCTGGCGGAGGGCAACGGAATGGCCGAAGGTGCGGGAACCTCCGAGGGGCCATCTTCCAGCCCCCATAACCTCGGCCGGTGGCGATCCTCCGCGTCGAGCCCCTGACCACCGCCCGCGCTCTGCGGGGGCCCTTCGACTATCGCCGGCCGGAGGCAATGGCCGAGCTCGGTGTCGGCAGCGTCGTCCGCGTGCCCTTCGGACCGCGCCGCATTCTCGGTGTCGTCGTCGACGTCGCCGAGACCTCGGAGCTGCCGCCGGAGCGGCTGGCGGAGCCGATCGAGGCGCTGGAGGCGGGGGCGACGCCGGAGCTGGTCCGGCTCGGCCTCTGGGTGGCGCGCGAGTACTGCTCGACGCCCTCGCGCGGCCTGCAGTTGGTGTTGCCGCCGGGCACGGGGACCGGCAGCGGTGCCCGCAGCGTGCGCTCGAAGACCGAGCTGCGGGTGGCGCTGCTGCCCGCCGGGGAAGCGGCGCTGGAGGGTGGCGAGCGGTTGGGGGCGAAGCAGCGCTCGGTCCTGGAGGCGCTGCGCTCGGGCGAGATGTCGGCGGGGGAGCTCGCCACCGCGGTCGGCTCCGATCGCCAGACGCTGCGCCGGCTCGGGCAGCGCGCCCTCGTCGCCACCCGCAGCACCACCGTCCGGCGGATCCCGGGCGAGCCGGGCCTCGGCGCCGCGGCTACTGCGCCCGAGCTGCTGCCCGAACAGCAGGAGGCGGTGACCTCGATCGTGGCTGCCCTCGACGGCGAGGTCGGCGCCCCCCGCCAGTTGCTCCTCCACGGCGTCACCGGCTCGGGCAAGACCGAGGTCTACCTGGCCGCGGTCGAGGCGGCGCTGGAGCGGGGGAAGGGCGCGATCGTCCTCGTCCCCGAGATCGGCCTCGCGCCGCAGGCGGTCGCCCGCTTCCGCGCCCGGCTCGGCGACCGCTTCGCCGTCCTCCACTCCGCCCTCTCGCCGGGCGAGCGCTACGACGAGTGGCGGCGCCTGCGCAGCGGCGAAGCCAGCGTCTGCGTCGGCCCGCGCTCCGCCGTCTTCGCCCCCGTCCGCGAGCTCGGCCTGATCGTCATCGACGAGGAGCACGAGTCCTCCTACAAGCAGGAGGGCGACCCGACCTACGACGCCCGCACGGTCGCCCGCAAACGCGCTGCCGACAGCGGCGCCGTCCTCGTCGCCGGGACCGCCACGCCGCGGCCGGAGAGCTGGCTGGAGCTGCCGCGCCTGGAGCTGCCACGCCGGGTCGACGGCCGCCGGATGCCGCCGGTCCACCTGGTCGACATGCGCGAGGCCGACCCGCGCTCCGGGCCGGTTCACGCCGAGACCTGGGAGGCGCTGGAGGGCGTTCGCGCCGCCGGCGCCAAGGCGATCGTGATGATCAACCGCCGCGGCTTCGCGCCCTGGCTCACCTGCCGCTCCTGCGGCCACCACTGGGACTGCCCCAACTGCGACGTCTCGCTGATCGTCCACCGCCACAGCGGCCGCCTCGTCTGCCACCACTGCGCCCACAGCGAGCGCCAGCCGCGGGCCTGCCCCGAGTGCGGCTCGACCACGCTCTCGCGCGCCGGCGCCGGCACC
>DASULV010000038.1:0-34661 GCA_036277955.1 Solirubrobacterales bacterium | reverse complement strand
CACGTAGCCGAAGGTCTGGGTGCGCTCGTCGAAGACGACGTCGAGCTCGCCCTCCTTGACCCGCTGGTCGAGCCAGGCGCCGCGGAAGACGAGGCGGCGGATCCAGTGGACGAGGCTGCGGTTGGAGGGGCCGACCAGGTCTTCCCAGTTCTCGTTGATGTGCTCGCCCAGGGCTGACGAAGGCTCGGCGATCTCGCCGCTGACCGCGAGGTCGAGGAGATCGTCGAGCTCCTCGGCGCTCAGCCCCTGGTCGACGAACCGCAGCTTCACCGCCGCCTGCTCGACGCGCTGGGCGAAATCCTCCTCGTTGAAGGCGAAGCGGAGCTCTCCGTACTCCAATACGTAATCGGAGCCAGACTCGTAATTCCCTCTGCGGGTCGTTTTCTTATCCATGAGTTGAAGCCGATCCACTCACGCAAGCCCGGCGTGAGCAGGGCCATGATCTTGCCGATCATCCTAGAGGCGTGCCTGTTCGGGCCCGTGCCTGAACGCGGGGTTGCACCTTGAAGGGCCTGTTGCACTTCTGAAGCCTCTGGCCGGGTAGTTAGCCTGCCGAGGCGCCGTGATCGATCTGCACTGCCACATCCTCGACGCGATCGACGACGGCGCCCGCGACGCCGACGACAGCGTCGGGATGGCGCGGCAGGCCGAGGAGGACGGGATCGAAGCCGTCTGCGCGACGCCGCACATCCGCCACGACCACGACGTGCGGATCGAGGAGCTGGCCGAACGGGTGCGCGGGCTGAACGCGCGGCTGGAGCAGGAGCTGGTTGCGGTGAAGATCCTCCAGGGGGGCGAGGTGGCCGAGACCGCGGTCGAGGGCCTGGGCGAGGAGGAGCTGGCGCAGGTCTCGCTCGGAGGCGGCGGCTGGATCCTGCTCGAGCCCGCGCCGGGCCCGCTCGGCGACAGCCTCCTGCGCCGGGTCGCGCACCTGCACGAGCGCGGGCATCGGGCGCTGATCGCCCACCCCGAGCGCCACCTCTCGGCCGACATGTTCGAGCGGATGGCCGCACTGGTGGCCGAGGGAGCCCTGATCCAGGCGACCGCCGACTTCTTCCTCCGCGAGCAGATGGCGGTGGGGATGCTGGCGTTGGCCGAGCGTGGCCTCGTCCACGTCCTCAGCAGCGACGCCCACTCGGTCCTCGCCGGCCGCCCGGTGCGCCTCTCGCCGGCGCTGGCGAAACTGCGCGAGGTCGAGCTCTTAGCGCCCCACATCGAGTGGATCGCCGAGACCGCCCCGCGTGCGATCGTCAACGGCGCGCCGCTGGAGGCGCCTTTCGAGGTTCAGGTCTAAGCGACTCCGAACTTAGGGCCCCCAGAGGGCACCAAATCTCGGAGTGGCTAATCGAGCTCGCGGAGTTGGACGCGGGGCGCCAGCTCTTCGATCACCTCGCGGGAGCCGGTGCCGAGGCCGTGGCGGAGGAAGTTGGTCGCCCCGGCGGCGGCGCTCAGCCGCATCACTTCCTCCCACTCGCTCCCGGCGCCGATGAGGGCCGCAAGGGCGCCCATCATCGAGTCGCCGCAGCCCTCGCGGGAGCCACGCTCGAAGCGTGGCGGGACGATCTCCCAGGCCCGGCCGTCGCGCACCGCCATCGCCGGCTCCTCGGCCCGGGTGATGATCGCGGCGCCCGCGCCCGCCTCCAGCAGTTTGTCGATCGCCGCCCGCATCCGCTCCTCGGTGTCGACGGCGTCGGAGACGAAGCCGGCGATCTGCCAGTCGTTGATCTTGACCAGGTCCGGCTTGCCCTCCAGGGCGCTGTCGAGCCGGGGCGAGGAAAGGTCGACGATCACCGGCACCCCGTTGGCTTTGACGTCGGCGACGAGACTGCCGTAGATCTCCAGCGGCACGGTGTTGTCGGGGTAAGGCCCGCAGATCGCCAGCAGGTCGCAGTCGAGGGCAGCGGCGACGGTGACCGAGAACAGTTCGTCGACCTCGTGCCGCGAGGCCGGTACCGCCGCGCTCTGGGCAATCGGCTGGCGCTCGCCGCTGCGGCGGTCGTGGATGTAGGCGCCGCTGGCCTCGGCCGTCTCGACCAGGCGGAGCTCGACCGACATCTCCTCCAGCAGCGGGCGCAGGACCTTGCCGACCTCGCCGCCGATGAACCCGCAGAGCACCGGGTCGGCTCCCAGCTCGGCCGCCATCCGGGCGACCCAGACCCCCTGACCGGCCGGGTGGATGTGGATGTCGTCGCCGCCGTCGGCGCTGAAGCTCTCGATCGCGATCGAGACCATCGGGTTCGGGCTGAAGATCGCCACTTTCGGCTTACGGTCCACGGCGAAAGCGTAGAGCGCGGGGGAGAAGTACCGGGCGCTCTCGCCTTAGGAGAGGGTGGACCGTTGCCATGCACCCGGCATCTCACTCGACCTCTCGGACTTTCCCGTTGCCAAGACCTACCGCTCTCGCCTGCTCGGCCTCAGCTGGCGGGAGCGCTCACGGGCCGGCCTGGGCCTGCTGATCCCGCGCTGCGCGAGCGTCCACACCTTCGGGATGTGCTTCGAGCTCGACGTCTACTTCCTCGACCGCGACGGTCGCGTCCTCTCCGTGCGCCGGCGGGTGCCGCCCCGCAGGTTCCTCTGGTGCCGCGGAGCTTCCGCAGTTTTGGAGATTCCCGCGGAGGAGGGGGGAGAGTTTCGTGCTCCCAGGGCCTTGGACACGCATGCTCCCTGAACGAGAAGACATCGCCAGCCTCGTCGTCTGTGAGGACGACGAGGTCACCCTTGACATGCTCTGCGACCACCTCTCGGCCGATCGCTTCGGCGTGATGCCGGCCCCCAGCGCTTCGGACGCCCTGCGCCTCTGCCGCTACAACCACCCCGATCTGCTCCTCCTCGACCTCAGCCTCCCCGACGCCTCCGGTCTCGACGTCCTGCGTGAGATCCGCGAGGCCGACGGGGTCAGCTCGCGCTTCGATCCGCGGCTGCCGGTGATCGTCCTCACCGGCCGCAGCAGCGACCACGATCGCGTTCGCGGCCTCGACTCCGGCGCCGACGACTATGTAGTGAAGCCCTTCAGGTACGGCGAGCTGCGGGCCCGGATCAACGCGATCCTCCGCCGCCGCGCCCACGCCAACGAAGGGCCGACCCGGATCGGCGAGCTGACCGTAGACCCCGGCCGGCGCCGGGTCATGGTCGGCGAGCGGTTCGTCTCCCTCTCCAACAAGGAATTCGCCCTCCTGCGCATCCTCGCCTCCGACCCCACCCGCGTCTTCACCAAGGAAGAACTGCTGGCAGCGGTCTGGGCCTACCGCGGCCCCTCGAAGACCCGAACCCTGGATTCCCACGCCAGCCGCCTCCGCCGCAAACTCGACCCCGAGCACGGCCGCTTCGTCGTCAACTGCTGGGGCATCGGCTACCGCTTGATCGAGGGATAAGTCCGAGGGGCTTTTTAGGTTGTGGACGTGCCAGATTCCATCGTCGGGTTGGTAATCGCGATCGCCTTGGTCCTGCCGGGGTTCGTGATCGTCGAGCTGTCTGTCGTGGGTCGCGCGCAAGGGCCGCGCAGCGAGCTGGAACTCGTCCTCAGGGCTCTTTTCTACGCTCTCCTGTTGCACCTCGCCGCTGCCTACTGGACGGCCGATCTCGCCGGAAGGATCGGCTCTGTGGACGAGTGGGGGGACCACTTGTGCGCCCTGATCCCTTACGTGCTCGTGGTTCTCATCGCCGCTCCGATCGCCTTGGGGTCGCTGCTCGGTTGGTATCTCAGGAGGGCTGAGCGGTGCGAAGATCAGCCGCCGTGGCTCTACTTCGCGCTTGGGGCTCGCGACGCTGGATCGGCGTGGGACAACATCTTTCAACGTTTGAGCTCGAGCGGAGCATGGATCGTCGTCGAACTGAAGGACAGGGCGTTGATTGGCGGGATGATCGCGGAAGCGTCGGCCATCGGCCAGACGCCCACGCCTCACGATCTTTATATCCAGGAGATCTGGACCGCAAAGGTCGATGCGGAAGGTGTCGTGAACCTGCGGCAACGGATTGAACCGATCCAGGGCATCTGGATTTCCGAGAGCGAGATCCGGTCGATGCGAGTCATCGATCCGCCCTACGCAAAGTAAGCTCACGAGATGGCGAAAGATGAGAAAGCTCCGAGATCAGAGCGCCAGATAAAGGAGGGGGTGCTGCGACCGGAAGGAAGGCCCAGCGGCAACCCACCTACTTCGAGTGCGGGCGGTTCCGGTGGAGGCCAGTCCTCTGGCGGAGGCTCCGGCTCCGATCAAGCGAGTTCGCAGCAGGACAAATAAGCGAAGGCGGCCGCTTCTAGCTGAAGGCCGCCTTCGCTTATCGACTACTTCTTTTTCTTGCCGCCTTTGGCGGCCGGCACCTCGAAGTGCATGATCGCCAGCTTGGTCTGGACGGCTTTGGCTTTGTCCTTGCCCATCCGTTTCGCGGCCTCCTTCTGGATCGCCGTCGCTTTGTTGACGGTGTCCGCGAGGACCTTGTTGAGGTCTTTCCAGCCCTGTTTGTCGAGCTGGAGGGGCGTGTCGGAGAGGTGCGAGTCGCTGCGGGCGTCGAGGGTTCCCTCGGCCATCGCCTCGGTCGCGCTCTGGCCGATCGACTCGAGGATCGAGCCGGAGATGCCCTTGCGGGCCGAGGCCGGGATCTTCGCCCAGTCCGAATCGCTGAGGAAGGCACGGTCGGTGGCACGGTAGAAGTGCTCGACGGCACCGCGGCGCGGCTCCGTTTTCACCAGTTCGACGCAGTCGTATTCGAGCAGCGTTTTCACGTGGTAGCTGACGTTGCCGAGCGGCTCGCCGAGCTCTTGGGCCAACTGGTTAGGGCTTGAGATCCCTTGGTGGAGGGAGCTGAGGATGCGAACGCGCAGCGGGTGGGCGAGCGCCTTCGCCAGTTGTTGGGTGATGCCCTCTGGAGAAGTGCGGGACTGTGGCAAAAGGGGACCTCCTGGGTTGGGGTCTCAGACGCGATATAGGGGGTGGCAAAGGACGTCCGAGTTACTAGACAAGTATTCCAAAACGGATGGAGGATAACCGCGCCCGCGAAAGAATATGCACTAAAAGAGAACAACCAATCTAACCAGCTCCAGCTTCTTTTCTCTAACCGTTTGGGAACCGAACTGTCATCGATTAGGGTCTTACTCGTTGCACCCGCTCTGTCGTAGCGCCTGGCCGAGACCGCTTCGAGGGGCGGGTGCTTCTTTTTTCGCTCCTTCCGCTTTCTCCGCATTCGCTTTCTAGCCGCGGGGGGAGAAGAAGGGCTCGCCCCGGCCTTACTCCTCCCGATGCGAGCGAGAGGAGTGCGATAGCGATGGCGGTCGAGTTGGCGGAGGTTGCGGCCGGACTGCCTGTGGCCGCTTCTTTGGCCTTGGTAGGCGGAATATCGAACCTGCGGGAGGGGCGCCGGCGGGCCGCGCTGAACGAGGCGATGCACGAGCTGCGTCGCCCGCTGCAGGTCCTCAGCCTCTCCCTTTCTTCCGACTCACCCGGCGCTGCGCCGCTCGAGTCGTCGCTTCAGCTGGCGACGATTGCACTCGATCGGCTCGACCGTGAGATCAACGGCGCTTCACTCGAAGAGGCGATGACGGAGGTCCCGGTCAGAGACCTGATCGAAGAGTCGGTATGGCGATGGCGGGATGCGGCAGCGCGTATCGGCGCCGGTCTCGAACTGGACCCGAACAGTGAAGACACGTGCATCAGAGGCAACCGATTCGACCTCGCCCAGGCGCTGGACAACCTGCTCAGCAACGCGATCGAGCACGGTGGGGGACGAGTGAGGGTCGAGTGGCGCCGGGAGGGGGACTGGCTGCGTGTTTCGGTCGCCGACCGCGGTGGCGCGGCGAGGTCGATGACGGCAGGCCGGAGGTTCCGCCGCGACGGTCGGAGCCGCAGGGGTCACGGTCTGCGAGTGGTGGAGCGCATCGCCCGGAACCATGGCGGCAACTTCAGCCTCTGCCGCGTTCCGCACGGCGCCGAGGCGAGCCTGCGCCTGCCGCTCTCACAGCGGGCGGGCAACTGATGAGTCGCCGCGCCCGCGCGTTCGGCTTTCTCCTCGCCGCCGCGATGGCCGCGGTCGCTGCCGCCACCATCGCCAACGGTTACGGCGACAGCGTCGTGCGCGGCTACGGCGAGCTGCGGCCCGTTGTCGTTGCGACCTCCGGGCTTCCCGCGGGCGAGCAGATCGACCCCGAGGTCGCGGCCGCGGATCTGGAGGTGCGGCGGGTCCCCGTCCGGTTCACGCCACCCGGCGCGCTGGCAACTCCGACCGACGCGGTCGGTCTCGTTCCCGCCGCGCCGGTTCCGGCCGGGTCCTACCTGCTCGCCATCCAACTTCATCCGCCCAGGCCCGCCTCGGTTCCTGGTCTTGAAGGCAGCCGCCGTCCGGTGGAGATCGCGGTCAGCGGCGCCGGCGCCCTCGATGCTCTGGGCGCGCCGGTGGGCTCGAAGGTCGACGTCGCGGTGACGACCGAATCTGACGGCTCCGGCGACGGCCGCACCTACGTCGCCGCCCCCGCCGTGCCGCTGCTCGGCCTCGGGCCGGGCGGGGAAGGGGCAGCGGGCGAAACGGCTACGGCGACGCTCGGCCTCACCCGTCCCCAGGCCCTGCGCCTGATCCAGGCGGAGAGCTTCGCCCGCCGCATCACCCTGATCCCGCGCGGCTGATGGAGGTACGCGAGCGCCATATCGCCGAAGTCTCCGAGCGCCTGCGGGAGCGCCTGATCCAGCGGCGGCGGGCGGCGGCTGCATCGGGAGATCGCTCGGAGGAGGGACTGGAGCAGTCGGTGCGCCGACTGGTCGACGAGCAGGCGGCGGTCCTTCCGAGCGGGGTGCGAGAGGAGCTGGCGGCGCGGATCGTCCGCGACAGCGTCGGCCTCGGGCCGTTGGAGGTGCTGCTGGCCGATCCCGCGGTCGAGGAGGTGATGGTCAACGGGCCCGGTCGCGTCTATATAGAGAGGCGAGGGCTGCTCGAGGAGACCGACGTCCGCTTCGAGAGCGAGGACGACCTGCGCAACGCGATCGAGCGCATCCTCGCGCCGCTCGGGCGCCGGGTCGACGAGCTCAGCCCGATGGTCGACGCCAGGCTTGCCGACGGTTCCCGCGTCAACGTCGTGATCCCGCCGCTCGCGATCGACGGTCCGGCGCTCTCGATCCGCCGCTTCGGCGCCAACCGCCCCGGCCCCGACCGGCTGGTCGAGATCGGGACCCTGAGCGGCGAGCAGCGGCAGCTGCTGGAGGAAGCGGTCGCGAGCCGCCGCAGCGTCCTCGTCAGCGGCGGCACCGGGTCGGGCAAGACCACGCTGCTGAACGCGCTCTCCAGCTTCATCGCCCCGGGCGAGCGGGTGGTGACGATCGAGGACGCGGCCGAGCTGCGGCTGCAGCAGCCCCACGTGGTGCGGCTGGAGAGCCGGCCGGCGGGAGTCGAGGGGCGCGGCGAGGTGACGATCCGCGACCTGCTCCGCAACGCCCTGCGGATGCGGCCTGACCGGATCGTGATCGGCGAGGTGAGGGGCGTGGAGGCGCTCGACCTGCTGACCGCGCTCAACACCGGACACGACGGCGCGCTCTCGACCGTGCACGCCAACTCACCCGACGATGCGCTCAACCGCCTCGAGACCCTGGCGCTGATGGCGGGGGTCGGTCTGCCGCACGCGGCGATCGCCGAGCAGGTGCGCCGGGGCATCGACCTCGTCGTTCACCTGCAGCGCCGGCCCGACGGCAGTCGCCGCGTCACCGAGATCGCCGAGGTCGGATGACGCCGGCGGTCCCGATCGGCGCCCTCGCGGGTGGCCTGCTGGCGCTGGCGGCGCGCGAGGCGGCGATCGCCAGCCCGGCCGCGGCGGGCTGGCTGCGGTTCGCGCTCGAGCCGTTGCGCCGGGCCGCCGAGGAGGGCTACGCGCCCTCGACCGTCGAGCGCCGCCGGCTGGCGGCGCTGGCGACGGCCGCGGCGATCCTCGGCGGCTGGTTCCTCGGCGGCATCGCCCTGGCGCTGCCGCTCGCCGTCGCCGGCCCGGCGGCGATGGGGTGGGCGATCGGGGCGCGCCGCCGCCGTTACCGCCGTGCGGTCGAGCGCTCGCTGCCCGAAGTGGCGACGGCGATCGCGGACTCGCTCAGCGCCGGCCGCTCGCTGCGCGCTTCGCTCCCGGCTGCCGTCGCCTCGCTCGATGGCCCGCCGGCGATCGAGCTCTCGCGGCTGGCGGCCGAGCTGGATCTAGGGGCGCCGACGGTGGCGGTCATCGAGGATTGGCGGCGGCGGATGCGGTCGGAGCGGATCGACGCCTTCACCGCCACGCTGCTCAGCCAGCGCCTTGCCGGCGGCGACCTCGCCGGTCTCCTGCGGCGCTTCGCCGCCGGCGCCGCCGAGCGCGAGCGGGTCGCCGAGGACGCACGCTCGGCCACGGCGCAGGCGCGCTTCACCGGTCTCCTGGTGGTGGCGATGCCGACCGGCGGCGCCCTCTTCGCCGAGCTGCTGCAGCCGGGCTTCCTGGCGACGCTGCTCGCCTCGCCGCCGCCGGCGATCCTGCTCGCGCTCGCCGCGGCGCTGCAGGTCGTCGGCTTCTTTGCGATCCGCCGCTTCTCGCGGGTGGTGGAGTGAGCGGCGCCGGGCTGCTGGCGGCTGTGGCGGTGCTGCTCGCCGCGGCCGCCGCGAAGGACCTGCTGCGCGGGCACGAGGTCCGCCTGCGGCTGCCGAAGCTGCTCTTGGGCAAGCTGCTCGGCGCCGGCTGCGGGGTGTTGGCGGGACTGCTGGCCTCGCCGGTCGCGCCGGGTCGCCTCTCCCTCCTCGTCCTGGTCGGGCTGCCGGTCGCCGGCTTCTTCGGCCCCGACGCGATTCTCGAGCGGCGGGCGCGGGAGCGGCAGCGGCGCCTGGTCGCGGCCCTGCCCGACGCGCTCGATCTGCTCGCGGTCAGCGCCGGCTCCGGCCGCGGCCCCGCCGCCGGGATCGAGCAACTGGCGCGGGCGGGGCAGGGGCCGCTGGCGGAGGAGCTGCGGCTGACCGTCGCCGAGCTCTCCTGCGGAGTCCCGCTCAGCGCCGCCCTCGCCTCGCTGCGCGGCCGCGTGCCCGGCAGCGAGCTGGCGACGCTCGTCGCGGCGATCGAGCGCTCGCGCAGGTTCGGCTCGCCGCTGGCCGACCAGCTGCGCCGTCAGGCCACTGCTTTGCGCCGCGATAGCCGCCGCGCCGTCGAGGAGCGGGCCGCCCGCGCCGCGCCGAAGATCCAGCTCGTCGTCGCCCTCGTCCTCGTCCCCTCGGTCCTGCTGATGATCGCCGCCGGCCTGATCGCCAACGCGGGCACGCTGCTAGCCGGCTTCTGAGGGCTCCGTCGCCCCGGCTTCCGCCTGGCGCGGGCTGGTTTCGCCCGCCTCGTCTTTCAGGCGTCTCGCCACCGCCGCGGTGGCGACGGCGACGGCGTCGAGCTCCTCGGCGTTGTCCTTGTGGCCGCTGACGTAGCAGCAGAGGGTGCCGTCGACGAGCTCGAAGGCGAACTTCTTCGGCGCCGCGTCGTTCAGCCAGACGATGAAGGTGGGGGAGAAGAGCCGCCGCAGCCAGACCGCGTCCTGCTCCTTGCCGGCGAAGATCTCGTACTTCTCGTCGAGCTCCTCGCTCTCCAGCTTCACCCGCTCTTTCTTGGTCCGGAAGACGTCCTCGAACTTCTCCAGGGCGCGGAGGCCGAACTTGCGCTGGCAGTAGAGCTCGGGGCAGTGGGCGACGCAGTCGGGGACCTGGGTGAGGCCGAGGGTGTAGCGGTAGTAGTTCGTCTGCCGGTTGCCCTCGCTGTCGGTCGACTCCTCCTCGTAGGTGAAGAGAGCGAGGGTGCCGTGGACGCCCTCCGCGAGGCGCCCCTTCATCGTCCGCTCGGCGTAGCGGTCGTCGCCCTTCTTCAGCAGCGGCGTCAGCGGCGGCAGGTGCTCCTTGCCGCCGAGGGTGAGGCTGCGCTGGGCGCAGTAGGCGGCAAAGAAGGCGTCGGCGGCTTGCTTGTCGGCGATCACGAAGACGACCAGGACCCCGACCAGGAGGGCGACGACGAAGGCCGCTCCGCCGAGCGCCGGACCGATCAGAGCGGCGCAGGCGATGCCGGCGACCAGCGCGAAGACGCCGATCAGGATCCAGGTCAGCGGCTTGCGCAGCAGGCGCTTGAAGTGGAAGCCGCGGAGGTCGTCGGCGTCATCCGGCGGGGTTGCCGCCGCCGCGTGTGCCTCTTCGGTCGTAGCCACGGGGCGGAAGGTATCGCGGCCGCGCGGATGCAAACGGGGTTGCAGCGGGGGGTCGTGTTGCAAAGTGGGGGAGAGTGGGTGAGTGTGGCGATCGAGTTGAAGCCCAGGACCGGGGTGGTGAGGCTCCTCCCACCTCATCACTCCGGTCCATTTCGTTTCTGACTTCCGCCCCCGTTGCAGAAAGGACTCGCGAGGTGGCCTTCCGGGGTCTTTACGAGCACAGCCTCGATTCCAAGGACCGGCTTACGGTTCCCTCTCGCTTCCGGGCTTCTCTCGCTGACGGCATCGTTCTCTCCAAGGGCTTCGACCCCTGCGTCTGGGTGCATACGACCGGGGAGTTCGAGCAGCTGTCCGACCGCTTCCTCTCGCCGCACAGCCCCTTCGGGCGCGACGCCCGCGCCCTGCGCCGCCGCTTCCACGGCGGCTCCTTCGACGAGAAGCTCGACTCCGCCGGCCGCATCCGCATCCCCAAGCCGCTGATCGAGCACGCCGGCCTCGACGGCAACTGCGTCGTCATCGGGGCGGGGGAGTACCTGGAGATCTGGAACGCCGACGCCTGGGCGAAGCAAGAGGAAGAACTCGACGCCGCCGCCCCCGAGATCGCCGAGGGCCTGGCCGCCGCCGGCCCCGCCGCGTAACCATGAGACTGAATGCCGCACTCAACTACAGCTACGCGCCTACCGGCGGCTACGTCGCACCGCGTCCGGTGGAGCGACCACTCGAGGTCCTCATGAGTGAGCACGAGCCCGTCCTCGCGCCGGAGCTGGTGTCGCTGCTGGCGCCGGAGCCGGGGCAGATCGCCGTCGACTGCACCTTCGGCGGCGGCGGGCACGCGCGCCTCGTCGCCGAGCTGATCGGGGCGGAGGGGACGCTGATCGGGATCGACCGCGACCCGGCCGCGCAGGAGCGCTTCAACCGCTTCGCCGCCGAGGTCCCCTGCCGGACCCTCTTCATCAGCAGCGACTTCGCAGCAGGACTTCGCGCCTTGGAGGGCGAAGGAGTGCGCCCAGACATGGTTTATGTAGATCTGGGGATGTCCTCGATGCAGGTTGACGCGTTCGAGCGGGGCTTCTCCTATTCCTACGACGCGCCGCTCGACATGCGGATGGACACGCGGCAGGAGTTCACCGCCGCCGACCTCGTCAACGAGTGGCCGGAGGCGCGGATCGCCCAGGTCCTGCGCCGCTTCGGCGAGGAGCGCTTCGCCGGCGGGATCGCCCGCGAGATCGTCCGTCGCCGGCCGCTCGCGACCACCGCCGAGCTCGTCGACGCGATCAAGGCCGGGATGCCGGCCTCGGCTCGCTTCGGCGCCGGCCACCCGGCCAAGCGCAGCTTCCAGGCAATCCGGATCGCCGTCAACGGCGAGCTCGAGGCGCTTGACGAGATGCTGCCGCTGGCCTGGCAGCAGCTGAAGGTCGGCGGCCGCTTCGCGGCGATCTCCTTCCACTCGCTCGAGGACCGGCCGGTGAAGCAGTTCCTCGCCGCCAAGGCGCGCGGTTGCGTCTGCCCGCCCGAGCTCCCTGTCTGCGTTTGCGGCCACGAGCCCGAGGCCGAGATCCTCACGCGCCGGCCGATCTCGCCCGGGCCGGAGGAGGCAGAGCGGAATCCGCGCTCGCGCTCCGCGCACCTGCGCGCCGCCCTGAAGATCGCCGAGGCGCAACCGGCAGGGGAGGCGGGCTGATGGCCGTCGCCGTCCCGAAAACCCGCACCGCGCCGGCACCGCGACCGTCGCGGACGACGGCACCGCCGAAACCACGGAAACCGGCTCGCAAACCGGCCCGCTCGCGGGCAGTCACTGCCCCGGCGAAGGCACCGGTCCGCCGCGCCCCCGCCCGCAAACCGGCGACGAAATGCGCTCCCGTCGCCCGTCCCAAACTTGCCGTAGCCGCCGGCCGCACCGCCGTCGCCGTCCGCCAGCTCCCCGACTCGGGCCTGGTCGTGCGGATGACCCAGGGGCGGCTCTGGATCGGGGTGCTCGGGGTGCTCCTGGTCGGGATCGTCGCCCTCAACGTCGCCACCCTCAGCTTCGCCGCCAGCTCGGGCAAGATCGACGAGCAGATCACGGCGCTGGAAAAAGAGAACTCGATGTTGGAAAGCCGTGAGGCGGAGCGCTTCAGCACCGCCCGCGTCCGCGGCGAAGCAGCCCAGCTGGGCCTGGCGATGCCGAACACCGAAGAGCCGAAGCTGATCCAGTACGAGCCGGGCGACGTCGCCGCGGCCGCTGCCCGCCTCGCTGCCGCCGGGGGCTGACGTGGCCTCGTGTCCGACCACGTAGGGACGATCCACGGATGCGCGTGATCGAGCGGCGGATCGGCCTTCTCTTCGGCGGTTTCCTCCTCTGCTTCCTCGTCATCGTCGTCCGCGCCTTCTGGCTGCAGGGCGTGCAGGGGTCGGAGCTGGCTTCCGAGGCGGCCTACCAGCAGACCGAGGTCGTCACCGTCCCCGGCCTGCGCGGCGACCTGCTCGACCGGCGCGGCAACAAGCTCGCCGCCTCCGAAGACGCGGCGACGATCTACGCGACCCCCTACCAGGTGAAAAACCCGCCGCAGGCGGCAGCGGCGCTGGCGCCGATCCTCGACCAGAAGAAGGGCGAAGTGCTGGAAGCGCTGACCGCCGAAGGCGGCTTCTCCTACGTCGCCCAGAAAGTCGACCTCAGCACGGCGGCGAAGGTAGAAGCGCTCGACCTGGAAGGGATCGGCGAGCTGCCCGACACCAGGCGCACCTACCCGCAGGGGGAGATGGCGGGGCAGGTGATCGGCGTCGTCGGCTCCGAAAACGAGGGTAGGACCGGTCTCGAGCTGGGGGAGGAAGAAGTGCTCGGCGGCAGCGACGGGGAGCGCCGGATCGTCAACGACGCGCTCGGGGAACCGATCCGGCTGGAAACGGTGACCGAAGCCGAGGACGGCGAAGACGTCGAACTGACCCTCGACCCGGTGATCCAGCAGAAGACCGAAGAAGTGCTGGGCGGGGTCGGCGAAACCTATTCGCCGAAAGGAGCGACGGCGATCGTCGTCGACCCGCGCAGCTCGCAGATCCTGGCGATGGCGAACTGGCCGCCGGTCAACCCCGAAGACCTCTCCGAAGCGAGCAGCGAGGACCTGCTCAACCAGGCGACCGGGTTCAACTACGAGCCGGGCTCGACCTTCAAGGCGTTCACGGTCTCGGCGGCGCTGGAGGAAAAACTGGTGACCCCGACGACGGAATTCACCCTGGCGCCGACGATCCAGGTTGCCGACCGGACGATCGAGGAGTCCCACGAACGCGGGACCGAAAACTTCAGCGTCGCCCGGATCCTGGCCGAGTCCTCGAACGTCGGCGCGGTGACGATCGGGCTCGAGGTCGGCGCCGAGAATTTCAGCAAGTGGATCCAGCGTTTCGGCTTCGGCGAGCCGACCGGGGTCCAGTACCCGGCCGAGGAACAGGGCATCGTCCCCCAGCTCGACGAATACTCCGGCTCGACTATGGGCAACCTGCCGATCGGCCAGGGCCTCTCGGTGACGCCGATGCAGATGGTCGCCGGCTACACGGCGATCGCCAACGGCGGCCGGCTGAGACCGCCGCAGCTGATCAAGCGGATCGGCGAAGAACCGGTACACGAGCCGAAGGGCAAGCGCGTTATCGATCCCAAGGTCGCGGCGCAGGTGCGGGAAATGCTCGAGGGGGTGCTGGCGCCCGGCGGCACCGCCTCCGAGGTCAGCGTCCCCGGCTACACCCTGGCGGGGAAGACCGGAACCGCCCAGGTCGCCGAAGCCGGCGGTTACTCGGAGACGAGGTACGTCGCCTCCTTCATCGGCTTCGCCCCGGCACAGAATCCGCAGCTGCTGGTGGCGGTGATCGTCAACGAACCGCAGGGCGAAATCTACGGCGGCTCGGTTGCGGCCCCGGCGTTCGGGCAGATCGCCGAATTCGCCCTCCCGTACCTGGGCGTACCTCAGGAATAATCGGCTGCGGATGAGACTGGCCGAGCTTGTCGCGGAGCTGCCGGGGGCGCGAGTCGTCGGCGACGGCTCCGTGGAGATCTCCGAGCTGGTCTACGACAGCCGCAAGGCCGGGCCGGGGTCGCTCTTCTTCTGCGTGGTCGGCGGGAAGGTCGACGGGCACGAGTTCGGGCCGCGGGTGGTCGAGGAGGGGGCGGCGGCGCTGGTCGTCGAGCGCGAGCTGACGGAACTGGCGGTGCCGCAGGTCGTGGTCGCGGACTCGCGAGCGGCGATGGCGCCGCTGGCGGCGCGGTTCTGGGGCGATCCGACCGCGGAGCTGCGGATCGTCGGGGTGACCGGGACGAACGGGAAGACGACGACCGCCTTCCTCGTCCGCGAGATCCTCCAGGCGGCCGACTTCCGCTGCGGCCTGCTCGGGACCGTGAAGCAGGTGGTCGGGGGGGTGGAGAAGGAAGTGGTGCGGACGACGCCGGAGGCGATCGAGCTGCAGCGGACCTTCAGGCAGATGCTCGAGGGCGGCGACGAAGCCTGCGCGATGGAGGTCTCCTCGCACGCGCTCTCGCTGCACCGGGCCGACGCGATCCACTTCGAGGTCGCCCTCTTCACCAACCTCACCCAGGACCACCTCGACTTCCATGCCGACATGGAGGACTACTTCCTCGCCAAGCGCAAGCTGTTCGAGATGGGACCGAAGGTGAGGATCGTCAACGTCGACGACCCTTACGGGCGGCGGCTGGCGGAGGAATTCGAGTGCGTCACCTTCTCGGCCGAGGGCGCGGAGGCGGACTACAGCGCCCGCGAGGTCGAGTTCGACGCGCTCGGGGCGAGCTTCAGCCTCGGCACGCTGCGTTTGCGGACGGCGCTGCCGGGCCACTTCAACGTCGCCAACGCTCTCGGCGCCTTCGCCGTCGCCGAGGCGATGGGGGTCGGCGGCGACATCGCCGCCGCCGGGCTGGCGCGGGCGGCGCGTGTGCCGGGCCGGTTCGAGCCGGTCGACGAGGGCCAGGGCTTCGGCGTCCTCGTCGACTACGCGCACACGCCCGACTCGCTGGAGAACGTGCTGCGGGCGGCGCGCCGGATCACCGAGGGCAGGGTGATCTCGGTCTTCGGCGCCGGCGGCGACCGCGACCGCGACAAGCGCCCGAAGATGGGATGGGCGGGAGCGCAGCTGTCCGACCTCGCGGTGATCACCTCCGACAACCCGCGCTCGGAGGAGCCGGAGGCGATCGTCGCCGAAGTCGCATCCGGCGCGGAAGGGTCCGGGGGCGTAGGGGAGCTCGAGGTCGTCGTCGACCGCCGCGAGGCGATCGCGCTGGCGCTGGGGCGAGCGCAGCCCGGCGACACCGTCGTCATCGCCGGCAAGGGTCACGAGCAGGGTCAGGAGTTCGAGGACGGCCGGAAGATCCCGTTCGACGACCGCGAGGTCGCGCGCGAGGAGCTCCGTCGGCTGGGAACCGCGGTGTGAACCTCTCGCCGGCGCAGATCGCCGCCGCGCTGGGGGCGGAGGTGGTCGCCGAAGGCCCGAGCGAGCCGCCGCGGCGGGCGACGATCAACTCAGCCGAGGCGGGACCTGGCGACCTCTTCTTCGGCCTACGCGGCGAGAAGCGCGACGGCGGCGAGTTCGCGAGCGCGGCGATCGAGGCCGGCGCCTGGGGTGTTGTCGTCAGCCCGTCCTTCAAAACGCTTTTGTCTCCGCATACCGGAGAGAAAGGCGTTCTCACCGGGAGCGGCAGCGGCGACGCCTGGGTCTTCGTCGTCGACGATCCGCTGGCGGCGATGCACTCGCTGGCGCGCGAGTACCGGCGCGCGCTGGGCGCCCGCGTCGTCGGCGTCACCGGCTCGGTCGGCAAGACCTCGGTCAAGGACATCGCCCGGGCGCTGCTGCCGGGCACGGTCCATGCCAACCAGCAGAACTTCAACACCGAGATCGGGCTGCCGCTGACGATCCTCGAAGCGCCGCCGGACACCGACGTCCTCGTGCTGGAGATGGCGATGCGCGGCAAGGGGCAGATCGCCGAACTGGTGGCGATCGCCGAGCCCGAGGTGGCGATGATCACCAACGTCGGCCCGGTCCACGTCGAGCTGCTGGGGTCGGTCGAGGCGATCGCGGCCGCCAAGGCCGAGATCCTCGACGACCTGCCGGCGGGCGGGACGGCGGTGGCCCCGGTCGAGGCGGGGGTGCTGGAGCCGCACCTGGAGCCGATCGCCGAGCTGCTGCGCTTCGGCCCCGGCGGCGACGTCGAGGCAACCGAGGTGCGGGTCGACGACGGCGTCACCGAAGCCCTCGTCCGCACGCCGCTGGGCAGCCAGCGCTTCCACTTCCCCTTCACCGAGGCGCACAACCTCACCAACGCCCTCGCCGCGATCGCCGCCGGCGTCGCCCTCGGGGCCGACCTCGCCGGGATGGCCGACCGCGCTGCGGACATAGGATTCTCCCGCTTCCGTGGGGAGCGAGTCGAGCTACCCGGCGGAATCATCCTCGTGAACGACTGCTACAACGCCAACCCGGTGTCGATGCGCGCGGCGCTCGACCATCTCGCCACCCTCGGGGCCGAGCGCTCGGTCGCAGTGCTGGGCGAGATGGGCGAGCTCGGGCCGGACGCCCCGCGCTACCACCGCGAGGTCGGCGAGCACGCCCGCGCCGCGGGGGTGGACTTCGTGATCGGGGTCGGCCTGCCGGCGCGGGACTACGACCCCGACGAGCTCGTCGCCGATCCCGACGAGGCGGCCGAGCTGCTGGCGGCCCGCCTGGAACCTCGCGACGCTGTCCTGATCAAGGGCTCGCGCTCCGCCGGCTTGGAGACGGTCGCCGAGCAGCTGCCGGAGCTGGTGGAGGTCGGCGATGGGTGAAGTCCTGATCGCCGGAATGGCGGCGATGCTGATCTGCATCTTCCTCGGTCCCAAATTCATCGAGTTCCTCCGGGTCCGAGAGTTCGGCCAGCACATCCGCGAGGACGGCCCCCAGGAGCACCACACGAAGGCGGGGACGCCGACGATGGGCGGGCTGATCGTCTTCGCCTCGATCTGCGTGCCGTTCCTCGTCCTCTCCGATCGCGACGCGCAGAGCCTCGCCGTCTTCGGCGTTGCCATGGGCTGCGCCGCGCTCGGCTTTGCCGACGACTACATCAAGATCGTCAAACGCCGCTCGCTCGGGCTCGCCGGCCGCTGGAAGCTGCTCGGCCAGCTGATCCTCGCCTTCGGCCTCTGGTGGGTGGCCCGCCACGAGGTCGGCCTCGAGCCGACCCTCTACTTCCGCATCGGCGACGGCAGCATCGACCTCGGCCCGGTCCTCTACTTCGTCCTCGTCTTCCTCGTCATCGCCGGCACCTCCAACGGCGTCAACCTCACCGACGGCCTCGACGGCCTCGCGGCGGGCTCCTGCGCGATCGTCCTCCTCGCCTACACGGCGATCGCCTTCGTTGCCAACGAGCAGCAGAACCTGGCCCTGCTCTCCGCCTGCCTGGTCGGCGCCTGCGTCGGTTTCCTCTGGTACAACGCCTTCCCGGCCTCGATCTTCATGGGTGATACGGGCTCGCTGGGCCTCGGCGGCGCGATCGGGGCGCTGGCGGTGATGACCCAGACGGAGGTCCTGCTGATCATCATCGGCGGCATCTTCGTGATCGAGGCGCTCTCGGTCCTGCTCCAGGTCTTCGCCTTCAAAACCTTCCGCCGCCGCGTCCTCCTGATGGCCCCGCTGCACCACCACTTCGAGATGATGGCCTGGTCGGAGACGAAGATCATGCTCCGCTTCTGGATCATCGCCGCTGTATGCAGCGGCATCGGCTTCACGCTCTACCAGCAGTCGATCGGCCGCTAGGAGGTGCCCGAGGTAGAGGTAACCGCGGGGAGGATCGCCTACCAGGACACTGGCGGGGACGGTCCGGTCGTGGTGATGATCCCGGGACTGCTGATGGACTGGAAGCAGTGGCGGAAGGTGATCGACGAGCTGACGCCCGAGTTCCGGTGTGTCTCACCCTCGCTGCCGACCGGTGCGCACTGGAAGCCGATGAAGCCCGACGCCGACCTGACCCTGGTCGGGATGGGACGGATCGTCACCGAGTTCCTCGAGGCGGCGGACCTGCGTGACGTCACCCTCTGCTTCAACGACTGGTGCGGGGCGCAGGTGATGATCGCCGACGGCGGCATGGACCGGGTCGCCAAGCTCGTCCTCGTCTCCTGCGAGACCGCCGGCAACTACCCGCCGGGCCTCGCCGGCTTCGCCGCCTGGCTCTCGGCGAAGCTGCCGGGCGGCTACGTAGCCACCCGGGTGCTGCTGCTGCGACCGGGGCTGCGTCGTCTGCCCTTCGTCTTCGGCCAGATGACCAAGCGCGGCGTCCCCGACGAGCTGATGCGCGACTGGATGGAGCCGCTGCGCAAAAAGGAGATTCGCCGCGACCTGCGCCGCTATGCGGGCGACGCGATGCGCGGCAAGCACGACCTCGCCCGCGCGACCGCGGCGCTGCCCTCCTTCGAGAAGCCGGTCCTCGTCGTCTGGGACAAGGAGGGGAAGATGATGCCCAACGAGGCCGGCCGCGCCCTCGCCGACTCCTTCCCGAACAGCCGCTACGTTGAGCTCCCCGACTGCTTCACCCTGATCCCCGAGGACCAGCCCGAGGCGCTGGCCGAAGAGATCAGGCAGTTCGCCAAGCCGCCTAACTGATACAGACAAAAAGTTCAGTAACTAGTAAGCTGCATAGCAGGCGACGAGTGTTGCACTGTCCAACTCCGCCTCTCTCGGGGCATCCCGCCAAGGCTTGTCCCCGAAGAGAAAGGAGGCGAAATGGATCATTCGGTAACGCTCAACCTGCTGTTGCTTTGGATGCTGATCCAGAGCCTAAGGCGGTAGTCGCCAAGCCCCGGCGCCTTTGGCGTCGGGGCCGTAAAAGAGAAGGACCCGCCGAAGCGGGTCCCGCTGGAGGCCATCGGACCATCCAGCAACACTCAACCTGAAATTCATTGTCTCATGAATCAGGCGGCGGAGCAAGAACGAATGGCTAAGTCACCCTCGCCGCCGTAGGAGCGGGCCATTCATCAGGCGGCGCCTCCAGTATGTGCTGACCGAGCGGATGAGCAAGAGGAATTCTTGGAGTTCGCGGGCCCAGTCTGGATCTGAAAACTTGCTGAGCTCCCCTAGCTCCTCCGCAGGTACCCAGTGACGCGGCTCGGGATCCTGGGGAAGACAAAACATTGCCCCAATATATCAGCAGCCTGTTGGTTACAGGGCTATCCGGGCCGCCCGCGAAGCTTCAGGCGTGCAGCAGAGCGTCCCGGCCAAGGAAGTGCGACCGCCCCTGCCCAAGGGGCCGTTCCTCGTGGTCGGTCTGGCGCGCTCCGGGCAGGCGGTGGCGCGGATGCTGGCGGCGCGGGGGGAGGCGGTGCGGGCGGTCGATTCGGGGCATCCGGAGGGGGCGGCAGGGCTGGAGGGGGTCGGCGTCGAAGTCTTTCTGGATACGGATGGATTGGCGCAGCTCGAGGGGACCCGGACGGTCGTCAAGAGCCCGGGAGTTCCCCGGGAGGCGCCGGTGATCGCCGCCGCGCTGGAGCGGGAGATCGAGGTCGTCGGAGAGCTCGAGCTTGCCTGGCGGGAGCTGCCGAACCGCTTCGTCGCCGTCACCGGGACCAACGGCAAGACGACCACGGTCGAGCTGCTCGGCCACCTCTACCGCACCGCCGGCGAGCCGGTGGCGGTGGCGGGGAACGTCGGCACGGCGCTCTCGGAGCTGGTCGGGGAGGTCCCCGCGAACGAGACGATCGTCTGCGAGTGCTCGAGCTTCCAGCTCGAGGACACGGTCGCCTTCGCGCCCGAGTGCGCCGTCTTCCTCAACCTCGCGCCTGACCACCTCGACCGCCACCACGACCTCGAGTCCTACCTGGCGGCGAAGCTGCGGATCTTCGCCAACCAGGGCAACGACGACGTCGCCGTCTACAACGCCGACGACCCCTTCGTCGCGAATGTGGACCTCGGCGGCTGCGCCCGCCGCATCGCCTTCTGCCACGGCGCCGCCCCCGACTGCGAAGTCGCCGTCGCCGAGGGGACGATCTTCTACGACGGCGAGCCGCTGCTGGCGGTCGACGAGCTCGGCCTCTTCGGCGAGCACAACGTCGCCAACGCGATGGCCGCGGCGGCGGCGGCGCTGGCGATGGGGGTCGACCGCGAGGCGGTGCGCGAGGGGCTGCGCAGCTTTGCCGGGGTGCCGCACCGACTCGAGCAGGTGGCCGAGGTCGACGGCGTGCGCTTCGTCAACGACTCGAAGGCGACCAACGTCGCCTCGGCGACTGTCGGGATCCGAGCCTTCGACGGCGGCGTCCACGCAATTCTGGGCGGCAGCGAGAAGGACGAGCCGTTCACGCCGTTGATCGACCCGATCCGCGAGCGGGTCCGCGCCTGCTACCTGATCGGCGCGACGACCGAGCGGATGGCGCGCGAGCTGGCACCGGTGCTCGAGGCCGGGGTCGAGCTGCATCGCTGCGAGGACCTCGAAGACGCCGTCGGGCGCGCGGCCGCCGCCGCGGAGCCCGGCGAGGTCGTCCTGCTCTCGCCCGCCTGCGCCAGCTTCGACGCCTTCGACAACTTCGAGCAGCGCGGCGACCGCTTCCGCGAGATCGTCAGGGAGCTGGAGTGAAGAAGCGCGCCAAGAAGCGGTCGCGCGCCCGCGTCTCGCCCGAGTACAACATGCTGCTGACGGCGACCCTTTGCCTGCTGGCGCTGGGGGCGGTGATGGTCTTCTCGGCCAGCTCGACCACCCGCGTACTCCAGGACGGCGGGCTCTCCGACAGCGCCTTCTACCTGAAGCGGACGCTGATGTTCGGCGTCGTCGGGCTGGTCATCATGCACGTCACCGCGCGGCACGGGCTGAAAGCGATCCGCGACCTCACCCCGCTGCTGCTCGGCGGCTCGATCTTCCTCCTCGTCGCCGTCCTCGGCATGGGCACCGAAGTCAACGGGGCGACCCGCTGGATCGGCGGCGGCTTCCTCCAGATCCAGCCCTCGGAGCTGGCCAAGGTGGCGCTGATCCTCTACGGCGCAGACCTGCTGGCGCGCAAGCCCAAGCGGGTGCGCTCGCTGGAAGGGATCATGCCCTTCCTCCTCGTGGTCGGCGCCAGCTGTCTGCTGATCATGCTCCAGCCCGACATGGGGACGACGATGGTGATCTGCTTCTCCGTTGCCGCTCTCCTGGTCTCGGCCGGCGTCCGCCCGGTCGACCTCGGCAAGATCGCGCTGGTGATCGGCGGCCTGGCGCTGCTGATGGCGGTCGTCGAGCCCTACCGGATGGCGCGCCTGACCTCGTTCCTGAACCCGACTGCCGACGCCTCCGGCGCCGGCTTCCAGGCGGCGCAGGCGAAAATCGCGCTCGGCTCGGGGGGCCTCTTCGGGGTCGGGATCGGCAACGGCGTCCAGAAGGCCTTTTATCTCCCTGAGGCCCACACGGACATGATCTCGGCGGTGATCGGCGAGGAGCTGGGCCTGGTCGGGATCGCCGGCGTCGTCGGCCTCTTCGGGATGTTCGGCTACGCCGGCCTCAAAACCGCGCAGAAGGCAAAGGACAACTACTCGAAGCTGCTGGTCGCCGGCCTGACCTCGCTGGTCCTGGTGCAGGCGACGATCAACCTCTTCGCGGTGATGGGGTTGGCGCCGCTGACGGGCGTGCCGCTGCCCTTCGTCTCCTACGGCAACAGCTCGCTGATGGCGACCCTGTTCGCCGTCGGCCTGATCCTCAACGTCGCCCGCGGCGGCTCGGCGAAGGCGGCGCGGGGCTCGACCACCGGCGCTGGCAAACTCCGCGTCGTCCAGGGCGGGCGTGCGCCCGCGAGCCAGAAACCCAAGGGGAGTCGATCCAGCGGTGCCAGGAAAGCCAAAGGTGGTCGTAGCGGCGGGGGGAACGGCGGGGCACGTCGTACCCGCCATGGCGGTCGCCGACGAGCTTCGGGATAGCGGCGCCGAGGTCAGCTTCCTCGGCGCGCAGGGACGGATCGAGGCGGAGCTGGTGCCGGCGGCCGGCTACGAGATCGACCTTGTCAAGGTGCGCGGGATCGACCGGCGCAATCCGCTGAAGGCAGTCCGGGCGGGAGCCGAGGCGCTGGCGGCGGTCGCAGCCGCCCGCAAGGTCCTGCGGCGGCGCGGCGCCGACGTGGTGATGGGCGGCGGCGGCTACGTCGCCGGCCCGGCCGGGTTAGCGGCGGTGCTGACGCGGACGCCGCTGGTACTGACCGAGGCCGACAGCCACCTTGGTTTAGCCAACCGTCTCTTGGCAGGCCGAGCTCGACGGGTCTGCCTCGCGTTCCCGATCGCGGGGCGGGAGAGAGAGCCGTACCTGGTGACGGGCCGGCCGGTGCCGAGAGCGGTGCTGGAAGGCGATCGCGAGAAGGCGCGCGAGCGCTTCGGCATCGCCGCCGACGCCCGCTGCCTCCTCGTCTTCGGCGGCAGCCAAGGCGCCCGCACGATCAACTTCGCCGCCCTCGAAGCCTTCGCCGAGGGTGAGAACGCAGTTGCCCCCGGTATGCGGAAAGAAGTGAGTTCTCGCGACTTCCATGTGCTGCACATCGCGGGACGGCGGGACTTCGCCGAGATCGAGCGGCGGCTCGCGGCGGCTCCGCACGGCGATCGCTACACGCTGCTCGAGTACGAGCCGAACCTCGGCGACGCCCTCGCCGCCGCCGATCTCGTCCTCGCCCGCTCGGGCGGCTCGATCTTCGAGGTCGTCGCCGCCGGCAGGCCGGCAATCCTCGTCCCGTTCCCCTTTGCCACCGCCGATCACCAGAGCGCCAACGCCGAGTGGATGCGCGACGGTGGCGCCGCCACCGTGATCGCCGACGCCGAGCTGACGGCGGAGCGGTTGCGGGCGGAGGTGACGGCGGTGCTGGAGGACGAGGCGCGGCTGGGGGAGATGGCAGCGGCAGCGCGCCGCCTCGCCAAGCCCGACGCCGCCCGGCGGATCGCCGACGAGGTCCTGGAGGCCGCGCGATGAACGGCTGGTCGGAGCGGCGGCTGCACTTCATCGGGATCGGTGGTGCTGGGATGAGCGGGCTCGCACTGGTCTGTGCTCGGCTCGGGGCCACGGTCACCGGCAGCGATCGCAGCGACTCCTCGTATATGGAGCGCCTGCGCGAGGCGGGGTTGGAGCCCACGGTCGGCCACGACGCCGCCAACCTGCCGGAGGGGGCCGAGGTCGTGGTCTCCACGGCGATCGGTGCGGACAACCCGGAGCTGGCGCTGGCCCGCCAGCGTGGGGTGGAGCCGATCCACCGCGGGGCCCTGCTGGCCGAGCTCTGCGCCGAGAAGCGGCTGATCGCGATCGCCGGCACCCACGGCAAGACGACCACGACCGCGATGACCGTCTGGGCGCTGCGGGCGATCGGCGCCGATCCCGCCTTCTTCGTCGGCGGTGAGGTGCCGGGCCTCGGCCCGGACGGTGGCACCGCCAACGCCGGCTGGGGCGAGGGGGAGTGGGTGGTCGCCGAGGCCGACGAGAGCGACGCCAGCTTCCTGCAGCTGCGACCCGAGGTCGCCGTCGTCACCAACGTCGAGATGGACCACCACACCCGCTGGGGCTCGCTGGCCGAGCTGCACGACGCCTTCCGCAGCTTCGTCGGGCCGGCGCGAGGCCTGGTCGTCCCGGCCGACGAGGAGATGGGCTGGCTCGGCGAGCGCAGCGAGGAGGTCCGCTTCGACGCCGCCGCCCCCGGCCCGCCGGACCTACAGCTGGCCGTCCCGGGTCAGCACAACCGCCGCAACGCCCGCGCCGCCCTTGGCGCGATCGAGCTCACCGGACTTGACGCCGCGGCCGCTGCCGCGGCACTCGGCAGCTTCGCCGGCGTCCACCGGCGCCTGCAGCTGAAGGGCTCGCGGGGGGCGGTCCATATATATGACGACTACGCCCACCACCCGACCGAGGTGCGGGCGGCGCTCTCGGCGCTGCGCGAGTTGGACCCGAGTCGGCTGATCGCCGTCTTCCAGCCCCACCTCTACTCGCGGACGAAGGCGCTGGCGACCGAGTTCGGCGCCGCCCTGGCGCTTGCCGACGAGATTGTCGTCCTCGACGTCTATCCCGCCCGCGAGGAGCCGGTCGGCGAGCTTGCCGGCGTCAGCGGTCTGCAGGTCGCCCAGGCAGCGGCCGAGCGGGCCAAGGGAAAACCGGTGTGGTGGCTGCCGGAAGCGGAGACCGCAGAGCGAGCGCTCGCCGACCTGCTGGATCACACTCAGGGGCCCGGAGGCGTGATGGTCACGATCGGCGCCGGTGACGTCTTCAAGCTCGGGGAGACGCTAGTCACCGAGCCCGCGACCTCGGTTGGGGCGGACTCATGACCGCGCCGCCCGAGGGCGTGCAGCGGGACTTCCCGCTGGCGCGGTTTACCACGATCCGTACCGGCGGCGCAGCCGACTGGTTCGTGCGTCCGGCGGACGAGGGGAGCCTGGTCGCCGCCTTGCGCTGGGCGGAGGCGGAAGGGCTGCCGGTGGGGGTGATCGGCTCGGGGTCGAACCTGCTCGTCGCCGACGACGGTTTCCACGGGCTGGCGGTCAAGCTGGACGGCGCGCTGGCGGAGATCGAGCGGGACGGCGAGCGGGTGATCTGCGGCGGCGGCTACCGCTTCCCCTCGGCGGCGGCGAAAACCGCGGGCTGGGGACTGTCGGGACTGGAGTTCGGGGTGAACATCCCGGGGACCGCCGGCGGTGCCGTGCGGATGAACGCCAACGCCTACGGCGGCCAGCTGGCCCGGGTGCTCGAGTGGGTCGACGTCTGTACCGCCCAGGGGACCGATCGACGTGGACCGGACGATCTCGGCTTCCGGTACCGGAAGTCGAACCTGAAGCCGGGGGAGATCGTCGCCCGTGCCTCCTTCCAGCTTCAGCCCGCCGACCCGGACAAGATCAAGGCCACCCTGGCCGGCATGCGCGAGCGCCGCCGCGAGGCGCAGCCGTCGGGCATCAAGACCTTCGGCTCGACCTTCAAGAACCCTGACGACGAGCGGGCAGAGGGGCGGTCGGCGGGCCAGTTGCTGGAGGCGGCCGGGTGCCGCGGCCTCCGGCACGGCGGCGTCCGCTTCTCCGAGAAGCACGCGAACTTCGTCGAGAACGACCGCGACGGGACGACCGCCGACGTGCTCGAGCTGATGGCGGAGGGACGGCGCCGGGTGCACGAGCGCTTCGGCGTCGAGCTGGAGGCCGAGGTCCAGGTGCTGGGGGAGGTCGAGTGGCCGGCCGGCTGGGATCTGTGAGGGCGCGCCTGATCGTCGGCGGCGTGCTCGTCGCCTTGGTTGCCCTCGCCGCCTACTGGTTCCTGATCCGGCAGGACACCGCGGAGCCGCGGGTGTTGGTGCCGCGACTGGCGGCGACGATCGGCGATGGCGAAGAGGCGATCGGGGTCGCCGCCGGCGGCGGCCTGGTGCGCTGGCTGCCGCTGCCCGAAGAGCCGCCGCTGCCGCGGCTGCCCCTCGATGGACCGCCCAAAGGGGGGCGCGTCAGGGGTCCGGCGCTGGAACAGGTGCGCGTCCTCGCCGCCGTGCCGGACGAACTGCGCCCGTATCTCGACAGCAGCGGCTACGGTGAGAAAGGGGTGGAGGTCACCCTCACCACCGGGATCGAGCTCTTCTTCGGCGACGCCTCGAAAGCGCCGCAGAAGTGGCGGGCTGCTGCCGCCGTTCTCGCCGACCCCGAAGTAACGGCCCTCGATTATGTAGACCTGCAAGCTCCGAGTCGGTCCTCCTACGGAGGCTCCGAACACGAACTTCCCGCTGCGCCCTGAGGCTAGAGGGGAGCCCACGAACCGCTCTATCATGCGCTTCGGGAAACCCTCAAGCAGAAGTTGAGCCTACCCCAACCCTCAAGTAAGGGTTGAACCTTACGGCTGCACGGGTGCCTGCGGCGGTTTGACAGAACCCCGCGAATGCCCTACGTTCAAGCGCAATTTCCACTGTTTCTTCAGCAGCTTGGACTCTCAAGCATCGCTGCAGGCTCGGACGGAATAAAGGCTCAACTCAACTGAAAGCTTTCAATAGCGCCAGAGGGAAACCGGGCGCGCTGGAGAAAATCGGGAGATGGAATCCACTTACCTCGCGGTCATCAAGGTCGTCGGAGCGGGCGGCGGCGGTACCAACGCGGTCAGCCGCATGATCGACGCCGGCATTCGCGGCGTCGAGTTCGTCGCTGTCAACACCGATGCGCAGGCGCTGCAAGCGTGTGACGCCGACATCAAGCTCTCGATCGGCCAGGAGCTGACCCGCGGCCTCGGCGCCGGGGGCAACCCGGAGGTCGGCGCGGGCGCGGCGGCCGAGAGCCGCGACGAGATCAAGGAGGCGCTGAAGGGCGCCGACATGGTCTTCGTCACCGCGGGCGAGGGCGGCGGCACCGGCACCGGCTCGGCGCCGGTCATCGCCGAGATCGCCAAGGAGGAGATCGGCGCGCTGACGGTCGGCGCGGTGACCAAACCGTTCGAGTTCGAGGGCAAACGGCGGATGCAGCAGGCGCTCGAGGGGATCGAGAAACTGCGCAACAAAGTCGACACCCTGATCATCGTCCCGAACGAGAAGCTGCTGCAGGCGGTCGAGCGGCGCACCAGCGTCCTCGAGGCCTTCCGCCAGGCGGACGACATCCTGCGCCAGGGCGTACAGGGCATCACCGACCTGATCACGATCCCCGGCCTGATCAACCTCGACTTCGCCGACGTGCGGACGATCATGCGCGACGCCGGCTCGGCCCTGATGGGCGTCGGCTCGGCAACGGGTGAGGCCCGGGCGCTCGACGCCGCCAAGGCGGCGATCACCTCGCCGCTGATCGAGGAGTCGATCAAAGGCGCGACCGGGATGCTGCTGAACATCACCGGCCCCGAGGACCTCGGCCTGTTCGAGGTCAACGAGGCCGCCCAGCTCGTCCAGGCCGAGGCCGACGACAACGCCAACATCATCTTCGGCTCCGTCGTCGACCAGTCGATGAAAGACGAGGTCCGGGTGACGGTGATCGCCACCGGCTTCGAAGGCTTCGAGCTCCTGGCGCGCTCTCCGCAGCGGGTGCGGCGCCGTTACGAGAGCCGCCCGCGGGTGTCGGCCGAGGACACGGAAATCCGCAAACTCCGTGTCTCCGAGGACGACATCGACGTTCCCGGGTTCCTCAAAGAGTAGGAGCGCCCCGTTCACTAGATTGGGCGGCGTGACCACCGACGCGGCCCTGCGGCACACGCCCCTCTACGAGCAGCACGTCGAGCTGGGGGCGAAGATCGTTCCCTTCGCCGGCTGGGAGATGCCGGTGACCTACGAGGGGATCCGCGAGGAGCATGCGGCGGTGCGGCTGCACGCCGGCATGTTCGACGTCTCCCACATGGGCCAGGTCGAGGTCGAGGGGCCCGGGGCGCTCGCGTTCCTGCAGCGGGTGCTATCCAACGACGTCGCCAAGATCGCCGTCGGCGGGGCCCAGTACTCGGTCCTCTGCGACGAGGACGGCGGCGTCATCGACGACCTCTTCGCCTACCGGCTCGGCGGCGACCGCTTCATCGTCGTCACCAACGCCGCCAACCACGAGGCCGACCTCGCCTGGCTCGGTCGCCAGAGCCACGCCTTCGACGCCCTCGTCCGCGACGTCGCCGACCGCTACGCGATGCTCGCCGTCCAGGGGCCGCACGCCCGCGGCGTCGTCAGCCGCGCGCTCGGGATCGAGCTGCCGCCGCGCTTCCACGTCTCCCACGTCCAGATCGGCCGCCGGCCGGCGCTCGCCTGCGGCACCGGCTACACCGGCGAGGACGGGGTCGAGCTGCTGCTCGACCCGGAGGTCGCGGTCCCGATCTGGGCAGAGCTGCTCGACGCCGGCGTCGTTCCCTGCGGGCTCGGTGCTCGCGACACCCTCCGTCTGGAGGTCTGCTACCCGCTGCACGGCAACGAGCTGAGCACCGAGCGCAACCCGATCGAGGCCGGCCTCGGCTGGTGCTGCAAGGAGGAGACCGGGTTCATCGGTTCCGAGGCGATCGCCCGCGCCCGCGCCGAGGGCACCGCCGAGAAGCTCGTCGCCTTCAAGATCGAGGGCCAGGGGATCCCGCGCGAAGGCAACCCGGTGATGCAGGACGACGAGCAGGTCGGCACCGTCACCAGCGGCACCTTCGCGCCCTCGCTCGAGCTCGGCGCCGGGATGGCCTACGTGCGCAGCGAGCTGGCGGAGGTCGGGACCGAGCTCGAGATCGACGTGCGGGGCAAACGCCGCGCCGCCCGGATAGCTTCCAAGCCCCTCTACGCGAAAAGGAGCTGAGCCTTGGCTGACGCGAGCTACCCCGACGACCTGCGCTACCACGAGGAACACGACTGGGCCCGGATCGAGGGCGACCAGGCGACGATGGGAATCACCTGGTACGCCCAGGACTCGCTCGGCGAGGTCGTCTTCTTCGACCCGCCCGAGGTCGGGGCGACGATCCAGAAAGACTCCTCCTACGCCGAGGTCGAGTCGGTGAAGGCGGTCAGCGACGTGATCGCGCCGATGTCGGGCGAGGTGGTCGAGGTCAACGACGCGCTCCAGGACACGCCGGAGAAGGTCAACGAGGACCCCTACGGCGAGGGCTGGCTGGTCAAAGTGCGGCTGACCCACCCGGAGGAGAGCGAGACGCTCCTCGGCGTCGCGGAATACCGCAAGTTGCTGGACAGCTAGACGCAAAGCCCGACCCCCGGCTTCCCTAGCCTTTGTCGGCGTGACTCGTTACACCTCAGCCACCCCTGACGATCGTCAGGAGATGCTCGGCGCGATCGGCGTCGATTCCGTCGACGAGCTCTTCGAGCAGATCCCCGAGCCGCTGCGCCTGGGGCGGCCGCTGGCGCTGCCGGACGGGATGAGCGAGGCCGAGGTCTACGAGCGGCTGGCGGCGCTCGCCGGGCGCAACGCCGACGCCGAGGAGCAGGTCTGCTTCGTCGGCGCCGGGATGTACGACCACTACGTGCCGGCGATCGTCGACGCGATCACCTCGCGCAGCGAGTTCCTGACGCCGTACACGCCCTACCAGCCCGAGATCTCGCAGGGCGGGCTGCAGGTGATGTTCGAGTTCCAGACGGCGATGTCGGAGCTGACCGGGCTGCCGGTCTCCAACGCGGGGCTCTACGAGGGCCCCTCGGCGCTCGCCTCGGCCGGCTACCTGGCGATCGGCGCGACCAAGCGCAAGCGCTTCGTGATCTCGCGCGGCGTCCATCCCCACAGCCGCGAGACGCTGCGCACCTACTCGGTCGGCTACGGCGCCGAGGTGGTCGAGGTCGGCCTCGAGGGCGGCCTGACCGACGCCGCGGCGCTGGCCGAGGCGGTCGACGGCGAGACCGCCGCCGTCTTCCTGCAGAGCCCGAACTTCCTCGGCGCGGTCGAGGACGTCGAGGCGCTCGGGGCGGCGGCGAAGGAGCACGGGGCGCTCTTGATCGTCGCCTGTGACCCGATGACCCTGGGGATCCTCAAGCCGCCGGGCGAGTGCGGCGCCGACATCGCCCTCGGTGAGGGGCAGCCGCTCGGCAATCGCCTCGACTTCGGCGGCCCTTCGTTTGGCTTCTTCTGTGCGACCGAGGAGCAGATCCGCCGCATGCCGGGGCGGATCGCCGGCGAAACCGAGGACGTCGACGGGCGCCGCGGCTTCGTCCTCGCGTTGCAGACTCGCGAGCAGCACATCCGCCGCGAGAAAGCCACCAACAACATCTGCACCGCCCAGGCGCTGAACGCGCTCGGGGCGATGGTCCACCTCGCCTGGCTCGGCCGTCAGGGCTTTCGCGAGCTCGGTGAGCTGCTGGTCCAGCGGACCGCCTACGCGCGCGAGCGGCTGGCGGCGGTGGGCGGGATCGAGCTGCTGCACGAGGCGCCCGTCGCGCGCGAGTTCGCGGTGCGCCTGGAGGCGCCGGTCGACAAGGTCCTCGACCGGGTCGCCGAGCGCGGGATCGCCGCCGGCTACCCGCTCGGCCGCGAGTACCCGGAGTTCGAGGACGGCCTCCTGGTCGCGATCACCGAGCGCCGCACGAAGGCCCAGATCGACGAGCTGGCCGGAGCGCTTGGCGCCGCCGTCGCCGCAGAGCGTGAGGGAGTGACTGTCTGATGGCGTTGACCGAGACTCCGATGCAGGCCGAAAAGGCGCAGACGATCTTCGAGAAGTCGAAGGAGGGCCGGCGCGCGGCGGCGCTGCCGGCGACCGAAGTCCCCGAGAAGCCGCTCGCCGAGCTGATCCCGGGGAACCTGCTGCGCAAGGAGGCGCCGCGGCTGCCGGAGATCGCCGAGCCGGAGATCGTCCGCCACTACAACCGCCTCTCACGTCGCAACTTCGACCTCGACACCGGCTTCTACCCGCTGGGCTCCTGCACGATGAAGCACAACCCGCGCCTCAACGAGCGGGTCGCGGCGCTGCCCGGCCACGCCCGCCTGCACCCGGCCCAGGACCCGCGCCGAGCCCAGGGGGCGCTGGAGCTGATGTGGCTGCTGCAGGAGAGCCTCAGCGAGATCTGCGGCCTGCCGCACGTCAGCCTGCAGCCGAGCGCCGGCTCCCACGGCGAGCTCGCCGGCCTGCTGCTGACCCGCGCCTACCACGCCGATCGCGGCGAAGAGCGGACGAAAGTCCTGGCTCCCGACACCTCGCACGGGACCAACCCGGCCTCGGTGACGATGGCCGGCTACGAGGTGGTCAAAGTCGCCACCGACGAGGTCGGCGGGGTCGAGATGGACGACCTGCGGGCGAAGCTGGCCGAGAACGAGGGCGAAGTCGCCTGCCTGATGCTGACCAACCCGAACACGCTCGGCGTCTTCGACGAGAACATCGCCGAGATCGCCTCCTTGATCCACGAGGCCGGCGGCACCCTCTACTACGACGGCGCCAACCTCAACGCGGTGATGGGCCACTCGCGGCCGGGCGACATGGGCTTCGACATCGTCCACGTCAACCTCCACAAGTCCTTCAGCCAGCCCCACGGCGGCGGCGGCCCGGGGGCCGGCCCGATCGCCGTCTCCGACCGGATCGAGCCCTACCTGCCGAAGCCCCAGGTGGTGCGCCGCGAGGGATCCAACGGCCACGGCCCCGGCTTCGACCTCGACTTCGAGCGCCCGAAGTCGATCGGCCGCCTGCGCGGGTTCCAAGGCAACTTCGGCGTCTTCGTTCGCTCCTACGCCTACATCCTCAGCCTCGGCGGCGACGGCCTCAGCGAGGCCTCGGAGACCGCCGTCCTCAACGCCAACTACCTGAAGGCGCGCCTGGCCGAGGGCCGCGCCGGCGAGCGTCTGCCGATCGCCTTCGACCGCCACTGCATGCACGAGTTCGTCCTCTCCGGCAAGCCGATGAAACGCGAGCTGGGCCTCGCGACCCTCGACCTCGCCAAGCGCCTGCTCGACTTCGGCTTCCACCCCCCGACCGTCTACTTCCCCCTCCTCGTCGACGAGGCCCTGATGGTCGAGCCGACCGAGACCGAGACCAAGGAGTCCCTCGACGCCTTCGCCGAAGCCGTCGAGAAGATCCTCGCCGAGGCCGAGGACAACCCCGAGCTGGCCAAGAACGCCCCCTACACGACCCCCGTCCGCCGCCTCGACGAGGTCAAGGCGACCCGCCAGCCGGTCGTGCGGCAGCAGTTCGACTAAGCAGCGTCGCCGAGGTCCGGCAGCTCCTGCTCAAGCTCCAGCACCGGGGCGAAGAGGTCGCCGTGCTGGTCGAGGCGCTTCAGCACGTCGGCGGTCTCGAAGACGAGGTGGTCGCCCTTGCCTGACTCGGCGGCTTGCTCGACCTCGTCCCAGGTGATCGGGGTTGAGCAGGTGGGGCGTTCGCGGGCGCGGAGGGAGTAGACGGAGATCGTCGTTTTGCGTTCGTTGTTCTGGTACCAGTCGATGAAGACCTTGCCGCTGCGGTCGGTCCGTTTGCCCATTTTCGCGAGGATGTTCTCGGGATCCTGGTTGGCGACGATCTGGGCCAGCGCCTGGGCGAAGGGACGGGTCTCGTCGTAGGAGGTCTTGGTGTTCAGCGGGACGTAGAGCTGCATGCCCTTCGAGCCCGAGGTCTTGGCGAAGCACTCGAGGTCGAGCTGGGAGAGGACGTCGCGCAGGCGCAGCGCCACCCGCGAGCAGTCGACGACGTCGGCGGGCGGGCCGGGGTCGAGGTCGAAGGCGACGACCGTCGGCCGTTTCGGCGCCCGGCTCCGGGAGAGCGAGGGGTGCAGCTCGATCGCCGCCAGCTGCGCCATCCAGACCAGCGTCGGCAGGCTGTCGCAGACGCAGAACTCGATCACCCCGGCCCGCGGCCCGGCCTGGACTTTCGCCGTCTTCACCCATTTCGGCCGGTGTTTCGGGCAGCGCTTCTCGTAGAAGGCGGCGTCGAGGTCCTCGACGCCTTCCGGGAACCGCCGCAGCGTCACCGCCCGGCCGCTCAGGTGGGGGACCAGCGCCGGCGCCACTTTGGCGTAGTAGTCGACCATCTCGCCCTTGGTGAACCCGGTCTTCGGGTACAGCACCTTGTCGAGGTTGGAGAGCCGCAGCTCCTTGCCCTCGACCTCTACCTGGCGCGTCTCGCCCACGCGCTAGAGCCTATTTCGAGGCTTTGGCTTTGGACCGCGAGGAGCTTTTCGATTTCGATTTGGCTTTCGAACTCGATTTACCCTTGGCTTTGGCGGCTTTTTTCGGTTTCGTCGCTTTCGCGCCGTCGCCGCTGCCGCCCTTCTCTTTCACCGCGGCGATCGATTCCTCCAGCGCCGCCATCAGGTCCGGAGCTTTGGTCGCTTTCGGCGCCTCGGCCTCCGGGGCGACGATCTCTTTGCCTTCCGCCTTCTGTTCGATCAGGGCCAGCAGCTGTTCGCGGTACTCGTCCTTGTAGGCGTCCGGCTCGAATTCGGTGGAGAGCGAGTCGATCAGCTGCTCGGCCATCTGCTGCTCGCGCTTGGCGACTTTCGGCTTCTTGTCCGGCAGCGCGTCGTCGAGTTCGGAGGGCGGCACGACCTCGTCGTGGAAGCGCATCGTCGTCAGGGTCAGCACGCCGTCGGAGGCGCGGATAGCCGCCAGGTGCTCTTTGTTGCGGAAGACGAAGCGGGAGATCGCCGCCTTGCCCGAGCTTTCCATCGCCGCCGCCAGCAGCGAGTAGGCCTTCTCGGCGCCGTCGGCGGGGCCGAGGTAGTAGGGGCTGTCGAAGTACATGGGGTCGATTTCCTCGATGTCGACGAAGTCCTGGACGTCGATCGCCCGCGTCTTCTCCGGCGCCAGCGCCGACATCTCGTCTTTGCTCAGCGGCACGTACTGCCCGGGCGTCAGCTCGTAGGCCTTGACGATGTTCTCGTAGGGGACCTCCTCGTCGGTCCCTTCGGCGACGCGGCGGTGTTTGATCCGGGCGCTGTCGGACTCGCGGATCTCGCGGAGGGCGATGTTGCGCCGCGCCACGGCGCTGTAGAGGCGCACGGGCACATTAAGTAGCCCAAAGCTGATCGTTCCGCTCCAAATTGCTCTAGCCATCTTGTGTGCGTTCCTTCCCCTGGGCTCCTTACCCGGATTCTTTCAACCAAACGCGCCCGCAGCCATAGAGGTGGACCTACGGGAGCCGTCTTGCGAGATCGGGGCGGATGGGATGATCCGCGGGTGCTCTTCGAGCTTCGGGACGTGGGGCTGGATCGCGGCGGCAAGGCCGTGCTCGAATCGATCGGCGCGCGGATCCCGGAGGGGGCGACGGCGATCGTCGGGCCTTCCGGCGCCGGCAAGTCGACGCTGTTGCGGCTGCTGAACCGGCTCGCAGATCCCGACCGCGGCGAGATCCTCTACCGCGGCCGGCCGCTGCGCTCCTACGAGCCGCTGGCGCTGCGGCGCGAGGTCGGGCTCGTCCCGCAGCTGCCGGCGCTGCTGGACGGGACGGTCGAGTCGAACCTGCGCTATGCGGCCGACCTCGCCGGCGAGCCGCTGGAGCTGGAGGAGACGCTCGCCCGCGCCGGCCTCGACGCCTCGTTCGCCGAGCGCGACGTCGCCAAGCTCTCGGTCGGCGAGCAGCAGCGGGCGATGCTTGCGCGGGCGCTGGCGCAGCGGCCCCGTGTCCTCCTGCTCGACGAGCCGACCTCGGCGCTCGACCACGCCGCCCGCGACACGATCGAGGCGGCCCTGGCGGAGCTGCGCCGCGAGCTCGAGATCTCGACCGTCCTCGTCAGCCACGACCCCGAGCAGGCCCGCCGCCTCGGCGACTGGGTGCTGCGGCTGGACAGCGGCCGCCTCGCCGGCTGCGGACCTCTCGCGGAGGTGCTGACGTGATCCCGCTGGCGGCCGCGGCGACCTCGATCCACATCGCCGTCTGGCAGGTCGCCGCCTCGCTCGTCCTCGTCGCCCTGGCGGCGGCGATCTCCTTCTGGCAGAAGGCCGACCTCGAGCGCGACATCGCTGTCGCCACCGCCCGCTCGATCGTCCAGCTGACCCTGGTCGGCTACGCGATCAAGCTGATCTTCGAGGCCGACACGATCTGGCTGGTCCTGGCGCTGCTGGCGGTGATGGTCTTCTTCGGCGCGATCACCGCCCGCCACCGCGCCGCCAAGGTCCCCGACTCCTTCGGCCCGCTGCTGATCGCCCTCGCCCTCGCCGGCGGCACCACGCTCGGCCTCGTCGTCGCCCTCGGGATCTTCGACCCGACGCCGCGCT
>DASULV010000037.1:0-47234 GCA_036277955.1 Solirubrobacterales bacterium | reverse complement strand
GGTGCGCCTTTTCCCCGCTATAGGGGGAAAAGGCGCACCGCCGGGAGACAATGCGTCAGCCGGTGGCTAAGCCGTTCCAGCCTCGGGCTCCGGCTCTCGCAGGCGCGGCAGCCAGGAGAGGAACCGCGGCAGATACCAGTTGCGCTCGCCGAGCAGCTTCATCGCCGCCGGCAGCATCACCGCCCGCACGATCGTGGCGTCGATCAGGACCGCGACCGCGAGGCCGATGCCCATCTCCTTCATGTCGAGGATGGAGAGGGTGGCGAAGACGGAGAAGACCGCCACCATCACCACCGCGGCGCTGGTCACCGTGCCGGCGGTGGCGGTGATCCCGCGCTGGACCGCCTCCTCGGTCTTCATCCCCCGGTCGACGTACTCGCGGACCCGGCTGAGGATCAGCACGTGGTAGTCCATCGAGAGGCCGAAGAGGATGACGAAGAGGAACATCGGCAGCCAGGAGCTGACGCCGCCGTTGGAGTGGAAGCCGAGCAGCGACTCCCCCAGCCCGTTCTGGAAGACCAGGACGAGCACTCCGTAGGCCGCGCCCACCGACAGCAGGTTGAGCAGGATCGCCTTGATCGGGACGACGATCGAGCGGAAGGTGACCAGCATCAGCAGGAAGGCGAGACCGAGGACGAACGCGAAGACGAGCGGCAGGCGCTCGGCCAGCCGGTCGTTGAAGTCCTTCGATTCGGCCGCCTGGCCGCCGACGTTGACCTCGGCGCCGGACCCGGCGAAGGCCGCCGGCACCAACTGGTCGCGGATCTGCTCCATCGCCCTCGTCGCGGCGGCGTCGCTGCCGCTGCCGACGGTCGGGATCTGCACCGCGGCGACGGTGCCGTCGCGGCTCACTTCGACGTCGACCTTGCCGCTCACCTGCGGATCGGCCTCAGCGCTGCGGACCAGCTCGTCGATCGCCGCGGCGACCGGTCCCGAGGAGACGTCGTCCGCCTCGACGACGACCGTGGCGCCCGCCGCTTCGCCGGGGAAGGCGGCGGTGATCCGGTTGTAGGTCTGCACGACGGGGATGTCCCGCGGCAGGTCCTCGGCCCCGCTGACCTTCGTCTGCATCGAGATCGCCGGAACCGCCAGGGCGATCAGCAGCGCCGCCGACACCGCGAGCGAGAGCGCCGGCCGGCGCATCACCCGCTCGACCACCGCGCTCCAGACCGAGCGCCCGGACCGGCCGCGGCGCAGGCGCGCCACGAACGGGATCCGGCCGCGCTCGACCTTGTCCCCGAGCTTCGAGAGCACCGCCGGCAGGACCGAGATCGAGGCGAACATCGCCACCGCGACCACGGTCATCGTCCCGACCGCGAACGAGGTGAAGGTCGGGTCGCCGCTGATCAGCATCCCGGCCATCGCCGCGATCACGGTCAGCCCGGAGACGAGCACGGCTCGGCCCGAGGTGGCAGCCGCGGCCTCCAGCGCCGCCGAAGCCGAACGCCCGGCCCTTCGCTCCTCGCGCTCGCGGCGCATGTAGAAAAGCGAGTAGTCGACGCCGACCGCGAGGCCGACGAGGACGACGACCGAGGCGACGTTCTGGTCCATCGGCACCAGCTGGCTCGGCAGCGCCAGCAGGCTGACGGTGGCGAGCACCGCCGAGAAGCCGATCAGCAGCGGCACCAGGGCCGCCACCAGAGCGCCGAAGGCGAGCAGCAGGATGAAGAGCGTCAGCGGCAGCGAGGTCGTCTCGGCCTTGCTCAGGTCTTCGCTGAAGACCTCTTCCAGGGCCTTGCCGGCGCTGGCGCCGCCGAACTGCTCGACCCGCAGGTCCGGGTGGGCCTTCTGCACCGCCGCGGTCGCAGCGAGGCTGGCGTCGACCCGTTCTTCGGCCTGGTCTTCGTTGCCCGGGATCTGGAATTCGACCAGCGCCGTGTGGCCGTCAGCGGAGACCTGACCGCCGCCGTCCGCCGGCGAGCTGACCGCGGTCACCGACGGCAGCGCTGACAGCTTCCGGGTCGCTTCGTCGACCGCCGCGTCGAAGGCGGGGTCACCGGCCTTCAGCTTCTGGCTCTGGACCATCACCATCTCGTCGTTGGGCGTCAGGCCGGCCTTTTCCAGCGCCAGCTCGGCCTTCCCGGAATCGCCGGCTCCGGCTTCGGCGTTCGTCAGCTGCTTGGTGCCGATCGCGCCGCCGAGCACGACGGAGGCGACCACGAAGGCGATCCAGCCGAAGATCGCGATCTTGCGGTGGGCCGCGCTCCAGCGGGCGGCCCTGGCTGCGATGTTGCGTTTGGCGTCCATGAGGTTCCTTTCGGTCGGGTTGGGTGAGACGAACCCAGGCTCCCAGCGCACCGGCCTCGCTCCCATGGGGCTGGCAGGCGTCTCGCGGTACGGGTCTCCGCGGCGAATGGTGTGGACAGCCGTACCCCCGAAGCGCCTGATCTGCAGGAGAATCGAGGCGTGGCAAAGTCCGTCCTGATCGTTGACGACCACCCCGGCTTCCGCGCCAGCGCCCGGCGCATGCTGGAGGCGAGCGGCTACGCGGTCGTCGCCGAAGCCGGCGGCGGCGAGGAGGCGATCGCCGCCTGCGGCGAACTCGCGCCCGACCTGGTCCTCCTCGACGTACAGCTGCCCGACCTCGACGGCTTCGAGGTGGCCGCCCGGCTGCAGGGACTCGATCGGGCTCCCGACGTCGTCCTCACTTCAAGCCGCGATCGCACCGACTTCGGCGACGCGGTCGCCGAGAGCTCCGCCCGCGGCTTCATCGCCAAGGCCGAGCTGAGCGGCCCGGCGCTGGCGGAGCTGGTCGGATGATCGGCCTGCGGCGCGCCCTCGCCGCGCTCGCCCTTCTCGCCTTCTTCCTCGGCCTCCTCGCGACGGCCCTGATCCTGACCAGCGACCACGCCAGCCCCCGCGGGCTGCTGCTGGCGCTCGTCCTCGCCGCCGGCTGGAGCTTCGCCTTCACCGGCCTCTACGCCTGGGACCGACGCCCGAGCAACAACACCGGCCTGCTGATGACCGCCGCCGGCTTCGCCTGGTTCTTCCAGGCGCTCTCCGCCTCCAACAACGAGTGGGTCTTCGCGCTCGGCGTGATCGGCCAGAACCTCCCCTTCGCGATCCTCGTCCACCTCCTCGTCACCTTCCCCTCGGGTCGGCTGCGGACGCGGGCGCAGGTCATCGCCGTCAGCCTCGGCTACCTCGCAGTCGGCCCGCTGAGCCTGATCTGGGCCCTGTTTGTCGACCCGAGCACGCAAAGCGGCTGCGAGGACTGCCCCGAAAACCCGATCCTGATCGGTGGCGCCGAAGGGGTGGCAAACGCCGTCAACGCGCTCCAGGCGATCACCGGCTGCACCGCGATCGCGATCGCGATCGTGATCCTCTACCGCAACTGGCGGCGCAGCTCGGCCGCCGAGCGGCGGGTGCTGACCCCCGTCTTCGCCACCGGCGGCACCGCCTTCGCGATCCTCCTCGTACAGCTGATCGGCGGCGAACTCGGTGCCCCGCACACCTTCCAGGTGATCGCCTTCGTCACCGCCGTCGCGATCTTCGCCTGCCTGCCCTTCGCCTTCCTGCTCGGGCTGCTGCGCTCGCGGATCGGCCGCGCCGACGAAATCACCTCGGCCCTGGGCGCCGAGAACGAGCAGCTGACCGCCGAGCTGGAGGCGAAGGTCGAGGAGCTGCGGGCCTCGCGGCACCGGATCGTCGAAGCCGGCTACGCGGAACGGCGCCGGGTCGAGCGCGACCTCCACGACGGAGCCCAGCAGCGGCTGATGGCGCTGACGATGACCCTGCGGCTGGCGCGCGAAAAGCTCGACGGCGACCCGGGCACGAGCGCCGAACTGCTCGACGAGGCGATGGAGGAGCTGGCGGCGGCGACCGCCGAGCTGCGGGAATTCGCCCGCGGGATCCACCCGGTGGTGTTGAGCGACCGCGGCCTGGCGGCGGCGCTCGGCGGCCTGGCCGAACGCTCGCCGGTCCCGGTCGAGATCGCCGCCGCCCCGGCTGAGAGGCTGCCGATGCCGGTGGAGTCCGCCGCCTACTTCGTCGTCGCCGAGTCGCTCACCAACGTCGCCCGCTACGCGGACGCCGAGCTGGCGACGGTGCGGGTGGAGCGCCGGGACGGCGCCCTCGAGGTGGAAGTGAGCGACGACGGCGCCGGCGGCGCCGACCCGGACGCGGGCACCGGCCTGCGCGGCCTCGCCGACCGGGTCGCCGCCCTCGACGGCAGCCTCAGCGTCCGCAGCGAGGCGGGAAAAGGCACGACGGTGGAGGCGCGGATCCCGTGCGCGTAGTCGTCGCCGACGACTCGACCCTGCTGCGCGAGGGGGTCGTGCGGCTGCTCGAGGAGGCCGGGTTCGAGGTCGTCGGCCAGGCCGGCGACGCCGAGGAGCTGCTGCGCAAGGTGCGCGCACACAAGCCCGAGGTGGCGGTCGTCGACGTGCGGATGCCGCCGACCCACACCGACGAGGGCCTGCGCGCCGCCCGCGAGATCCGCTCCGAGCTGCCCGGGATCGGCGTGCTCGTCCTCTCCCAGTACGTCGAAGTCGCCTACGCGCGCGAGCTCCTCGCCGACAGCGCCGAGGGGCTCGGCTACCTGCTGAAGGACCGGGTGGCGGACGTCGAGGCACTGACCGAGGCGGTGCGGCGGGTCGGCGAGGGCGGCTCCGCGCTCGACCCCGAGGTCGTCTCGCAGATGCTCGGCCGCCAACGCCGCGGCGACCCCCTGGCCGAGCTGACCCCGAGGGAGCGCGAGGTCCTGACGCTGATGGCGGAGGGGCGCTCCAACGGCGCGATCGCCGCCGAGCTGGTGGTCACCGAACGCGCGGTCGAGAAGCACGTGACCGGGATCTTCGCCAAGCTCGACCTGACCGCCAGCGGCGAGGACCACCGGCGGGTCCTGGCGGTGCTCCGCTTCCTCGACCAGGAGGGTTGAGCTCAGCCGAGGGCGGCGGCGAGCTTGCGGCGGTAGCGGCGGCCCGCGGGGTCGGCCGGGTCGAGGTCGGCGAGGATGCCGACGACCGCGCGGCGGATCAGGTCGCGTGCTTCCTCCGGGTCGAGGTCGGCGGCGACCGAATCGCCGTTCCGCGGCAGGGTGCCCAGCGTCTCGATCAAGCCGTCGACCGCGCCGTCGCGGTCGCCGCGGGCGAGCGCGGCGAGAGCGTCGGGGGCGAGGCCGGCCCGCGAAAGGCGAACGCGGGCGGCGATTCCGGCCGCGCCGAAGTCGTCGTCGTGGTCGGCGACCGCTTCCAGCGCCTCCTCCTCCGCCCCGCGCTCGAGCCGCGCCTCCGCCAGGGCCACGGCAATGTCCGCCCGGCGCGGCTCCAGCTCCGCCGCCTCGCGCAGCGAGAGCTCGTCGCCGGCGGCGAGCAGATCATCCGCCTGCGAGGGGACGAGCTTGTCGAAGAAGGCCTCGACCTGGGCCGGCGGCAGCGCGCCGGTGAACTCGTCGACCACCTCGCCGTCGCGGAAGACCTTGACGTTGGGGATTCCCTGCACCCGGTAGAGCGCCGCCAGCTGCTGGTTGGCGTCAGTGTCGACCTTGACCAGCTCGACCTTCCCCTGGCGCGAGGCGGCCGCCGCCTCCAGAGCAGGACTCAGCGCTTTACATGGACCGCACCACTCGGCCCAGAAGTCGACCACGACGGGCAGCTCATGAGAACGCTGAAGTACTAACTGGTCGAAGTTCTCTTCCCGTGCTTGGACGGACACAATTCGAGCTTAGAACCCCAAACGGCTGAGGCAACCCCAAGGCTCCCCGCGCGGGTGACAACCTCGGCCCTCGAAGATCTGGCAATCAGGCCCCGGCGGTCATCCCGTCGAGGTCACGGCGCAGCTCGCGCAGCTCGTCGCGGATCCGGCCGGCCTCCTCGAAGCGCAGGTCGTCGGCGGCGGCCAGCATCTCCTCCTCGAGGGCCACGATCGTCTTCTCCAGCTCCTCGGGCGAGGCGAATTCCTCAGCCCGTTTGCGCCGTCTTTTGCGCGGCGCCCGGTCCTCCATCGCCAGGAACTCGGACATCTCGGAGATGCCTTTGCGAACCGTCTCCGGCGTGATCCCGTGCTCTTCGTTGTAAGCGAGCTGGATCGCCCGGCGGCGGTCGGTCTCGCGCATCGCCGCCCGCATCGCCTCGGTCTCCTTGTCGGCGTACATCACCACCCGCCCGTTGACATTCCTCGCCGCCCGGCCGATCGTCTGCACGAGGCTGGTCTCGCCGCGGAGGAAGCCCTCCTTGTCGGCGTCGAGGATCGCGACCAGCGAGACCTCGGGCAGGTCGAGACCCTCGCGCAGGAGGTTGACCCCGACGAGGACGTCGTACTCGCCCAGCCGCAGGTCGCGGATGATCTGGATCCGTTCCAGCGTGTCTACCTCCGAGTGCAGGTAGCGCACCTTGACCCCGTACTCGAGCAGGTAGGCGGTCAGGTCCTCGGCCATCTTCTTGGTCAGGGTGGTGACGAGGGTGCGCTCTTTGTTCTCGGCCACCTTCTTGACCTCGTTCATCAGGTCGTCGATCTGGTTTCTCGTCTCGCGCAGCTCGATCTCGGGGTCGACGATGCCGGTCGGGCGGACGATCTGCTCGACCGTGCGGCTCGCTTCGGCCTTCTCGAACGGCCCCGGCGTCGCCGAGACCATCACCAGCTGGTTCACCCGCGCCAGGAACTCGTCGAATTTGAGCGGCCGGTTGTCCATCGCCGAGGGCAGCCGGAAGCCGTAGTCGACCAGCGACCGCTTCCGCGACTGGTCGCCCTCGTACATGCCGCCGATCTGCGGGATCGTCTGGTGGCTCTCGTCGACGAAGACGACGAAGTCGTCGGGGAAGTAGTCAATGAGGGTGTGAGGTGGGCTCCCTGGGGGGCGACCGTCGAGGATCCGCGAGTAGTTCTCGATCCCCGAGGTGAAGCCGAGCTCCTTGATCATCTCCAGGTCGTACATCGTCCGCTGCCGCAGCCGGTGGGCCTCGAGCTGCTTGCCTTCCGCTTCGAGTTCCGCGGTGCGCGATTCGAGTTCGGCGCGGATCTCGTCGACGGCGCGGTCGACGGTCTCGTCTTTGGTCACGTAGTGCGAGGCCGGCCAGACCGAGACGTGGTCGATCACGTCGAGGACCTCTCCGGTCAGCGGGTCGAAGTGCTGGATCCCCTCGATCTCGTCGCCGAAGAGCTGGATCCGGTAGGCCGACTCCGCGTAGGAGGGCATGATCTCCAGCACCTCGCCGCGGACCCGGAAGGCACCGCGGCCGAGTACCTGGTCGTTGCGCTGGTACTGCATCTTCACCAGCTTGCGGAGGACGTCGTCGCGGTCGATCTCCTTGCCGACCTGGAAGAGCTGCATTTTTTCGTTGTAGACCTGGGGCGAGCCGATCCCGTAGATGCAGGAGACCGAGGCGACGATGATCACGTCGCGGCGCGCGAACAGCGCCGCGGTGGCGGCGTGGCGCAGGCGGTCGATCTCGTCGTTGATCGAGGAGTCCTTCTCGATGTAGAGGTCCTGCGCCGGCACGTAGGCCTCGGGCTGGTAGTAGTCGTAGTAGGAGACGAAGTACTCGACCACGTTGTCGGGGAAGAACTCGCGGAACTCGTTGCAGAGCTGCGCGGCCAGCGTCTTGTTGTGCGCGATCACCAGGCTCGGCCGCTGCACCTCGGCGATCGTCGCCGCCATCGTGAAGGTCTTGCCGGTCCCGGTGGCGCCGAGCAGGGTCTGGAAGCGGTCGCCCGCGCGCAGCCCCTCGGCCAGCCCCGCGATCGCCTTCGGTTGGTCCGCCGTCGGTGAGTAGGCGGGATTGAGCTTGAAATCCGGCACAGTCAGAACATAGCTGGCGTCCAACGCGTGCTTTCTCTCTGCTGTCAATAGGATGCAGGGGATGGACAAACGCGATCGCTTCGCAGTCAACCTCCGCCAGGCCCGTGAAACGGCCGGCGTCTCGCAGGAAGAACTGGCCGAGATGTGCGAGATCCACCGCACCGAGGTCTCGCTGCTCGAGCGCGGCGGCCGCGAACCCCGCCTGGGGACGCTGGTCAAGCTGGCCGTCTCCCTCGGCACCACGCCGGAAGCGCTCTGCGCCGGGATCGCCTGGGACGCAAAAGCGCGCGACTACAAGATCAACGAGCCTTAGCAGTCGCCTGACCAAGCAGAGCAAGGACGCAGGGAGCGTGGTGTGCTCTGCACACGAGCGACCGAGGACGCCGCTATGCGCCGGTCAGGCGACTGCTAAGGCAGGAATTCTTCGAGCAGGTCGCCGGCCGGGCCGAGGAAGCCGTTGACGTCGCCGAGGAAGGATTCGGCGTCGTTGATCAGTTCGATCGCCTGTTCCAGCGGGATCCGCTGCACCGTCTCCCGCAGCGGGACCGCCAGCAGCGGGCTGAGGGCGCCGGCTTCTTCGGCGTCGTCGACCGCCCGCACCAGCCCGGCCCGGATCGCCTTCGCCAGTTTCGCGTCGTCGATCCCGTACTTGCGCTTGAACCGTTCGCGGGCCTCGGGCGTCGCCAACGCCCGCGCCAGCGCCTCGCGCGTGACCCCGAGCTGGCAGGCGGCGCCGTCGAGGGCCGAGACGGTGAATTGGTTGGCGATTTCCGAGAGGCTCTGCGGGTTGCTCCAGGGCCGCGGCTTACAGGGGTCCTGCACCTTCTCGGGCTCGTAAGAGGACCCGCCGGCGGCCAGGTAGGCGCCGACCAGGACCAGGGAGACGACGATCGAGCCGACCACCAGCAGGAACCCGCGGCTGCGGCCCTCCCCGTTCACAGCTCCACCTCTTTGGAGAGTGCGATCGGGAACAGGGCGATCAGCCCCAGCAGCGCCGCGAGGATGAACGAGGTGCTGAAGGCGTGGGTGGCGCCGCGGTCGAGCTGGTCCTGCAGTTCGCCCTGCAGCTGCTCGACTTCGGCCCGCTCGCCCGGGTCGTCGGGCAGCGGCTCGAAGGCGGGGCCGATCGTCGGCACCTTCCCCTGCTCTTCTTCTAGCCGCTCGCTGACCTTTTCGGCGAGGTCGAGCTTCAGCAGCGGGTTGATCGGCGAGTCGAGGATCACCGCGGTGCCGGCGTCGATCGCGTCGTGGCGCTGCTGGTCGATTTCGTGGGTGAAGATCGGCGTCAGCAGCAGCAGGCCGACCACCACCCCGGCGTGGCGGGCGGAGATCGTCCAGCCGCCGTGGATCGCCTGCGGGGCGCGACCGCCGAGGGCGGTCTCGGTCAGCGCCGAGAGGACCAGCGCCAGCCCGATCCCGACCAGGATCTGCGGCGGGATCGTCAGCGCGATCGTCGCCTTCGGCAGGAAGGCGAGGCCGGCAAGGCCGCCGGAGACGAGGATCGCCCCGGCGGCGGCACGGGGCCGCGCCTCCGGCACGAGCGCCGCCAGCTTGCCGCCGAGGAGCGCCGCCAGCGGCATCGCCGTGACGACGAGCGCCGCTTCGATCGGGCTCAGCCGCCAGCCTTCGATCAGCAGGAGGACAAGAAGAAAGAGCGCGGCGGCGATCGCCGCCGAGACCATCGCCAGGGCGAGGTTCGCCCAGAGGTGCGGCCGGCCGGTGCGGCGCAGCTCGGCCGAGACGATCCCGGTCGCCGCCTCGTGCTTGGCGACCGCGAGGATCGGCACCGCCGCCGCCAGCGCCACGGGCACCTGCAGGAGGAAGATCGACTGCCAGGAGACCAGCTCGGTGAGGATGCCGCCGACCGCCGGCCCGAGGGCGGCGCCGGTCGCCCCGGCGGCGGCCCAGACGGTGGTGGCGCGCCGCTCGGAGCCGACCGTCGCCGGCAACAGCTCCAGCGCTGCGGTAACCGCGGCGGCACCGCCGAGCGCCTGGATGCAGCGGGCGACGATCAGGGTCGAGAGCTCGTCGGCGAGACCGCAGGCAAGACCGGCGCCGGCGAAGACCGCCAGCCCGACCGCGGCGGCGCGCCCCGGACCGACCCGCCGCGCGACCAGTGCCGCCGGCACCGCCGCCAGCGCCATCACCAGGTTGAAGGAGACGAGCACCCAGGTCACCCCCGAGACGCTGGTGTCCAGTTCCCGGTAGATGTCCGGCAGCGCCAGGACGACGATCGAGGAGTCGGCGAGCACCAGCCCGACCGCCAGGGCCAGCGCCGCCACGCGGGGTCTGGGCGCGGCGCTAATAGCCGAGCTCCCTCGCGTACTCGTGGCGGTACTCGTCCCGCTTCTCCAGCACCTCTTCCACGTAGGCGCGGGTTTCCGGGAACGGGATGCTCTCGACCGAGAGGTCGGCACCGCCCCACTTGTCGGCGTTGCCCGGGCCGGCGTTGTAAGCGGCAAGCGCCGCGGCCTCGTCGCCGTCGTAGCGATCGAGCAGTTCGCGCAGCAGGAAGGTCCCGTAGCGGATGTTCAGTTCGGGGTCGGAGAGATCGGAGAGCTTGAAGGTCGTGCCCCCGCTCTGCTTCTCGATGTACTGCGCCGCTTCCGGCGTGATCTGCATCAGCCCCCGGGCCCCCGCGCTCGACGTCTGGTCGCTGAACTTCGACTCGGAGTAGATCACGGCGGCGATCAAGGCCGCGTCGACGTTCTTTTCGTCGGCCTGCTGGCGGATCACGTCCTCGTGGCGCAGCGGCAGGGTCAGCTCTTTGATCGCTTTGTCGAAGGTGCCGCTGGCGATCAGGAAGGCGAGCAGGAGCCCGGCCAGCACCGCGATCCCGCCCCAGGCGGCTCGACGGCGGCGGGCGCGGACCCGGCGATTCATCGGCGCAGCTTTTCGAGCAGGGCGGACAATGCCTGCTGGAGGTCCTCCACCGAGCCGTCGTTCTCGACCACGTGCTCGGCCCGCTCGGCCTTTTCGGTCTGCGTCAGCTGCCGCGCCTCGCGCTCGTCGACCAGGGCGTGGCCGCGGGCGGCGGCGCGCTCGCGGCGGACCTCGTCGCTGGTCACGACCGAGACGGTGGTGTCGAACGGCCGCTCGCCGCCGACCTCGAAGAGCAGGGGAACCTCGACCACCGCCACCTCGGTCTCGGCGGGCAGCGAGAGGAGCCATTCCGCCGTCCGCGCCTGCACCAAGGGGTGGATCTGCTCCTCGAGCCAGCTCAGCTCCTCGGGGTCGGCGAAGACGATCTCGCCGATCTTGGCGCGGTCGACGCCGCCGTCGGCGATCACCTCCGGGCCCCAGCGCTCCGCCAGCCGCTCGCGCAGCGGCTCGCCCTCGAGCAGTTCGTGGACGACCGCGTCACTGGAGAGCGTCGCCGCCCCGAGGCGCGCGAACGCCTTCAATGCCTCCGACTTACCGGCCGCGATGCCGCCGGTGAGACCGATCTTCAGCGGCGCCACCGGCGCCGCTCAGCCTTGCTCGGACTCGCTCGTCTGCGCGTCGTCGTCGGCGGTCGACTCGCTGCCGGCGCCCGGCGCGTCCTCGACCGCCTCAGCGGGGTCCTCGGAATCCTCCGTGGCCTCCTCGGAGCCCTCGGTGGTCCCGTTCTCCTCCGCGACCGGAGCAGGCTCGGCGTCCTCGGAGGCCTCGACCTCCTGTGGCAGCTCGCCAGGCGCCTCTTCGGAGGGGGCCTCAGTCTCTTCAGACGGCTCCTCTTCAGCGGCCGGAGCCTCCGCGGCGGAGGCATCGGCGGCCGTAGCCGCATCCGCAAACGCATCCGCCATCTGACCCGAGGGCGGCTCTGCCTGAGCCTCGGGCTCCTCGGTCTGACCGCCTTCGGCCTGGGCGATCTGCTCGCCGAGCCCGGCCATCGCCATGTTCTGGCCCTCGACCCGCTTGATGCTGAGCGAGAGGCGGCGACGCTCTTCATCGATCTCGAGGATCTTCACGTTCAGCTTCGAGCCCGGCTCGACGACTTCGCTCGGGTTCTCGACGTGGTGGTCGGCGAGCTCGGAGATGTGGACCAGGCCCTCGACCCCCGGCAGGATTTCGACGAAGGCGCCGAAGGCGACGACCTTGGTCACGGTCCCCTCCAGCACGTCGCCGGAGCGATGGGTGCTGATCACGCGCTGCCACGGGTCCTCCTGGGTCTGCTTGAGACCGAGGGAGATGCGCTGGCGGTCGCGATCGATGTCGAGGACTTTGATCCGCACCGTGTCGCCGATCGAGACGACTTCGGAGGGGTGGTTGACGTGGCTCCAGGAAAGCTCGGAGATGTGGATCAGGCCGTCGATCCCGTCGAGGTCGACGAAGGCGCCGAAGTCGACGATGTTGGAGATCTTGCCCTCGACGACCTGGCCCGGCTCCAGGCGCCCCAAAATTTGCTCGCGGACCTCTTTGCGCTCCTCCTCGAGCACGGCGCGCCGCGAGAGGACGACGTTGTTGCGGCTGCGATTCAGCTCGATGACTTTGCATTCGAGCGTCTGGCTCATGAACTCGTCGAGGTTGTGGACGCGGCGGATGTCGACCAGCGAGGCGGGCAGGAAGCCACGCACCCCGAGGTCGAGGATGAGGCCGCCCTTGACGACCTCGATGACGCTGCCTTCGACCGGTTCGCCCGAGTCGGCGGCGACCTCGATCCGGCGCCAGGCTTTCTCGAAGCGGGCGCGCTTCTTGGAGAGGATCAGGCGGCCCTCGGCGTCCTCCTTGGTGAGAACCAGGGCGTCGATCTCCTCGCCGAGCTCGACCTCTTCGTGCGGGTCGACCGACTTGCGGATCGAGAGCTCGCCCGACGGGATGACGCCCTCGGCCTTGTAGCCGATGTCGACGAGGACCTCGTCTTTGTCGATCCGGACGACTTTGCCTTTGACGACGTCGCCCTCCTCGAAGGACACCATCGTCGCCGCGTAATTGGGGACGATCTTGCCGTCGATGTTGAGGAGGAGGCCGCCAGAACCCTCGACAGGGGTGGCGCTGGGCGCAGGCGTCATGGTCTCGGTCGCGGACACGGGCGGCAATGATGGCAGAATCCGGCTCGATGCCGGTCCGAGCCACCAAGCGCGGCGACGAGCGCACGCCGCTGGACGGCGAGCGCGACGTGCTGATCTGCGGTGCCAGCTTCGCCGGCCTCGCGATTGCACGCGAGCTTGCGGGTTCCGGGGCCGACGTCCTGATCGTCGACCGCTACGAGATCGGCGAGCGCCAGACCTCCGCCTGCGGCATCCCGACCGAGTGGCTGCGGCGGCTGGGGCTGATGGACTCCGAGCGCCAGCGCTTCGACACGCTGGTCATGCACACCCCCCACGGCGACGCCCGCTACCGGCTCCCCTGGACCTTCTCGACCTTCGACTACCGCGAGCTCTGCCAGCTGCTCTGGCGCGACTGCGACGCGACCTTCGAGACCGCCAAGGTCAACGGCCGCGCCGCTGCCGCCGCAGGCGGCGTATCCAGCACCGGCGCGATCGCGGTCGAGACCGACCGCGGCGTGATCTCCGCCCCGCTCGTCGTCGACGCGCTCGGCTGGCGGCGGGTCCTCGCCAACGGCGACGGCTACCAGCCGCCCGACGCGCCGCTCTCGCGCGGGCTCGAGGTGCACCCCGGCGGCGAATCCGAGGACCTGGCGATCTGGATCGACCGCAAATACGTTCCCGCCGGCTACGGCTGGTCATTCCCCGCCCGCGACGAGCTGCGGATCGGGATCGGCTCTTTCGATCCCCGCTTCCACGTCAAGGACACGACCGTCGAGCTGACCAGGGACCTGGGCAAGGAGCCGAACGAGTACCAGGGGAACTGGATTCCCCACAAGCTGCGACGGGCGACCGAGGGCGGCGTCTTCTTCGCCGGCGACTCGGCCGGGCACTGCCTGCCGCTGAGCGCCGAGGGGATCAGGACGGCGCTCTACTTCGGGATCGCGCTCGGCCGCGAGCTGCGCGGCGTCTACGAGGGGCGTCAGAGCCGCGGGGAAGCCGAATCCAGCTACGCCTCCTTCCACGACTCGCACGAGTGGAAGTTCAGGTGGATGCTGCGGGTGCAGAAGCTGATTCCCCGGATCCCGCCGCGGATTCTCGGCCCGGCGATCAGGCTGATGGGGTCGAAGCGCTTCGTCGACTGGTCGTTCAGCCACTACCTGGCGATCGCGCCGCCGGAGTACGCCGGCTCGAAGTGGGCCACCCGCTCAGCGGACGATCAGAACGGTGCCGGCCATCAGCAGGACGACGCCGAGGATCCGCTCGGGCGAGAGCGGGACCTCGTCGAGGCCAAAGAGGCCTAACCGGTCGATCACGATCGAGGCCGTGAGCTGGCCGAAGATGGTCGCCGCGGCGACCCCGCCGGCGCCGATCACGGTGACCGCGATCAGCGCGTTGAGGACGTAGAGCGCCCCGAGGAAGCCGCCGAGCAGGTAGTACCAGCTGACGTCGAAGGTCGAAGAGAGGCCGCCGGCCTTGCCGCTGAGGACGACGACGGCGGCGAGCGCAAGGGTGCCGATCGAGAAGGAGATCAGCGCCGCCGGCATGCTCCCGGTCGATTTGCCGAGGCCGGCGTTGATCGGGGCCTGGGCGGCGATCAGGCCGCCCGCGGCGGCGGTCAGCAGGACGGTGAGGCCCCTATCCACGGAGCTCTCCCGGAATGCGCGTGATCTTCGGGCTGGACATGTGTTGCGTGTCTGAAGCGGATTGAACCTTCCCGCTCTCTTATCAGTAACGCCATAGGCCTACCCGGCCGATCCAGGGAGAACCAGTCATGACCCCACCGCCCCCAGAGCAGTTCGCCGCCCGCGTCTTCATGGGACCGGTCCTCCGGGCGCAGCCCGACCGCCGGCTCGTCGACCTCGTCCGCGACGGCTACGACGCCGCCTTCGAGGAGATCGTGCGGCGCTACCGGCGCCCGCTCGACCGCTTCGCCGCCGCGATCGTAGGCGGTCGTTCCGAGGACGTCACCCAGGACGCCTTCTCGAAGGCGCTGATGGCGCTGCGGGGGTCCGAGGCAGAGATCGAACTTCGGCCCTGGCTCTACCGGATCGTCCGCAACACGGCATTGAACGACCTGCGCGACCGGGCGCCGGCCACGGCCGAGCTGACCGAGGCGCTGCCGGGAGCCCGCAGCGCCGCCGCCGAAGTCGAGGCGCGGGAGGAGCTGCGCGAGCTGATGGAGCGGCTCCGCGCCCTGCCCGAGACCCAGCGGGCGGCGCTGGTGATGCGCGAGCTGGAAGGCCTCAGCCACGAGGAGATCGCGGCGGCGCTCGGGGTCAGCGGCGGCGCCGCCCGGCAGGCGATCTTCCGGGCACGGGCGGCGCTGCGCGAGGGCTTCGGCCTGCTTGTCCCGTGGCCGGTGCTGCGGGCGCTGGCCGATCACGGCGGCGAAGCCGGCGCGGCCGGCGGCGCCGTCGCCCTCGGGGGCGGAGCGGTCAAGGCGGGGATGGCGACCGTGCTGGTGGTCGGAGCCGTCGGCGCCGGGGTCGCGGTCGACCACCATCGCGGCCACCGCACCGCGCCGGAAACCGCCGCGGCCGCACCGCTGGCCGGCGGCAGGCACCTCGGCACCGGCGGATCGACGCGCCCCGCGACCGAACAGAGCGCTTTGCCTGACGACCACAGCCGAGATCGCGGCAGCGCCCCAGGCGATGACAGCAGCGGCCGCGGAAGCTCCGGCGACGGCGACAGCGCGCTCGGCGACGGCGACCGCAGCGGCTCCGGCGAGAGCCGATCCGCGGGCGAGGGCTCGCACTCGGGCGGCTCGGGACACTCCGGCAGCGGCTCGGGCGGCCCCGGCCCCAGCTCCACCTCCGGCGCGGGCGACCGTCACGGCGGCCGCAGCGACGACGACGGCGGTGACGACTCGCGCTCGGGCAGCGGCTCCGGTGACAGCGGCAGCGGCGGGTCCGGCAGCGACGACGGAGGCACCTCGGGCGGGTCCGGCAGCGACGACGGCTTCACCAGCGGTGGCGACAGCGGCAGCTCCGGGCCCGGCGGCGGCGAGATCGAGAGCGAGCCGATCGCCGGCGCCGAACCGACCCTGAGCGAGGACAACAGCGGCAGCGGCGGCTCCGACTCGGGCGGCGGCTCCGACGACAGCAGCGGAACGAGCGGCGGCGGCGACCTCAGCGGCAGCTATGACACCAGCGGATCGGATGCAAGTCCATAGCCGCGTGATCTTCGTCCTCCCCTCGGGTTGAAGCAGCAACCAGTTGTTGAACTTTCGAACTCAGGAGGAATGGCATGACCCGCAATAAAGGACAGCGAGCTCGCCTCGGGATGACCTGGTTCGCGCTGGCGCTCGGTGCGCTCGCGCTCCTGGCCATGCCGGGCCTGGCGGCCGCCAAGGACCGAAACCACGACCGCATCCCCGATCGCTGGGAGAAGCGGCACCACCTCTCGCTGAAGGTGAATCAGGCGCGCCTGGACCAGGACCGCGACCACCTGCGCAACCGGGCCGAGTTCCTCGCCGGCGACGACCCGCGCGACCACGACAGCGACGACGACGGGACGATGGACGGCAGCGAGCAGGCCGGCACGATCGCCTCGTTCGATACCGAAAGCGGCAAACTCGTAATCGACCTCTTCGGCGGCGACACGGTCTCCGGCCTCGTGACTGACGGGACCGAGATCGAGTGCGAGGACCACTCCGCCGCTTCGGCCAGCAGCGAGGGGCCGGGCTCCGGTGAGGTCGAGCCGGGCGACGACCACGGGGGCGACAACTCCGGCCCCGGCAGTGACAACTCCGGTCCCGACAGCGGGGACGAGAGCGACGACAACGAGGACCGCGCCTGCACCACCGCGGAGCTGGTTCCCGGCGCCGTCGTCGAGGAGGCTGAGTTGAGGGTCGCTAACGGCCAGGCGACCTTCGAGGAGGTCGAGCTGTCGGGCAAAGAGGCCTAGACGGCAGCGCCGGCGCGGCGGCTACTTGGCGTTGAGCCAGTCAGAGCCGACGCCGACGTCGACCTCCAGCGGCGGATCGAGCGGGTAGGCGGCGCACATCTCGCGCTCCACCAGCTCGGCCGCCGCTTCCATCTCCGACGGCGGGCCCTCGAAGAGGAGCTCGTCGTGGATCTGCAGGACGAGGCGGGTCTCCCCCCCGGCCTCCCGCAGAGCCCGCTGGCAGCGCACCATCGCCACCTTGATGATGTCGGCGGCGGTGCCCTGGATCACCGTGTTGACAGCGAGCCGCTCGCCGAGGCGGCGGGTGTTCGGGTTGCCCGAGCGCAGCTCGGGGATCGGCCGGCGCCGGCCCATCAACGTCGTCACGAAGCCCTCCTCCTGGGCCTGCTCGATCACCTGTTCGCGGAAGGCACGCACGGCCGGGAAGCGCTCGAGGTAGCGGGCGACGAATTCCTCGGCCTCCTTGCGGGGGATGTTGAGGCGGTCGGCGAGACCGAACCCGGTCAGCCCGTAGACGATCCCGAAGTTGACCATTTTCGCCTTCGAGCGCTGGCCGACGTCGACTTCGCCGCGGTCGATCTCGAAGACCTCGGCGGCGGTGGCTGCGTGGACGTCTTCGCCCTCGCGGAAGACGTCCTTGAGGACGACCTCGTCGGCGACGTGGGCGAGCACGCGGAGCTCGACCTGGCTGTAGTCGGCGGAGAGCAGGCGGGCTCCCTCCTCGGCGACGAAACAGGCGCGGACCGGGCGGCCGATCTCGGTGCGGATGGGGATGTTCTGCAGGTTCGGGTTGGTGCTGGAGAGGCGGCCGGTGGTGGTCGAGGCCTGGTTGAAGGTGGTGTGGACGCGGCCGGTCTCGGGGTCGATCAGCTCCGGCAGCGAGTCGAGGTAGGTGTTCTTGAGCTTGGTCAGCTCCCGCCACTGCTCGATCTTCTCGACGATCGGGTGCTCGTCGCGGATCTGGGCGAGGACGCGAGCATCGGTCGAGAAGCCGGTTTTGCCGCGGCGCTTGCGGGTCAGGCCAAGCTTCTCGAAGAGGATGCGGCCGACCTGCTGGGGCGAGCCGATCGTGAACTCCTCTTCGGCCAGCTCGTAGATCTCCTTTTCCAGGGTGTCGATGCGCTCGCCGAAGCCGGCGCCGACCTCGGCCAGGCGCTTCGCGTCGAGCTTCAGCCCCTCGCGCTCCATCGCCGCCAGCACCCCGACCAGCGGCAGCTCGACCTCGCGCAGCAGCTGCTCCAGGCCGAGCTCCTCGATCCGCGGCGCCTGCACCGCGGCCAGCGCGGCGACGAGGCGCGCTTCCTCGGCCGGGTCGAGCCCCGGCTCCAGCTCCTCGCCGAGCGCCATCTGGCCGTCGTCCTCCTCGGGTTTGCCGGCGTCGGCGCCCTCGGCGAGGCCGATCCCGGCGTCGGCGGCGAGCTCGACAAGGTCATAGGTGCGGCGCTGCGGCTCCAGCAGGTAGGCGGCGACCATCGTGTCGTGCTCGAGCCGCGGCTCGACCCCCTCCCGCGCCGCCGCGGCGAGGAGGCCGTGGCGGCCGCCACCGAGCGACTTGGCGTCGTGGGCGGCGAAGGGCTTGCCGTCGAGGGCGACCGCGAGCTCGTCGAGGCTGGAGGTGCCGGCGAGGACACGGTCGGCTTCGGCCGCGGCCCAGCGGTCGCCGGCGATCCCGAGGGCGATCGGCCCCTCCCCCAGGTCCCCCGGCTTGCCCTCGACCGCCTCGACCTCGAGCTCGGTCTCGACCCTGCGGCCCGGCACCGCCGCGCCCTCCGGCAGCGCTTCTTCCAGCCGCTCCATCACCGCCCGCAGCTCGAACTCGCGCATGAACTCGCGCAGGGCGCCGCGATCGGGCTCGCTCGCCATCGCCGCGCCGAGGTCGACGCCGGTCTCGATGTCGTACTGCAGCGTCGCCAGCTGCTTCGAGAGGCGCGCGTCCTCGGCGTGCTCGGTGAGGTTCTCTTTGCGTTTTTTGCCCGAGACCTGGTCGACGTTTTCCAGGACTCCCTCCAGCGTCCCGAACTGCTGCAGGAGCTGGGTCGCGGTTTTCTCGCCGATCCCGGGGACGCCGGGGATGTTGTCGGAGGTGTCGCCGCGCAGCCCCATCAGGTCGGTGATCAGCCCCGGCGGCACCCCGTAGCGCTCCTCGACCGCGGCGCGGTCGTAGATCTTCGTCTCGGTGATCCCGCGCGAGGTGCTCATCACCCGCACGCCCTCGTCGACCAGCTGGTAGGCGTCGCGGTCGCCGGTCACGACCATCACCTCGATCCCCTGCTCGCGCGCCTGCTTGACCAGCGAAGCGATGACGTCGTCGGCCTCGTAGCCGTCGACCTTGACGTTCGTATATCCGAAGGCCTCGACCAGCGGCATCAGGTGCGGCCACTGCTCGCGCAGCAGGTCGGGGCGCGGTTTGCGCTGGGCCTTGTAGAGGTCGTAGGTGACCTCGCGGCCGCTGTAACCGGCGTCCCAGGCGACCACCACCCCCTGCGGATGGTGTTCGTCGATGATTTTCACGAGCATCGAAGCAAGGCCGTAAATGGCATTGGTCGGCCGCCCGTCGCTGGTCCCGATCGACTCGGGCAGGGCGAAGAAGGCGCGGTAGGCGAGGCTGTTGCCGTCGATCAGGAAGAGCTGGGGTGCGTCGGCGGGCATCGGGCGCCCACTCTACGAGGCGCCCCCGCGGAGCGCCGGCTCAGACCTCGCCGGCTTCGACCAGGCCGACGAGGACGGCGACGACCTGCGGGTCGAACTGGGTGCCGGCGCAGCGGCGCAGCTCGGCGAGTGCCGCCTCGGTGTCCATCGCCTTGCGGTAGGAGCGCGTCGTCGTCATCGCGCTGAAGGCGTCGCAGCAGGTGACGATCCGGGCCTCCGCCGGGATCTCCTCACCGGCCAGCCCGTCGGGGTAACCGGAGCCGTCGAAGTCCTCGTGCGAGGCGCGGACGATCCTGCCCACCTCGGCGAGCACGCCGCCGATCCGCTTCAACATCCGCTCGCCCTCGATCGTGTGCTGCTTCATCACCTTCCACTCGGCGTCGTCCAGCGGGCCTTCCTTGTTGATGATCTCGTTGGGGACGGCGATCTTGCCGACGTCGTGGAGGAGGGCGGCGAACTCGACGTTGCGGCGCTGCCCGAAGCCGAGGCCGAGGCGGTCGCTGACCGCGAGCGAGAGCTCGACGACGCCGCGGCTGTGGCTGCCCGTGTAGGCGTCGTCGGCCTCGACCACGTCGCCGAGCAGGAGCGCGGTGCCCTGGTAGGCCTCGCTGAGCGCGAGGGCCTGGTCGATCCGGGTCTGGCGCTCGCGTGAGAGAACGGAGAGGACCCCGGCGAGCGGGATCACCAGCAGGCAGATCGCCGGGCTGGTCGTGACCGCCACGCCGGCGGCGAGGAGGCCGACCGGCGCCAGGGCGGCGTCGAGGCCATATACAGGCGCGATCATCCGCAGGACGCCGGCCGGCGAAGCGCCGTCGATCAGCCGGGCGCGCACCGCCGCGGCGATGAAGTCGAAGGCGAACTGCGCCCCCAGCGCCAGCACGTACACCGGCCAGGAATCCCAGGAAAAAACCTGGGCGCCGGCCAGGGAGATCACCAGCGCCGGGCCGACGGCGTGCCAGCAGTCGCCGAAGACGTGGAAGGCGCGGTGGACGCTGGTGCGGCCGCTGGCGTAGTCGATCAGGCGCCCGAGCAGCCAGCTGAGGCTGACGACCAGCGGCACTGTCGGGGTCGGCAGGAGGAACAGCATCGGCACCAACACCAACTCGGTCGGCACCGTGTAGCCATCGGCGATGTCGAACTTGGCGCGGCAGGCGACCACGTAAGAAACGACGAGGACGGCGAGGGTGCCGAGGTCGAGCGCGCGGGGCGACTCGAGAAACACGGCCATCGCCGCGGCGGCGGCGAGGAAGGCCAGGGCGGTCCCTTGTTCGACCGCGCGCTCGCGGCCTTCGGCGCGGATCTGGGCACGCGTCCTGCCACGCGCGAAGAGCTGCTGGGTGTCGCTTGCGGGAGCTGCGGATTCCATGGTCGGCTGCCCTCGGCGGGCTGCCGCATATATCGGCCGCTCAGGACTCGTAAATGAGGGGGTTTCCCAATTTTCTCCCGGAAGCGACACCCGAAATTAACTAGACACCCAGTCCAAGAGGGTTTAGCCGCACCTCCTCCGGGCCGATTCCTCGCCCACATAAGCAAAGCAGTGAGCTGAATAAGGGCAAACCTGTCGCGAGGCAGGGACGCAAAGTCAGAGGTCTCGCCCGGCGAGATGGCTCGACCGCCAGCTTGGTTTTCCGACCAGGCTTTTTGGCCTGCAATGAGGAGGTTTGCCAGTGAAATCGATCCGCAAGCTCATCGCGATCACCGCGGCAGCGCTTGCCATCGCGATCGTCTCGGCAGGGGCGGCGCAGGCCTGTAACTACACCGGCGCGCAGCAGGTGTTCAAGCCTTGGGGCGACCAGCACTCATACGTGCTCGCCCCCGACGGCGGCTTCGAGGCCGGCGGCCAGGGCTGGTACCTGGGCGGCGGCGCCAAAGCTGTCGACGGAAACGAGTCGTTCTCGCTGAACGGTGCAAGCGACACCCGCTCGCTGGCGCTGCCCGCCGGCAGCACCGCCGTCAGCCCGCCGATCTGCATGTCGCTCGACACGCCGAGCTTCCGCCTCGTCGCCCGCAACAGCGGCGATCCGAGCTCCGGGCTGCGGGTGGAAGCGACCTACGCGCTGCTCGGCCTGGTCCGCACGAAGACGGTCAGCACCGTCTACGGCGACTCGACCTGGGCCCCCTCCCAGCAGATGTCGACGGTTCTCAGCCTCTCGACCATCGTCGGCACCGTGATCCCGAGCGCGATCCAGATCCGGATCACCCCGCTCGGCAGCGGCGGCCAGTGGCAGGTAGACGACCTCTACATCGACCCCTTCGCCCGCCACTAACTCCCAGAAGCGCCCGTCCCAAGAGCCCGCGCGAGGTCACCAACGACCCGCGTGGGCTCTTCTTCGATCTGCCGCTTCGAAAGCGCAGGACGGTGAGTCGACAGGACCACCCGACTCGCTCCCTTAGTAACAGCCGACCGGCGGATGCGGGTCGGCCGAGGGTGGCAAGTAGATGTGGCAGTCGCCGTGGGTGAATTTCGTCAGCGACGGTCCCCGAGTGAGGGGGTAGTCGGGGAACCCTGGGAAATCGACCTTCAGGTTTCCTTCCCAGTGCGTGACCCTGCCGCCGAGCGCCTGGTAGGTCGCGGTCCCCGAGAAAGGGGCAGGTGGGATGACGGTTGCGCGTTTCAGGTTCGGGCTCCACTGGAATCCCGTCGACGGTCCGATGACTTCTACCGTGCGGCTGATCTCGATCCGGCCGATGCGGTTCTCGGCGAAGGCGTTGTAGCGGACCGCTCCACCTGGGGTGTTCTGCACCACGACCGTCGTCCCGTAGCGGGAGAGCACCTGAAGGTGGACCCCGGGCATTCCTCCGTAGCCTTCTCCCACGGCGACGCACTCCCCAGGCGCGTGGTAGAGCGGTTCGGCTTCGAGTTCGGGAGCGAGAGCCTGGGTGAATCCCCCCTCCCCTTCGAATTCCACGGTGCCCGCGTAGGTTCCGGTCGCGAAGAGCAGCGGATCGCGCCCGCAGAGAGATCGGACCCACCGCTTCCCGCCGCGCTGGAAGTGGACGTCGACCTTGCCGAAACGGCCGAGGCTGGCGCGGATACGGCCATCCTCGACCTTGCCCGGCCCCAGGTAGGAGGTTGCAGAGGTCTCGTTCCAGGCGAAGATCCCCACGCGCGCGGGGTCTCGGCGGCTCGCCGGGATCCCGAAGACGTCGACGCGGTAGCCGTTGGTGGCGGGAACCTCGAACTCCGGGGTCAGGTAGGGCCTCGACGGGTGGTCATGACGACGGGGCGCCCCCGTCGCGGTGCCTGCGGCGAAGAGCACGGCGCATAGCGCCAGGAAACCGAGCCGAACGCCTCGCCCTCGCCACGACACCGTCAGAAGCCGATTACGACTGAGCCGCTGTCGCCGCCGGTGAGGTGGGCGTGGACCAGGCTCACGTGGACGCCCGGGTCCGCGAGCGGGATGGTGTGACCGGGGAAGGTGAGCTGCAGGTTGCCCTGCCAACCCGCCAGCAGCGAGTCGGGGTCGCGGCGAAGGGTGGCGCTGCCGGAGAAAGGCGCGGGGGGTCTGAGGGTGGCGCTGTCGAGGTCCCGGTCAAAGCTGAAGGCACCCGGTCCCGCCGTGCCCTGGATCGTCCGGTAGATGCGGATCCCGTCGCGCTGCTCGTGCACCGAAGCGCTGTAGACCACCCGTGAGCGCCGGTTGTTCTTGTTCACCTGGAAGGTGAGGATCCGGTCGTGGGCAAAGGAGAGGCCTTTCAGCCGCGCCCCCGGGATGCCCGGACCCCACGTTTCACCGTGACCGCTGCTGCCGCAGCCGGTGGCGGGGAAGAAGGGCATCGGGTCCAAGGAAACTTCGCTCGCGCTCGCGCTCGTGTAGCCGTCCTCGCCTTTGAATTCGAATACTCCGCGGTAGACGCCCGGTTCGTAGGTCACCTTCGGACCGCCGCACTTCCAGCGCACGGTCTTTTCGACCCCGGAGCGTTCGAGCAGCAGGTCCACCCTCCCGAGCCTTCCCAGATCGGCTTCGAGCGCGGTGGCCGTCGCGTCTCTCGCCGGTTCCCCCGTCACCCGCGCCGGCGCCCGGTAGAACGCGGCCGCACGATCGCCGACGATCGCGATCGAGATCCATCCCTTGCCGTCGCGACGGAGGGAGTAGGCGGAGACCCAGGCGGTGTAACCGTTGCCGGCCCGCAGCTTGAAGGAGGCGCCGACACCTTCGAACCTCGCCTTCTGCAACCCCGCCGCCCCGGTGCTCGCGGGCAGCAGCGCTACCAGCAACACGACCAGAGCGGCCCCTGCGATCCGCCGTCTCTTCATCGGTCGACGATCCTATTGGGAAGATCGGCAGCCGAGCCGAGGCCGCCAATCTGATTCGATAGCCGCCCATGGCTGTCAGCGCCCAGTACAGCGTCACGATTCGGGTCGAGCTCGATGCCCGCCAGGAGCCGCTCGGGCGGCTGACGGCGGCGATCGCCGAGGCCGGCGGGCAGCTGCAGGGGGTCGACCTGGTGCCGGGCGCCGGGCCGGAGGGAAAACGGGTGCGCGAGTTCACGATCGACGCGGCCGACCGGGACCACTGGGAGAAGATCCTGCGGGCGATCGGGTCGACGCGGGGCGCGCGGGTCCTGGACTACGTCGACCGCACGATGCAGATGCACCGGGGCGGCAAGATCGACATGCGCAACAAGTACCCGGTGAAAACGCGCGACGACCTCTCGATGGCCTACACGCCCGGCGTCGCCCGCGTCTGCATGGACATCCACGCCGACCGCAGCAAGGCCTTCGAGTACACGATCAAGAAGAACACGGTCGCGGTCGTCTCCGACGGCAGCGCCGTGCTCGGCCTCGGCAACATCGGCCCCGAGGCGGCGATGCCGGTGATGGAGGGCAAGTGCATGCTGTTCAAAGAGTTCGCCGGCGTCGACGCCTTCCCGATCTGCCTCGACACCCAGGACGCCGACGAGATCGTCCGCGCGGTCGAGCTGATGGCCCCCACCTTCGGCGGCATCAACCTCGAGGACATCTCCGCCCCGCGCTGTTTCGAGATCGAGGACCGGCTGAAGGAGTCGATCGACATCCCGGTCTTCCACGACGACCAGCACGGCACCGCGGTGGTGACGATGGCCGCTCTCTTCAACGCCCTGAAAATCACCGGCAAACCGATCGAGCAGCTGCGGGTGCTGGTGGTAGGCCTCGGCGCCGCCGGGGTAGCGGTGACGAAGATGATGCTCGCCTCCGGGATCACCCAGATCGTCGGCTGCGACCGCAAGGGCGCGGTCTCGACCAAGCGCGAGGACTACGAATCGGGCGAGATGAACGAGGCCAAGCGCTGGTACGCCGAGACGACCAACCCGGACCTGATCCAGGGCGAGCCCGACGACGTAATCGAGGGCATGGACATCTTCGTCGGCCTCTCCGGCCCCGGGATCATCCAGCCCGAGTCCCTGGGGAAGATGAACGACGACGCGATCGTCTTCGCGATGGCCAACCCGACGCCGGAGGTGATGCCCGAGGAGGCGGCGCCTTACGTGCGGATCATGGCCACCGGGCGCTCCGACTTCCCGAACCAGATCAACAACGTGCTCGCCTTCCCCGGCATCTTCCGCGGCGCCCTCGACGCCGGCGCTCCCAGCATCACCGAGGAGATGAAGCTCGCCGCCGCCAAGGGGATCGCGATGGCCGTCTCCGAGGAGGACCTGGCCGAGGACTACATCATCCCCAGCGTCTTCAACCGCGAAGTGGCGCCGAAAGTCGCCGAAGCGGTGGTCGAGGAGGCGAAGCGGGACGGGATCGCCCGGCTCAACGAGGAGACCGGCACCTTCACGGCGGTGGAGAGCTAGCCGTGCGGGTCCTCGTCACCGGAGCCACCGGCACGATCGGCTCTGCTCTGTGTGACGCCCTCTTCGCCCGCGGCGACGACGTCGTCGGCCTCAGCCGCGACCCCGGACGCGCCCGCTCATCCAACCCCCGCGTCACCTGGCACAAGTGGGAGCCGACCCTGGAACGGCCCGACCCCGCCGCCTTCGAGGGCGTCGACGGCGTCGTCAACCTGGTCGGCGAGCAGGTCGACCAGCGCTGGACCGAGGAGTCCAAGCAGCGGATCATGGAGAGCCGCCGCCAGGCGACCCACAACCTCGCACAGGCGATCGAGGCGCTGGAGGAGTCACGGCGGCCGCGGGTACTGGTCAGCCAGTCGGCGATCGGCTACTACGGCGACCGCGGCGACGAGGAGCTCGACGAGAGCTCGGCGCCCGGCAGCGGCTTCATCTCCGAGGTCCCGCAGGCCTGGGAGCAGGCGGCGCACGAGCTCGACAACGCCGGCGTCCGCGTCGTCGTCGTCCGCACCGGCCTGGTGCTGACCGACCAGGGCGGCCTGCTGAAGGAAATGCTGACGCCCTTCAAGCTCGGCGTCGGCGGCCCGCTCGCCGGCGGCAAGATGTACTTCTCCTGGATCCACATCGAGGACGAGGTGGGGATCCTGCTCTGGGCGCTGGACAACGATCGGGTCAGCGGCGCGGTCAACGCCACCGCGCCCGAACCGGTGACGAACAAGGAGTTCTCAAAGGCACTCGGCCGCGCCGTCAACCGACCGGCGATCGCCCCGGTGCCGGGCTTCGTGCTCGACCTCAAATTCGGCAGCGAGTTCGGTCACGTCCTCCGCGGCGGCCAGCGCGTCCTGCCGAAACGCACGCAGGAGCTCGGCTACGGGTTCAAGCACCCGCGGCTGGACGAGGCTCTAGCCGACCTCGTCTAGGACGGCCTCGCGGGGCGAGTCGCCGCTCCCTTCGAGAGCCCGGAGGATCCGGCCCACGGGGGCGGCGGCGGAGCCCGTCTCCACCCAGGCGACATCGGCGGTTTCGACGATCGTCTTGGTGAAGGCCGCGGCCGGGCCGGGAGCGACGAGAAAGGCGACCGAGCTCGAGTCCTCGGTCGCGCGCCGCGCGGCGACGCCCGCCAGAGCGAGATCCGCCTGTCCGCCGCCTTCCACCCGGCGCTGACAGAGCACTCGCACCTTGAGGTCGCCCGCCCTGCGACCGGCGTCGTCAACCTCCCGGCGCGCTTCCTCGCACAACGGCGCCACCACGTAGACGGAGACGGTCGCGCCGCTCTGCGCCCCGCCTTCGCCGCAACCTCCCGCGGCGACGGCGACGGCCGCACAGGCGACCAGGCAAAGGGCTTGAAGGCGGCGCACGGGAAGCGATCCTAAACTCGGAAGCCATGCGCATCGGGGTACTGACCGCAGGGGGCGACTGTCCGGGGCTGAACGCGGTGATCCGCGCCGTCGCCCGCTCGGCGATGCAGCAGGGCGACGAATCCGTCGGGATCCGCCGCGGCTACCGCGGCCTCGCCGAGAACGACTACTCGCCGCTGGGCATGGCTCAGGTCACCGGGATCCTCCACCAGGGCGGGACGATCCTCGGCACCTCCAGCTACGAGCCGATCCGCGAAGACGCGGTCGACGAGGTCGCCGCGGCCTTCGAGACACATCGCTTCGACGCCGTGATCGCGATCGGCGGCGAGCACACGATGGAGATCACCCGCCAGCTCCACGCCGAGCGCGGCCTGCCGCTGGTCGGCGTCCCGAAGACGATCGACAACGACGTCGGCGGCACCGACTTCACCTTCGGCTTCGACACCGCCGTGCAGGTGGTGACCGACGCGATCGACCGCCTCCACACCACCGCCCAGTCGCACAACCGGATCATGGTCGTCGAGGTGATGGGCCGTAACACCGGCTGGATCGCCGCCTACGCCGGGATCGCCGGCGGCGCCGACTGCATCGTCATCCCCGAGCAGACGACGACCGTCGAGGAGATCTGCCACGACGTCACCCGCCGCCACAAGCGGGGGAAGGACTTCTCGATCATCGTCGTCGCCGAGGGCGCCAAGCTCGCCTTCGCCAGCGGCGAGGAACGGCTGATCCAGCCGATCAAGGACTCCGACGAATACGGCTACCCCCGCCTCGGCGGCATCGGCGCCGCCCTGGCCCACGAGCTCGAGCGCCTGACCGGCTACGAGACCCGGGTCACCGTCCTCGGCCACGTGCAGCGCGGCGGCACCCCGACCTCGACCGACCGCATCCTCGCGACGATGTACGGCGCCCACGCCTACGAGATGGTCAAAGCCGGCGAATTCGGTCGCATGGCGGCGATTCACGGCACCCAGATGAACTCGGTGCCGCTGGAGGAGGCGGTCAAAGTCAAGCAGGTCGACCTCGGAATGCTGGAGATAGCCAAACGCTTCTTCACGTGAGAGGCTGGCCGGCATGAACGACGCACCGGATTTCCAAGCAGCCACCGCAGTCCAGCAGGCGACCTGGGCGAAAGGCGACTTCGCCGAAGTCGCCCATCTAGTCGTCCCGGTCTCCGAGAAGCTCGCCGAGGCCCTCGATCTCGTTCCCGACGAGCGGGTCCTCGACGTCGCCTGCGGCAGCGGCAACGGCGCGATCGCCGCGGCGCGGCGCACCTGGACGCGGGCGACTGGGGCCGATTTCGTGCCGGCTCTCCTGGAGCGGGGACGCGAACGGGCGGCGGCTGAACGGCTCGACGTCGAGTTCGTCGAGGCCGACGCCCAGAACCTGCCCTTCGATGACGGCGAGTTCGACGTCACGATGTCGATCTTCGGCGTCATGTTCGCCCCCGACCAGCAGCAGGGCGCCGACGAGCTCCTGCGGGTGACCAGATCAGGGGGCCGGATCGGGGTCGCGAGCTGGTGCCCGGACGGAGGCCTGCAGGACTTCTTCGCGACGATCGTCAAGCACACCGGCGGGCCGCCGCCCGGCTTCACCCCGCCGGTGCTCTGGGGCGCCGAGGACCACGTCAGAGGCCTCTTCGGCGACTCGGTCACCGACCTGCGCGCCGAGCGCTTGAAATCGCGCCAGGCCTTCCGCTCCGCCGACCACTACCTGGAGTTCTTCCGCAGCTACTTCGGGCCGGTCAAATCGGCCTACGAAGCGGTCGGCAGCGAGGGTGAGGAGGCTCTGACCACCGATCTGAAGGCCGTCCTTGAGGAGCTCAGCGTCGGCGGCGACCGCGCCCTCGTGGTCCAGCCGGAATACCTGCAGGTAATCGCTACTAGAGCCTGATCGCGACCGCGTCAGCACGGGTTCTCGAGTGACACAGGTCGTAAATTAGATTTAAATAAGCGAGAGTTTTTGATTAGTCTCCCCTCCGTACACGGATCGGATGGGGGTTGATGTGAACGGGAGAGGAGTCATAGGTCTTGCTGGGTTGTGCCTGCTGGCAATGGCGGTGTTCGCCGGCTGCGGGAGTGGCGACAGCACCAATGCGGCAGCGGAAGAGGCCGCGGCCCCGCTGACCAAAGCGGAATTCGTCAAACAGGCCGAGCAGATCTGCACCAAGGGGTTGAAGGAGAAGGAACAGGCTGTCTCCGCGGCCCTTAAGAAAGGAGCGGGCTCGAATCCCAAAGAAATCGAAAAACTCGTCGAAGAAACCATTCTTCCTTCCTACGGGAGCATCGTCGAGCAACTGGGCGAACTCGGAGTGCCGGAGGAGGGCAAGGCTGAAGTCGAAAAGATGGTGAGCGACTTCGAATCAGCGCTGAGCACCGTTGAATCCGAACCCGTCAAATCGACGAAGAAAGACCCCTTCGATGCGGTCGACAAAGCCGCGGCAGCTTACGGAATCGAAACCTGCAGCCTCTGACCTGAGCTGAGGTTCTAAGACTTGCTCGGCGCGGCGACGCGGATCGCCGCGCCGATCAGCAGCACGCCGAAGAAGATCAGGCCGGCGACGCCGCCGCCTTGGCCGAAGGCGGCGTAGCCGATCACCATCGCGGTGATCGCCAGGAAGAGTGAGACGACCATGCTCATATCGCGGGGCATCCTATTGGATCGTTCCGGTGGAACGACCGGCCCCGAGGGTAGCCAACCACTTTTGATCAACTCTTTTGACTAATCTCTAGCCGTCGATCCAAACGATGGAGGAATGCAGGTGAAAGGGATAAGCATCGCGGTGCTCTGCCTGACGGCCTCGCTGACCGTCGCGATCTCGGCCGGCTGTGGAAGTAGCGGCTCGACCGCATCGGAAACCAGTCAGCGTTCTGAAACGGCGATCGCCGAAAAGGACTCGAGTGCCCCCTCAAAAGCTCTATTCCTCGCTCAAGCGGAAGAGATCTGCGAAGACGGGACGATCAAAAAGGACGAAGCTGTCGCTTCTGAGCTGAAGAAACTAGACGCGGAAAAGCTCTCCTCCCCGGACCAGGTCAAGATTCTCGAACTGACCGTCCTGCCGATCTATGCCGAAATCATCGAACAGATCGACCAGCTAGATGCTCCCAAGGCCGACCGAGCGCAGATCGAAAACATAGTCACGGAATACGAAGTCGCCCTCGGGGTCGCAGAAAGGTCGCCCGAGAAAGCCATCCACCAGAGTCCATTTGGAGAAGCCGTCAAGGCGGCCGAGGCTTACGGCTTCCAGCAGTGCATCTTCTAGCGGGAAGCTAGGAGTGGATCGATCCGGTGGAACGGCCGGCCGTAAGGGCTTCCCGGGTCTCGCTGAGGAAAGAGGCAACCGCGTCGGCGGCGCCCTCAGGTGAGCCGCCCTCGCCGGCGGCGCGGACGAGACGGCTGCCGATGATCACCCCGTCGGCGATCCGGCCCACCACCGCGGCCTGCTGCGGATTGCCGATCCCGAAGCCGACGGCGACCGGCGTCCTCGCCTCCGCCTTCGTCGCCTCGACCAGCTCCGTCAGCGCCGGCGGCACCTCCGCCCGCTCGCCGGTGGTGCCGACGGTGGAGACGACGTAGACGAAGCCGCGGGCGGCCTCGCAGATCTGCCGCCGCCGCTCGCCTGGCGTCGTCGGCGCCAGCAGCGGCACCAGCGCCAGCCCCTCGGCGGCGAACGCCTCGCGCACCTCGCCCGCCTCGTCGAGCGGCAGGTCGGGGACGATCGCCCCCGCCGCTCCCGCGGCGCGGGCCAGGCGGGCGAACTCGGTGGCGCCACCGTGGGCGAGGACCATGTTGGCGTAGGCCATGAAGACGACCGGCACGCGATCGGAGATCGCCCGGCAGACCTCCAGCGCCGTCGCCAGGGTGGCGCCTTCCTCCAGTGCCTTCGTCGCAGCTGCGTGGATCGCCGGACCGTCGGCGAGCGGATCGGAAAAAGGCACTCCAAGCTCGACCAAGTCCGCCCCCGAGTCGGCATATGCCTCGGCAACGGCCAGTCCGGTATCCCGGTCGGGATACCCGGCCATCATGTAGGGCATCAGCGCCGCCCTCCCCTCCTCTCGCGCGAGAGCAAAAGCCGCCGCTATCCGCTCCTCCCCGGCGATGGGCTGGGGAGCCGGGGGAGTCGCGCCGGGCCCTCCCCGCGGTTGCCCGCCGAGACTCCCCCGGCTCCCCCCCACACCGCTCACGGCAGCACCTCACTCGGCGGCTTCAAACGAGCCGTCGCCTCGGCCATGTCCTTGTCGCCGCGACCGGAGAGGCAGAGGACGTCGAAGCCGTCCTCGCCGGTGTTCTCCAGCAGCCAGGCGATCGCGTGCGAGGACTCCAGGGCGGGGATGATCCCCTCCAGGCGCGAGAGCTCGGCGAAGGCCGCCAGCGCCTGCTCGTCGGTGACGCCGACGTAGGTGGCACGGCCGCTGTCGCGCAGGTAGGCGTGCTCGGGGCCGACGCCGGGGTAGTCGAGGCCGGCGGAGATCGAGTGCGCCTCGAGGATCTGCCCCTCCTCGTCGGCGATGATCGAGGAGAGCGAGCCGTGGAGGACGCCGGTCGTCCCGGCCTGCAGCGAGGCGCCGTGGCGCTTGCTCTCGAGCCCCTCCCCCGCCGCCTCGACCCCGACCAGCGCCACCTCGGCGTCATCGACGAACGGGGTGAAGATCCCGATCGAGTTGGAGCCGCCGCCGACGCAGGCGATCACCCGCGCGGGCAGCCCGCCCTCGGCCGCGAGCGCCTGCTCGCGCGCCTCTTCGCCGATCACCCGCTGCAGGTCGCGGACCAGCGCCGGGTAAGGGGCCGGTCCGACGGCGGAGCCGATCACGTAGTGGGTGGTGGCGACGTTGGCGACCCAGTCGCGGATCGCCGCGCTGACCGCCTCCTTCAGGGTCCGCGCCCCGGCCTCGACCGGCGCCACCTCGGCCCCCAGCAGCCGCATCCGCTCGACGTTCGGCGCCTGGCGGCGGATGTCCTCGGTGCCCATGTAGACGACGCATTCGAGCCCCAGCAGGGCGCAGGCGGTAGCGGTCGCGACCCCGTGCTGGCCGGCGCCGGTCTCGGCGATCACCCGCGGCTTGCCCATCCGCGCCGCCAGCAGCGTCTGGCCGAGGGCGTTGTTGATCTTGTGCGAACCGGTGTGGGCGAGGTCCTCGCGCTTCAGGTAGACCCGCGAGCCGACCCGCTCGGAAAGGCGTTCTGCGAGGTAGAGCGGGGTCGGCCGGCCGATGAAGTCGCGCCGCAGCTGCTCGACCCGCGCCATGAAGGACTCGTCCTCGCGCGCCTCCCCCCAGGCCGCGGTCAGCTCGTCGAGCGCCGGGATCAGCGTCTCCGGCACGTAGCGCCCCCCGTAGGGGCCGAACCTCTGCTCGATCGTGCTCATGCCTCGGCGCCGACCGTGTTGGCCGCCTCGAAGAAAGCCGCCATCGCCGCGTGGTCCTTGCGCCCGGGTTCCAGCTCGACCCCGCTGGAGACGTCGACCGCGTACGGATGGACGATCTCGATCGCGCCCGCGACGTTGTCCGGCCGCAGGCCGCCGGCGAGGATCGCCGGCACTTCCGAGCGATGCCCGCGCAACAGCTCCCAGTCGAAGCTCTGCCCCGTTCCTCCCCATTCACCCTTGGCGCGGCGGTCGAAGAGGTGGAAATCGGTCCGAAAAGCCTCGGCGCCGTGGATGTCGGCAGCGCTGGCGACGTGCACGGCCTTCGCGACCTTCACACCCGTCCGCCGCTTCACCTCACCGCAGAAAGAAGCCCCCTCCGCCCCGTTCAGCTGCACCATCGTCAACCCCTCGTCCTCAACTGCGCGAGCGACCTCCTCCAGCGTCGGGTTAACGAAAACACCGACAACCTCACACTTGCGTCGATATGCAGCAGCAACCTGAGCTGCGACAGCTCGATCGACGTCCCGAGGACTGCCGTGAAAGTGGATCAACCCGATAGCCCATGCCCCGAGCCGCACGGCCTCGGCAGCGTCGTCCAAATTGGTGATTCCGCAGAACTTGACCCGCACAACCCCCAGCGTACGTGAAGACGGACCTGACCCCCCTCCGAACGGCTTGTACTTCTCGGGCAGAAGCAACCTCGGACGGCCTCCCCCGCCCCACCCGAGCAAGTTGAGTGAGGAGGGGGGTCAGGTCCGTCCAAACCAGAGACGCAGGAACTATTCCGAGTTCTTGGGCTGCGTCCCGAGGGTGACGTCGGCGGTCTTTTCGTCGCCGCCGCGGAGGTAGGTCAGTTCGAGCGTGTCGCCGGGCTTGGAGTCCTGGATCGCTTCGACCAGTTCGTCCATGCTCTTCACCTTCTTGCCGTCGGCTTCGGTGATGATGTCGCCGCCGAGGCGAACTTCCTGGCCGTTGATCGTCGCCGAGGTGCTGCCGGCTTCCAGGCCGGCCTTGTCAGCCGGACCGTCCTTGACGACCTGCTGCACGAGAACCCCCTGTTCGACCGGCAGGTTGACCGCCTTGGCCAGTTCCGGCGTGATCGTGCCGCCGCTGATCCCGAGGAAGGCGTGCTCGACTTCACCCTTCGTCTTCAGCTGCTCGATCTCGGCCCGGATCGTGTCGATCGGGATCGCGAAGCCGATGCCGACGTTGCCGTTGCCGCCCCCGCCGGTGGCGATCTGGGAGTTGATCCCGATCACTGCCCCTTCGGCGTCGATCAGCGGGCCGCCGGAGTTGCCGGGGTTGATCGCCGCGTCGGTCTGGATCACGTGGTTGATCGAGAAGCCGTTCGGCGCCTGGATCTGCCGCTGCAGGGCGGAGACGATGCCGCTGGTCACGGTGCGGTCGAGGCCGAAGGGATTGCCGATCGCGACCACCGGGTCGCCGACTTCCACGTTGCCGGAGTGACCCAGCGTCAGCGGGTGCAGTTCCTTCGCCGGCGCGTCGACCTCGAGCAGGGCGATGTCGGTGCCGGGGTCGGTGCCGATGACTTCGGCGGAATGGGTCTTTTCGGACTTGCCGAGTTTGACCGTCACCTTTTCGGCGCCTTCGATCACGTGGTTGTTGGTGAGGATGTGGCCTTCGTCGTCGATCACGAAACCGGAGCCGGTCGCGACGCCGCCGCCTTCGGCTTCGGGTTCGCCGAAGGGGTTGAAGAATTCGCTTTCGGTCGCTTCGAGCTGGGATTCGATGAAAACGACGCCCTCGCCGTCGGCCTTGTAGATCTGGTTGACGACGTTGCTGGAGCCGTCTTCGGACTTGGCGTCGACGGGAGCGGTGAGCGGGGCGGCAACGGTCGTCGTCGTGTCGCCGCCGGAATCGACCACGCCTGCGGCAATGGCGATCAGTCCGACGACGGCGACGACGAGTCCACCAAGGAAAGCGGAGAAGAAGGGGCTGCGGAGTTTGGAAGGTTGCTGAGGCATGGGATGAGAATCGCCTAGGGCTGTGACCGCTCCCTAAATGCTCTTCAAAAGTTTTCTAAAGATCGCAGCCCGGCGCCGTGCGGGTGCTCAGACGAGGTGTTCGCGGGTGCTTTCGTCGCTTCCCGTCAGCTCTCGGACCTTTGCCTCGGGGTCGGCGGAGGTCATCAACGCGCCGCCGATCAGGACCGCGTCGACGCCGACCCGGTCGAGCTCGGCCAGCTCCTCGCGACCGGAGATCCCGCTCTCGGCGACGACCGTCTTGCCGGCCGGAACGTCGGGCATCAGCTCGTAGGTCGTCTGGATGTCGACGCTCATGTCGTCGAGGTTGCGGTTGTTGATCCCGATCACCTCGGCGCCGGCCTCCAGCGCACGCTCCAGCTCCTCGGCGTCGTGGACCTCGACCAGGCAGTCGAGGTCGATCGAACGCGCCTCCCCGTAGAGCGAGCGCAGGTCCTCGTCGCCGAGGGCGGCGACGATCAGCAGCACCGCGTCGGCGCCGTTCACCGCCGCCTCGTAGAGCTGGTAGGGGTCGACGATGAAGTCCTTGCGGATGATCGGCAGGTCGCAGGCGGCGCGGGCGGCGCGCAGGTCGGCCAGCGAGCCGCCGAAGTGGCGCTCGTCGGTGAGGACCGAGAGCGCCGCGGCGCCGCCGCGCTCGTAGGCGGCGACCTGGGCGGCGAGGTCGATCGACTCCGGGGCGAGGGCGCCGGCGCTGGGCGAGCGGCGCTTGAACTCGGCGATCACCGACAGCCCCGGGCGGGTCAGCGCCTCGTTGAAGGGGCGGTCTTCGCGGCGTCCCGAGAGCCGCGATTCCAGGTCGGCCTGGGAGAGCGCGGCGCGGCGCGCCTCGACCCCCTCCCGGGCCCCCGCGATGAGCTGATCCATCATTCCCACGATGAAGGACTAGAGCCTAGACGGCGGAGGTTGCCGTTGCTGCTTTCAGGCGCTCCAGCACGTCGGCTGCCGCGCCCGAGTCGAGCGCCGCGGCGGCCTTGGCGACACCCTCCTCGAGGTCAGCCGCGAGGCCGCCGACGTTGATCGCGGCGGCGGCGTTGAGCAGGACGAGGTCGCGGTGCGGGCCGGGCTCGCCCGCCAGGACCGCGCGGCTGACGGCGGCGTTCTCCTCCGGGGTGCCCCCGGCGACGCTGTCGAGCGGGGCCGGCGCCAGGCCGAACTGGCCCGGCTCGACGAACCACTCGGCGGTACGGCCGTCGGCGACCTCGATCACCCGCGTCCGGGCCGCGAGCGAGAGCTCGTCGAGCCCGTCCTCGGCCGAAACGACGAGGGCGCGGACGCTGCCGAGGGCGACGAGGGCCTCGGCGATCGTCTCCTGGTAGTGGCGGTCGGCGACGCCGAGCAGCTGCCGGTTCGCCCCGGCGGGGTTGGTCAGCGGGCCGAGGAAGTTGAAGATCGTCCGCACCCCGAGCGCTTTGCGCGCCGGGACCACGTGGGCCATCGCGGCGTGGTGGCGCGGCGCGAACATGAACCCGAAGCCGACCTCGTCGATGCAGCGCCCGACCTGCTCGGGCTCGATTTCGACGTTCACCCCGAGCGCCTCGAGCAGGTCGGCGGAGCCGCACTTGCTGGTGTTGGAGCGGTTGCCGTGCTTGGCGATCGCGCAGCCGGCGCCGGCGGCGACGAAAGCGGCCGTCGTGGAAATGTTGAAGGTGGAGGGGCCGCCGCCGGTGCCGCAGGTGTCGACGAGGTCGTCGCGCTTGGTGGCGACCGGCGCCGCCAGGCCCCGCATCGTCCGCGCCAGCCCGACCAGCTCCGGCACCGTCTCCCCCTTCGCCCGCAGCGCGATCAGGAACGCCCCCGTCTGGATCGGGTCGGTCCGCCCCTCCATGATCTCGCTGAGGACCGCCGAGGCGTGGTCGGCGGTCAGGTGGTCGCCGGCGCAGACCGCGTCGATCGCCCGGCTGACGACGTCGTTAGGCATCTATGCCCCTCCCGATGCGCCGCCTTCGGCGGCTATGAAGTTGGCCAACAGGTGCTTGCCCTGCGGGGTGAGGACCGACTCGGGGTGGAACTGGACCCCCTCGACCGGCAGCTCGCGGTGGCGCGCTCCCATCACCACGTCGCCCAGCCGCGCGCTCAGCTCGAGCTCCTCGGGCAGCTCGGCGTCGGCGATCAGCGAGTGGTAACGGCCGGCGACCATCGGGCTCGGCAGCCCGGCGTAGATCGTCTTGCCGTCATGCTCGACTTCCCCCTCCTTGCCGTGGATCGGCTCCCCCTGGACGACGCGGCCGCCGAAGGCCTCGACCATCGCCTGGTGGCCGAGGCAGACGCCGAGCACCGGCGTCCCGGCTTCGCCGAAGGCCTTGATCGCCTCACCGGAGATCCCGGCCTCGGCCGGCGTGCAGGGGCCGGGCGAGACCACCAGGCGATCCGGCCGGCGCGCCAGCAGCTCCTCGACCGTCGCCTTGTCGTTGCGCACGACTTCCACCTCCGCCCCGAGCTCGCCCAGGTATTGGACGAGGTTGTAGGTGAAGGAGTCGTAGTTGTCGATCACCAGGACTCTCACTATCTACTCCCAGTCCGGCTGTTCGCAGGCGACCTCGACCGCACGGAAGATGGCGCGCGCCTTGTTCACCGACTCGTTCCACTCGTACTCGGGCTTGGCGTCGGCGACGGTGCCGCCGCCCGCCTGCACGTGCACCTGCCCGTCCTTGATCACCGCGGTGCGGATGTGGATCGCGGTGTCGAGATCGCCGTTCCAGGAGAGGTAGCCGACGGCGCCGCCGTAGCCACCGCGCTTGACGTTCTCCAGCTCGTCGATGATCTGCATCGCCCGCACCTTCGGGGCGCCGGAGAGGGTGCCGGCGGGCAGCGCCGAGCGCAGGACGTCGAGGGCGGTGACGCCCTCTTTGAGCTTGCCGGATACCTGGCTGACGATGTGGAGGACGTGGGAGTAGGTCTCGACGACCATCAGCTCGTCGACCTTGATGCTGCCGTACTCGCAGACGCGGCCGAGGTCGTTGCGACCGAGGTCGACCAGCATCACGTGCTCGGCCCGCTCCTTGGGGTCGTTGATCAGGCTTTCGGCCCGGCGCCGGTCCTCGTCCTCGCTGCCGCCGCGAGGCCTGGTGCCGGCGATCGGCCGCGTCTCGACCCGCTCGCCGATCACCTTGACCAGCGGCTCGGGCGAGGCGCCGGCGATCTCGAAGTCGCCGAACTCGAGGAAGTACATGTAGGGCGAGGGGTTGACCACGCGCAGGCCGCGGTAGACGGAGAACGCCTCGACCGGCGCCGGCGCCGAGAAGCGCTGCGAGGGGACGACCTGGAAGGCGTCGCCGGCGTGGACGTACTCGACGATCCGCGCCACCGCGGCTTCGAACTCCTCGCGGCTCATGTTCGACTCGAAGCGGGGTGCCGCGGCGATCTTCGGGTGCTCGGGGACGGGAACCGCGCCGCGCAGGCGCTCGCGCATCTCGGCGATCGTCGCCGCCGCGCGTTTGTAAGCAGCGTCAACGCTGCCGTCCTCCTCGACAAAGGCGCAGGCGAGGATCGTCAGCTCGTGGCGGAGGTGGTCGAAGACCACCATCGCGTCGGTCACCATCAGCGCCATGTCCGGCAGGCCCAGCGGGTCCGGGTTCGGCTCGCCGAGGGGCTCGACGGTCCTCACCAGGTCGTAGGCGAAGAAGCCGACGGCGCCGCCGGCGAACGGCGGCAGCCCCTCGACCGGCGCCGGCCGGTACTCCCGCAGGCGCGCGGAGACCGCGGCGTAGGGGTCGGGCGCGGCCTCGATATGTGTCGGCGCGGCGCCGGGGACGACGTCCTCCCCGCTCCACTCCGAGAGGGTGCCCTCGCTCCAACGCAGCAGCGCCCGGGGACGGAGGCCGACGAACGAGTAACGGCCGACCTGCCCCTGCTCGACGGACTCGAGCAGGAAGCACGGCGCCCCCTCGGGCTCGCCGGCGCGCAGCTTGAGGAAGGCGGAGACCGGCGTCTCGCAGTCGTCGATCAGCCGCGCCCGCACCGGCACCACGTTGCCCTCGCGGGCGAGCTCGCGCGCCTCCTCCAGGCTCGGCTCCAGCCGGATCTCGGAGTCAGCCGCTACGCGCATTCAGCACCTCCATCACCTTCGCCTGCGAGACCCCGCGCGAGGCCAGCAGAACGCTGAGGTGGTAGAGGACGTCGGCGGCCTCTTCGGCGACCCGCTCCTCGCTCTCTTCGCGGGCCGCGCGGACCACCTCCTCGGCCTCCTCCTCGACCTTCTCGCCGATCAGCTCGCGGTCGTCGAGCAGCTTCACGGTGTAGCTGCCGTCGGGTCGCTGCAGGGCGCGGTGACGGATCGTCCGCTCCAGCGCCGGCAGCGCTTCGTGGGTGACCGGGTAGGGCTCGCCGTCGGCCGGCGGCGCGTCCTTGCGCGGCGAGGCGGAGCCGAGCACCTCGCGGTAGAAGCAGCTGCGCTCGCCGGTGTGGCAGGCCGGCCCGGCCGGATCGACCAGCGCCACCAGGGCGTCGCCGTCGCAGTCGTAGCGCAGCTGGCGCAGGTGCATGAAGTTCCCCGAGGTTTCGCCCTTCTTCCAGAGCTCGTCGCGAGAGCGGCTGTGGAAGTGGAGGTCGCCCTGCTCCAGCGTCATCTCCAGGGAGCGGGCGCTCATGTAGGCGAGCATCAGCACCTCGCCGGTGGCGAAGTCCTGGACGACGCAGGGCACCAGGCCCTGCTGGTCGAATTCGATTTCGGGAAACATCGGGGGAATCGTAAACGTCGCCTGCCGACAGCCCGCCTACTCGATGCCGAGGCGGTCGAGCAGGTCCTCGTCGCGGCGCCAGTGCCTGCGGACCCGGACCTGGAGGTCGAGGAAGACCTTGGCGCCGAGCTCGGCTTCCAGGGAGCGGCGCGCACCGGCGCCGATCTCACCGATCTTGACCCCCTTTTTGCCGATCAGGATCCGCTTCTGCGACTCGGTCTCCGCCCAGACCTCGGCCTTGACGCTGACCAGGCCGTCCTCGCGCGGCTCGACCTCCAGCACCGAGACCTCGACCGAGTGCGGGATCTCCTGGCGGGTCCGGTTCAGCACCTGCTCGCGGATCAGCTCGGCCAGCAGCAGCTCGCTGGACTGGTCGCTGCGGTCCTCCGGCGGATACATGTACGGCCCCTCGGGGACGAGCTCGCCGAGGCGCTCGAGCAGCGGTTCGACGCCCTCACCGGTCTTGGCGCTGATCGGGAAGACCTCGTCGACGCCCTCCAGCTCCGCCGCGGCGGCGAGAACCGGCACCAGCTCGTTGGGGCCGAGGCGGTCGGCCTTGTTGACCGCGCAGATCACCGGCAGCTCGGTCCCGGCGCCGAGCAGCGCCCGGACGATGAAGCGGTCGCCGGGCCCCACCCCCTCCTCGCCGTTGATCACGAAGAGGACGACGTCGGAGTCGGCCAGCTCGCGCTCGACCCGCCCCTGCATCCGCTCGGTGAGGACGTCGCGCGGGCGCTGCACGCCGGGGAGGTCGACGAGGACGAGCTGGCGCTCGGCCTCGAGATCGGTGGCGACGCCGCGGATCGCCCGTCGGGTGGTCTGGGGCCGGTTGGAGACGATGACGACGTGGGAGCCGACGATCGCGTTGACCAGCGTCGACTTGCCGACGTTCGGCCGCCCTGCGAGCCCGACGAAGCCTGACCTCACCGCCGCGTCCTCCGCTCCGCGTCCGGGCGCGGCGGGCGATAGCTCATGCCCTCCAGTACCTCGGTCTGAAGCGCCAGCATCTCGCCATCGTCGGTCTCGTGGTCGTAGCCGCAGAGGTGGAGGACGCCGTGGACCGCCGCCTCGGTGACGTCCGAGCAGTGCTCGGGGCAGATCGCGACGTCGCCGAGCTCGCGCGGCCCGGGGACGGGATCGAGTTCGTCGATCGGGAAGGCGAGCACGTCGGTCGGCGCGTCCTTGCCGCGATGCTCGCGGTTGAGCTCGCGGATGCGGTCCTCGCCGACCAGCTCCACCCCCAGGTGCCCGTCGTCGACCCCGGCCGCTGCCAGCGCAGCGGCGACGGCGTCGCGGAGGTCGGGGGGAACGTCGGTCAGGTCGGGGCTCACGAACGCGGCGTCGGCCCGTGTTCGGCGCGCGCGTCGCGGGCGCCGTGAGCGTCGTAGGCGGCGACGATCCGCTGGACCAGCTTGTGGCGGACGACGTCCTCGCCGCCGAAGCGGACGAAGGAGATGTCTTTGACGTCGCTGAGGATGTCGCTGACGGCGATCAGCCCGGAGCGCTGGTCGGTCGGCAGGTCGATCTGGGTGACGTCGCCGGTGACCACCATCCGCGAGTTGAACCCCAGCCGGGTGAGGAACATCTTCATCTGCTCGGGGCTGGTGTTCTGGGCCTCGTCGAGGATCACGAAGGAGTCGTTCAAGGTCCGGCCCCTCATGAACGCCAGCGGCGCCACCTCGATCACGTTGCGCTCGAAATAGCCGTTGACCCGGTCGGGATCGAGCATGTCGAAGAGGGCGTCGAAGAGCGGGCGCAGGTAGGGGTCGACCTTGGCCTGGATGTCGCCGGGGAGGAAGCCGAGCCGCTCGCCGGCCTCGACCGCGGGCCGGGTGAGGATGATCCGCTGGACCTTGCGTTCGGTCAGCGCCGCGGCGGCCATCGCCACCGCGAGGAAGGTCTTGCCGGTGCCGGCGGGGCCGATCCCGAAGGTGATCGTGTGGCGCCGGATCGAGTCGACGTAGCGCTTCTGGTTCAGCGTCTTCGGCGCGACTTTGGTGTTGCGATGGCGCCAGACGACGTCCTCGAGAATCTCGGCCGGGCTCTCTTCCGCGTCGAGCGCCCCGGTCACCGCTTCGATCGTCCCGGGCGCGACTTCGATCCCCTGCTCGATTAGCTCGACCATCTCGTCGACGACCGTCGCGGCGGCGGCGACGTCGTCGGGCTCCCCCTCCAGCGTCAGCACGTTGCCACGCAGGTGCAGCTCGGCGTCGAGCCGTCCCCGCAGCGCTTTCAGCACCCCGTCCTCGGAGCCGGCCAGCTCGGCCGCGACCGTGTTGTCGAGGGTCAGCTGCCTGCGCGCCAACGCTCAGGCACCCAGCTTCTCTCGCACCGCGGCGCTGACCCGCTTGCCGTCGGCGCGCCCGCCGACCTTCGGCATCAGCGCCGACATCACCTGGCCCATCTGCCGCTGCTCGCCGGCCCCGGTCTCATCGATCGCTTCCTGCACCAGCTGCCCCAGCTCCTCGTCGGAGAGCTGCTGCGGCAGGTAGGCCTCGATCAGCTCCGCCTCGAAGCGCTCGGCGCTCGCCTGCTCGGCACGCCCGGCCTTCTCGTAGGCCTCCGCCGCCTCGACCCGTTTCTTGCGCTCCCGCTGCAGAACCGCGACCTCGTCACCTTTGCCGAGCTTCGCGTCCTGCTGCAGCACGTCGACGATCAGCCGCAGCGCCCCCGCCCGCTCGCGGTCGCGCGCTTTCATCGCCGTCTTGACATCGCCTTGAACCTGCTCGAGGACAGTCATCGTCTTAAGGGTAATCGGCGGCGTCGGGAGTCACGGCCAGCCCCTTGGACACGAGATCTCGAATATCGAGACTTACCAACTGCCACCCATGCCGTTCAGCAGCCGCGACGTAAGCGGCGTCATAGGCCGTCAACTTGTGCTCTCGCGCAAACCGACCGGCAGAGGCCAAGAACGGCGGATCGACTCTCAGTAGTGAAGATCCGCAGCGATCCACAACCATCTGAGTGATGTCGCGCGCCTTATCGGGCAACCTCATCTTGACGCCGAGCACGTTGGCGAGCTCATAGAGCGTGAGGTCGAGCGCTGCCAATGGATGATCTACGTCGAGGATGATCGACCTCGCCGAGTCGTGAAAGCGATCGGCGGGATCGAAGACTGCAGCCCAGACGCCTGCATCCAGAAGGAGTGGCTCAGTGAGAGTTACGGTCTTCACGGATCAGTTGCGCGGCATTGCCGCCGAGGTCCAAGGTCCCGATCTTGTCCAAGAGCTCTTCTAGATCTTTCCGCTCCTGCGCTTTCTCCCTCTCGATCTCCTGTACAGCGAGTCGCTGCAGGAAGCCGCTGCGGGTTTCCCCGTTCGCTCGCGCACGGCTGTCCAGCCGCTGCAGCAGCTTGTCGGGAATGGAGATCATCACCTTGGCCACAGGGTGAGTATATACGGTATTGCTCGGCGTCAAAACGGGCATGGCCGAAAGCGTGAGGCCGCTGGGCGCACGAGTGGCGCGCAGATCGCAAAATTTGCCCGGCAGTTGTGGGTCGAAACTGTGCCTCCGGCTAGATCTCGACCTGCTCGACCTGTCCGAGCGGCATCTGCAGGAAGCGGGTGCCGATCGCGTGGAAGGCGTCGCAGTCGCCGGTGCAGAGGAAGTCGTAGCTGCCCTCGCCGCTGGATTCACGGGCGAGGCCGGAGCGCTCGAGCGTCCGCTGCACCGCCGCGGCGACGGCGTGGCCGCCGCTGACCAGGCGGACGTCGCGGCCGAGGATGCGCTGCAGCATCGGCGCCACCAGCGGGTAGTGGGTGCAGCCGAGGATCAGGGTGTCGACGCCGGCGGTCTTCAGTGGTCTGCAGTAGGAGCGGGCCATCGTCATCGTGTCCTCGTCGAAGAGGGCGCCGTCCTGGATGAACGAGGCGAGGTCCGGGGCTGCCACCTCGATCACGTCGAGGCCGCGCCCCTCGGCTTCGAGGGCGCGGCGGTAGGCGCCGCTCTCGACCGTGTTCGGGGTCGCCAGGACCCCCACCCGCGCGTTGGCGGTGATCGCCGAGGCGATCTCGGCCTGCGGCTCGACCACCGGCACCACCTCCACCCCCCGCTCGGCGGCGACCTCTTCGGCCACCTCCTGGCCGACCGAGGTCGCGGTGTTGCAGGCGATCACCAGCAGCTTCGCCCCGCGGTCGAGCAGCAGCTCGGCGATCCGGCGGATGCGCTCGCGCAGCTGCGCCGGCTCCTTGTCGCCGTAGGGAAACATCGCCGTGTCGCCGAGGTAGAGGAAATCCTCCTGGGGCAGCGAGACCAGGCACTCATGGAGCACAGTGAGACCGCCGACACCGGAATCGAACATCCCGATCGGCTGCGCCGGATCCAGCTCTTGCGCCAGCTCGGTCAGGGGCTACGGCTTGACCGTCATGAAGAAGATCGTCACCACGACGATCAGCCCGGCGATCGCGCCCACCGTGCCTAGGCGACGCGAGATCGCTTCGAATTCGGCGCTGAAGCTGTCCCCCGCCCCCAGATCCCGTTCCGCCAGCCCCTGCGCTTTGCGCCCCTGCGGCCGGAAGAACGCGTGCTGAAGCCCGAACAGGGCGAAGATCGCAAGAAAGCCGACGGTTATCCAGGCCTCGCTGCCGTTCCACGGCCCCTCGGTCATTAGGTAGATGCCTGCCAGCAGAACCACGATCATCCCCGGGTTGACGAGATAGGTGTCGACTTTCCGGATCGCCTCGAAGAACGCGGGCGCGGACCGCGGGTACTTCGGCATCACCGAAAAGATGATTCCGTAGGCGAAGGTCGGCCCGAACGCCAAAACCACCGCAAGGATGTGGATGAAGAGACCGACGCTGTAGCCGGTGACCGTTGCTTGCATCGACGGGAAAATAGCTGCCGCAGCGGAGGGAAGCGCCTAGCCCTCAGCCGACCTCAAAAGAAGGTTGTAGCTCACGCGTGGCTCACCTTCACTTTCTTCCGTTTCCTCAGCAAGCAACTCAAGCTCAAGGCCCTTGGCAATCATCAGGCGGCCGAAGTCTCGGGATCCAACAGTGGAGGCCGTTGAGGCAAGGCTCCGATGATCGACCGGCCCTACCGCATCTGCCCACTCACTGATTGCTTCAGCAAATTCCTCAGGACTCCACGGGGGTTCTTCCACTTCCCCATGTCGCCTGATCTCGCGGAAGAGGCTGAGCCATTCCGCCTTCTGAGACAGCTGATTGGTGACATCCTCTATCTCATGTTCGAGCCGCTGCGCTCTGGTCTGAGCCGTGAGTCCAATCAGACCTAAGCCGATGCTCGCGACCCCGCAGGTCGAGATCAACGCAGTGACAAATGCGTCCTGTTCAAAGTTACTACCGGTGAAGACAATAGCCTTCAAGAGGGAAGTGAGCAAGGTTATGGCCGCCATTCCCACTCCCACGGCCCACGCAGAGCGTTTACGTTCATCTAGCCGCGAGGTGTGCCGGCGGACAACCGCCTGAGAAGCCCGCTTGGTCTCAGCGGCCCGCTCCTGTCTTCTATCGCGTTTCTCGAGTGCTCTCTCTTGCTCTCGGACAAGTTCCCTGACGAGGCTTACCGGGACGAGGTCACCGTTGGAGCGTGCGCGGGCAATATCACGGGCGTGAAGCAAAGCTTCCCAGCGTTCTCGATCACCGCCTCCAGCAGCATTCGGATGGAGGTGCTTGGAGGCTTGGCGATACGCCTTATCAATCTGGTCGTCGGTTGCGTCTAGCTTCAGACCAAGAAGGTCGAGCGCTTCCTCGCGGGTCATCAAGACAGCATTATCGAACGCCAGGTCTTCTCTTGAGCAGCAGCGCGGCCCAATCCCCCTCGATTCGCCGCTCCGTCTCCCGCAGCCCGACGTCGGCGAACGCCGCCGCGGTCGCGTCGAGCTCGTGCGGCAGCAGGCCGGAGGCGATCAGCGTCTGCGGGGACTCAGCGATCTGGGCGGCCACCGCGGTCAGGATCGGCGAAGTCATATTGGCGACCACCGTCGGCGCCAGTTCTGGCAGGCGCTCGCGCAGGTTCATCCGCTCCAGATGAAGCTCGACGTCGTTCGCCGCGGCGTTCGCCGACGCGGCCTCGATCGCTCCCTGCTCGTGGTCGTAGCCCCTGATCGGACCCCAGCCCAGCTTCGCCGCGGCGATAGCCAGCACTCCCGATCCCGTCCCCAGGTCGACCAGCTCGCCGCCCGCTTCCAGCTCGCAGAGGAACTCGAGGCAGAGGCGCGTGGTCGGGTGGGCGCCGGTGCCGAAGGCCTGCCCGGGATCGACCACCACGTCGACCGCCCCCTCTCGCGGCGGCTCCCAGGACGGCCGCAGCCAGAGACGGTCGGCGACCAGGAGCGGCTTGTGGAAGTCGCGCCAGCGGTCGGCCCAGTCGTCGGGGATCTCGGTCGAGGAGACCTCGACCCGGCCGCCGGCCACGCCCGCGTCGAGGTCGCCCAGCTCCGGCAGCTCACCCTCGCCGCCGTAGATCGCGTACTCGACGTAGCCGGGGCCGCGCTCCTCCTCGACCCCGTTCGGGGCCAGCACCGTCAGCTCGGCGAGGACCAGGTCCGCTTGCTCGGGGGAACAGCGGACGGCGAGGCGGATCAACCCGGCTGCCTCAACCGAAGGCGCGGCGGACGCGGCCGAAGATGCCCTCGCCGCGGCGCGGAGTGAGGTTGTCGTCCTCGAGCGTCTCGTCGAGGCGCTCGGCCAGCTCCCGCTGCTCGTCGCTGAGGTTGGTCGGGACTACGACCTCGAGGATCACCCGCTGGTTGCCGCGGCGGCGGGCGTTCAGCCGCGGTAACCCCAGCCCCTTCAGCACGTACTGGTGACCCGGCTGGGTCCCCGGGACCACCTCGATCTCCTCCTCGCCCTCCAGCGTCGGCACCGTCACCGTCGTCCCCAGCATCGCCTCGGTGGCCGGGATCGAGATCGTGCTGATCAGATCCGTGCCCTCGCGTTCGAAGCGGTCGTCCTCGGCAACCGCGACCTCGACGTAGAGGTCGCCCGCCGGCGCCCCCGGCTCCCCCGTGTGGCCGGCGCCGGCGATCCGCATCCGCTGCCCCGCCTCGATCCCGGCGGGGATTTCGATCGCGCTGGTGCGGCTCTGGCGGGTGCGGCCGCTGCCGCCGCAGGTCTCGCAGGGCGTCTCCGGCACTTTGCCGGCGCCACTACAGACGTCGCAGGCGGTGCTGCGGACCATCTGCCCGAACGGCGTCCGGGTCACCGCCCGCAGCTCGCCGCTGCCGCCGCAGCGCTCGCAGGTGGAGATCGGCGTCCCCGGCTCGGCCCCGTTGCCGTGGCAGTGCTCGCAGGGGGCGACGACGTCGTAGGTGACCTCGCGCCGCGCGCCCGTCGCCACCTCGGCCAGCTCGACCTCGACTTCGATCGCGACGTCGCCGCCGGCGGCGGCCCGGCGGCCACCGCCGAAGCCGAACCCGCCGCCGCCGAAGAAGGCCTGGAAGATGTCGTCGATCGAGCCGAAGCCGGCGCCGGGGTCGAAGCCGCCGGAGCGCAGCCCCTCGTGGCCGTAGGCGTCGTAGGTGCGACGGCGCTCGGCGTCGGAGAGGACCTCGTAGGCCTCCGCCGCCTCTTTGAAGCGGTCCTCGGCGTCGGACTCCTGGTTGACGTCGGGGTGCAGCTCCCGCGCCAGGCGCCGGAAGGCTTTCTTGATCTCGGTCTCGCTGGCGTCCTGGGAGACCCCGAGGACCGCGTAGTAGTCGCGCGCCATCGGCTAGTCGGAGTACACGGTCTCGAAGTAACGGGAGAGCTCGCGAGCGGCGAGCCGGACCGAGGCGATCGCGGTCGCGTAGTCCATCCGCAGCGGCCCGACGACGCCGACGGCGCCGAGGTTGCGGTGGGCGAGCCCGTAGTTGGCGCCGATCACGCTGACCGAGCGCAGCTCCGGCTGCGGGTTCTCGGCCCCGATCCAGAAGAAGACCGAGCGCCGGTCGAGCGAGGAGCGCAGCATCTGCAGCACGCCGGCGCGGCGCTCCAGCGCCGTCATCAGCTCGTCGGCCCGGGGCAGGTCCGGCAGGTGGGCGTCGGAGAGCAGGCGCGAGGTCCCCTCGAGGTAGAGGTCGCCGCTGCCCTCGCCGACGAAGTCGGTGAAAGTGCTGCCGAGGGTGGCGACGAACTCGGCCTCGACGCCGCTGAGGCCGGGGTCGGCGAGCTTCGTCTCGATCATCCGGGCGCCGACGCCGAGCCCGGAGAGCGACTCGTTGAGGTAGCTGGAGGCCCACTCGACCAGGCCGCGGTCGACGGGGCGACCGAACTCGAAGACGCGGCGGGTGACGTCGCCGGTCGAGGCGATCCCGATCACCACAACCTTGTTCGGCTGCAGCTGCAGCACCTCGACCCGGTGGATCGTCGCCGTCAGGCTCGGCTCCGGCGCCGTCGCCATCGCCACCAGGTCGGTGACTTCGGCCAGCGCCGCGGTCGTCTCCCGCATCGCCGCATCGACCTCGCGCCGCAGCCGCGAAAGCTCCAGCTCGACGCTCGGCGCAGCCGGCATCACCCCGGACTCGAGCATCGAATCGACATACAGGCGATAGCCGGAGTCCGTAGGAACACGCCCCGCCGACGTATGCGGGTGCGTCAAGTACCCAGCCGCCTCCAACGCCGCCAGCTCCGCCCGCACAGTCGAGGGCCCCCACTCCACCTCCGGCTGTTCAGCCACCTCCTTGGAAGGCACAGGCCTCCCAGTCCGCAGGTAGCTCTCCACCACCAACCGAAGAATCAACTCTTGCCGCACCGACAGCATCTGCACATCTTAGGAATCGACGCAACGCCCTTTAGCCGGGGGTGGGGCACCCTCGGGCTGGCGGATACTCAAAGTCACAGCGCGAATTAGCGCT
>DASULV010000036.1:0-33041 GCA_036277955.1 Solirubrobacterales bacterium | reverse complement strand
CAGCTCCATCCGCTTCTTCTCGCCGCCGGAGAAGCCGTCGTTGAGGTAGCGGCTGGAGAAGTCTTTGGGGATGCTCGCCAGCTCCATCGCCTCCTGGGCGGTGCGGGCGAAGTCTTTGATCTTGATCTGCTCTTCGCCGCGGGCCTCGCGGTGGGCGTTGATGATCATCCGCAGGTACTTGGAGACCGAGACGCCGGGGATCGCGACGGGGTACTGGAAGGCCATGAAGAGGCCGGCCTGCGAGCGGGTCTCGGGATCGGCCTCGGTGATGTCCTCGCCCTTGAAGGTGATCGAGCCCTCGGTCACCTCGAGCGCGGGGTGGCCCATGATCACGTTGGCGAGCGTCGACTTGCCGGAGCCGTTCGGGCCCATCAGGGCGTGCACCTTGCCCTTCTCGACGTCGAGGTCGAGGCCTTTGAGGATCTTCTTGTCCTCGACCTCCACGTGCAGGTTGCGGATCTCCAGCTCAGCCAATTTCGCTCCGTTTCTCGGTTTTCAGGTTGAAGTTGTTCGCGTCGCGCGAGGCGCCGGTCTTAGGCGGCGCTGCCGAGGACCGCTTCGCGGGTCGGCTCGCTCTTGGTCGAGAACTCGACCAGCTCGGCCAGGGTGGTGCCGGCGAGCGCCTTGGTGACGCCGCCCTGGACGCGCATCCACAAGAGCTTCGTCGAACAGGCATGGTCGCCGTCTGACTCGTGCGAGCAGAGGACTTTGCCTTCGGGGGCGTCGTGGAAGCACTCCATCGGCGCGATCTGCCCTTCCAGCGCCTCGACCACCGTGTCCATCTTGATCTCCGCGGCGGGCTTCGCCAGGCGGTAGCCGCCGTGGGCGCCACGCGTAGAAGTCACGAGCCCCGCCTTGCGCAGTTTTGCCACCAGGTGCTCCAGGTAAGAGAGCGGCAGGTTCTCCGCTTCGGCGACGGAGCCCAGCGAGACGGGTTGCGAGCCGGGCTGGCGCCCGAGCTCGACCATCAAGCGCACTCCGTACTCGGCTTTGGTCGAAAACAGCATCGACGTAAATCCTACTAGAGCGGTCGGTTATGCCGAGTCTCTCTCAACCCGGACTCTGTACGGGTTGAGAGAGACTCGCGTGATCACGGCTCGATCAGGCCGCGCCGGATCGCGTAGCGGACGAGCTCGACGCGGTCGCGCATGCCGAGCTTGCGCATCGCGTTGGCGCGGTGGTTCTCGACCGTCTTCTCGGAGAGGTGGAGGACCTCGGCGATCTCCTTCGTCGTGTGCGCCTCGGCGACGAGCTTGACGATCTCCTCCTCGCGCGGCGTCAGCTCCTCTTCGCCGGAGGAGCCGCGCTCGAGCACGTCCTTGATCAGCGTCCGCTGCGCCTCGGGGGTGAGGAACGGCTCGCCCCGCTCGACCGCCCGGATCGCCGCCAGCAGGTCGGTGTCCGCCTGCGCCTTCAGCACGTAACCGGAGGCGCCGGCCTTCAGCGCCTCGAACAGGTAGCGCTCGTCGTCATGCATCGAGAGGATCAGGACGGAGACCTCCGGCGCCTGCTTCTTGATCTCCCGCGTCGCCTGCAAGCCCGTCAGCTTCGGCATTTTCACGTCGAGGATCGCCAGGTCCGGCCGCTCCCGCACCGCCAGCTCCCGCGCCTCGGCCCCGTCAGCAGCCTCGGCCACCACCTCGATGTCCGGCTGCCGCTCCAGCAGCAGCCGCAACCCGGAGCGGACGATCCCATGGTCGTCAGCGATCAGGACCTTCATCTGCTGGATTCTCCTGGGACGGCGAGGCGGACGGTCGTGCCTTTGTCGGGGCGGGACTCGATCGACAGCTCGGCGCCGATCAGGAGGGCGCGCTCGCGCATGCCGCCGATGCCGAGCCCGCGCTCGGACTCGTCGAAGGCGAAGCCGCGGCCGTCGTCGCTCACCTCGAGGACGACGCCGTCGCCATCGCCGCGGCGCAGGCGCACCTCCACCTGCTCGGCGCCGCTGTGGCGGGCGGCGTTGGAGAGCGCCTCCTGGGCGACGCGGTAGACGACCAGCTGGGCGTCGTCGCCAAGGTCGGAGAAGTCGCCCTCGACGCTCAGGGCCGCCTCGATCTCGCCGCGCCGCAGCTGCTCGACCTGGCCTTCGATTGCCGCGACCAGGCCGAGGTCGTCGAGCGCGGTCGGCCGCAACTGCCGCGCCAGCGAGAGCAGCTCGCCCATCGCCTGGTTCGCCAGCGCTTTCGTCTCCGCCAGTTCGCCCTCCAGCTCCGGCGGCGCCGCCTCGCGCGCAGCCTCCAGTCGCAGCAGCAATCCCGTCAGCGACTGGTTGACCTCGTCGTGGAGGTCGCGGGCGACCCGGGTGCGCTCCTCCTCCTGGGCGCGCAGCGCCGCCGAGCCGGCCCGCCGCCGCTCGGCTTCCAGCCGCCGCATCATCCGCAGGAAGGCGAGCTCGATCCGCGCCACCTCCTCGGTCTCGCCGACACCGTCGATCGAGGCGGGGAGGAGGGGGCGGGGGCTCGAGAGGTCGACCTTCTCCATTGCCTCGACCAGATCCTCCAGCGGCCGCAACCGCCGCCGCTCCCGCACCAGCCCCACCGCAAGCGCCAGAACCACGAGCGCCAGCCCGATCACGACGAGCGTCATGCCTCCCAGCCTACGACCAAGCGAACTGCATCAACTTATTCACCTGGCAGGTAATCAAGTTGATGCAGTTCGGCCAGATTGCGGGGGCCTGGGGGTTCTTCCCGGCCTCGACGGGGGTTGGCCCCTATAGGCGAGTTCGCGCTTTCGCCGCATACTGGGACGACCAACCGAACTCAGGAGCGACCTACGCGATGACCACCACCAAGCAATCCACCTGGAGCGCCACCCTCCGCACCACGATCCTGATGGCCACGCTGGGCGGCCTGCTCGTCGCCATCGGTTACGCGATCGGCGGCGTCGGGACCGCGACGGTCTTCCTCTTCATGGCGCTCGCGATCAACTTCTTCTCCTACTTCTTCAGTGACAAAATGGCGCTGGCGATGAGCCGCGCGAAGCCGATCGAGGAGTCCGAAGCGCCGCGGCTCTACCAGATCGTGCGGGAACTGACGACCCGCGCCGGCCTGCCGATGCCGCGCCTCTACATGATCCCCCAGGACCAGCCGAACGCCTTCGCGACGGGCCGCAACCCCAAGCACTCGGCGGTGGCGGTGACCCGCGGGATCACCAAGCTGCTCTCCGAGGACGAGCTGCGCGGCGTCCTCGCCCACGAGCTCGCGCACGTCCAGCACCGCGACATCCTGATCCAGTCGGTCGCCTCGGCGATCGGCGCCGCGATCACCTACCTCGCCTACATGCTGATGTTTTTCGGCGGCGATGAGGACAACGGCCCGCTCGGCATCGTCGCCGCGCTCAGCATGGTCATCCTCGCCCCGATCGCGGCGAGCATCATCCAGCTCTCGATCTCGCGCCAGCGCGAGTACGCGGCGGACGCCGGCGGCGCCGAAATCTGCGGCAACCCGGAGTCTCTGGCGAGCGCGCTGCTGCGGCTGGAGCAGGGCGCGGAAGCGATCCCGATGCAGGTCAACCAGGCGGCCGAGCCCCTCTACATCGTCAAGCCCTTCAAGGGCGGGGGCATCGCCGGTCTCTTCTCGACCCACCCCCCGATCGAGGAGCGGGTCCGCCGCCTGCGCCAGATGCGCCCGACCCTCTAGTAGCGCCAACTTCTCTCGTCCAGGCGCAGCACGAGAACGGCCCCGGGACCTTCCCCGGGGCCGTTTTTCGTTACCGCAGGTCCTCGCAGGCGATGCCGTCGTGGTCGCCGTCGAGCCGGTGCGGGTCGTAGCGGGGACCGCCGTGCTTCTTGTAGAAGTGCTGCGCCTGGCGCCAGTTCTTGAAGTCGGAGCAGTCCTTGTCGGCTTCGGCGGAGGCCGGGGCGGCAGCAAAGGCCAGCGACACCATCGCCGCCAATGCAGCGAAAGTCATACGAATCTTCACGACACTCTCCCTTGAGTGGACCAATAGAAGAACGGCAGAATACCCAAAGCTCCCGGACCGACCGCTCAGGCTGATTTTCATAGCCCGCTATACTTTTTGAAGTTAAAGCTGATCCGATTTCAGGGGATTCACTTCACATGGCCATCGACACCCAGAGCGCGCAGACGATCGAGGAGATCGAACCCTTCGAGGCGGCAGAGGAGATCAACGGCGGCGACGTCGTCCTGATCGACACCCGCGAGCCCCACGAGTACCAAGAGGCTCACCTCGACGGGGGCAAGCTGGTGCCGCCTGGCCTGCTCGCCGACGAGATCGGGGCCGCGGCGCCGGACAAGTCGGCCCGCACGATCCTCTACTGCCGCTCCGGCAACCGCTCCGCGATCGCCGCCGCCCAGCTGCAGCAGCTCGGCTACGAGAACGTCGCCTCGATGAGCGGCGGCATCCTCCAGTGGCAGGAGCAGGGCCTGCCGGTCGTCTCCCCCTCGGGGATGACGCCCGAGCAGCGCGAGCGCTACTCGCGTCACACGCTCCTCCCCGAGGTCGGGGTCGACGGCCAGATCAAGCTGCTGAACGCGAAGGTGCTGCTGCTCGGCGCCGGCGGCCTCGGCGCGCCGACCGCGCTCTACCTCGCCGCGGCCGGGGTCGGCACGATCGGCCTCGTCGACGACGACGTCGTCGACGCCTCGAACCTGCAGCGCCAGGTGATTCACAACACCGAACGGATCGGGATGGCGAAGACGGCCTCGGCGCGGATCTTCATCGAAGGGCTGAACCCCGACGTTAAAGTGGTCGAGCACAACGGCCGCCTCGACGCCTCCAACATCCTCGACGTCATCTCCGACTACGACATCGTCGTCGACGGCGCCGACAACTTCCCCACCCGTTACCTGCTGAACGACGCCTCGGTGCGGCTGCGCAAGCCGGTCGTCTCCGCCTCGATCCTCGGCTTTGACGGGCAGATCTCGACCTTCGTCCCCTACGAGGGCCCCTGCTACCGCTGCCTCTACCCGACCCCGCCGCCGGCCGAGCTGGCGCCGAGCTGCTCCGCTAACGGAGTGCTCGGGGTGATGGCCGGGACGATGGGCACCCTGCAGGCCAACGAGGTGATCAAGCTGATCCTCGGGGCCGGCGAACCGCTGGTCGGCCGCCTGCTCCTCTACGAGGCGCTCGGCACCCGCTTCACCGAGCTGAAGGTGCGCCGTGACCCCGAGTGCCCGATCTGTGGCGAGCACGCCGAGGAGATCCCGGAGTCGGAGATGGGCAAGTTCCCCGACTACGACGCATTCTGCGCCGGAGCCGGCGGCGACCGCTAGGCCGCTGCAAACCGGCGCATCTCGGCGTCCTCGGTCGGTCGTGTGCAGAGCACACTTCCCTCCCTGCGTCCTTGATCTGCTTGGTTTTCACGGCCTAGTAGGATGCCCCGCCTAATGGCAACCGTCCGCATCCCACCCGTGCTGCGCCCGAAGACGGGTGGGCAGGCCGAGGTCGAGGCCGGGGGTGCCAACGTCGGCGAGGTGCTGCGGTCGCTGACCGGCGAGTTCCCGGATACCCAGGAGCAACTGTTCGGCGAGGACGGCGAGCTCAACCGCTACGTCAACGTCTACCTCAACGACGAGGACGTCCGGGTGCTGCAGGGTCTCGAGACCTCAGTTAAAGACGGCGACACCGTCGTCATCCTGCCGGCCATGGCCGGCGGCGCCGCCTGACAAGTGGTGACTTAACCTCGCTATAGGCGGGTTAACTCACCAATTGCACTCAGAGCTAGCGCTCCAGCACCAGCCCGAGGAACTGTTTGGTTCGTTCTTCTTTGGGGTTCTCCAGCACCTCCGCCGGCGGGCCTTCCTCGACGATCACGCCTCCGTCCATGAAGATCACCCGGTCGGCGACCTCGCGGGCGAAGCCGATCTCGTGGGTGACGACGATCATCGTCATCCCTTCTTCGGCCAGCTCGCGCATCGTGTCGAGAACTTCTTTCACCAACTCGGGATCGAGCGCGCTGGTCACCTCGTCGAAGAGCATCACCTGCGGATCCATCGCCAGCGCCCGGGCAATCGCGACCCGCTGCTGCTGACCGCCTGAGAGCCGTTCCGGATACTGATCCAGCTTGTCGCCGAGCCCGACCCGCTCCAGTAGCTCGGTCGCTTTCGCCCGTGCCTCCTGGCTGGAGCGTCCCAGCACCTTTTCCTGTGCGAGGGTCACGTTCTGCAGCGCGGTCTTGTGAGGGAAGAGGTTGAACTGCTGGAAGACGATCCCGACGCGCTGGCGGACGAAGTCGAGCTTCCAGCTCTGCTCGCCGCTGCCGCTGCCCGGCCCCTTGCAGATGTCGTTGCCTTCGATGTAGATGTCGCCCTGCTCGGGCGGCTCCAGCAGGTTGACGCAGCGCAGGAAGGTGCTCTTGCCGGAGCCGCTCGGCCCGAGGATGCAGACGACTTCGCCTTTGGCGACGTGGAGGTCGACGCCTTTCAGTACCTCGAGCGCGCCGAAGCGCTTGTGGATCCCCTCCAGCCGGATCATCGGCTCGGCCATCGTCAGCCGACCTCGATGTGGGCGCCGCGGGTGACTTTCGCCTGGTTGCGCTTGATCAGCACGTCGACCAGGCGCGCGGCGGGGAGGGTGATCACGAGGAACATGACACCGGCGAGGATGACAGCCGAGCTGTTGAAGGTTTCGGCGAGGATTTCGCGGCTGACCAGGACCGCCTCGCCGAGGGCGACGACGCTGGCAAGGGTCGTGTCCTTCAGCAGCGAGATCATTTCGTTCAGCATCGGCGCCGGGATCTTGGTCACCGCCTGCGGGACGACGACGTGGCGCATCGCCTTGCCGTAGCTCATCCCCAGCGAGCGCGCCGCCTCGAACTGGCCGCCGGGCACCGCTTCGATCCCCGCCCGGTAGACCTCCGCCATGTAGGCGCCGTAGACCATCGTCAGACCGAGGACGCTGTACCAGAAGGGGTCGGGCTGGCCGAACCAGTGGGGGATGCGGATGTCCTTGGGGATGAAGTTCAGGTACGGGATGCCGCCTGAGATCAGCAGCAGGATGATCAGGATCGGGATCGCCCGCAGGACGTCGATGTAGGCGATCGTCAGGAATCGCAGCGGCGCGAATTTTTTCCCGGGAAGCTGGCGGATCAGGGCCAGGATCAGCCCCCACATCAGCGCCAGGAGGACGACCACGGCGAAGAGCAGGAGGTTTTTGAAGAACCCTTCCAGCACTTCGCTGAAGTGGTCCCCCATGATCGTGAAGTCGAAGTACTGATGGAAAAATTCGCTCATCTCTCGCTCCTGCCGGCTTCCTGGAAAAAAGAAGAGGCGCCATCATGGCGCCCCTTCCAGTTCATCTCAAGCCGCGTGCCGTCTGGCTATTCGGCTTCGTGGGTTTCGCTTTCGATCTCTTTCGGCGGTTCGAGGTGGAACCACTTTTCGTAGATCGTTTTGTAGGTCCCGTCCTGCTCGACTTCCTTCAGCGCTTTGTTGATTTCGTCGAGCAGCTCGGTTTCGCCCTGCCCGACGGCGATTCCGTACGTTTCTTCGGTCGGCACTTTTTCGGCGATTTCGACGCCGCCCGATTTTTCGACCGCGTTCTGGGCGACCGGGGCGTCGATGATCACGCCTTCGACGGTGCCTGCCTTGAGCGCGTTGACCGCGTCAGGACCTTCGGGGTAGGGCCGGATTTCGCTGCCGCCGAGTTTTTCCTTGGCCAGTTCCAGACCCGTGGTCCCCTGCTGGGCGGCGACGGTTTCCCCGTCCAGGTCTTCCAGCGATTTGATGTCGCTGCCTTCTTTGACCAGCACCGCCTGTTCGGAGAGGTAGTAGGGGTTGGAGAAGTCAACCGCCTTCTCGCGTTCTTCGGTGATCGTCGCCGCCGAGACGACGGCTTCGAACTTGCCCTGGGCAACGTCGCGGAAGATCGTTTCGAACGAGGTGTCCTGGAACTCCGCTTTGCGGCCCATCTTTTCGGCGATCGCTTCCATCAGTTCGATGTCGAAGCCCGTGTAGTTGCCAGGTTTCCCCTGCTCGAACGGGGGATAGGGGATGTCGGAGCCGACGGTGAGCGGTTCGCCACCGCCGCTTTCGCTGCTGGTTCCGCCACCGCCGCCGGTGGTGCTGTCGCCGCCGCCACCGCAGCCGGCTACCGCGACTGAGGCGAGTGCGAGCAGGAGGACCGCGAAGAACGCGGCCAACCGGGTGTTTCTCATTCGTTTCCCTCCGATCCAGGTTTCCGGACTTGCCGAACATACAAGCTGCGCGTTTACATGCCCAGCGCAGGGGCTTTCGAATCCGGCCCCCGGGGGAGCCGGATAGCTTCGACTAGCGCCGCGAGGTGCTGGCAGGAACGGGCGGCAAGCTCGCAGGCTGCGCAGGGTCACGCGGACGATTCAAACTGACCCGGTGCCGGCATGCGGACGGCGCCGCGCCGGCGTCATTCGACGTAGAAGCAGTGGGGCCGGGTGATCCGCACTTTCAGTTCACCACCGCGTCGTACGCCCCAATGAAAGATGCTCTGGCATTCGATTTCGCCGGAGGACGTTTCGTTCAGGTTGGCGCCGATGCAGTCAACGCGGCTTTCGGTGATCCGTTCGCATCGCCCCACTCCATACCCGACGCAGGTCGAGCTTTCGGCGCAGAGTTCCCGTTCGATCATCTTCGTTTCGTGCTGGGCCACCGAGAGCTTGAGGTGCCACACAAAACCCTGTGCGGATCCCGCCGACACGAAGAACGCCGCGACGGTCGCCAGAAGAACCAACTTCCTCATCCGTTGCCTCCCCATCCGATTCTGAGAACCGGGAGATCCTAAACAGAACCACGCGTGATCTGGGACTCGAACCCGCGCGGCAACGAGCCTTACACCGCTAACAGCGGTGTTGACCCGTGCGACGCCGACCTATTCCTCGCCGACCTGGCGGGGCGGAAGGCCGGCCGCATCCAGCTCTCGACCGATGGGCGATCACATCTGGACGCTGGAAGAGATCGCGGCGCTGCTGGGTTAGCCCTCCAGCTCGTCAAAAAATCTGCGTAGGTCCTTCATCAACAAGATCCGATGCAGCGGATCAGTGGGCGAGGCTTCGAACCCAAATTGATCGTAGAAGCCGCTCGCGTGCTCATTCGCGTGGGCCGCTACGGCTCTGATTCCCACAATCTCGGCGGCAGCTGCGCAACGGAGCAGCGCGTCTTGCAAAAGGGAAGTACCGATCCCCTGGCCTTGATATTGCCGGTCTACGGCTAAACGGGCAATCAAGAGAACCGGGACAGGGCGCTTAGACGGCTGGCCTTTGAGCAGTCTTTCGGTGGCGTCATTGGGTTCGACCTGGCCGATGGCAAGGGCGTAGTAGCCGACGAGCTTTTCTCCGTCCATGGTGACAAACGTTCTGGCTGATCCGGCCGCCTCGGCGTGGCGCGCGTGCCGGTGAAGCCAGTTATCCAAAGCCTCTTCCCCACAGCAGAAGCCGTCGGCATCGTGCTTCCCTCGTAAGGGCTCAGGCCGGGAATACGCCACGAGCTAGTAGGGGCAGCTACTCGAAAACGCTGGGCTTCGAAAAGAGGTCCCGCAAACCGGCGGGGACGCGAGGTGGACGATCAAGCAGAGCATTGAACTCTCGCCACTCGGCGGGATCGAGCCTGAACTGAGTTCGATCCGCAAGTATGCGACGTGCCTCAGAAACGGCGGCGCCTCGCACAAAACTGCTGTAGCTGGTTTCAGCTAAATCGCTTGCAGCACGGACGATCTCGTCCTCAGAGTCCTCGACGCGAAGATTCCAGCGGCGCTCTCGGGTCTCCCCGGTCTTAGTGGCCATGCGTCTGGTGCATTGTACAGCCGTTGTGCACCGGCGCAACGGCCAAGCCGCTCTTGGCGAGACTTTCCCACCGCGAGACCGCGGCACGAAGGGCAGTCGATTGACCCGTGGCTTCCAAAACCACGGCCCCAGATCCCACCCTGGGGGACATCGGTTGAAGTGGGCCCGGATGCTCATGACACCCGCGTCTGCGACCTGTTCAGCGGGTCGGGGGGATTGCTCTTGGCGGGGCTTCCCTCCGGCTCGCTCATCTGAATCTAGCTGTCCGGTCAAACTGACCCACTGCCCCTGTCCCCCCTCGCTACACTTTCTGAAGTAAAGGGCGGGCATGCGCGACGAGCTACTCAACAAACCTTGCGGCGGGCGCTTCGGCAACATCGTCGAGTCGATCGGCAATACGCCGCTGGTCGAGCTGCCGCGGCTCTCGCCTAAGCCCGAGGTGCGGATCTACGCGAAGCTCGAGGGGCACAACCCGACCGGCTCGGTGAAGGACCGGGTGGCGAAATCGATGATCGAGGCCGCCGAGGCTGAAGGGGCGATCGAACCCGGTCACACGATCCTCGAACCGACCTCCGGCAACACCGGCATCGCCCTGGCGATGATCTGCCGGCGCAAGGGCTACCCGCTGAAGGTGGTGATGCCCGACAACGTCACCGAGGAGCGGACCGAGCTGCTGCGGATGTACGGGGCGGAGATCGTCTACTCCGAGGGCGCGAAGGGCTCCAACGGTGCCGTCGAGGTGGCACTGGAGATGGCCGAGGAACCCGGCTACTACATGCCCTACCAGTACGGCAACGAGGCCAACCCGCTCGCCCACTACAACGGCACCGCGCTGGAGATCCTCGACGAGCTCGACGAGGTCACCGCCTTCGTCGGCGGCCTCGGCACCGGCGGCACCCTGATGGGCAACGGCCGCCGCCTCAAGGAGGCCAACCCGGACACCTTGATCGTCGCCTCCGAGCCGAAACAGGGCGAGCTCGTCCAGGGCCTGCGCTCCCTTGACGACGGCTTCATCCCGCCGATCATCGACCTCTCGCTGCTCGACCGCAAGATCATGGTCTCCAACCGCGACGCGATCGTCTGGACCAAGAAGCTGCTCCACGAGGAGGGCGTCTTCGCCGGCGTCTCGGCCGGCGCAATCGCCTACATCGCCAACCGCATCGCCGGCGAACTGGAGGGCGGCAACGTCGTCTTCATCATCCCCGACGACGGCTGGAAGTACCTCTCCTCCGGCGTCTACACCAAACCGATCGAGGAGATCGAAAACCTCGACTCGACGGTCTGGTGGTAGGACGCGCGTGGCACTGCGCATCTCTGCGTCCTCGGTTGGTCGTGTGCAGAGCACACTTCCCTCCCTGCGTCCTTGACCTGCTTGGCCACGCACGCCCTACCAAATGAAGATCTCCAAACGCCTGATTGACGAGATGATCTCCCACGCTAGGGAGGATCTGCCGAACGAGTGCTGCGGGATGGTCGGCGGGCGCGACGGCGAGGCGACGCGCGTGGTCCGGGTGGAGAACGCGGCGGCGAGCCCGCTGCGCTACGAGATGGACCCGCAAGGGCAGTACGACGCGCTGAAAGCGATCGAAGACGCGGGCGAAGAGCTCGTCGCGATCTACCACTCGCATACCCGCAGCGCCGCCTACCCCTCGCAGACCGACGTCAACGAGGCGGTGATGTGGCCGGAACAGGCCTACGTGATCGTCTCGCTCGAGCACGACGACGCCCCCGACGTCAAGGCCTATTCGCTGAAGGACATGAAGATCGCCGATGTCGACCTCGACGTCGCATAGGCCCCCCGGCAGTGCTCACAAGCCCGGTGCCCACGGCGGCGGCGGGGGAGGTGGCGACGACGAGGAGGGTGGAGGCGGCGGCGGAGGCGGTGACGGCAAGCTCGTCAAGGTCGCGTTCGCCCGCAACCAGGTGGAAGCGGAAATGCTGCAGGGGCTGCTGTCCGAGGCCGGCATCCCCAGCGTGCTGAAGCGCAGCTTCGGCTTCGACAACCCGGACTTCCTCACCAGCGGCCCGCGCGACGTGATGGTCAACGCGGGGGCGGCGAAGCGGGCGCGCGAGGTCCTCGCCGAAACGATGATCGATAGCGAGGAGGACGAGCGGACCGAGCTCGAAGAGCAGCGCCGCCTCGCCCGCGGCGAAACCGGCATCACCTCGCCCGCCAAGCTCGCCTTCTGGATCGGCGTCGCCGTCCTCGGCGTCTTCCTGATCTCCTGGCTGCTCTACGAAATCGCCTGATGGCCGGTGACAGCGAGCTCGTCGAGGTCGCCTTCGTCGGCGACGAGCCCCAGGCCCTGATGCTGCAGGCGCTGCTTAAGGAGCACGGAATTCCCAGCCTGAAGCAACAGGTCACTCCCAGCGGACCGACCCTCGGTTACGGCCTGCTCAATCCGGGCGGCGGATCGCAGAGGTTGATGGTGCACGCCGACCGGGCCGACCGGGCTCGGGCGCTGGTGGAGGCGACGCTGGCCGAAGGCGAATTCGACGTCCCTGAGACCGTCAACTCCGAGTACCTGGCCGACTCCGAAGGACGAAAGCCGCGTGGCTACGGGCTGATCGGCGGTTACGCGCGCGCCTACTTCTGGTCCTTTGCCGCGATGGCGCTGGCATTCGCGGTCTTCATGCTCCTGCGCGCCCTCTGAACGGATCTACCTGACGGCGACCGGACCGCGGACCATTTCCCGCAGGTAGTCGCGCCAGGCTTCCTCGATCTCGCGGAAGCGGGCATCGAAGGCGTCTTCGAGCTGGACCTCGGGGCCCTGGGGGAGGAGCTTGGCGACGAGGCGCTCGCAGGCCTCGGGGCCGCGTTCGTTCTCGAGCAGGTCGAAGATCGTGCCGCCGAGGATGACGGCGTCGCGGCGCGATGGTGGGAAGGAGGGGCGGGCGCTCTCGCGGAGGCGGCGGATCACGGCGGCGCGGTAGAGGCCGACCTGGCGCGAGAAGTACTGGGCGCCGCCTTCGACCAGCCAGGCCCAGCGCAGGTAGCGGGCGAAGCGGCGCGGCGTCCAGGAGGGGGGGAGGGAGGTGTTGTTGGCGGCGATCGTCATCTGCGCGTAGAGGCGCTCGGCGGTTCCGCGCAGGGCTTCGTAGGAGTCGTCGCCGGCGGCGCGGCGTTCCATGTGTGTGTCGTTGAGGACGTGCAGCTCGGTCGACATCGGCCAGCCGGCGAGGTAGCGGCGCCCGGCCGGGGCGGCCGACCAGCGGGCGGCGGGGAGGAAGGGGTGCGCCGCCGTCAGCCAGAGCGGGTTGGTGTGGACGACGATCGTCACCTCCTCCGGCACCAGCTCGAACCGGTCTTCGAGCCGCAGCCGCAGGTGCTCGAGCCGGTCGAGCGTCCGCTCCGCGTAGGAGGAGTCGTCGGAGTCGTGGCGCGCGGTAAAGCTCAGGCTCTCGGTCTCGACCCAGGACATAAATCGAGACTAGCCCCTGCGCTCGACTGACCAAGCAGACCAAGGACGCACTGAGCGAAGCGTGCTTTGCACGTGAGCGAGGGAGGACGCCGGTATGCGCCGGTCAGACGAGCGCGGGCTCTGACGTACCGCAGCACTCGTGTATCTCTTCGCGGGCGCGGTCGAACTCTTCGTCGGCCATCACCGGCGTGCCCTCGAAGGGCAGTTCGCGGTCGATCTCGACCCAGGAGCGGCAGCCGTGGTACTCGTCGCGGACGCGGACGGTGACCGGGCGCGGGATCCGGTGGACCCGCAGCAGCAGCACGTGGAGCGGGTGCCGGCGCTTCCAGGCGAGCCGCTTTTCGGCGTAGTCGGGAGTCCAGATGTAGTACGGCGAAAGCGAGTCGAGGGTGCGGCGATCGTTGATCGTCACGTGGTCGACGACCTCGGCCCAGGCGCGCAGGCGGACGCGGTCGGGCTGGGGGATGCCGCCGTCCTGGAGCAGCGCCTTCGGCGGCGGCTCCTCGTCGGGCCAGACACCCTCCTCGAGCGCGCGGCGCAGCTCCGGGTGGTGGGACTCGCGGACCAGGTCGTTCCGCTGGTGGTCGAAGGTGGGGTAGAGGAAGAAGCGCTCGTGCTCGAGCTCGAAGTGCTTGTTCTCCTCGCGGATGCCGCCCTTACGCATGGTGAGCAGCTGCTCACCCTCGGCGAGAGCGCGTACGGTTACAGCCCATTCCTTAAGAGCGATCGGCATTGAAGTAGTCCTGCGAGAAGTTCAGTGAGTTCTTTTGCTTGATTCCTTGGAGCTGGGCACTCGGATTCAGCCTGGTGTACAGGCCGTCTGCACCCGCCCGGAGGCGCGCATTCTAGAGAGATGCAGCGAAATATCAACTAAAAAACCGCGAAATATGCGGTTTTGTCCTGTTAAGCGTGGGCAACGTCACATATAGGAGTGCCCGCCGCCGCCTGGAGTCTCGATCCGCAGGCGGTCGCCGGGGGCCATCGCGCCGCTCGCCTTGCTCGGCAGCTCCTCTTCGTTGAGGAAGTTGCGGCCGGGGGCGCCGTCTTCGCCGCCCTCGGCGCCGCGCGGAGGGTGGCGGCGGCGCTCGCTGATCAGGGAGAAGCGCATCGGCGCCAGCGCCTCGATCTCGCGCACGATTCCCTCGCCGCCGGGCTGGGTGCCCTCGCCGCCGCTGCCGCGCCGCAGCGAGAGCTCGCGCACCCGCAGCGGGAACTCGGTCTCCAGCGCCTCGGTCGGCGTGTTCAGCGTGTTGGACATGGCGACGTGGATCGCGCTGGGGCCGGCGGCGTCGGGGCAGGCGCCCTGGCCGCCGCCGAGCGTCTCGTAGTAGGTGAACTCGTCGTTCGCGAGGGTGAGGTTGTTCATCGTCCCCTGGCCTTGGGCGGGTCCCGGGCACGCCTGCGAGAGGGCGGCGAGGACGAGGTCCGCGACGCGGCTGGAGGTCTCGACGTTGCCGGCGACGACGGCGGCCGGGAAGCGGGCGTTGAGGAGGGACCCGGCTGGCGCGACGACCTCGATCGGCCGGTGGGCGCCGGCCGAGGGCGGGGCGTCGGGATCGGTGAGGACGCGGACGGCGAAGAAGGCGGCTGACTTCGTGACTGAGAGGGGGCAGTTGAGGTTGCCGTCGACCTGCGGCTCGCTGCCGCCGAAGTCGAGGCGGAGCGTGTCGTCGGCGATCGTCGCCGCGAGGCGCAGGCGCAGGTCCCGCTCCTGTCCGTCCCAGTCGGCTTCGAGCACGTCTTCGGCCTCGTAGGTGCCGTCGGGCAGCTCGGCCAGGGCGGCCCGGGTGCGGCGCTCGGTGTAGGCGAGGATCTCGGCCATGCCCTCTCGCAGGGCGTCGATCCCGAGGCGCTCGCGCAGCTCGCCGAGGCGCAGCTCGCCGATCCGGTTCGCGGCCTGCTGGGCGCGCAGGTCGGCGACGCGCTGGGCCGGCATCCGCATCTGCGTGGCGAGGCGCTCGAGCATCTCCGCGGTGGCCGGCGTCGGCGGGATCACCACGCCCTCTTCCTCCAGGGTCTTCGAGAAGGCGGGCATGCTGCCCGGGGTCGGGCCGCCGACGTCGGCGTGGTGGGCGCGGCTGGCGGCGAAGCCGAGCAGCTCCTCCCTGGCGAAGACGGGGGAGATCAGGGTGATGTCGGGCAGGTGGGTGCCGCCGCGGTAGGGGTCGTTGAGGATCCAGCTCTGCCCCGGCCGCTGCTCCTCGCCGATGACGGCGGCGACCGCGTCGGGCATCGAGCCGAGGTGGACGGGGATGTGCTCGGCCTGCATCACCAGCTCGCCGGCGGGGTCGAAGAGCGCGGTCGAGCAGTCGTGCCGCTCCTTGATGTTGGCCGAGTAGGCGGAGCGGATCAGCGTCGCCCCCATCTCGTCGCAGGCCGCGCGCAGCCCGCCGACCAGCACTTGGAGCGCTATCGGGTCCACTTCGCCTCGATCGTGCCGCGCTCGTCGACGCTTGCGGTCCACCGCGGCGGCAGGACGAAGGTGGCCTCGGGGAGCTCGAAGACGACGGGGCCTTCGGTCTCGCTGCCGGCGGCGGGCTCGCCGCGGAGGACGGGGGTCTCGATCCACCCGCCGTCGAAGTGGACGGGACGCGTGCTGCGCTCCAGGGCGCCCGTGTCGGCTGCGGCAGGTCGCGGCGTCGGACCAGGCACGACCAGCGCCAGGTCGACGTCGACGAGCACGACTTCGCCTTCGGGATCGCGGTGCCCGTAGCGCTCCTCGTGGGCGCGCTCGAAGCCCTCGATCAGCTCGGCGGGGTCGGGATCGACCGGCCCCGGCACCGGCAGCTCGAAGGCCTGGCCGGCGTAACGGAGCTGGTAGACGACCCGGGGCTCCGCTTCCTCCTCGAGGCCGGCGCCCGCCTCCGCGACCATCCCGCCCACCTCGGCGGCGATCCGCTCCGCGGTCAGCTCGCCGCCGCTCAGCATCACCGTCCGCGCGGTATCGCGGCGGCGCTCGGAGGTGCAGAGGCCGAGGGCGGAGAGGACACCCCCGGCGCGCGGGCAGAGGATCGTCTCGATCCCCAGCTCGGCCGCGATCGCCGCCGCGTGCATCGGCCCGGCGCCGCCGAACGGCAGCAGCGCGAAGCCGCGGGGGTCGACGCCGCGCTCGACCGTCACCACCCGCAACGCCCGCACCATCTCCTGGTTGGCGACGCGGAGGATGCCGGCGGCGGTCTCCAGCGGGTCGAGGCCGAGGGAGCGGCCGAGCTCGGCGACCGCCCGCTCGGCGGCCTCGGCGTCGAGGGCGACGCCGCCCGCCAGCTCGGAGCCGCCGGCGAGGTGGCCGAGCAGGAGGTTGGCGTCGGTGACCGTCGGCTCGGCGCCGCCGCGGCCGTAACAGGCGGGACCGGGGTCGGCGCCGGCCGAGCGGGGGCCGACCCGCAGGGCGCCGCCGGAGTCGCGCCAGCCGATCGAGCCGCCGCCGGCGCCGACGGTGTGGACGTCGACCATCGGCAGCTGGATCGGCCGGCCCTCGATCTCGCGCGAATCGGTCCGCTGCACCTCACCGCCCTCGACCACGCAGACGTCGCAGGAGGTCCCGCCCATGTCGAAGCCTAGGGCGTTGCCGTTGCCGCTCAGCTGCGCCAGCAGGCCGGCGCCGACGGCGCCGCCGGCGGGGCCGGAGAGGACGCTCCAGGCGCCGGCGCGGCCGGCCTCGGCGGCCGGGGCGACGCCGCCGGAGGAGCGCATCACCAGAGGCTGCGGCAGGCCGGCCTCGCCGGCTGCCTCGCCCAACTCGCCGAGATAGCGGCCGAGCAGCGGGCTCAGGTAGGCGTCGATCACGGTCGTCGAGCAGCGCTCGTACTCGCGGAAGCGGGGCAGGACCTCGTGCGAGGCGGAGACGTGGACATCTGGCAGGCGCTTGCGCAGGGCGGTGGCGATCGCCCGCTCGTGGCCCGGGTCCAGATAGGAGAACAGGAGGCAGATCGCCACCGCCTCGGCGCCGGATGCCGCGATCGCCGCCGCCAGCCGCTCCGGCTCGTCGGCCGCGAGCGGCTCGACGACCCCCTCGGGCCCCACCCGCTCGGCCGCCTCGAACTTCAACTCGTGGTCGACCAGCGGTGCGGGCTTCGGCGCGCAGAGGCGGTAGAGGTGGGGCCGGTCCTGGCGACCGATCTCGAGCAGGTCGGCGAAGCCGCGGGTGGCGACCAGCGCGGTCCGTGCCCCGCGTTCCTCCAGCAGCGCGTTCGTCCCGACCGTCATCCCATGGGCGAAGACCTCAACATCGCTGGGCGCGGCGCCCGCCCGGCGCAGCACCTCCTCGACCGCCCGCATCACCCCGGTCGACTCCTCCCGCGGCGTCGTCGGCACCTTGGCGGTATGCACAGCGCCCCCGTCGAGCAGCACCGCATCGGTGAAAGTCCCGCCGACGTCGACCCCTAAAAGCATGCGGCTAAGTCTGTCTGACCAAGCAGAGCAAGGACGCAGGGAGCGTGGCGTGCTCTGCACGCGAGCGATCGAGGACGCCGCTATGCGCCGTGTCAGACAGGCTTAGTGCCACTCCTCCTCGGTGACGCCGCCGTCTGCGTGGACGACGACGTGGATGCCGTCGAGCGCGTGGTCGAGGTCGAGGCAGTCGCGGCGCAGGTGGCCGCCGCGCGACTCGCGGCGGTCCAGGGCGCTGGCGCCGATCGCTCGCGCCAGTGGATAGGGGTTGGAGATCAGCCGCGCGAGGTCGTCGGGGTTTCGCATCGGCCCCGCGTAGCGCCAGACCGCGTCGCGGGTCTCGCTGCTCGGCGGCTCGAAGCGCCACTCCGGTGGCTCGGGGCGCGAAGCCGCCGCTTCCTCGTCCAGCGCTGCCTGGGCGGCGCGCTCGCCGAAGACGAAGCACTCGCTGAGCGAGTTCGAGGCGAGGCGGTTGGCGCCGTGCAGGCCGGTGCAGGAGCACTCGCCGACCGCGTAGAGGCCGGGCAGGGAGGAGCGGCCATCGATGTCGACCGCGATCCCGCCCATCGTGTAGTGGGCGGCGGGGGCGACGGGGACGGGCTTTGTCCGCGGGTCGAGGCCCGCTTTCGCCAGCGAGGCGAAGACGTTGGGGAAGCGGGCCGGGTCGATCTCGCGCAGGTCGAGGTCGACCGAGGGGGTCCCGTCGACCCGCATCTTCTCCAGGATCGCGGCCGTCACCGCGTCGCGCGGCGCCAGCTCGTCGGTGAAGCGCTCGCCGTCGGCGCCGAGCAGCTTCGCCCCCTCGCCGCGGATCGCCTCGGTGATCAGGACGCCGTCGTGGGGGGAGTCCGGGATCGCCAGCGCGGTCGGGTGGAACTGGCAGAACTCGAGGTCGGCAAGGTCGGCGCCGGCGAGGGAGGCGAGGACCGGCCCCGCCCCGATCGCCCCGCGCGGGTTGGTCGTCCGCCGCCACAGCGCCGCCGCGCCGCCGGTCGCGAGGATCGTCGCCGGCGCGCCGACCAGCCCCTCGTTCGTCACCACCCCGTGACAGCGCTCCCCGTCGCTCCACAGCGCCACCGCCGAGGTCCGCTCCATCACCTCGATCCGCTCCTGCGCCGCCACCATCGCCGCCAGCTTCGAGGTGATCTCGTAGCCGGTCTGGCTGCCGCCGGAGTGGACGATGCGGCGGTGGGTGTGGCCGCCCTCGAGGCCGAGCGCCAGCCGCCCCTCGTGGTCGAGGTCGAAGACGACGCCGCGGGAGATCAGGTCGCGGACCACGGCCGGCGCCGCCTCGACCAGCGCCCGCACCGCCGAGGTGCGGCAGAGCCCGCGGCCGGCGGCGATCGTGTCGGCGGCGTGGAGGTCGGGGGAGTCGTCGGGTTCGAGCGCCGCCGCCAGCCCGCCCTGGGCCCAGAAGCTGGCGCTCTCGTTCAGCGGCGTGCGGGAGACGAGGCAGACGCGGGCGCCGAGCTCGGCCGCCCGCAGCGCGCTCCAGAGGCCGGCGGCGCCGCCGCCGACGACGGCGACGTCGAACTCACCAGATACCACTGTCGGTGCCGCTATCGCCCCGCGGCCTCTCGTCTCAGCGCGTCGAGCTGCTCCTGCAGCCACCGGGCCGCGCTCTCGCGCGCCCGCGCCAGCTCGTCGGCGACCGTGGCCTCGACCGTCGCGGCGCGGCTCTCGGCCGCCTCGACCCGTTTCTCCGCCGCCTCCACCTGCGCCTCGATCTCGCCGAGGCGCTCCTCGGCCGCGGAGAGCGCCTGCTCCTTCTCCTTACGCTCGCGCTCGAGGTCAGCTTCCAGCGCCCTGATCTCCTCTTCGGCCCGGCGCTCGGCCTCGGCGGCCAGGGTCGCTGCCTCCTCCAGCCGCCGCTCCGCCTCGCGGATCCGGCTCTCGAGACTGTCGTCGCCTGGACTGGTCTCAGCGCTCATTCGCACTCAATCTATTACTGCTCCGCGAGAACTGCGCGGTAGGCCTCGATCACCCGCTCCGCCATCGCCGCGGCCGAAAGGGTCGCGGCCCGCGCGGAGCCGCTCACCCGGGGATCGGCGGCCTCGAGGTGGCGCTCTGCGACCACCTTCCAGGCGGCGACGTCGAACTCCGCGCTGAGGCAGCCGTCGATCCCGCCGAGCGCGTAGGGGGCGATCCCGACCGGCGTCGAGAGGACCGGGACCTCGCAGGCGAGCGCCTCGATCGCCGCCATCCCGAAGCCCTCGTAGTCGGAGGTGACGAGGACCGCGTCGGCGGCGTTGATCCACAGCGGCATCTGCTCGGGCTCGATCGCGCCGCCGGTCAGCAGGTCGGTTTCGCAGGCGGCGGCGAGCTCGGCGGCGCGGTCGTGGCGCTTCTCCGGCCGCGCCGGGTTCGCCGGGAAGAAGAGGAAGCGGCCGTCCGGGTCGAGCCCGAGCGCCCGCCGCGCCTCCGCCCGCGGCTGCGGGCCGAAGCGCCGCAGGTCCGGCCCGCAGGGAAGCACCGCCGAACCGGGAACGGGAGGCAGCCCGGACCGCCCGTCCTCGTCCTTAAACAGCGCCCGCGAGACGCCGGCGACGAGGTCGACCCGCCAGGCGAGCCGGCGCGAGAGGTGGCCGACGAGGTGGTGGCGGACGTCGGTGCCGTGGAAGGTGACGACCAGCGGCCGCGCCCCGGCCAGGCGCGCCACCCATCCCGCCAAGCCGTAGTGGGCGTGGACGAGGTCGAAGGGCTCGCGGCGCAGCAGCGCTCGCAGCCGTCGCGTCGCCGGGACGTACTCGCCGCGGCCGCGGGCGAATTCGAAGAGGTCGACGTCGACGCCGCGCCGGCGCACCTCGTCGACCTGGTCGCGGACCCAACGCCCACGCTGCGGTGCTGCGGCGTCGGGCATGAAGTTATGGACGACGAGGACCCGCACCGGGGGCAGGCTATCCGGGCCCCACCCGGAAGGCGAAGAGATCCGCTCCCTCTTTGGTTGGGTTGCTGCGCCTTTGGGTAGACGCAGCGTCAACGTGAGAGAAGGGCGACCCTCGAACAAAATCCTCGCCCTGGCCGGCGTCGGGGCCGCGCTGGGAGGGATCGTCGTCGCCCTGATCGTAGGTTTCCTGATCGGGCACGAGACCGGCCCGACCAAGACGACCACCGAAACCATCGCTGCCAAAGCTGCCGCCCCAGGTGGCGAAACCGTCGGCGACATCGCCCCGGCCCCCGCCTTCAGCGCCGAAGAACTCGCCGCCGATCCGCGCGAAAACTGGATCACCAACGGCGGCTCGCTCTCCAACGCCCGCTACTCGCCGCTCGACGAAATCGACACCGACAACGTCGAGGACCTGAAGGGCGTCTGGATGACCAACCTCAACGGCTCGGGCGAGGCGACCAAGTATTCGGCCGAGGCCCAGCCGATCGTCTACCAGGGCGTGATGTACGTGGTCACCGGCGCCGACGACGTCTTCGCGGTCGACGTCGAGACCGGCAAGAAGCTCTGGGTCTATGAAGCGAAACTGCCCGAAGCGATCGACACGGTCTGCTGCGGCTGGACCAACCGCGGCGTCGCCCTCGGCGAGGGGATGGTCTTCCTCGGCCAGCTCGACGGCTCGCTCGTCGCCCTCGACCAGAAGACGGGCGCGGTGAAATGGAAGGCGACGGTCGGCAAATGGCAGGACGGCGAGACCGTCACCTCGGCACCGCTCTACTACAACGGCCGCGTCTACAGCGGTGTCTCCGGCGGCGAGTTCGGGATCCGCGGCCGCCTCACCGCCGTCGACGCCAAGAGCGGCAAGGTCGAGTGGAAATTCTGGACCGTTCCGGGGCCGGGCGAAGAAGGGCACGAGACTTGGGAAGGCGGCGGCGACGCCTGGAAGAAAGGCGGGGCCCCGGTCTGGAACACCCCGGCGGTCGATCCCGAACTGAACATGCTCTACCTCTCGACCGGCAACGCCTCACCTGACCTAAACGGCAGCGGCCGCCCCGGCGAAAACCTCTTCACCGCCTCGATCGTCGCGATCGACGCGACCACCGGCAAATACAAGTGGCACTTCCAGGAGGTCCACCACGACATCTGGGACTACGACGCGCCGAGCCCGGTCGTCCTCTGGAACGCGGAGATCGACGGCGAGGAGGTCAAGGGCCTGAGTCAGCCCGGCAAGACCGGCTGGCTCTACATGCTCGACCGCGAAACCGGCAAACCGGTCCACCAGATCGTCGAGAAAAAAGTCCCCCAGGACAAAGAGCAGCAGGCGACCTGGCCGACGCAGCCTCACCCCCTGACCGAGCCCTTCGTCAAGCACGACGTCAGCGAAGCCGAGCTCGAGGAAATCAAGAAACTCGCGCAGAGCACCTTCGAAGGCAAAGGGGACCTGCAGATCGAAGAGGGTGAAATCTTCGACCGGTTTGGGAAGAACGCGAAAGTGATCGCGCCCGGCCCGAGCGGCGGCACCAACTGGCCGCCCTCGAGCTTCAACCGCAACACCGATGACGTCTACATCTGCGGCATCTCCAGCTACGCCGGCTACATGACCGAAGGCCTCCAGGGCCATAAAGCCGCCGGCGACCTCTACCTCTCCAGCGTCTTCACCTTGACCGGCTTCGGCACCTACGACGGGACGCTGACGGCACAGGACGTGGAGACCGGCGAAATCGAGTGGCAGCGCGAATTCGAAGGCGAATCCTGTTACAGCGGCACCGTCACCACGGCCGGCAACCTCGTCTTCGTCGGCCGCAGCAACGGCGAGCTTACGGCCCTCGACGCCGAGACCGGCGACGAGCTCTGGTCATTCCAGACCGGCGCCGGCGCCAACACGACGCCGACGGTCTTCGAATGGGAAGGCAAGGAGTACCTCGCCTTCTACGCCGGCGGCAACTCGCTGGCTGCCAGCGCGCACGGCGACAACCTCTGGCTCTTCTCGCTCGACGGCGAACTCGAGGAGCTCGAGTCCGGCGGCAAAGGCGAGCAGGGGCAGCACGCCGGCGAGGAGACGCCGCAGGTGGAGGTCGAGGAATCGGAAGGCTCGCCTGAGGAAGCGGCCGGCGCGGGCGGCGAAGGCAAACAGAACGTCGAAGAGGAATCGGCCGGTGGCGACGCGACGGCGGGCAAAATGGTCTTCTCGGAAAACTGCTCGGTCTGCCACGGCCCGACCGGCGCCGGCGGCAACGGCGGCCCCTCGCTGAAAAAATCCCCGGTCGCGAAATCGCTGAACGGGACGATCGAACAGGTCACCGAAGGCGGTGGCGGCATGCCGGCCTTCGCCGAATTGCTCTCAACGAAGGAGATCGAAGACGTCGCCGCCTACGTGGTCGAATCGATCAACGGCAAGTAGCTACGGCAGCCGCGGCGGCGGTAGCCGGTAGCTGGCGGGGGTCTTCGAGAGCTTGATCGGGTTGCGGGGGAGGCGGATCGGCTCGCCGTCCTCGCGGGGGACCTCGGCGATCGGGTCGAGGCCGATCCGCTCGGCGAACTCGAAGGCGGCGGCGACGTCGTTGACGACGCCGGCGGGGACGCGGTGGGCGCTCAGCAGCTCCACCCACTCGGCGGCGGGGCGGGACGCGAGGGCGCGTTCGAGCAGGAGCTGTAGCTCGGCGCGGTTCTCGACCCGGGCGGGATTGGTGGCGAAGCGCTCGTCTTCGGCCAGCGCCGGCTCGTCCAGCACCTCGCAGAGCTCGCCGAACTGGCGGTCGTTGCCGACCGCGAGGACGAGCTCGCCTTCGCCGCAGCGCAGCAGTTCGTAGGGGGCGATGCTTGGGTGGCGGTTGCCCATCCGTCCCGGGACGACGCCGGCGACCGTGTAGGCGGAGGACTGGTTGACGAGCCCGGCCAGCAGGGCGGAGAGGAGGTCGACTTCGACCAGCTGCCCTTCGCCGCTCTCGCGCCGGTGCTCGAGCGCGGCGAGGATGCCGACCGCGGCGTAGAGGCCGGCGATCACGTCGACCAGGGCGACCCCGACCTTCAGCGGCTCGCCCTCGGGCTCGCCGGTGATGCTCATCAGGCCGCCGAGCGCCTGCACCAGCAGGTCGTACCCCGGCAGCTCGGCGCCGACGCCCGAGCTGCCGAAGCCGGTGATCGAGCAGTAGACGAGGCCGGGGTCGTCCGCGGCGAGGCTCTCGTAGTCGAGCCCCAGCTTCGTCATCACCCCCGGCCGGAAGTTCTCAACGACGACGTCGCTTGCGAGGGCGAGCCGTCGCGCCTCCGCCAGGTCACCCGGGTCACCGAGATCGAGGGCGACGCTGCGCTTGTTGCGGTTGACCGCCTGGAAGTAGGTCGCCTCTCCCTCGGCGTCGTGGGGCGGTCCCCAGGAGCGGGTGTCGTCGCCGGCCCCCGGGCGCTCGACCTTCGTCACCTCGGCGCCGAGGTCGGCCAGGGTCATCGTCGCCAGCGGCCCGGCGAGGACCCGCGAGAAGTCGAGGATGCGCAGTCGTCCCAGCGCCGAGTCGGCCATTAGTTCACGATCCTAGGACCCCGCAACCCCGCATCAAGAACATCAAAGGACGCCCCATGTCATCCACCACCGCCGCGCCGCCGATCAAGCCCGCCGACTACCTCGCCCTCGACGCCCTGCTCTCCGACGAGGAGCGCGACATCCGCGACACCGTCCGCGCCTGGGTGCGCGACAAGGTGGTGCCGAACGTGGGGGAGTGGTTCGAGGAGGCGACGGTCCCGGTGGGCGAGCTGGCGCCGGAACTGGGCAAGCTCGGCGTCCTCGGCATGCACCTGGAGGGGTACGGCTGCGCCGGCGCCAGCGGCACCGCCTACGGCCTCGCCTGCATGGAGCTGGAGGCGGGGGACAGCGGCATCCGCAGCCTCGTCTCGGTGCAGGGCTCGCTGGCGATGTACGCGATCTGGCGCTGGGGCTCGGAGGAGCAGAAACAGGAGTGGTTGCCGCGGATGGCTTCAGGGGAGGCGATCGGCTGCTTCGGGCTGACCGAGCCCGACGCCGGTTCCGACCCGGGCTCGATGCGGACGCGGGCGCGACGCGACGGCTCCGACTGGATCCTGCACGGGCAGAAGATGTGGATCACCAACGGCTCGGCCTCCGAGGTGGCGGTGGTCTGGGCGCAGACCGACGAGGGCGTCCGCGGCTTCCTCGTCCCGAAAGGGACGAAGGGCTTCACCACCCAGGACATCCATAAGAAGCTCTCGCTGCGGGCCTCGATCACTTCCGAGCTGTTGCTCGACGACGTGCGGCTGCCGGCCGACGCGGTGCTGCCGGAGGTGAGCTCCCTGAAAGGCCCGCTCTCCTGCCTCAACGAGGCGCGCTACGGGATCGTCTGGGGCGCGGCCGGGGCAGGACGGGCTTGCTACGAAGCGGCGCTCGAGTACGCACTCGAGCGAACCCAGTTCGACCGGCCGATCGGCTCCTTCCAGATCCAGCAGGCGAAGCTGGCGCAGATGGTCCTGGAGGTGAACCGGGCGACCCTGGTCGCGATCCACCTCGGGCGGATGAAGGACGCCGGCACCCTGCGGCCCGAGCACGTCAGCCTCGGCAAGCTCGGCAATGTCAACGGAGCGTTGGAGGTGGCCCGGAACGCCCGCCAGGTGCTCGGCGCCAACGGCGTCACCCTCGAGTATCCGGTGATCCGGCATATGAACAACCTCGAGTCAGTGGTCACCTACGAGGGCACCGCCGACGTCCACGCGCTGGTGATCGGCGGCGCTGTGACCGGGATTCAGGCCTTTCGGTAGCACCGGGAGTTTCGCTCAAAAACCTCGTGGGTAATTGACCGGCTAGCCAGTCAGTCCATGGCATCCGAGGTAGGAGGAAAAGATGGAGGAGGCGAGCGGGAGTCCGTCTCTGGTCTTGGTCGAGCAACACGAGGCATTGCGGGACGGGCTGGCGGTGCTCTTGGAGCGGCGTGGCTTCAGCGTTCTCGGCTGCGCGAGGACGGCGGCGGACGGCGAGGAGGTGATCCGCGAGCAGCGACCTGACCTGGCGGTAGTCGGGATCGACCTGCCCGACGAGCGCGGGACCGAGCTGGTGCGGCGGATCAGCGGCAACGGGGTGGGGTCCAAATGCGTCATCTACACCGGCCTCAGCGACCCGAACCTGCTCGAGGCCGCTTATCGGGCCGGCGCCCGCGGGCTCGTCGCCAAGCCGGCCGGCCTCACCGTCCTCGTCGAAGCCCTGCGCGAGGTCTGGCGCGGCGGCCGCTACTTCGACCCCAGCTTTCGCAACGGGAACGGGAACGGGAACGGAGCCGAAGCCGTGAAGGCGCTCAGCGCCCGCGAGTCGGAGATCCTCGGGCTCCTGGCCGAAGGGCTGACGGGGGAGGAAATCGCCAAGCACCTCGTCCTCTCGCCGGAGACCGTGCGCACCCACATCCGCAACGCGATGGAGAAGCTCGGGGCCAGGACCCGCACCGAGGCCGTGGTCAAGGCGCTGGACCTCGGGGAGGTGCAGCGGCCCTAGCCGGTCGCAACGGGCTGAGCTCAGCCGGCCACGCGAATCGCCGCCTCCAGCCAGACCCCGAGGTTCGCCAGCAGGATCGCCGCTTTCAGCCAGGCCGCCGGGATCGTTCCATGCCCGTCCACGAGCGCTGGATCGTCGGAGGTTGTTGATTACCGCATCCCCGGTTTGGAGTAATGCGCGGTATTCAAAGGTCACACTTCCTTTCCGAAGCAACGCGGCAATTGGCACTCCCGCGTCTTGTTCCGTATGCCCCCGCGGCCCAGCATCCCCACCTCCAATCCACTTCGCGAAGGAGGCAGAAGATGCTCTACAAGGTGTTCGGCTACCTGCACGCGCAGGTCCACTGGCGGGTGCGGGAGATCCGACGGCTGGCGGGGGAGACGGGCCAGGGGACGGTCGAGTACGTCGGCCTGATCCTCCTCGTCTCGCTTTTGATGGTCGGGATGGTCGCGGCGATGAAGGGCTTCAACGGCAAGCAGGGCACCGAGCTCGCCGACGTGATCGTCAACAAGATCAAGGAGGCGGTCGACAAAGTCGCCTTCAAATAGATGCCGTGTCGCCTTTGTTCGGCATGTCCGAACAAAGGCGACATCCGCTCCCCCGCACCCGACAGCGAGGTACGTAGAAGGTGGTTAAAACTGGTCGATTGGAGGCAGGGGTCTTCAACCAATAGGGAGGCAAGATGACCCCGCAGGAGCTGGTCGACAAAGGGCACGGGAAAAACGAGCCCCGAGGCATCAAACGCGTTGCTCGTTCCGCTCTGTTCGAGGGACGGTTCGGGCGGTTGTTCCGGCAGCTGAAACCGGCGCCGGAGTTGAGCGACAAAGAGCTGAAAGACCTGGCGCAGCAGATGCACGAGCCGAGCAAAGGCTCCGGAAGCAAACTCGACAACCCGAAAATCCCCGCCGGCTACACCTACTTCGGGCAGTTCGTCGACCACGACATCACCTTCGACCCGGTTTCGAGCTTTCAGCGTCAGAACGACCCGGATGCGCTCGTCGACTTCCGCTCCCCGCGCTTCGACCTCGACTCCGTCTACGGCGCGGGACCCGCGGATCAGCCGTACCTCTACGACCAGCCGGGGCGGCTGAAACTCCTGATCGACGGCAAAAACAGCAAAGGCGAACCGGATCTCCAGCGCAACGCGCAGGGAGTGGCGTTGATCGGCGATCCCCGCAACGACGAGAACATCATCGTCAGCCAGCTCCAGCTGATCTTCCTGAGATTCCACAACAAGGTGGCGGCCAAAGTCGCGGCTGACAATGTCCCGGCGAAGCAGCGGTTCGAAGTGACGCAGCGGCTGGTTCGCTGGCACTACCAGTGGGTGATCCTCGACGACTTCCTGCCGCGGATCGCCGGAAAAGACGCGGTGAAAGAGCGGGTGGAGCGGAAAAACGGGCGGATCGAGATTCACCCCCGCTGGTACCGGCCGAAAAACAACCCGTTCATGCCGGTCGAGTTCTCGGTCGCGGCCTACCGGTTCGGCCACAGCATGATCCGGCCGACCTACGACCTCAACCAGACCGTCCAGGACGTGCCGATCTTCATCCCCGGAGAAAAAGTCAACGAACTGGCCGATCTGCGTGGCTTCCGTCCGTTGCCGAACTTCTGGACGGTCGACTGGTCGTTCTTCCTCGACGGAGCTCCGGGCAAAGCGAGCAAACCGCAGCTCTCCCGGAAGATCGACGCCAAGCTCTCGACGGGGCTCTTCGACCTGCCCGGCTTCCCGCAGAAAGAGGCGTCCCTGGCCTTCCGCAACCTCAAACGCGGACAGGTGCTGGGGCTGCCCTCAGGTCAGGAGGTGGCGCGGAAAATCGGGGTGAAACCGCGCACCGGCAAAAACCTCGGCGCCCCCGAGCCGACCCCCCTGTGGTTCTACATCCTCAAAGAGTCGGGCCTGAAAGGTGGGCAGCAGCTTGGCCCGGTCGGCGCCGCGATCGTCGCCGACGTCTTGCTCGGGCTGCTGAAGGAGGACAGTCACTCTTTCGTCAACGCGCGGCCGGAGTGGAAACCGACGCTCGGGTCGAAAGCCGGGAAATTCACGCTCGGCGATCTCGTCAAATTCGCCCTCGGCTAGGCGCCGAGGGGAAACGCTTTCGATTTGGGCATGTCGCTTTTGTCTCCCTATGCGAGACAAAAGCGACACTGCCGCTCGGCTCCTTCGGCCTCGGCATGAAACACTCGCGCGATGCCAGCTTCTCGCAGTTACGACAGGGCGCCGGCGGACATCCGGCCGGTGACGATCGATCCGGGGTTCGTGGAAAGCGCGGCCGGGTCGGCGCTGATCTCGATCGGGCGGACGCGGGTTATCTGCACCGCTTCGGTTCAGGAGCAGGTGCCGCGGTGGATGATGGGCAAGGGGAAAGGCTGGGTTACGGCTGAGTACGCGATGCTGCCCGCGTCCACGGGGGATCGCAAGCAGCGTGACATCTCGAAGGGGAAACAGGACGGTCGCGGGGTCGAGATCCAGCGGTTGATCGGGCGCTCGCTGCGCGTGGTCGTCGACTTCCGGGCGATGGGCGAACGCAGCGTCTACGTCGACTGCGACGTGCTCGAAGCCGACGGGGGCACCCGTTGCGCGGCGATCACCGGCGGCTACGTCGCCCTGCGCCAGGCCTTCCAGAAGCTGGTCGACAAGGAAGCTTTGAGCGAGCTGCCGCTGACCGGCTCGGTCGCCGCGGTCAGCGTCGGCCTCGTCAACGGCCGCGCCCTCTGCGATCTCGACTACGGCGAGGACTCCAACGCCGAAGTCGACGCCAACGTGGTGATGACCGGCGACGGCGGCCTGGTCGAGGTGCAGGCGACGGCTGAGCGGACGCCGCTCTCCCGCGCCTCACTCGACGAGCTGCTGGGCCTGGCCGAGAAAGGGATCGGCCGCCTGCGGGAGGTGCAGGAGCGGGTAGGTTCGTGATCGCGAGACGGTCTTGATCCTCGCCACCCGCAACCGGCACAAGGTGGGGGAGATGGCGGAGCTGCTGCCGGGCGTGGACCTGAAACCGCTGCCCGACGAGGTGGAGCTGCCGCCGGAGACGGGCGACAGCTTCGAGGCCAACGCGCTGATCAAGGCGCGCGCCGCCCACGAGGCGACCGGCGAGGTGACGATCGCCGACGACTCCGGGATCGAAGCCGCCGACCTCGGCGGCGCCCCCGGCATCTACTCGGCCCGGTATGCCGGCGACGGCGCCAGCGACGAGACCAACCTCGAGAAGCTGCTGCGCGAAGTCAACGCCGCCGACGGCGGGCGGCGCGCCGCCTACGTCTGCGCGATCGCCCTGATCGACGAGCAGGGCCACGAGTACGTCTTCGAAGCCCGCTGCGAGGGAACGCTGCTACGCGAGGGTCGCGGCAGCGGCGGCTTCGGCTACGACCCGGTGTTTGTCCCCGATGAGACGGGGCACAACGACCACAGGACGATGGCCGAGCTGAGCTCCGAGGAGAAGCACGCGGTCAGCCATCGCGGTAAGGCCGCCCGGATGCTCGCCCGCCACCTCGGCCTGGAGGCAGAGGCAGCGCCATGACCGGCAAAAGCCGAGCGGCGGCGCTCTCGATCGCCTCCAACTCGGCCCTGATCGCGCTGAAGCTCGCCGCCGGGGCGATCACCGGCTCGATCGCGATCATCACCGAGGCGATCCACTCGCTGATCGACCTCGTCGCCTCGGTGATCGCCTTCATCTCGGTCCGCAAAGCCGACGAGCCGGCCGACGAGGAGCACCCCTACGGCCACGAGAAGGTCGAAAACCTGGCGGCGGCGATCGAGGGGATCCTGATCCTCGTCGGCGCCGCGGTGATCGTCTACGAGGCGACCCACCGGCTCGTCGTCGGCTCCGAGGTCGAAAGCCTCGGCGTCGGCATCGCCGTGATGGGCTTTTCGGTGATCGCCAACCTGGTCGTCTCCGGCTACCTCTACCGCCAGGCCCGGCGCACCGACTCGCCCGCGCTGGAAGGCGACGCGGCCCACCTCCGGACCGACGCGATGACTTCCGCCGGTGTCCTCGTCGGCCTCGGAGTCGTCCAGGTCACCGGCATCGCCGCCTTCGACTCGATCACCGCCATGATCGTCGCCGTCGCGATCGTCTGGGCCGGCCTCAGCATCGTCCGCCGCTCCTCCGGCGTCCTCATCGACGAGACCCTGCCGGAGTCGGAGATGGACCGGATCGAGGCCGCGATCGCCACCGCCCGCACTCCGGAGGTCGCCGGGTACCACAAGCTCCGCGCCCGCCGCGCCGGCTCCCGCCGCCACATCGACTTCCACGTCCAGTACCGCTCCGGCACCTCGCTGGAGCGCGCCCACGAGCTCGCCCACGAGATGCGCGACTCGATCGAGGCCGAGATCCCCCAGGCCGAGGTCCTGATCCACGCCGAGCCGGAGACCTCATTCCGCGAGCGCGAAGAAGGCCCCTACCGCTCGGGCTAGGTTCCGCCACCCCCGGACGCGAAGCGGAGGAGGTGGTGGCTTATGGGGGAGGCAGCAGGTTGACTCCGGCGGCGAGGCCGATTGCGACCAGGGTGATCGCGTAGCCGGTGTAGCCGCTGAAGGCGAAGAGGACCGCGGCGATCGCGCAGATCGCGACGGTGACGATCCAGGAGGCTCGGGCGAGGGTCACGGTCGGTATCTTCGCCCACATGCCCGACGCTGCAGCAGCCACCGCCCCCTCGGGCGAGTCCGCGGAGGCGGCGCTGGCGTTCCTGACCGAGATGTCGCCCGACCTGCGGGGCGCCGCGGTTCTCGGCCCGCGGGGCGAGGTCCTGGCCGCCAGCGGCGAGGAGCCCGAGCGCTGGGCCAAGGACGCGGCGACGCTGTTCGCCGCCGCCGACGCCGCCGAGGAGGCGCCGGTCGAGCAGGTCCACATCGCCACCGAGCAGGGCGAGGTCTTCGCGATCCGCAACGAGGGCCTGGCCGCCGTCGCCGTCACCGACCGCTTCGCGCTCGCCTCGCTGCTCTTGTTCGACCTGCGCTCGATGCTCCGCCAGCTCGCCGCGGGGGAGCACTGATGCAGAAGCCGCACCGGATCCTGCTCGAGCGCGTCTCCGCCTACGCCGACGAGGCCGCCGCCTTCATGCGCCGCCGCCGCGTCGCCCGCCGCCCCTTCGCCCGCCTCTACTACCCCGGCGGTCGCAGCGCCGACCACGCCCAGGACTCGGTCGCCGGCGCCGAGCTGTTCGTCGCCGCCGGCCGCCTGATCGAGATCGCCGAGCGAAAGCCGAAGGGATGAGCGAGCTGCTCGACAGCGACGTCGCCGCCCGCGTCCTCGCGCGCGCGCTCGCCAACGGCGGCCGCTTCGCCGAGGTCTTCGCCGAACGCCGCCGCGGCCAGGTGCTGGCGATCGACGAGTCGCGGATCGAGTCGGTGCAGTCCGGCGCCGAGGAGGGGGCGGGGGTGCGCGTAGTCGAGGGCGGCACCACCTACTTCGCCCACGTCGACGGGCTCGACCCGGCCGACCTCGAGCGGGCCGCCGACGAAGCCGCGGCGGCGCTCAAAGGCGACCGCCGCCAGCCCCAGGCGCTGGGGGCGCGGGAGACGACGCCGCTGCCGGTCGAGCACCGCCCCGAAGACGTTCCCGCGGCGCAGAAGGCGGCGATGCTGCGCGAGCTCGACGAGCGGGCGCGCGCGAAGGGCGGCGAGATCGCCCAGTTCAACGCCTCCTACGCCGAGGCGAGGCGCGAGGTCGCCGTCGCCAACTCCGACGGCCTCTTCACCGGCGACGACCGCACGCGGGTGCGGATCGGCGCGCAGGCGGTCGCGCGCCGCGACGGCTCGGTCGAGACCGGGGCAGAGACCCTCGGCGGCCACCGCGGTTACGAGCTGCTCGAAGACGATCCGGCGCAGATCGCCGAGAAGGCGGCGGAGAAGGCGCTGGTCCTGCTCGACGCCGTCCCCGCCCCCTCGGGGTCGATGCCCGTGGTCGTCGGCGGCGGCTTCGGCGGCGTCCTCTTCCACGAGATGACCGGTCACGGCCTCGAGGCCGACCACATCCAGAAGGGCGCCAGCGTCTACGTCGACAAGCTCGGCGACCGGGTCGCCGAGCCGCTGCTGAACGCCTACGACGACGGCCGCCTTCCCGGCGAGTGGGGGAGCGACGCGATCGACGACGAGGGCCAGCCGACGCAGAAGACGCAGGTGATCGAGGACGGTCGCATCACCTCCTACCTCTACGACCACCTGACCGCCGAGCGCGCCGGCGCCGCCTCGACCGGCAACGGCCGCCGCGAGAGCTTCCGCCACCTGCCGATCCCGCGGATGACCAACACCTACATCGCTCCCGGCGAGGCCACCCCCGAGGAGATGATCGCCGAGGTCGAGCGGGGCTTCTACGCGGTCTCCTTCGGCGGCGGCCAGGTCGATCCCGCCACCGGCGACTTCGTCTTCGGCGTCAACGAGGGCTACCTGATCGAGGGCGGCAAGGTGACGAAGCCGTGCCGCGGCGCCACCCTGATCGGCAACTGCCTCGACGCGCTCGCCGCGATCGACGCGGTCGGCGACGACTTCTTCATGAAGACGGGGATGTGCGGCAAGGGCGGCCAGAAAGTCCCGGTCGGCACCGGCCAGGGCCATGTCCGCCTCCGCGCCCTGACCGTCGGAGGGACCGAGCGGTGAGCGAGTTATCCGCGGTCGCCCACCGCGCCGTCGAGGCGGCGACCGGCGCCGGCGCCAGCGACGCGGAGGCCTACGTCTCGCGCGAGAGCGGCCGCGAGGTGCGGGCCCACGGCGGCGAGGTCGAGAGCCTGACCGCGGCGGTGCAGTCCGGTGTCGGCATCCGCGCCTGGAGCGATCACCGGGTCGGCTACGCCTACGGCACCGACCTCTCCGAGTCGGGGGTGGCGGCGATCGCCGCCCGCGCCGCGGAAGCGGCCGCGGTCGCCGACGAGGACGAGTTCGCGGCGCCGCCGCAACCGGCCGAGATCGAGGCGCTTCCAGGCCTCAGTGACCCGTCGGTCGCCGAATGGGAGGCCTCGCGGCTGGCCGAGCTGGCGCTGACCGTCGAGCGCACCGCCTTGAACTCCGACCCGCGTCTGGTCGGCGTCGAGACCGCGGTCTACGCCGACGCGGCCGAGCAGGTCGCGATCGCCTCCTCGACCGGCGTCGCCGGCGAGTACGAGACCTCGACCTGTTACGCCTACCTGCAGGCGCTGGCGGAGGGCGAGGGGGCG
>DASULV010000035.1:0-63832 GCA_036277955.1 Solirubrobacterales bacterium | reverse complement strand
GACACTCAACCCCGAGCCATAGCGAGGGGTGTCTGGAGGGGGTACCCCCGGCCCCCTTGCCGACCTGGGCGAACCCCGTGGGGATCGAGGAGATCAAGCGCCTGATTCGGGAGTGCCGACGCTTGATGCCTGACGTTGGGGTGCAGGTTCCGCCGAACCTCTCGGATTGGTGGCCTGAGCTGGTCGAAGCAGGCGCTACCGATCTGGGTGGTCTCTCAGCTAACGGCGATCACATCTCGCCCGAGGAGCCGTTCCCGTCCCCGCATCAGGTGCGGAAGGAGCTGGCGCCGCGTGGATATGCCCTGACCGAGCGGCTGTGCGTCTATCCGCAGTACATGGATCCCGAGTGGATGGAGCAGGGGGTCCTGGATGTGATCAAGCTGAAGTACTGGTCGTTCATTCCGCGCAAGGGGTCGGGCCGTCGGTCGGAGGAGAGGATCGATTTGGACCTGGCTCCCCACGCGATCGCCAAGGGTCGGGAGGGTCAGGAGCTATCCGAGGACGAGTTGACTGCCCTCTTCGCCGAGACGCGCCCCCAAGTGATCGAGGAGATGCGGGTTGCTGCTGATGAGCTACGTCAAGAGTTGACGGGGGATCAGGTCACCTTCGTCGTCAACCGCAACATCAACTTCACCAACGTCTGCGTTGTGGGCTGCGCCTTCTGCGGGTTCGGGCAAGGGAAGCGGTCGCCTGATGCTTATGAAGTGAGCGAGAAGGACTTTGCGGCTCGGGTCGAAGAGGCCGTGGCGTTCGGTGCTACCGAGCTGTGCATGCAGGGAGGCATCCACCCCGACCTGACGCTGGAGGAGTACGGGCGGTGGTTGCGGCTGGCCAAGGAGGTGGCACCGCAGCTGCACCTGCATGCGTATTCGCCGATGGAGATCAACTGGGCTTGCGAGCGCTCTGGGAAGGAGCCGCTGGAGGTGTTCGAGTACCTGCTCGAGTGTGGGCTCGGGTCGACGCCGGGGACGGCGGCGGAGGTGCTTGACGACGGGGTGCGGCAGCGGATCTCGCCGAACAAGCTGCCCGCGGATCGCTGGGTGGAGATCATCGAAGCCTCGCACCGGGCCGGCCTGCGAAGCACTTCGACGGTGATGTTCGGCCACATCGAGGAGCCGCGCGAGCTGGCCCGCCACATGCGGGTGATCCGGGCGCTGCAGGAGCGGACCGGCGGGATCACCGAGTTCGTCCCGCTCTCCTTCATCCCGTTCAACACGATGCTGGGGCGGACGCACGGGATCGAGGAGATCTCGATTCAGGAGAACCTCAAGCACACCGCCGCCTTCCGTCTCGCCCTCGGGCGCAGCATCCCGAACATGCAGGCGAGCTGGGTGAAGATGGGGCTGGAGGGGGCGACCGAGGCGCTGCGCTGGGGCGTCAACGACCTCGGCGGGACGCTGATGGAGGAGAACATCTCGCGGATGGCCGGCTCCCAGCACGGCGTGCGGCTCGAGGCGGCACAGCTGATCGAGGCGGCGCGGGCGGCGGGGCGGGAACCGGCGCAGCGGACGACGCTGTACGAGATCATCGAGACCTACGAGTCCGCTCCCGCGGCCGCGGCATAGATCTGGCCGATGCGGGCGATGGTGCTGGAGAGGCAGGGTGAGCCGCTCCGGCCGCTCGACCTGCCCGAGCCGAGCGCCGCTCCCGGCCAGGTCCTGCTCGACGTTCGCGCCTGCGGTGTCTGCCGCACCGACCTCCACATCCTCGACGGCGAGCTTGCCGAGCCGAAGCTGCCGCTGGTGCCCGGTCATCAGATCGTCGGGGTGGTCCGCGAGCTGGGGGAGGGGGTCGAGCGGTTCGCTCCCGGCGACCGCGTCGGCGTGCCCTGGCTCGGCTGGACCGACGGCGAGTGCCGCTACTGCCGCGGCAGCCGCGAGAACCTCTGCGACAACGCCAAGTTCACCGGCTACGACCTCGACGGCGGCTACGCGGAGGTGGCGGCGGCGGACGCGCGCTACTGCTTCCCGATCCCTGACGGCTACCCGGACCTGCAGGCGGCTCCGCTGCTCTGCGCCGGCCTGATCGGGTATCGGGCGCTGCAGCTGGTCGGCGAGGCGGAGCGGATCGGCTTCTACGGCTTCGGCGCCGCCGCCCACATCCTCTGCCAGGTCGCGGTCCACGAAGGCCGGCGCGTCTTCGCCTTCACCCGCGAGGGTGACGAGGAGACGCAGGCGTTCGCGCGGAGCCTCGGCGCCGCGTGGGCGGGAGGCTCGGAGGAGCGCCCGCCGGAAGAGCTCGACGGCGCCATCGTCTTTGCCCCGGTCGGGGCGCTGATGACCGCGGCGCTGCGAGCCAGCGCCAAGGGCGCCCGGATCATCAGCGCCGGCATCCACATGAGCGACATCCCCTCCTTCCCCTACAGCGACCTCTGGGAGGAGCGCACCCTCGGCTCAGTCGCCAACCTCACGAGACAAGACGGCGAAGAGTTCCTCGCCTTGGCCCCCGAGGTCCCAATCGAAACCGAGGTCACCGCCTACCCCTTGGAGCAGGCCAACCAAGCGCTAGATGACCTCCGCGCAGGCGTCTTCCGAGGCGCCGCCGTCCTCCAGATCTGAACCGCATCAACTTGATCATCTGCTGGGTGGTCAAGTTGATGCAGTTCGGGCTGGTTGGCTCGGACTGGCATTCGGGTATCGGAATGGCATCCACGTAAGCCAACGGAGGGATGCAATGAGCGACGAGATTCGTAATAAGGACGACGCCAAGGGACGCGTCAAGGAGGCTGCCGGAAGCCTGACGGGCGATGACGACCTCAAGCGCGAAGGCAAGGTCGACAGGGCGTCGGGCGCCGTCAAGGACGGTCTCGACAAGGCATCCGACAAGGTCAAGGACGCCGTCGGCAAGGACCGCGACTAGCGGAACAGGTCTTCGCTGGGAAGGCGGCGGAGGGCGGCCGCGCCGGGACCGTCCTCCCCACCCACATAGCGCCCCAGGCCGCGTACAACCACCACCGGCACTCCCTCGTCCTTGCCGCGGACGAGATCGGCGGTAGCGGCGACCTCATCCGCGATCGCGATCACCGTCGCGCTCAGTTCGCGACCGCCCGCGTCGGGACGGCCGCGCCAGTCGTCCAGCGGCTGCAGGCCGGCGCAGCCGATCGCGACCTCGGCTTGGCCTAGGCGCCAGGCTCGCCCGAAGCTGTCGCTGATTACGACCGCTGGGAGGGGCCGCGGCGCTAGTTCGGATCGGATGCGGCGGGCCGAGTCGTCCGGGTCCTCCGGCAGAAGAGAGACCGTGCCGTCCTCCGGCAGGTTCGAGCTGTCGATCCCGGCATTCGCGCAGACGAAGCCGTGCTTCGTTTCCGTGATCAGCACCCGCTCCTCCCGCAGCACCTCACGGCTCTCGGAGAGCACCAGCTCCACGAGCTCCGCCTCCTTACCCAGCCTCTCCGCCAATTCGCGCGCCTGCTCCGACGGAGTCACCGAGTCGAGCCGCACAACCCGTCCCTCAGCCTTCGAGACGATCTTCTGGGAGATCACCACGACGTCGCCCTCTTGCAACTCGGCCCGCGCGGCAATCAGCTGACCGACCCGATCCCCCTCGCGCACCTCGGGCATGCCCTCGATGGGCAGGACCCGAAGCTCTCTGCTCATATCCCCAGCGCCTTCGCCGTCCGGTTCCCTCGTCCCGGCCGCTTCTCCAGCTCTCGCGTCAGTGCGATCACGTCGGCCGGGGTGTCGAGGTCTAGTTCGATCGAGGGCAGCTCCTCAACGCCGAACGGGACGCCCGCCTGCCGCGCCGCCTCGACGTGGCGGTCGCGGCTGCCCTCGCCGAAGGCGGGGACGATCGCGTCCGGCGGGCTCAGCAGCAGCGCGTTGGTGCCGGTGCCGTGGCGATCGGGGACGACGCCGACGTAGTTGCCGGGGACGCCGGTGAGCAGGCGGTCGAGCTCGCGGGGATCGAGCAGCGGGCAGTCGCCGGCCAGCAGCACGACCCGCTCGGCGCCGTCGGCTTCGGCGCGGGCGATCCCGGCCAGCGCCGCCTCGACGTGCCCGCCGTCCTCGGGGTCCGGGACCACCTCGGCGCCCGCCGCGGCCGCGAGTTCCTGGGCGATCGGGTCGCCGGTGACGACGATCGTCCGCTCGATCGCCCGGGCGCTGCCGATCGCCTCCAGCACGTCGGCGACCATCGCCTCGGCGAGGTCGCGCCGCCGGCCGCCGGTAATCCCGGCGGACATGCGCTGCTTGGCCGCGCCGAAGCGCTTCACCGGGAGTACCGCGATCGCGTTCAAGACTGAGCGAGCGTAGCGGCGTAGTCGAGCACGGTCCGCGCCAGGCGCACCCGTCCCGCCGCGCCGTCCATCATCGTCGGCGCCGTCAGCGTCGGGATCTCGGCCGGGGGTGAGTCCGGGTCGCCCTCGTCGACGACCATCGCGTCGATCAGGCCCGCGTAGAGGGAGGCGACGCCGGCGGCGGTCGTCGGCCGACCGATGCCTTCCATGAAGCGGTCGGTGGGCCCCTTGACGACGGCGCCGGCGACGTAAGGGCTGACGGCGACGACGGGCGCGGGGGAGGCCACGATCGCCTCGCGGATCCCAGGGACGGCGAGGATCGGGCCGATGCTGATCACCGGGTTGGAGGGACCGAGGACGATGACCTCGGCGTCACGCAGCGCCTCCAGAACCTCCGGGGTCGGCTCGGCCGTCTCGATCCCCTCGAGCTGAACGCCGAGGACCTGCGGCTGGCCGCCGTCGAGGATCAGGTACTCCTGCAGACCGCGCCGACCTCCAGGGGTCGTCACCTGCGTTCGCACCGGCGTGTCGCACATCGGCAGGACCCGTGCCTCGACCCCGAGGCCGCGGGCGATCTGCGCCTGGGCGTCGGTGAGGCGGCCGCCGTCGTCGAGGAACTGACGGCGGTAGAGGCAGGCGGCGAGGTCGCGATCGGAGAGGCCGAACCAGCTCGGCGCGCCCAGTTGTTTGAGACGCTCGAAGGTGGTGAAGCTGTCGTCCTTGATTCCCCAGCCGCGCTCCTCGTTGATTTCGCCGCTGAGCCAGTAGGTGACGAGGTCGGGGTCGGGAGAGACGTGGACGCCGAGCGCCTCGACGTCGTCGCCGGTGTTGGCGATCACGGAGAGGTCGGAGCCGACCTCCTCCTGCATTCCGGCCGCGAGTTTGGCGCCACCGGTGCCGCCGGCGAGGAGCGCGACCCTCACGCCCAGTGGTCGCCCTCGGGCAGACCCGTGAGCCGGATCCCGGCGTGGACCTTGTAGCGAGTGTTGACCGAGATCAGCATCGGGGTCAACTGCTCGACGATCCGCGCCATCTCCAACGCCCCGGCATTGACCGCCCGCAGGCCAGGGATCTGCTCGATCAGACGCGCCACCCGGGCCTTGTCGGCCTTCTTGTCGCCGCAGACGAGGATGTCCTCACCGAGCTCGGCGTCGAGGTCGGTGAGGGTCGGGGCGCCGACGGTGTGCAGGGCGGAAACGACGGTCACGCCCTCGGGCACCATCTCCTGCGCCTGCTGGGCGGCCGATCCCTGCCAGACGCCGAGCGAGCGGGTCGCTTTACCGCTGACGGCGGCAGCGAGGGGGACGGTGCAGTCGACGAGGATCTGGCCAGGGCGCAGCGCCTCGCGCAGGTTGTTGAGGTTCTCCGACTGGGCGCGGAAGGGGACGGTAAGGAAGACGATCTCGCCCTTGCCCGCCGCCTCCTCGTTCTGCAGGCCGGTGACGTCGGCGCCCGGGACCGCCTCGCGGACCTTCGCCGCCGCCTCCTCTGCGCGCCCGGCGTCGCGGGAGCCGAGGACAACCGGCACGCCCGCCTTCGCCCAGCGCTTCGCCAGTCCCGCGCCGAGGGCGCCGGTGCCGCCGATGATCGGAATCGGTTCCAAGGTCGCGCAGTCTATGCTGCGGGCCGCATGAGGCTGGAGGGAAAAAAGGCGCTGGTCACCGGTGGCGCCAGCGGGATCGGCGCCGCGACCGCCGCCCGGCTCGCCGCCGAGGGCGCCGAGGTCTGGGTCGGCGACGTCAACGTCGAGGGAGCGGAGAAGGTGGCGGGCGAGATCGCCGGCCACGCGGTCGAGCTCGACGTCACCGACCTCGACGCCGCCCGCAACGCGGTCAGCGCGGTCGGCGACCTCCACGTCCTCGTCAACAACGCCGGCATGGACAACTTCGGCTTCTTCGTCTACGTCACCCAGGAGCAGTGGCAGCAGGTGCTGGACATCAACCTCGGCGGGACGATGAACTGCACTCACGCCGTGCTGCCGGGGATGCAGGAGCGCGGCTACGGCCGCATCGTCAACATCGCCTCCGAGGCGGGCCGCGTCGGCTCCAAGGGCTCGGCCGCCTACAGCGCCGCCAAGGCCGGCGTCATCGGCTTCACCAAGGCGATCGCCCGCGAGGCCGCCCGCTACAACGTCACCGCCAACGCGATCGCCCCCGGCCCGATCGAGACCCCCCTCCTGATGGGCGCCAAGGAGTTCGGCGAGATCGGCGAAAAAGTCATCGAGACGATGAAAAGCGCCACCCAAATGGGCCGCCTGGGCCAGCCCGAGGAGGTCGCAGCAGCCGCGGCCTTCCTCGCGAGCGACGACGCCAGCTACGTGACGGGCGAGACCCTAGGCGTAAGCGGCGGCTTGGGCATGGTCTAAACCAAGCCGCACCGAGCTACAAAAACAGGCTGGGTAGGGGGAGAGTCGGACGCTACTGGCGACTTAACCTCACTATGGCGAGGTTAACTCTCCAGTTGCCAGATGACCGACGGCGGGAACGGGTGCGGATGGCCCGGGAGGCCTGGGCGCTTGCTGAAAACCAGCACGGAGTCGTGTCTAGCGATCAACTGCTCCGGGTCGGCTACACCCGCCAGGCTATTCACCACCGAATCAGGACGGGCCGATTGCACCCGTTGCACCGGGGCGTCTATGTGGTGGGCCGCTCCAGCGTCACGGATCACGGGCGCTGGATGGCTGCGGTCCTCGCTTGTGATGGCGCCGTGATCAGTCACTCGAGTGCGGCGGCCCTCTGGCGAATGGGGCCCGAGAAGCGCGATCTGGTCGAGCTTTCCCTACCCAGCCTTTCCCGCCGGCGCCGCCCTGGGCTTCAGATTCACCAGCGGCCTTCTCTACGGGAGCGCGACCTGACCCGCGAGTACGGGATCCCGGTCACTACCCCCCTCCAGACCCTCGTCGACATGTCGCTCCGCCTAGATCGATCTGGCATCGAGCGGATGATCAACGAGGCGGACAAATACAACCTTGTGCACCCGCCGCAGTTGCGTGCTGCGCTGGAGGCGCGAGGTGGCGATAAGGGCGTCGCCAAGCTCCGCTTCATCCTCGACCGTCGCACTTTCCGCCTCACCAAAGTGGAGCTCGAACGGCGGTTCCTCCCGCTTGCCGTGAGGGCGGGCCTCCCGGTTCCGCTCACCGGTCAGTTCGTCAATGAGTTCGAAGTCGACTTCTACTGGCCGGACCTCGGCCTGGTGGTCGAGACCGACGGGCTCCGCTACCACCGCACGCCGGCCGAGCAGGCCCGGGACCGCTTGCGCGACCAGACCCACACGGCTGCCGGGCTGACGCCGCTGCGCTTCACGCATGAGCAGGTTCGTTACGAGCCCGAGCACGTGCTTGCAGTACTACGCGCGACGGCGCAGCTGCTCGCCGAGCGGGCGAGTCAGTCGGCGGCGGACGCTTTCGGGGCGCCCAGCCGACTTGCCATCACGACGAAGTAGTCGAGCGAGCGCGGGTTGGCCAGCGAGTCGCGGCTGGCCGCCTTCTCCGGCGGCGTGCCCATCAGGATCCGCTTCACCGGCACCTCGAGCACCTTGCCGCTGAGCGTCCGCGGCACCTCGTCGATCTCGAAGACCTCGTCGGGCACGTGGCGCGGCGAGCACTGCTCGCGCACCCGGCGGGCGATCTCCCGCGGCAGCTCCTCGTCTAGCTCCATGCCCTTGCGCAGGACCACGAAGAGCGGCATCCAGCCGTCGGTGCCCGGCCGCGGCACGTCAACCACGAGTGCGTCGACGATCGCGTCGATGCCGAGCACGGCGCGGTAGATCTCGCTCGTCCCCATGCGGATGCCGCCGCGGTTGATCGTCGAGTCCGAGCGCCCGTAGATGACCGCCGTCCCGCGCCGGGTCAGTTCCAGCCAGTCGCCGTGGCGCCAGACGCCGGGGAACATCTCGAAGTAGCTCTCGCGGTAGCGGCTGCCGTCCTCGTCGCCCCAGAGGTAGAGCGGCATCGAGGGCATCGGCTCGGTGACGACCAGCTCGCCGACCTCCTCGACCACCGGCTCGCCCTCTTCGTCCCAGGCCTCGACCGCGGCCCCCAGCGCCCGCGCCTGGATCTCGCCGCGGTAGACCGGCAGCGTCGCCGCGCCGCCGACGAAGGCGGTGCAGAGGTCGGTGCCGCCGCTGGTCGAGAAGAGCCAGGTGTCGCTGCCGAGGTGCTCGTAGATCCAGTCGAAGCCCTCGGGCGGGAGGGGAGAGCCGGTCGAGCCGACCGCCTTCAGGGCGCCGAGGTCGCGGCCGCTGCCGGGCTCGACCCCGGCCTTCATGCAGGCGGCGATGTAGGCGGCGCTGGTCCCGAACATCGTGATCCCGGCGCGCTCGGCGAGGTCCCAGAGGACGCCCATGTCGGGATGGCCCGGGTTGCCGTCGTAGAGGACGATCGCCGCCTTGGTCAGCAGGCCGGAGACGATGAAGTTCCACATCATCCACCCGGTCGTCGTGAACCAGAAGAGGCGATCGCCGGGGTGGGCGTCGACGTGGAGGTTCAGCTTCTTCAGGTGCTCGAGGAGGATGCCGCCCTGGCCCTGGACGATCGCCTTCGGCAGGCCGGTGGTGCCGGAGGAGTAGAGGACCCAGAGCGGGTGGTCGAAGGGGACGCGAGAAAAGCGCAAGTCGGCGCCGGCGCCGACTTGCAGGAGCTCCTGCCACGGTGTCGCGTCACGGCGGGGCGAGGGGTCGGGGTCGGGGTCGAGGTAGGGGAGGACGACGGTCCGCTCCAGCGTCGGCATCGCCTCCTGCAGGCGCGCCACCACCTCGCGGCGGTCGAAGTCCTTGCCGCCGTAGCGGTAGCCGTCGACCGCGAAGAGGACCTTCGGCTCGATCTGGGCGAAGCGGTCGACGACGCTGGCGGGGCCGAAGTCCGGCGAGCAGCTCGACCAGACCGCGCCGAGCGAGGCCGTGGCGAGGAAGGCGACGATCGCCTCCGGGATGTTCGGCATGTAGGCGACGACGCGGTCGCCGCGCTCGACCCCGAGCTCGCGCAGCCCCGCCGCCACCGCCGCGACCTGCTCGCGCAGCTCGCCCCAGCGCAGCTCTCCGAGCTCGCGCAGCTCGGAGGCGTGGAGGATCGCCACCTCCTCGTCGCGCTTGCCGGCGAAGACGTGCTCGGCGTAGTTCAGCGAGGTGTTCGGGAACCACCGCGCGCCCGGCATCTCGCGTGAGGCGAGGACGGGGGAGGGGTCGCCGTCGGCCCGCACGTCGAAGAACTCCCAGACCGCCGACCAGAAGCCGTCGAGGTCGTCGACCGACCACTGCCAGAGCTCGTGGTAGCCGTCGAACGAGAGCCCGCGCTCGCCCTCCAGCCAGCGCATGAACTCGCGGAGGCGCGAGCGCTCGACCAGCTCAGTCGACGGTTCCCAAAGCAGCTCCCCCGTTGCCGCGCTCACCGTCTCAGCCTATTGGCCGCCTGGCCAGGATGCAGATGCCGGAGGAGGGATTCGAACCCTCAAGCCCGCAAGGGCAATCGATTTTGAGTCGATCGCGTATGCCAATTCCGCCACTCCGGCTCGGCCTGAACGATAGAGCCGAATCAGGCAGGCTGCGGATGGCCCGAGGCGCCGGCGCCGTAGTCCTCACCGGAGCCGATCGGCCGCTCCTCCTCGACGTGCCACTCCTGATTGAAGGCGTAGAGAGCGGCGGCGATGAGGACGATCTGCAGGAGGCCGAGGATCACCACCAGGAGGCCGATCACCGAGGAGCTGAAGGCGGCTTCGTCGAAGCCGGCGCGGTCGCGGTTGAACCAGCTTTCGGCGCCGACCGCGCAGAAGATCGCCAGGATCATCGAGAGCGCCGCCGCCACCGGCAGCACGCCGCGGTTCCAGCGAGCGACGATGATCGCGAAGAAGGCGTAGAGGATCGCGTAGATCGCGCAGACGATTCCCATCCCGCCGCCGCCCTTCAGCAGCGACCAGCCGCCGATCGTGATCAGCCCCGCGATCACCGCCGTCGCCGCCAAGAGCAGCACGACGACGAACTTGGTCGTGACCGAGCTCCCTTTTTCCCGATTCGGCCGCCACAGTTCGTAGCCGGGCCTTACCTCTCCTACCGCCACGCCCACGATCATAGAATCCAGAAGCGACGCGGCGGCATTGGCCGCTCGTTAAGGGCCGACCGGCCCAAGCCACGCGGGCGTGGCGGAATTTGGCAGACGCGCCAGGTTTAGGTCCTGGTGATCGAAAGATCGTGGGGGTTCAAGTCCCTCCGCCCGCATTCCGGCCGGTAGGATTCGGCCTCTGGGGCACTGGCCAAACTGGCTAAGGCACCGGTCTCCAAAACCGGCGATTCTAGGTTCGAGTCCTAGGTGCCCCGTTGCAGCCGTCTGCTTTACCTGACGCCCGGGTAGGTACGCCTCGAACCGCGACGAAGGAGGCGAAGGATGGCTACGAGGAACGGCAGCGCCGAGTGGAAGGGCGATCTCAAAGGCGGTAGTGGCAGTGTCACCGTCGGTGAGGGCGTGTTCGAGGGGCAGTACTCGTTCGCTTCGCGCTTCGAGGAGGGGGAGGGGACTAACCCTGAGGAGTTGCTCGGGGCGGCGCATGCTTCCTGCTTCGCGATGGCCTTGAGCCTGCTGCTGAGCGAAGAGGGCCACCCGCCGGAGTCGGTGCGGGCGCGGGCGAAGGTGCAGCTGCGGAATGTCGACGGGCTGCCGACGATCGCGCGGATCGAGCTCGAGGTGGAGGGCTCGGTACCGGGACTCGACGAGGACGCCTTCCGCTCGGTTGCGGAGAAAGCGAAGGCGGGGTGCCCGGTCTCGCGGGCGCTGGCGGGGGTCCCCGAGATCGATCTGAGCGCCAGGCTGGCGTAGGGCCGTACCCCCACCTGTCCTACCCGTGCCCCCTGCGGTTGGACTTTTCGTCACTTGCCTTGATGCGCATCCTCTGCGACTCTGACTGCAGATGGGGGGGAGGACTCCACTAGCCAGGAGATTGGGGGAAGCCGCGGCGGTTGCTGCGCGCGAAGTCTCTGCCGAGGAGGCGGTTGCCGACCTCAGTCCCGGCCTGCGGCGGCGCGAGCTGCTGGCCGGCGGCGCGGGCCTCGCCGCGGCGGCGATGCTCAGCGGTCCGGTCTCGCGGGCCCTGGCGGCAACGGCGCCGCGGGTGGTCGTGGTCGGCGGCGGGCTTGCCGGCCTGACCTGCGCTTACCGGCTCAAGCAGAGCGGCGTCAACGCCAAGCTCTTTGAGGCCTCCGATCGCCTCGGCGGCCGCTGCTGGACCCGGCGCGGCGACTTCGCCGAAGGCCAGATCGCCGAGCACGGCGGCGAGCTGATCGACCAGGGCCACACCCAGACCCGCAAACTGGCCCAGGAGCTCGGGCTCGACCTCGACAACCTGCTTGCCGCGGAGGACAACGGGGCCGAGCCCTTCTACTACTTCGACGGTCAGCCCTACACGTTCGCGGACGCGACCAGCGACCTGAAGGCGATCTGGCAGCAGATCCACAAGGACGTCTCCGCCGCCAGCTACCCGACCCTCTACAACCTCTCGACCGAACGCGGCCGCGAACTCGACGCGATGTCGATCGCCGAATGGATCCAGGCCTACGTGCCCGGCGGTCTGAAATCGAAGCTCGGGCAGCTGCTCGACGTCGCCTACAACATCGAGTACGGGGCGGAGACCAACGTCCAGAGCTCCCTCAACATGCTCTACCTGCTCGGCTACTCAGGCCAGGGGCAGCTGCGGATCTTCGGTCCCTCGAACGAGAAGTACCACGTGCGGGGCGGCAACGACCAGATTCCGACCCGGCTCGCGGCGGCGCTGAAAGGGCAGATCACCAAGGAAGCGGCGCTGACCTCGATCGCCCGCAACGCCGACGGCAGTTACCGCCTCGTCTTCGAATCCGGCCTCAGCACCCAGACCGTGGTCGCCGACCACGTCGTCCTCGCGCTGCCGTTCTCGATCCTGCGCACCCTGGACTACTCCGGCGCCGGCTTCTCGTCGCTGAAGAAGACGGCGATCGAGGAGATGGGGATGGGGACGAACTCGAAGCTGCACCTCCAGTTCGACCGCCGCCTCTGGAACAGCCTCGACTGCAACGGCGAGACCTACGCCGACACCGGCTACCAGAACACCTGGGAGGTGACCCGCGCCCAGCCCGGCGGATCGGGGATCCTCGTCGACTACACCGGCGGCAAGATCGGCGCCGGCTTCAGCCCCGCGAACGGGACGCCGACCGAACGGGCGAAAAAATTCCTCAAACAGCTGGAGCCCGTGCTGCCGGGGATCAGCGCCCAGTGGAACGGCAAGGCGACGATCGACTACTGGACCGGCTACCAGTGGACGAAGGGCTCCTACTCCTACTGGAAGGTCGGCCAGTACACGAAGTTCTCCGGGGTCGAGCGCGAGCCGCAGGGCAACTGCCACTTCGCCGGCGAGCACACCTCGATCGACTTCCAGGGTTACCTGAACGGCGCCGTCGAATCGGGCGAACGCGCCACGGAAGAGATTCTCGCGGCGTTGAAATAGCCCCGGCGGCGGCCGCTGGAGCGGACCGTCGTTCGAGTTCCCTTGCGACGGTCCGACGGCGGCGTTAGGTTGCGCCGACAGGCCTGATCGAGCAGAAGGGGAGACGCATGAGGCGCAGTTGGCGAGTTCTGGTGGCATCGACGATGGCGGCCCTACTGGCGGCTGCGATGGTGGCCGCGCCGAGCGGGGCGACGACCGGCGCGGGCGCGTCGGCGAGTTGTACGCCGGCGGCGAACATCGAGGCGATCGTCGACGACTCCTACTCGATGGGCGGAACCGATCCCGACCGGCTGCGCGTGCAGGCGATGGGCCTGCTGATCAACACGCTGCCGGCGAAGACGCTGCTCGGCGCCGTCGAGTTCGGCTCGGAAGGCTTCGAAACCCCGGCCGCCAACACGATCTTCCCGCCCGAGCCCGTCGGTCCCAACGGGGCGACGATGAAGACCGCGCTCGAAGCCGTCGTCAACTCCGACAGCGGCGCCACCGACTACAACGCGGCCTTCGCCAAGGCCGACGCCGACGACCCCGGCGCGCAGGCCCGGATCTTCCTCACCGACGGCGGCCACAACGCCGACACCTACAACGAAGCGCACCTCGCCCACAACGTGCCGACCTACGTGATCGGGTTCGGCACCGGCTTCACGCTCGAAGAAGACCGGGCGCGGCTGCAGAAGATCGCCGCCGACACCGGCGGCCAGGTGTTCGAACTGAACGAAGCGAGCGAGCTGCAGCCGGTAATGAACAAAATCGGCGCCGCGCTCACCTGCCAGACGCCGCCGCTGGAATTCAACGACCTGCTGAAGGAAGGCCAGAGCAAGACCCACACGATTGCCGTCGGCGCCAAGACGAAAACGCTGCAGATCGCGCTCAGCTGGGCGAGCCCGCTGGACGTCTTCAAGCTCGCCCGCCTGAAACTGATCGTCAAAGGCAAAGTCGTCGCCGCCGGGCGTCCGAAGATCGTGAAACTGAAGGTGAAAAAGACCAGCAGCTCCACCTTCGCCGTCGCCAAGGTCTCGGGCCTGCGCAAAGGCACGCTCCGCTTCTCCGTCAAGGCGGCCAAGATCGGCTCCGGCGCACCGAAGGTGAAGTTGACGACGCAGGTCGGGCGCGGCTCCGGGAAGTGAGCACGCCCGGCTGCCGGGTCCGAGGGCCGGCCGGGGCTAGGCCTCGGCCGAGGCCCCGGCCGGTGCTCCCGGGCTGATCTCCAGGCCGTCGGCGAGGGCGAAGAAGGCGCGGGCGAAGGGGCTGGCGGCGGTGCGCTCGCGCAGCTGCTCCCAGTCGATCTGCTCGCGCAGCGAGCGGGTGATGAGGATCAGATCGCGGTAGTCGGCGCTGTGCTCGTCGAGGGCGAGCAGCTTGGTGGTGAGGAGGTCGTCGAGGTCCATCACCCGGATCTGCATCGCCATCACGCTCATCTCCTCGCCGCGGGCGATCGCCTCGTCGTCGATTTGCATTCCCGAGGGTTCGTAGATCAAGTCGATGAGGATGTCGCCGTCCCAGGCCTTGCGCAGCCACTGCTCGGGCGGGGTCTCCGGGCGCATCCCGGCCTCGGCGAGGGCTTCCTGGGCGCGCTCGGCGTCCTCGGGCTTCAGCATCAGGTCGATGTCGTTGGAGGAGGGCGGCCCGCCGCGCGCCCAGCAGCCGAGCCCGCCGCCCAGCACGTAGGGGATCTCCTGCCGCTCCAGCGCCGCGATCGAGCGCTTGAGGCTGTCGGTCAGCTCAGGGGCGACCTCGTTCTTACCCAATCCCTCGGCCATGTCCTCCCTTTTCGTGCCCCGCCGCGCCTCCGCCTAAACGCCCCGTCGACGGGACGATTTACGTCCCGTCGCATTGATTTTTGCCTGCACCGGAGGCGGGTAGGGAGGCGACGATGGCTTCTTCCAACGGCGATGGGCAGGCTCCCGGCGGTGAGGGGCGGCTGCGGATCGCGGCGACCGGCGACATCCACTGCCGCGACTCCAACCGCGAGGCGGTGGTCGAGTCCTTCGCGCAGCTGGGCGATGACGTCGACCTCGTCCTCATCGCCGGCGACCTGACCAGCCACGGCCGCCTGGAGGAGGCGGAAATCCTCTGCGAAGCCGCTGCGGCGACCGATGCACCCGTCTACGCCGTGCTCGGCAACCACGACTGGCACGCCGACCAGGCGGAGGCGATTCGCGATCGCCTGCAGAGCGGCGGGGTGGAGATGCTCGACCGCCGCGCCGCGGTCTGCGAGGTCGGCGAGGTCGAGGTCGGGATCGTCGGCGTCAAGGGGTTCGTCGGCGGCTTCGCGCCGCGGCACCTGCCGGACTTCGGAGAGCCCTCGCTGCGGGCGGTCTACCGCGAGGCGACCGAAGAAGTGGAAGCGCTCGACGCGGGCCTGCGGGAGGTGGCGCTCTGCCCGCTGCGGATCGTCCTCCTCCACTACGCGCCGATCGAGGCGACGCTGGAGGGGGAGCCGCGGGAGATCTGGGTCTTCCTCGGCTCAGACCGGCTGGCGGCGCCGATCCTCGAGCACGGCCCCGACCTCGTCCTCCACGGCCACGCCCACGCCGGCTCCCCGGACGGGACGATCGGCGAGACGCCGGTCCACAACGTCGCCCAGCCCCTGCTCGGCGCCGACTTCCGCTTCTTCGACCTCGAGCCCAGCCGCGCCCAGAGCCAGATCCGCTAGCGCTTCGCCGGTTCGAGGCCGATCAGGTCGTAGTAGCCGACCAGGTAGAGGCGCTTGCCGTCGGAGACCATCGGGGTGTAGCCGGCCTGCTTGATGCGGAAGACGCGCTTGCCGGTGCGGGCGTCGAGGCCGGTCGTCTCCTGGGTCTTGAAGCTGGAGGTGTAGACGGTGTCGCCGATCACCGTGGCGGTGCCGGGGATCGGGCCGCCGACGTCGTAATGCCAGCGGGGCTTGCCGGTGCGCGCGTCGAGGGCGAAGAAGCGGCCGTTTTCGGCCCCGATGTAGACGCTCGGCGGCGTGCCGGGGACCTCGGCGACGGCGGGCGAGCCGTAGACGTAGTCGCCGGCGTCGAAGGACCACTCGACCTTGCCGGTCTTCTCGTCGAAGGCGTAGACGGTGCCGTCGTCGCGGGCGGCGTAGACGCGGCCGAAGGCGATCGCGGGGGAGGAGAAGAAACCGCCGTGTCCGTAGGGCGGCACCTTGCTCGTGTTGGTCCGCCAGACCGGCTTGCCGGTCTTCGCGTCGAGGGCGAACATCGAGCTCTGGTAATCGGCGGCGAAGACCTTGCCGTCGTGGTAGCTCGGGCTGGCTTTGATCGCGCCCGGCGCGTTGAAGCTCCAGACCGTCTTGCCGTCGGAGGCGCGCAGGGCGACCACGTTGGTGGTGTCGGTGCCGAGGTAGAGCGTCCCGTCGACCGCGAGCGGCGAGGATTCGAGGTGCCCGTTCAGGTGTCGCACCCACAGCTTCTTCCCCGTCTTCGCGTCGCCTGCGGCGAGGTTCCCGGTCAGGAACGCCCCGTAGACGGCGCCGCGGTAATACACCGGCCCGGTGACGAAGTTCGGTTTCCCCTTGTCGCTCGGCCGGACGTTCAGTTCCCAGAGGACCTTGCGGTCGCGCAGCCGCACCGCTTTACCGTTCCCGTACTTGTTGATCACGTAGGCGACGCCGCCGTGGATGGCGGGCGGGAACTCGATCAGCGCGTGCGTGTTGATCGACCACGCCTGCTTCAGCGGCGGATCGAGCGCCCGCTTCTCGTCGGGCAGGTAGTGCGTCCGCGCCGGCACCCGCCCGAAGAACGGCCAGTCGACGTAGCCGGCGGAGGTCGCGGAAGCCGTCGCCGTCGCATCCGAGTCGCCGGAATCACTGCAGCCGGCGAGCGCGACGATCGCCGCCACACCGGCGATCAAGATTCCCAGTGTCGCTTTTGTGACCCATGGGGAGACAAAAGCGACACGTCCCGAATTCGAGGCGCGCATCGCTTCCCTCATCGGCAGCGCCGCGGGGCGCCTCAAGCGGCGAACGGGAATCGAACCCGCATAACTAGCTTGGAAGGCTAGGGCTCTACCATTGAGCTACCGCCGCGCGACTGCCAACAGTTTGCAGGAACTACCGCGCGGAAGTCAGTCTCGCGGGGGCGAGGGGCGGGCTGGGACGCCCATCACCCTGATGCCGGGGGCGACGTCGCGGGTGACGACGGAGCCCGCCGCGACGAGCGCGCCGCGGCCGATGGTCACGCCTGGAAGCAGGGTGACGGCGGCTCCGATCCGGGCCTCGTCCTCGATCGAGATGGTCGGGATCGTGTCTTCGTCCCAGCCCTCCGCGCCGAGGGCGTTGTCGTTCGTGGTCAGGAGGTGGGCTCCCATGAAGACGCCCTTGCCGACGACCGTCTTCGCGGCGAGGTTGCAGGCCATCATGGTCGAGCACCCGTCTGCGATCCGGACTTCGCGGTCGATCGCGTTCATGCGGCCGATCGCGCAGTGCGAGCCGATCCGGTTGTTCTCGCGGATCGAGGCGTGGTCGCCGATCAGGGTGTCGTCGCCGATCTCGACGTCGTAGTAGACGACCACGTTGGCGCCGATCGCGCAGCCGGCGCCGATCCGCAGCCGTTCGACGTAGGTCGGCCGGCGGGCGACCGCCCCGGCGGCACGCGGGCGGCGGCCGAGGTAGCTGCCGGGCTGGACCTCGGTCCCGGCCCCGATCTCGACGTTGGCGTCGACGATCACGTGGGGGAGGAGGGCGACGCCGTCGCCGAGAACCGCGCCGGGCCTGACGATCGAGAACTCCCCGATCGAGACGCCCTCCCCGATCGAGCTGCTTTCGACCACGGCGCTGGGGTGGATCGTCGCCATCTCGGGGCGGACTCTACGTGGCCGTAGTCGGACAACGTGTCCAACTATGGTCTTGAGGAATGGGACTGGAGAAATGCAAGCTGATCGAGCTGCCGGTGGTCGCCAACCCCCAGGGCAACCTGGTCTTCGCCGAGGCGGAGGCCCACGTCCCGTTCCCGATCGCCCGGACCTTCTGCGTCTACGACATTCCGAGCGGAGCGGCTCGCGGCGGCCACGCCCACTTCAGGCTCGAGGAGGCTGTCTTCTGTCTGGCGGGCAGCCTGGAGATGGTGGTCGACGACGGCGTCAGCCGCCACACCTACCGGCTCGAGCACCCTTATATGGGGCTCTACGTGCCGCCGCTGATCTGGCACGACATCGGCGCTTTCTCGGAGGGCACCGTCTACATGGGGCTCGCCTCCACCGTGTACGAGGAAGACGACTACATCCGCGACTACGAGCAGTACCTGGCGACGACGCGGGCCGTCCTCTAGCTACTCGGCGATCGGGACTTCGCCCTGCTGCCACTCCTGCGCCGAGCGCCGCCGCGTCTCTTCCTTGTCGACGAGGATCTCGTCGAGCATCCCGAACCGGACCCCCGCCCGGATCATCCGCCTGCACTTCGACCAGTCGCTGGGCTCCTCGTAGATCGCGTCGGAGAGCTCGGATTCGAAGTAGCGCAGACCCGAGTGGTAGAGCGCTCCCTGCAGGCCCCAATGCCCCATCCGCGGCGGGAACTCGCCGATCACCAGCGGCTCGCCTTCGGCGAAGTTGACCTGCTGGAGGCCGTAGCAGTGCTCCCAGCGATGCTCCCGCGCGGCGGCCAGGAGGACCTCGGTGTGATGGGGGCGGATCGCGTCGTCGTCGCCGAGGGCGGCGATCCAGCGGCCGCGCGCGATCGCCAGCGCGTCGTTGTAGGGCGGGCCGCCGATCGCGAACCAGCGCCGCGAGGGGTCCTCCGGGTAGGGCCCCCTGATCGTGCGGTTGAGGTACACGAGGCGCGGGTCGTCGAAGGAGGCGACGGCGGCGGCGGTCTCGGGCGGCGCGCAGTCGCCGGAGACGATCACCTCCAGGTTCGAGTAGTTCTGCCCGAGGATCGAGGGGAGGGCGACGTCGCGCAGGGTCTCGAACGACCGGTAGGTGGGGACGATGAAGGTGACCAGCGGTTCGTCTTCGCTGAAGGCGAGCTCGTACTCCTCGCTGGCGCGGAGCTGGTGGAGCCGGCGGCGGTTGGCGGGCTCTTCGTCGTAGAGGTGGCGGGCGATCTCGCTGGTCCGGCGGGCGATCGCCTCGCTGCCGCGGATCTGCGCTTCGATGTTCTCCAGCTGGTCGAGCCGGGCGTGGACCTGGTCGAATTCCCGCCTCAGCATCCGGTTGAGGTCGTCGAAGGCGCCATGCAGCTCGAGCACCCGGTCGAGCAGGTCCGCGTACAGCTTCGAGCGCAAGCGCTTCGCCGCCTGCCGGGCGCCACTGCCGAATCGGGATCCCTCGGCCATCGGCGCTGATGCTATGCGGAAGCGGAGGAGGGGACGGTGGCCCCGACGGCCGCTGCCACCCTTTCGCAGACGGCGGGTTCCAGCTGCGGGTAGAGCGGCAGGCTCAGGGCCCGGGCGGACAGTCGCTCGGCCACGGGGAAGCTGCCCTGCGGCCACTTGTCCCGGTACGGGCCGGAGCGGTGCGGCAGCAGCGGGTAGTGGACGAGGGTCTCGATGCCGTCGGCGGCGAGGGCGGCGGCGCAGCGCTCGCGATCCGGGTGGCCGATCACGAACAGGTGCCAGACCGGCTCGGCGCGCGCGGCGATGGAGGGGAGCGCGATCGCGCCGTGACCGGCGAGCGCCTCGCGGTAGAGCGCGGCCAGCGATCGCCGGGCGCGGTTCCACCCGTCCAGCCGCGGGAGCAGCAGCCGCAGCACCGCCGCCTGGATCTCCGAGAGCCGCGAGTTGAGGCCGGCTTCCTCGATCTCGTAGCGGTCCCGCATGCCGTAGTTGCGCAGCCGCCGCAGGCGCGCGGCGAGCTCGTCGTCGTCGGTGGTGATCGCGCCGGCGTCGCCGAGCGCGCCGAGGTTCTTGCTCGGGTAGAAGGAGAACGCCGTCGCGTCGCCGATGCTGCCCACGCGCCTGCCTCCGTACGCGGCGCCGGCCGCCTGCGCGGCGTCCTCGACGACCAGCAGGTCGGCGTCTGCGGCGATCCGGCCGACCGCGTCCATGTCCGCCGGCTCGCCCCGCAGGTGGACCGGCACGATCGCGGCGGTGCGCTCGGTGACCTCCGCCTCGATCTGACGGGGATCGACGTTGTAGGTGCCCTCGAGGACGTCGACGCCGACCGGCGTGGCGCCCGTCCGCGACACCGCCAGCCAGGTCGCGATCCAGGTGTAGGCGGGCACGATCACCTCGTCTCCCGGTCCGATGCCCGCGGCCAGCAGCGCCAGTTCGATCGCGCTCATCCCGCTGGCGACGCCGACGCACTGGCGGGCGCCGCAGTAGGACGCGAAGTCCGCCTCGAACGCCTCCAGCTCCGGCCCCAGCAGGTACCAGCCCGACCCGACCACCCTCCCAACCGTCCGCTCCAGCTCCCCGCCCAGCTCCAGGCGCATCGCATCGAGGTCTAAGAAGGGGACGGAGACAGCCAAGCGCCTGACAGTACCCACCCGATTCCGTCGCCGCAGCCCCTCGTCTCTACCCGCCGTGCCGCCGATCCGTCAGAATGAAAGCCCCACGGGGAGTGGCGCAGTCTGGTAGCGCACTCGGCTGGGGGCCGAGCGGTCGCAGGTTCAAATCCTGTCTCCCCGATCCACAACTGGAGCGCGTCGCGCCGGGCGCTAAGAACACTTACCTGTCACCCGGTGCCAGCTCTGATCCGAGCGGGCTGGTCGCCGCGTATGGCTACCTTTGAAAGGTGTTTCGGCCCGCTGACATGCTGTCGCTCGTGCCCGGGATGGCGCCGGGGCGGACGCATCGAGCTGAGGAAGTTGATGGCTTCTTCGCTGCCGACTCGATGGTGCGGCGGCTGCATCGGGAGCGGCTGGTGCTGTTCTCGGGGGTGCGGGCGCTGTTGATGCAGGCTTGCGATCCGCTGGCCGTGGTCGGGTTCCAGCGGCACTCGATCATCTTCGACGACCCGCAGGCGCGGCTGCAGCGGACCGACGAGCGGATGTCGCGGATCTACTTCGGCAGCCGGGAGGAGGCGGGGGAGACCGGGCGCGTGGTCCAGGCGATGCACGAGCGGGTCCGGGGGAAGACGCCGGCCGACTACGGGCCGGTCCCGAAGGGGACGGCTTACGCCGCCTCCGATCCCGCGCTCGGGCTTTGGGTCCTGGTCACCCTGGCGGACTCGGCGCTCGTCTACTACGAGCGCATCTTCGGCCGGCTCGCCGACGAGGAGCGCGAGCGCTACTGGGGCGAATACCGCCGGGTCGGCGAGCTGCTCGGCCTGCCGCCGGACTCGATGCCCGCGACGGCGGGGGGAATGCGGGAGTACGTCGAGGGCCGCCTCGACAACGGCAGCCTCTGGATCTCCGACGATCGCCGGGAGCAGGCGGTGCAGATGATCCTCGAGCCGCCCTTCACCGGCGTCCTCCGGACCGCCGCGATCCCGCTGACCGAGACGATCCGGCTGATCTCGGTCGGGCTGCTGCCGCCGCAGGTACGCCGCCTCTTCGGGTTCAGCTGGGACCCCGCCCGTGAGGCGCTCCTGCGCTCGGCACTGCTGCAGCTGCGGGTCGGCAGCCGGTTCTGGCTGGACGTCGTGCGGCTCCATCCCGCCGCGCGCATGCCGGCCGGTGAGCGGTACGGGTCGCTTGCGGAATAGCGGGTAGGAAGAGGCGATGCGCCTCCGGGTAGACACCCCGCACCTCAAGCCGGCCCTGGTCGTCGCGCTTGCCCTGGGAGTTTTCTTCGGCATCTCATTGCCCGGAGCGGCGAGCGCTGAGGGCGCCCCCGCACCGCGCGTTTCGCTCTCGGTGCCGGCCGAAGCCACCAGGGCGGTGCCGGTGATCGCGCGGGGTGGGGTCGTGCCTCCGCGGCAGGGCCGCATCCTGCTCCAGGCGAGGAAAGGCCGTACCTGGCGTCCCGTCGCGGCCGGGCAGGTTCGCCACGGCCGGTTCCGAATCCCCTTCGTCCTGCGAGGGCCGACTCCCTCCGTTCCGCGGTTGCGGGCCACCCTGGTGCGAGGTCGACGCTCGATCGCGAGCTCCGCTGCACGCAGGATCCGTTTGCGGGCGGCGAACGCCGCGCCTGCGGCTCCGGCTACCCCCGTCATCGCTGTATCGCCCGCCCAGGCGGTCGACCCGGCACCGGTCGCGACCCCTCCGCCGGGAAACGCCTACTGGGGCGCCTGGATCGGCCCCCAGCTGACGGGGACCCAGGCACCGTGGGACATGGGCGCGGTCTCGAAGTTCGAGCAGCTGACGGGGAAGCCGCTGTCGACGATCGAGTTCAGCACCCCCTTCGCCGACTGTTCCGTTTCGCCGTGCTCCTACTACGGCTTCCCCGTGGATCCGTTCAACGCGATCCGCGCTCATGGAGCGATCCCGTTCTTCAGCTGGGCCTCGCAGGCGATCCCCGCCGAAGGTGACCAGTCCGACTTCCAGCTCGCCGACATCCTCGCCGGCACCTACGACGCCTACATCCACACCTGGGCCGCTCGCGCCGCCGAATGGGGGCACCCGTTCTTCCTCCGCTTCGACTGGGAGATGAACGGGAGCTGGTTCCCCTGGGGCGAAGGCACCAACGGCAACCGGCCGGGGGAATACGTCGCGGCCTGGCGCCACGTGCACGACATCTTCACGGCGGCTGGAGCGCACAACGCAACCTGGGTCTGGTGCCCGTACGTCAACCAAAGCGACACTTTCGCCGCGATCTACCCCGGCGATTCCTACGTCGACTGGACCTGCCTCGACGGCTACAACTGGGGCCTGAACCCGGCCGGCCCGCATGGATGGAGCACCTTCGAGAGCATCTACGGCGCTTCCTACGCCACGATCACCGGCGCGCTCGCTCCGTCGAAGCCGATGGTTATCGCGGAGATCGGCGCGAGCGAGTACGGGGGCTCGAAGGCGGCATGGATCACGGACATGTTCGAAGCACTGCCGACTCGTTTCCCCCAGGTCCGCGGCCTGCTCTGGTTCGAGAACCTCGGCAACGGCATGGACTGGCCGCTCGAGAGCTCCGAATCGGCAACGGAAGCATTCGCCACGGGGATCGGCGACAGCCGTTATCTCGGCAACGTCTTCGGTGGGATCAGCGCCAGCCCGATCCCGCCTCCCTGACCGTTCTCCCGCCGCGTAGCCGTTGGATAGGGATGTTTGTCTTTGCGCTGCCTGGGAACCCCTTTTTGAGGGACTACAGGCACGCTAAGGAGGGATCGATGCCCGACGTAAGCGAGATCACCAGCACCGCTGTGCAGCTGGCGAAAAGGAAAGGCGGATCGCCCGCCGCGCAGCTGAAAGACCCGAAGAAGATGGCCGCCGCCGGGGCGGCGCTGATGGCGCTGCCGTTCGCGGCGGAGGGGATCGCGAAGCTCGCCGGAGGCGGCTCGCCTAAAGAGGCGGTCGAAGACGCCGGCAAGAAGGCGAAAGGCAAAGCCGCCGAAGGCGCCAAGAAGGTCGCGAGCGAGGTCGCCGACGAAAAGCTCGGCGCGAGCAAGCTCTCCGGCCTCAAGGACCTCTTCGGCGGTAACGGCGACGGCTCCGATTCCGAAGAGGAGGCGAAGGAGGCGCACGGCAGCGGCCGGCGGATGCCGATCCAGCAGTCGGTCGACGTCGCGGTGCCGATCAGCGAGGCCTACGACCAGTGGACGCGCTTCGAAGACTGGCCGAAATTCATGCACCGGGTCGACAGCGCCCAGCAGGTCGACGACTCGACCGTCGAGTTCTCGACCAAGGTCTGGGGCGTGACCAAGCAGTTCGAGGCCGAGATCATCGAGCAGCGGCCCGACGAGCGGATCGAGTGGCACACGGAAGAGGGACTGGCCCACAGCGGCGTCGTCACCTTCCACAAGCTGGCGCCGCGGCTGACCCGGATCGAGGTCAGCATGGACGTGAAGCCGGACTCGCTGCTGGAGAAAGCCGGCCGCGGCATGCGCTTCACCAAGCGCGCGGTGCGCGGGGACCTGCACCGCTTCAAGGCGTTCGTCGAGATGGAGGAGGACACCGAGAAAGGCTGGCGCGGGACGATCGAAGACGGCGACGTCAAGCGCAAGCGCGAGAAAAAAAGCTCGAAAGCGAGATCGAAAGTCAAAGCGAAATAGGCACCGCCTAGGCTGAGGCCGTGTGGCTTCAGCGGACGATTCGCATTCCGGCGCGCCCGCGCGGCTTCCATCTCCTCACCGAGGAAGTCCGCGAGGCGCTGCCGGAGCTCGGTGAGATCTCGGTCGGCCTCCTCCACCTGCTGATCCAGCACACCTCCGCTTCGCTCGTCCTGAACGAGAACGCCTCGCCGGACGTGCGCCGGGACTTCGAGAGCTGGTTCGACCGGGCGGTGCCGGAAGGGGCGCCGTACTGGACCCACACTTTGGAGGGCGACGACGACATGCCGGCGCATATCAAGGCGGCGCTGCTGGGACCGTCGCTGACGCTGCCGATCCGGGAAGGGCGGCTGGCGCTCGGGACCTGGCAGGGCATCTACCTCTGCGAGCACCGCGACCACGGCGGCCCGCGGTCGCTGGTTGCCACCGTCTGGGGCGAGAGCTCCGCCGCCGATTAGCTCGAATCGGTGGAGAACCGTCGAGGTTTTTAGAGAAGGCTCGTGTGGCGGGCACCTCAGCGGGTACTCGGCGAGAGAGCAGCGCCAGTCCCCCGTTCCCACTCGAGGAGGTCCTCCCAGATGAGCAAGAAAGCTTCAGTGACCGTGCTTGGATCTCCCGAGGAGGTCAGGCGACGCTGGCAGGAGGAGGATCTGCGGCCCGAGTACATCGAGTCGCACGACACCGCCGTCAGCTTCAAACCCGCGCCCGGAGACCGGGGCACCGAGATCCACGTAGACCTCGAGAAGACGGCGCCCGGAGGCAAGGCCGGGGAGATGCTGATGAAGCTGACCGGCAAAGAGCCGCTGGCCAAGGTCAAAGACGACCTCCGCCGCTTCAAGGCGCAGTTCGAGACCGGCGTGATCCCGCGCTCTGAGGGCAGCCCCGAGGGCGAGCTCGCCGAGCGCAAGCTCAAGCAGCGTCCTGCCCAGCCGCTGAAGCAGGACGAGCTCCAGAAGGTGGGTGTCTGATGCGCGCCAACGTCTGGTCCGGTCGCAACGAGGTCTCCGTCGTCGACGTCCCCGACCCGAAGATCCTCAACGACCGCGACGCAATCGTGAAGATCAGCTCGACCGCGATCTGCGGCTCGGACCTGCACCTCTACGACGGTTATGTGCCGACGATGAAACGCGGCGACATCCTCGGCCACGAGTTCATGGGTGAAGTCGTCGAGAAGGGCAAGGGCGTCGGCAACTTGAAGGTGGGGGACCGGGTCGTCGTCCCGTTCCCGATCGCCTGCGGCGACTGCTGGGCCTGCAAGCACGAAATGTTTTCGGTCTGCGAGAACTCGAACCCCAACTCAGGGCTAGCGGAGAAAATGTTCGGCCACTCGACGGCGGGGATCTTCGGCTACTCGCACCTGACCGGCGGTTATGCCGGTGGTCAGGCCGAGTACGCGCGGGTGCCGTTCGCCGACGTCGGCCCGATCAAGATCGAGGAGGACTTCAGCGACGAGCAGGTGCTGTTCCTCTCCGACATCTTCCCGACCGGCTGGTTCGGCGCCGACCTCTGCGACATCACCGGCGGCGAGACGATCGCCGTCTTCGGTGCCGGCCCGGTAGGCCAGTTCGCGATCGCCAGCGCGATCCTGATGGGAGCCGAGCGGGTGATCGCGATCGACCAGTACGACTACCGGCTGCAGATGGCGCGGAACAAGGCGGGGGCGACCGACATCGTCGACTTCTCGAAAGACCCCGACATCGTCGAGCAGCTGAAGGAGCTGACCGGCGGCCGCGGTCCCGACGCGGTGATCGACGCCGTCGGGATGGAGGCGGCGCACGGCCACGGCGCCGTCCACGCGGTCGACCGGGTCAAGCAGGCGAGCCGGATGGAGACGGATCGCGGCCACGCCCTGCGCGACGCGATCCTCGCCTGCCGGCCGGGCGGGATCGTCTCGGTGATCGGCGTCTACGGCGGCCTGATGGACAAGTTCCCGACCGGTGCCTTCATGAACAAGGGGCTGCAGCTGCGGACCGGCCAGGCGCACGTGCAGAAATACCTGAAGCCGCTCTACGAGCACGTTCGCAACGGCGACATCGACCCGAGCTTCGTCGTCACCCACCGCCTCGACCTCGACCAAGCCCCGAACGCCTACGAGACCTTCAAGCACAAGCAGGACGAGTGCGTGAAGGTCGTCCTCAAACCCTGAAGTCCTGAAAGGACCACCACGATGCCCTTCCCACCCAGGCCCGTCGATTCGACCCTCCACGGCGTCGTCGATTACACGGCCGGCACTACGCTGATGACCGTCCTGCCGAAGCTCCTCGACGTCGAGGGCACGCGCTCCGCGCGCCAGATCCGCACGGCGGGCGCCATTCATGCCACTTACAGCACCATGACCGACTACCCCCTGGGGATCGTCAAGGCGATCCCGTTCAAGACGCACCTCGCTTTAGACGCGATCGGCGCCCTCGCCCTCGCCGCCACCCCCTTCATCACCGGCCAGTACAAGGAAGGCCGGCGCCAGTGGGCCCCGCACGTCGCCCTCTGTGCCTTCGAGCTGATGAGCCTGGCGATGACCGACCCGACCGGCAAGGGCGACTACCACGGTGACGTCGAGGCGATCCGCCAAGCCAACCAGGAGGACCCGCACCGCAAGATCCACGAGGGCGGCCCGGCGGTGCACGCGCATAACGGGTCGGCGCCCGCGGTCGAGGAGCCGGCGCCCCAGCCCGCCTAGAGCGCTTCCGATCTTTTGGGGGCTATGGACCCCAAAAGATCGGAGACAGCGCAGCGGGGCATAGGCTTGCTGCATGGACGACGCCCTCGCCCGTTACGTCGAGGCCTCCGAGCGCAACGACATCGAGGCGATGATGGAGACGCTCGCGCCCGACGTCGAGCTCGTCTCACCGATCTCGGGCCACATGGTCTTCCGCGGCGAGAAGGACGTCCGCGTTCTCCTCGAGGCGGTCTACGGCAGCCTCAAAGGCCTGCGCTGGACGGACCAGCTCGGCGACGGCGACCGCCGCGTGGCAGTCGGCGAAGCCCGCCTCCTCGGCGTCCGCCTCACCGACGCGATGGTCTTCGACCTGGCCCCCGACGGCCGCATCCGCCGCATCGGCCCCCACCTGCGCCCCTGGCTGGCGCTGACCCTCTTCGCGATCGTGCTCGTACCGAAGGTTGGTCGGCGTCCGGGGATGATCGGCCGGGCGCTGCGCGCCGGCGGCCGTTCCCGTGACTAGCATCTGCCAGGTGAAGCGCTTCGCCGCGTTGTGTGCCCTCGTGTTGTCCCTAGCTCTCACCCTGGCCTCTTCCGCCTCGGCTGAGAACGTCTGGGGCTCGGACGGCTGCCTGAAGCCGGAATGGAAGCCGAGCACGATCGTCCTCGCCTGCGGGGATGGCAAAGTGGTGTTCGAAACCGAAGGATGGGACGTCTGGAATTCGGATGAAGCGACGGCGTCTGGGCTCTTGAAGCACCCTGACATCTACGCGCAGTCATGCGCCAACAGGCCGATTTACGCCTGTCCCTGGGTCGAAACTATTGCGACGGTCAGACTCTCCGCCCCCGCCTACTGCCCGAGCACCAGGCACCGGCAGTTCCTGCGTCTGCGCCTCGACGCGCCAGAAGACAGAGATCCTGAACTGCGAAAGGTCGATCACCGCTTCGCCTGCGGTCAATACCCGCCGGTGAAGCCTCCCCGGCGCCGGCACGCCTATTGGAGAGACTGCGGCTATCCAGCTGCCTATGCTCCGCAGTCGGTGATCGCCCACCGGGTGAATTGCGCCAAGGCACGGCGAGTGATCCGCAAGGTGTGGCGTTTAGGACAGGAAAGCGGCGAAGTCGCCGTGCTTCACGTCAAGAGCTTTGACTGCGTGCTGGTCGGAGGAAGTCGCCCGATCTCCTGTAAACGCGGCTCCCACAAGATCCGCGGTCCGCTGCCGGGCTGACACGGATCAGCGCTTGGGGTGGATGTCTCTGATGTCCACGTACGGACGGCTCGTCGCGTAGATCCAGCGGTTTCGACTTTTGCACCTGACATCCGTGCCCGCTGACGCCCCAGCGCAGCGGAATCCCTCGACCACGAGGGACGGACCTGCGACCGGGTCCCATCGCTGGTAGAACAGTTCGATCCTCCGGCGGGCGCTGGGGCAATCAACTCCGATTACCCCGATCTTCACCTTGTGCCCCTGGTTTCTAACTGCTTTGCAGGGCGTTGCCGCTGACGCCGTAGGAGCGGTCGCGGCGAGCAGAACCAGCGAGGTAAGGGCTGCGAGGGGCGCGCGGTTCATGCTCGGTCGCTAGAACAGTCGTGCTTTCTCTTTTGACAGGAAAAACCCATGGCCACTGCGGGTGTTGATGCAGCGAACTCCACTCATGCGCATGGTGCAACGAACCGATCCCTGCCTGACGCTTCGGCTGTAGGGCAGGACATGCCTGTCGACGCCGAAGACCGAGTCTCCGGCGCAGATGAATCTCCCACGCCCTCGACGGTCGACGGTGAGCCCGTAACCCCAGTCCAGGTTGCACCAGGCGGGCTGCGGCGGAGGCCGCCAGTCCTTCTGTCTGATGTCGCACCGAGCTGAGCCGTCGTGCAGCGCACACGCGATATTGCGCGAGGGGGAGTTGAAGTAAACGATTTTGCCGCCCACGCGTGCGGGGGGATGGGTGGGAACCGTCGCGCCGTCGCCGACCAGCGCGAGCAGTACCGAAAGCACTACCGCCATGGGCGGGAGGTTATCCGTCGCCAGCTAGAACGCGCGGACGATCAGGTTCAGCAGGACCGTGAGGATGATCGAGGCGAGAATGGAGAAGACGAGGCAGCCGGGGAAGAAGTGGACCTGGGTGTGGACGTTGCTGCCGCCGAGGGTCATCGGGGTGCCGCTGCTGCGCAGGTGCTCGGGCTCGGCGCGCTGGCGGTACTTGCGGACCGCGTAGACGATGCCCATCGTGCAGACGACCGAGAGGAGCAGGCCGGGGCCGGCGTTGCGGTCGAAGACGTAGTAGGCGATCAGGCCCGCTATTAGAGATCCGCCGACGCCGGCGAGCATCGTCTCGAGGATGCTCATCGGGTCCGGTCCGATGAGCAGCAGGCGGGCGAGGGCGCCGATGACGAGGCCGCTCAGGGCCAGGAGGATGATGTAGACGATCACGTCCATGGCGGGGCGGCTACCCGCAGCCGCTGCGAGTGAATCCCGCTGGTGCGGGGTAACGGGATGGGGTGATCGCGTCCCTGGTCGTCCTCGGCCTCATTCTCGTGTTCCTCGCCTTCAGCGTCTCCCGCTCGGCGCGGCGCAGCCGCGAAGCGGCCGAGGCGCGGCGGCGCCAGGAAGAGGCGATGCGCGAGCAGGGCGGGGAAAGCCCCTTCGGCGGCTCACCGTTCGGCTCGATCTTCGACCAGCTCTTCTCCGGCACCGGGATGCGCTCGCGCTCGCTCGCCTACGACCCGCAGACGGGTCAGTGGGTCGACATCACCGACGAGTACCCGGAGGGAGAGGCGCCCGCCGCGGAGAACGGGGCGGACGAGGGGGAGCAGGCCGAGCGCCCGCGCCGCGCCCCGCAGCAACAGCAGCGCCAGGCCAGCAGCGCCGGGCCGCTCGGCGGCCTCTTCGGGAGCATGGGCGGGCTCGGCGGGATGATGGGCGGCAGCGGCAACTTCAGCGTCGAGCCGCCCGCTGAGCTCGACGACTTCGACGACGTCGGCGGCATGGACTCGCTGAAGCAGGAGGTGCGCGAGACCGTCGGCCTGGTGCTCGAGCATCCCGACGACGCCGAGCGCTATGGGATCGAGTGGAACGGCATCCTCCTCCACGGGCCGCCCGGCGTCGGCAAGACCTTCTTCGCCCGCGCGATCGCCGGCGAGTACGACCTCAACCTGATGCACGTCTCCACCGGCGACCTGATCGGCGGCATCCAGGGCCAGTCGGCGCAGAACATCGACAAGGCCTTCCAGACCGCGGCGAAGAACCTGCCCTGCCTGCTCTTCTTCGACGAGTTCGACTCGATCGCCCAGCGCCGCGACAACAGCCCCGACCAGGAGTCGCGCCGCACCGTCAACCAGCTGCTCACCTCGCTCGAGGCCTACCGCGACGAGCGCCGGCTGCTGGTGATGGCGGCGACCAACGACGTCTCCCATCTCGACCCGGCGGTGATCCGCCCCGGCCGCTTCGACCGCCAGATCCGCATCGACCTGCCCGACGCGAAAGCGCGCGAGGCGATCTTCAAGACCGAGCTCGACGACCGCCCGACCGCCGCCGACGTCGAACTCACCGAACTGGTCCGCCGCACCGAGGGCCTCACCCCGGCGGCGATCTCGAAGATCGTCGACACCGCCGCGCTCGAAGTCTTCCGCGAGGCGACCGAGAGCGGCCAGAACCTGCAGCTCGACAGCGAGCACCTGCTGCGGGCGGTCGAGCGCCACGGTGGTCAGGACCGGCCGCTGGTCGAGCACTGGACCTGGGACTCGCTGATCCTCGACCCCGCGATCAAGGCGCAGCTCCAGCAGCTGCAGGCGGTTGTCGAGGACCCCGAGGCGGCGGTCCGCTTCGGCGTCGAGCCGCCTACCGGCCTGCTCCTCGCCGGCCCGCCCGGAACCGGCAAGACCTCGGTCGCCAAGGTGCTCGCCGCGCAGGCGAAGTCCAGCTTCTACCCGATCTCCGGCGCCGACGTGATCAGCAAATGGGTGGGGGAGTCGGAGCGCAACATCCGCCAGCTCTTCGAGCGCGCCCGCGCCAACCGCCCCTCGATCGTCTTCATCGACGAGATCGACGCGGTGGCCGGCTCGCGCGGCCAGGTCGAGACCCACGACAGCCACGTCAACCAGCTGCTCTCGGAGATCGACGGGGTCTCCGGCCAGCGCGGCGTCTTCGTCATCGGCGCCACCAACCGGCCCGACCAGCTCGACCCGGCGCTGCTGCGCGGCGGCCGCCTCTCGCGCACGATCGTCCTCGGCCTCCCCGACGAGGAAGCGCGCCACGCCCTGCTCTGCCTGATGACGGCGCGGATGCCGACGGTGGGGGTGGACCTCGAGCAGCTTGCGCGCGACAGCGACGGCCTCTCGCCCGCCGACCTCAAGGGCCTCTGCCAGGAGGCGGCGCTGGCGGCGATGGCCCGCACCTCCGGCGCCGGGGAGGAGGCGCAGGCGGCGGCTGTAACCCATGAGGACTTCGAGGAGGCGCTGCGCCGGTTGCGCGGCGGCCACGCCCGCCCGCCCGCCCGCGTCGGCTTTGCCTGAACGATTCCAGGGCTAAGTGGGTAGAGGAACCATGATGGGCGCCACGATCGCTACCGGAGAGCTGCTGAAGGGCCGCTACCGGCTCGAGCGCACGCTCGGGCGCGGCGGCATGGCCGCGGTCTGGCTAGGGCACGACGAGGTGCTGGAGCGGCCGGTGGCGGTGAAGGTGCTCTCGGACACGATCGCGACCGACCCCGACTTCGTCGCCCGCTTCCGCCGCGAGGCGCAGACGGCGGCCTCGCTCTCGCATCCCAACCTGGTCGGCGTCTACGACTACTCCGACGAGGACGAGCGGCCCTACCTGGTGATGCAGTTCGTCCCCGGCGAAAACCTCGCGGAGCGGCTGCAGCGGGGGGAGGCGGTGGACTGCGACAAGCTGGCGCGGGAACTGCTGGAGGCGCTCGACCACATCCACTCGGTCGGGATCCTCCACCGCGACATCAAGCCGGCCAACATCATCATCGAACCCGACCGGACGGCGAAGCTGATCGACTTCGGGATCGCGCTGCCGGCGGATGCGACCGCGCTGACCGGCACCGGCCTGATCCTCGGCACCGAGCGCTACGCCGCCCCGGAGGTGATGGAGGGGGAGCCGGCGACCGAGCGCTCCGACCTCTACTCCGCCGGCGTCGTTCTGCGCGCCTGCGAAGGGCGGTGCTCGCGCGTCCTGCGGGCGCTGATCGAGTGGATGACGAGCAAGGAGCCGGGAGCGCGGCCGGCGTCGGCCCGGCAGGCGCTGGAGCGGCTGGAACGGGCGGAGCGGACCGGCGATCCGACGCAGGTCTACGAGCCGACCTTCGAGCGGGAACGGCAGGAGCCGGAGCCCGCGCCGCCGCCTCCGCCTTACGAGCCGACCCCGACCTACACGAAGACCAGCTCCCACGGCAGCCGCTGGGGCGCTGTCGCCGCCATCCTCGGCGTCGTCGCGGCGCTGCTGGTCGGCGCGATCGTCATCCTCGGCGGCGGTGGGGGCGACGAAGGGGGTGGCGGCAAGACGACGGCGGCGAAGGCGAAGAAGGGCAAAGCGCAGAAGGCGAAGCAGGACACGGGGGCCGGCGCGGCCGCGCCGGCGGCGGAACCGAGCGAAGCGGCCGCCGACGAAGCACCGGCAGAAGCCGAAGAACCCGAAGCCGCCGAAGCGAGCGAATCCGCGAAGCCGACGGCCTCCGCGGAAGGCAGCTCCGAATCGGGCTCCGCGCTCAACGAACAGGGTTACTCGCTGATCCAGGCCGGTGAATACGACGCCGCGGTGCCGGTGCTCGAAGAAGCGGTCGCCTCCTATCCCGAAGGCAGCGAAGACCTCAGCTACGCCTACGCGCTCTTCAACCTCGGCAACGCCCTGCGCCTCAGCGGCCGCCCCGACGAGGCGATCCCCGTCCTCGAACAACGGCTCGAGATTCCCAACCAGACCTCGACGGTGGAACGGGAGCTGGAAGCCGCCCGCGCCGAAGCCGGGGAATAGCTGCAGCAAAAATGCCCTTTACACCGGTGTAGAGCTATGCGAACATATGTTCGTGTTCGCACGGATGAGAGACCGCCCCCCTGAAACGGGTCTTCGCCGGCGACACCGCCTGAGCGCCAGGCGCATAACCAAGCAGCCGGTCACGTGTCAACGCAGTGGCGAGTTGAGCTCGCTTCTATGGACGCGGGGGCGGGAGGCACATTCCCTTCCCTAGATGCCGCGCACCGACGACCCCCAGATCGGCCTCGCCAAGGCCATTCGACAGCTCCGCACGGAGGGGCAGCTGAGCCAGGAAGCGCTCGGACTGCTCGCCGACATCCACCCGACCTGGATCTCCCACCTGGAGTCGGGAAGGGTCAATCCCACCTGGGGCAACGTCCGCCGGATCGCCAAGGGGCTGCGGGTGCCGCTGCCCGAGCTCGCCGCCCTCGCTGAGGATCTCGAGCTCAAACATGGGACTGCCCCCCAGCCAGGGCAGGCAGCTGGGAGGCAGTAGGGCCCCTGCATCGGGGTGGCTGAGCCGAACTCTAGTACTCAGGTATTCGTCAGGTATTTCTGTGTACAGATCGGTTTCTGCGCCGCCGCCTGGGATAGGCTGCCGCCGTGCGCTGGGGAGCCCCCAAGAACCTCTCGCTGACGTTCCTCCTGCTGGCCGCGCTTTTCGCGCTCGGCTGCGGCAGCTCCGGCGACTCGAGTTCGAGCACCAGCGCCGGCTCCGCCGACTGTAAGAAGGGGCAGCTGGCGACCGAGAAAGAGGGCGTGCTGACCGTCGCCACCGACAAGCCGGCCTACCCGCCCTACTTCGAAGACAACGACCCGACCAACGGCGAAGGCTTTGAGAGCGCGGTCGCCTACGCGATCGCCAAGCAGCTCGGCTACCCGGCCACGAAAGTGGAGTGGACGGTGGAGCCGTTCAACTCCTCCTACGCGCCCGGGCCGAAAGACTTCGACTTCGACGTCAACCAGATCTCGATCACGCCGCCGCGCGAAAAAGCGGTCGACTTCTCGGCGCCCTATTACACCGCCAACCAGGCGGTGGTGGCGCTGAAGGACTCCGAAGCCGCCGGGGCCAAATCGCTGGCCGAACTGCAGGACGCGCAGCTCGGGGTCCAGATCGCCACCACCAGCCTCGAAGCTGCCGAAGAGGAAATCGAACCGAGCAGCAAACCGGAAGTCTTCAACAGCTCCAACGACGTCGTCACCGCGCTGAAGAACGAACAGATCGACGCGGTCGTCGTCGATCTGCCGACGGCGCTCTACCTGACCGCGGTGCAGGTGCCGCAGGCGACCGTGGTCGGCCAGTTCAGCGCCCCCGGCGGGGACGAGTGGGGAGCCCTGCTGGAAAGGGAATCGCCGCTAACCGGCTGCGTCAGCGAAGCGGTCGAAGCGCTGAAGAGCTCGGGCGAACTGGAAAAGATCACCCAGCGCTGGATGAGCAAAGCCGCCGGCGCCCCTGAACTGCACTGACGCGCCAGAGCGAACGCGAAGCTGCTGCGCGCCGGCGACACCGACGCGGACAGCTGATCGCCGCGCTCTCCAGCCTCGTCGTCATCGGTGGCCTCGCCACCTGGATCCTGACCAGCCCCGGCTGGCCTGAAGTCCAGGAAACCTTCTTCAATTGGGAAGTCTTCAAGGACTCGTTCCCGGAAGTGCTGGGCGGCTTCTGGCTCGACGTGAAGCTGTTCCTGATCGTCGAGGCGGCGGTGCTGGCGGTGGGGCTGGGCCTGGCCGTGCTGCGGACCAGCCGGGCGCCGGCGTTCTTCCCGCTGCGGCTGCTGACCGTCGTCTACGTCGACCTCTTCCGCGGCATCCCGACGATCCTGCTCGTCTTCCTGGTCGGCTTCGGGATCCCGGCCCTGCGCCTCAGCGGGCTCCCGACCGACCCGGTCGTGCTCGGCGGCATCGCCCTCGGCCTCTCCTACAGCGCCTACGTGACCGAGGTCTACCGGGCCGGGATCCGCTCCGTCCACCGCGGCCAGCGCGATGCCGCCCTGGCGATCGGCCTCACCGACGCCCAGGCGCTGCGGCACGTGATCCTGCCGCAGGCCGTGCGCCGGGTGGCGCCGCCGCTGCTGAACGACTTCGTCGCCCTGCAGAAGGACGTGGCGCTGGTCTCGATCCTGGGGCCGCTGGAGGCCTTCCGCTACGCCCAGATCATCGAGGGCGAAACCTTCAACTTCACGCCGCTGATCGCCGCGGCGCTGCTCTACCTGGCGGTGACGGTGCCGCTGGCGCGTGTGGTCGAGCGGATCGGCGGCGGCCCGGAGGGGGCGGTCAGGTGAGCGCGGCCGCGCCGGGCAAGCCGGTCCTCGAGGTCCGCGGCGTCACCAAGGCCTTCGGCTCCCGGGAGGTCTTGAGCGGCATCGACCTGACGATCCGCGAACACGAAGCGGTGGCGCTGATCGGCGCTTCCGGCTCGGGCAAGTCGACGCTGCTGCGCTGCATCGATTTGCTGGAGGCGATCGACGACGGCGACGTCTTCCTCGACGGCGAGGTGATCACCGACCCCTCGGTCGACCCGGTCGGGGTCCGCCGCCGCCTCGGGGTCGTCTTCCAGGCCTACAACCTGTTCCCGCACATGACCGCGCTGGAGAACGTGGTCCTGGGGGAGAGGCGCGCCCACGGCGCCGCCAAGGCCGAGGCGGAGGAGCGCGGCCGCGCCCTGCTCGCCCGGTTCGGCCTCGCCGGCCGCGAGGACGACCGCCCCGACAACCTCTCCGGCGGCCAGCAGCAGCGGGTCGCGATCGCCCGCGCCTTCGCCGGCCGCCCCCGAGCCCTCCTCCTCGACGAGGTCACCAGCGCCCTCGACCCCGAGCTGGTCGGCGAGGTCCTGGCAGCCGTCCGCGACCTCAAGCAAGAGGGAATGACCATGGTCATCGCCACCCACGAGATGACCTTCGCCCGCGAGGTAGCCGACCAGGTCGCCTTCCTCCACGAAGGCCGCATCCTTGAGCAAGGCCCACCCTCCCAGGTCCTCACCTCCCCCCAACGCGAGGAGACCCGCCGCTTCCTAAGCCGCCTCCTGGAGGCCGGCCGTGCCTGAGACTTGGCAGGTTAATCCCGATCGACTACGGTCGGACGATGGCGGTGTCAGATGAGAACAAGAAGATTCTCATGGCGGAGTTGCTGCGCATCGGCGAGGAGACCAAGGAGTTCGACTACATCCCCTCCCGCTACTTGCAGGACGTTGCGAACAGCGACCCAGCCGAACTCGTTCTGCGCTACGTCCTCGCCAAAGAGATGACGGATGGGTTCGAGCGGCTGTGGCGAGAGAAACGTTTGGATCTGACGGTCGAGAACCTCGCTTGGAAGCACCGAGCCATGTTTCCCCCGAAGGTCGGACGCGAAGCGCGTGCGAGGCTGGAAGCGGTCGGCTTCGACGTTCGGACGCAGAAGCAGGAGGGGTAGCTGCTGCCTCGTCCGACTGCGCAGTCAGTTGTCGAGTGGGCGCGGGACGTCCTTTATGCCCGATTTCAGGCGGCGTCGAGCGAGATATTTATCGCCAGTCCATTTCTCTCGGCCGAGGTCGCCCATCAGGTGATGCTGAGAGCCGGTATGTCGACCGCGACCCGTCTTCGTCTGCTGACCTGCCTCTCGCCGGTTGCAACGGCGCAGGGTGTCCTGGATCCAAAGGGCCTGCTTGAGCTGGTGGAGGCGGGCTGGGAGCTCCGCAGCGGCAAAAACCTGCACGCGAAGGTATCCCTGGTGGATCGAAGCTGGGGACTCGTCGGCTCAGGCAATCTGACCGTGCGAGGGCTGGGGGGAGAGGACGTCTACGCGAATGCGGAGATCGGAGTCATCCTCTCACGATCTCAAGTACAGCAGGCTGAAAAAATCACCACGGACTGGTGGGAGGAAGCAGATCCCATCGGACCTGAGGAGATTGAAAAGTGTCCTCCTAGAAGCCGCGCGCGGCGAAAGCATGAGGTGGCCTTCGGGCCCAGCCTCGGTTCGAGAAAGCGCCGGCAACCTCCGCTTCAGCAGCGAAGCGGGCTCTGGCTGAAGATGATCTATGACCGAACTGAGACCCGTGGTCCGGAGTGGTGGGACTCACACACCTGGGTCAGCGACCGCCACCTCCTGCGCGAAGGCGGTAGGCCGATCCTTCGGCCGAGCTATGAGCAGGGAGACCTGTTGGTGCTCTACGTCGTCGGGCGCGGATGCCCGGCGATCGTCGAAGTGACTAGAGCAGCCGAATACGAACCCGAGAGGGTGCGGGATGATCCGGATGCGCAGCCAGGCGATTGGGAGCGCTGGGGCTGGGTGACCGAGGTGAGACCTGCTCATTCCCTCCCGCTGGAGGAAGCACCGACTCTGAACGAAATCGGTGTCGCTAGCTCGTCGGTTAAGAGACACGGCCACATCCAGCTGAGGCCCGAGCAGTTCGCACGAGCGCGTTCCTCGCTGCTCCGTCAGTCCTGAAGCCTGTCGACTTATTGACCCATTTGGTCACTTAAGACAGCTGCCGATTTGTGAGACCGCGAGGAACCACAACTATCGTGGTTCTTCGCGGTCTCGCGGAAGAGCGTCTTTCAGGAACTGTTGCTAGGAGGGGTGGGTGTCCCCTGGCCGACCGGCGTCCTGTTGCTGGCACAGACCACTTAGCGAGAGCCGGCTTCTTAGAGGCCAGCAACCCAGGGAGGCCAGGGGACACCCACCCCTCCCTACAAGCAACCGCCCGCGCTTCCTTGACAGCCCAGTTCCTCCGCGTTTCCAGGCTTTTAGTCAAAACATTTGACATCGAATGGGGATCGTGTTTATGCTGCGCACCGCTTGAGCAATCAGGGAATTCGCTCAGGTGCAGGGAACGACATAGCTAGCACCCGTGCCTTAATCGGTTAAAGGGTTGGCGTTGTAAGCCAAAGATCCGGGTTCGAGCCCCGGCGGGTGCATTTCGAACAACTCGAAGGCAGACAGGTTCGGAATACAGCTATGGGCGAGAACATCTTCACAACTTTCGACAGGGTCGCCGCCGGCGAGGGCGGCAAGGCGCTCTGGGCGGCGCGGGCGCCGTACCGGCCGGAGCCGGGCTTCGACCTGATGCTGATCCCGCGGCTGCCGAAGGGCGCCGACTGGCGCGAAGACGACGAGGCGAAGGCGGCGCTCGACCGGCTCGAGGCCGAGCCGTGGGTCGCGGCGCTCGACCGCGAGGGCAAGCAGCCGACGATCAAGCTCGCCGACGAGTGGATCGAGGCCCAGGGCGAGCAGATCCGCTCCGGCGCCTTCGGCAACGGCACCTTCGCCGACATGGCCGCCGACAACCGCTACGCGGTCTACTTCTGGGGCGCCAACACGACGAAGGCGCTGCACATCGGCCACCTGCGCAACCTCGCGGTCGGCAACGCGATCGCCGGGGCGCTGAAGCAGGCCGGTGCCCGGGTCGAGAACCGCAGCCTGATCTGCGACGTCGGCCGCAGCATGGGGGAGGCGATGGCGGGCGTCGCGACCCGCGCCGGCGAGGACGTCGGCCCCGACGCGAACGAGAAGAGCGACCACTTCGTCGGCTTCTGTTACGCCGACTACGTCACCGCCAGCCGCAACGGTGGCGCCGGCGACGACGGCGCCGAGGACTCGGTCGCCCGCGAGTCCACGAGCTACAACGACAAAGCCGACGAGATGATGATGCGGGTCCTCGACGGCGACCAGAAGGCGCTCGAACTGTGGTCGCGGACCCGCTCCTGGGTCGTCTCCGGCCAGCGCAAGACCCTCGCCCGCCTCGGTATCGCCTTCGACAAGGTGATCTACGAGTCCGACTACCTGCCCGAGGTTGCCGAGTTCATGAACAAAGGGCTCGCCGAGGGCACCCTGACCAAGCGCTGGGGCGACGACATGGTCATGTACGAGACCGAACGCGAGGAGCTGGAAGAGATGCCGCTGGTCCGCTCCGACGGCCTCCCGACCCAGCACATGCGGGCGCTCGCCTACTGGGCCGCCGCCGACGAACTCGACGACGTGATCTCGATGCAGGTCTGCGGCAACGAGTGGGTCGCCCACGTCACCTGCCGCCGCAAGCTGATCGACGAGATGGGGCTGCAGAACGGCAACGGCAACGGCTCCGCCCGCGGGGGAGGGCCGCCGACCTACGACATCTTCCACGGCATGGTCGCCCGCGAGAACGAATCGATCAGCTCCTCCAAGAAAGGGGCGCTGCTGATCGACGACCTCGTCGAGTGGCTGGAGGACGAGCTGGCGCAGAACCCGGAGCTGGCGGCCGAGATGCAGCGCCACCCGCACCCCGAGGCGGTGCCGGCGCAGGTCGCGCTCGGCTACTTCCTCCTGCAGCCGACGACCAAGCAGGTCAAGTTCGGCAAAGAGAAGCTTCTGGTGGAAGGAAAAGGGAGCCTTGGCTGGGACCTGGCGCGCGCGCAGGCCCACCACGCCTCCGGCGAGATCGAGGGCGAGCGTCCGGCTGCGGACCCGGACTACCGCTTCGCCGTCGTCCAGTCGGAGCACTACCGGGTGCACCTGCGCAGCGCCGTCGACGAGTTCGACGTCGCTCCGCTCTCCAAGTACCTCTCCCATTTCGCGCGCTGGTACAGGGAAGACGAGCGCGCACCGGAGGTCGAGGCGGTCGTGCAGCCGGTGCTCGAGGAGGGCCTCAAGGGCCTGGGACTAGAGGGAGCCTGACGTGAAAACGCTTTTGGTCGACAACCACGATTCCTACACCTACAACGTCTTCCACCTGCTGGCCGCGGCCTCGGGCGAGGAGCCGATGGTGGTCAACAATGACGCGGTCTCCTGGCGGGTGCTGACAAGGATGGACTTCGACGCGATCGTGCTCTCGCCCGGCCCGGGGCACCCGAGCCGCTGGCACGACTTCGGCGTCTGCAGCGACATCCTCCGCAAGAGCGAAGTCCCGGTCTTCGGGATCTGCCTCGGCCACCAGGGGATCGGCAACCTGCTCGAGGGCACGGTCAACCGGGCGCCGATGGCGATGCACGGCCGCCTCAGCCGCGTCATGCACGAAGGCAAGGGCCTGTTCAAGGACGTGCCGCAGGGATTCTCGGTCGTCCGCTACCACTCGCTCGCGATCACCAGCCCGCCCGGCCCCGAAGGCAGCATCGTCGCCTGGTCCGACGACGGCGTGGTGATGGGGGTCGAGCACACCAAGCGCCCGATCTGGGGCGTCCAGTTCCACCCCGAGTCGATCTCGACCGAGTACGGCCTGAAGATCGCGCAGAACTTCTTCGAGCTGGCCGCCAACCACCGGCGCGAGGGGGAGCGCCCCGCCGGCCGGGCGACGATCGCCCCCCGGGCCGCCAGCCGCGCCCCGGCGCCGCAGCAGGCCGAGCGCGGCGAGCTGGAACTGCGGATGCGGACGATCGAGGGCCAGGCGCCGACCGAGTACGTCTACGAACGGCTCTTCGCCGACGCCGAGACCTCCTTCTGGCTCGACAGCGCCGACGCCCCGACCTGGCTCGCCCAGTGCTCGTACATGGGCACCACCGCCGGCGCCGACCGCTGCGCCGTCACCTATGACGTCGACAGCGGCGAAGTGCAGGTCGACCGCGGCGGCGTGCGGACGGTCGAGCACAAGTCGATCTTCGACTACCTCGACCGCGAGCTGAAGCGGATCGCGGTCGAGCCGCCGGAGGGAGTCGAGCGCGGCCTCGTCGGCGGCTACGTCGGCTACCTCGGCTACGAGCTGAAGGCCGACTGCGGCTCGCCCAACGTCCACAGCTCCGACATGCCCGACGCGGCGATGATGCTGGCCAACCGGGTCGTCGCCGTCGACCACACCAAGGACCTCACCTACGTCTTCGCCCTCTGCCGAGACGAGGACCCCGAGGCCGAGCTCTGGCTGGAGGCGACGCGGGACCTGATCGAGGAGGCGATCGCCAACCCGCCGGCCGAGCGGCCGCTGGCGCCGCCCATCGATCCCGGCGGTCACGTCTCCTTCCAGTCCGGCCGCGGCCGCCAGCGCTACCTCGCCGACATCGCCAAATCCCAGGCCGAACTGCTGGCCGGCGAGTCCTACGAGGTCTGCCTCACCGACCAGTTCTCGACCGACGCCAGCCCGGAGCCGTTCGACCTCTACCGGCAGCTGCGCCGCAGCAACCCGTCGCCCTTCGCCGCCTTCCTGCGCTTCGGCGAATACGCCGTCGTCAGCTCCTCGCCCGAGCGCTTCCTCTCCGTCGACCGCCGGCGCCAGGTGATGGCGCGGCCGATCAAGGGGACGATCTCGCGGGTCGAGGATCCGGCCGAGGACGCGGCGCGGCGGGCGGAGCTGGCGGGGGACGAAAAGACCTACGCCGAGCACCTGATGATCGTCGACCTGCTGCGCAACGACCTCGGCGTCGTCTGCGACGTCGACAGCGTCGCGGTGCCGGACCTGATGGTGATCGAGCCCTACGCGACCGTGCACCAGATGGTCTCGACGATCGTCGGCCGGCTCGAAGACAGCCGCAGCGCGATCGACTGCGTCCGCGCGACCTTCCCCGGCGGCTCGATGACCGGTGCCCCGAAGGAGCGGACGATGGAGATCATCGACGACCTCGAGCAGGAGGCGCGCGGCGTCTACTCGGGCTCGATCGGCTACTTCGGCGCCGACGGCAGCACCGACCTCAACATCGTCATCCGCACGATCGTGATGCGGCCCGGGCGGACGACGATCGGCGCCGGCGGCGCGATCGTCATGCAGTCGGACCCGCAGGAGGAGTTCGACGAGATCCTGCTGAAGGCGCGCGCCCCGATGGCGGCGATCGCGCGGACCGTCACCGGCAGCGAGGCCCCCGACGCCTGGAGCGTCGAGCTGGAGCCCGCCGCCAGGCACGTGGAGGCGGCGTGACCGAGCCGGCGGCGGCCCAATCAACCGTGCGCGAGGCAGGCGCCGGAGACGTCGAGGGGGTCGCGACCGCGGTCGGCAGCCTCCTCGCCGAGCTCGGCGGCCGCATGCCTTCGCGGGCGGAGATGGAGGCGGAGGTACAGGCTTTGCTCGACGACCCGCAGGGCGGGTCGGTGCTGATCGCGGAGGCCGACGGGGAGATCGTCGGCGTCCTCACCGCGAGCTGGCAGCGGGCGATACACGTTCCCGGCGTCTACGCGACTGTCCAGGACCTCTGGGTCGATGAGGACTGGCGCAGTCGCGGCGTCGGAGCGGAACTGGTCGAGGCGATCGCGTCCCAGGCGCGAACCCGCGGGGTCAGCCGACTTGAGGTCGGCCTGCCGCGGGAGACCTTCGCGGCGATCGCTTCGACCGAGTCCTTCTACAAGCGCAACGGGTTCGAGCACCTCGGACCACGGATGCGGAGGCTGCTCGACGATGAGTAGTGAGCTGTTGATGGTCGAGCAGCGGCAGGGCCGTGACGACGCCGCCTTCTGGGTGCGGGAAGGCGAGCAGCGGATCGAGGGCCAGGACAGCAACCGGCGCCTGGTCGAGCTGCGCGCCGGGCTGGTGCGCCACTCGCGGGTGCGCCCCGTCGTCGCCGACGCTCCCGACGAGGAGGTCGAACGGACGCTGGCGGAGCTGCACGAGGCGACCTACCTGCAGGCGCTGGAGGAAGTGCGGTCGAGCGAGCCGGTGGTGATGCCCGACTTCGCCCCGCCCGGCCTCGAGCCCGACATCCCGGTCACCGTCAACCTCGTCGCCGCCGCCCGCGAGGGCATCCGCACCTCGATCACCGCCGCCGAGCGGATCCTCGGGGGCGCGCGCTTTACCTACGCGGTCTGCCGCCCGCCCGGCCACCACGCCGGTCCCGCCTTCCAGGCCGGCTACTGCTACCTCAACAACGCCGCGGCGGCGGTCCGCCGGCTCTCGGACGGCGGCGTCAAGCCGGTCGGGATCATCGACCTCGACCTCCACTACCCGAACGGGACCTCGGCGCTGGTCGAGCGGATGGGCCCCTTCGTCGCCCTGCACTCGCTGCATGCCGCACCGGTGACGAACCTGCCGCCGGGGACGCCGCTGCCGCGGATGGCGGGCGAACGCGCCGTCGCCTTCGCCGAGAGCCCCGCCGAACACACCTACCTGGCGGAGGTCGCGCACTCGATCCACGACCTCTCGGAGATCGCCCGGGCGCTGGTCGTCTCGCTCGGCTACGACACCGTCGCCGGCGACCCGCACGGGACCTGGAGCTTCCGGCCGGAGATCTTCGCCGAGATCGGCCGCCTGCTGGCGCGCTCGGGCCTGCCGATCTGCGTGATCCAGGAGGGCGGCTACTCGCTCGGCGACCTCGCCGCCTGCAGCCACGCCTTCGCCACCGGGCTGCTGGGGGAGGAGGACCGATGAGCGCCGACGCCGCCGCCGGTTCCAATGTGGAGGGTCTCGAGCCCTTCCGCCGCCGCCTCGACGAGATCGACGAGGCGATCGCGAAGCTGCTCGGCGAGCGGCTCGACATCTGCCGCGAAGTCGCCGTTTACAAGAGCGAGCACGAGATCCCGATGATGCAGCCCGACCGGGTGAAGATCGTCCGCGAGCGCTACCTCACCCGCGGCGCCGAAGCGGGTCTGCCGGAAGAGTTCTGCGCGAGCCTCTTCGAGCTGCTGATCGCCACCACCTGCCGGCTCGAGGACGAGCTGATGGACGAGCTGGCGGCACAGGCCGACGGGAGGGAGGCGGCATGACGAGGCTTCCGCCCGGTCCCCGGATGCCGCGCGCCCTGCAGGCGGTCGGCTGGACGCAGCGGCCGCTGCCCTGGCTGGAAAAGTGCCATCGCCGTTACGGCGACACCTTCACCCTGCGCATCCGCCACTACGGCGACTGGGTGATCCTCGCCGACCCCGACGACGTCAAAAAGGTCTTCACCGCCGGCCGCGCCGTCGGCGTCGCCACCGCCAACCCGCTGCTCGGCCCGCTGCTGGGCCCGCGCTCGGTGATGCTGCTGGAAGAACCCGAGCACATGACCCGCCGCAAACTGATGCTGCCCTCCTTCCACGGCCAGGCGGTGCAGGCGGACGCCGAGATGATGGCCCAGGTGGCGCGGCAGGAGATCGCCCGCTGGCCGGCGGGCGAGCCGTTCGCGCTCTGGCCGCGGATGCAGGACATCACCCTCGACGTGGTCATGCGCGCCGTCTTCGGGCCGGACTCGCAGACGCCGCGCCTGCAGCCGCTGCGCGAGCGCCTGCGCGGGCTCACCACCTGGATGAACGAACCGCGCAACCTGGCGATGCTCGCCGCCTTCGGCCCCGGCTGGGTGATCCGCAGCAAGGGCTACCGCGAGGCGATGGGGGCGGTCGAAGCGGCGGTGATGGAGGAGGTGCGGCGGCGCAAGGGGCAGCCGAATGGGGGAGAGCTGGGCGTGGTCTCGATGCTGGTGCAGGCCGAATACGAGGACGGCGTGCCGCTTTCCGACCAGGATCTGCGCGACGAACTGGTGACCCTGCTCTCCGACGGCCCGACCTCGAGCACGCTCGCCTGGACCTTCGAGCGGCTGCTGCGCAACCCGGACAAGCTGGAGAAGCTGCGCGACGACATCCTCCATGGCGACGGGACCTACCTCGACGCCGCGGTCAAGGAGACGCTGCGGCTGCGCCCGCCGGTCCCGGTGGTCGTCCGCACCCTGCTGGAGCCGCTGAGCCTGGGGGGCTACGACCTCCCGGCGGGGACCACGGTCGCGCCCTGCATCCACCTGATCCACCGCGACCCGCGCTGGTACGAGCAGCCGGAGCGCTTCCTGCCGGAGCGCTTCGTCGGCAAGCAGCCCGGCACCTACACCTGGATTCCCTTCGGCGGCGGCGTCCGCCGCTGCCTCGCCGCCAGCTACGCGGAAATGGAGATGAAGCGGGTCCTGCGGATCGTCCTCGAGTCGACCGAACTGCGGACGGTCGAGAACGACTCCGAGCGCGCCCGTAAAAGCGCGATCGCCTTCGCCCCCGACCAGAAGGGGCTGGTGATCGCCGAACCGAGAGAGACCGAGGCGGCCGGGGACATGACCCTGGCGCCGGTCTAGGGGAGAGGGCATGAGCGACAGCGACAGCGACATCCTCATCGTCGGCGCCGGCGCCAAGGCGGCCGCGCTCGCCGCGAAGGTGCACACGATCAACACCCTCGGCCTGGCCGAGATCTCGATGACCGTGATCGAGAAAACCGAGCCCGCCGCCTCCTGGCTGGGGCGCAACGGCATGACCTCGGGCGAGGAGCCGCTGGCGATCCCGCCGATCAAGGACGTCGGCTTCCCGTACCAGAGCTCGCGCCAGTTCGGCGAGCTCGGCGACCGGATCGACGCGGCGCTGCTGCCGCTGACCTGGCAGCACTTCGCGATGGAACGGCACGAATATGCCGCCTGGGTCAACTCCGGCTCGCCCTCGGTGATGCACAAGGACTACGGCGAGTACCTCGGCTGGGTTCTGGAACGGGCGACCGAGGGAGTGAGCATCTACGACGGCCGGGTGACCGAGGTCTCGCTCAACGAGGACCGGGACCGCTGGCAGGTCGAGGTCGCCGAGCGCGGCCGTCCGGAGGACCCCGAGCGCCACTGCGGCCGCAACCTCGTTCTCACCGGCCCGGGCGTCCACCGCCACTTCCCGCACGACCCCGAGGTCGAGTCGCGCGTCTTCCACTGCGACAGCCGCCGCGAGGAGTTCGCCCGCGTGCCGCAGGGCCAGCGGGTCGAGATCGCGATCGTCGGCGGAGGGGAGAGCGCCCTCAGCGCCCTGGTCTTCCTCCGCGACCTCCGGCCCGAGGCGTACCTGACGGTCTACACGCCGACGCTGCCGCTGAGCCGCGGCGAGAGCTTCCTCGAGAACCGCGTCTTCGCCGATCCCGACAACGTCGGCTGGGAACACCTCGACGTCGAGACCCGCCGCGACTTCGTCAAGCACTGCGACCGCGGCGTCTTCGACGCCAGCGTGCTCGAGCGGATCGCCGACGACGACCATCTCTCCTTCGTCACCGGGAGGGCCGTCCACGTCGCCCTTGCCGACGACGGCGATGCCGCGGTGCTCGAATTCGACAGTCCCGCGGAGGGAATGCAGACCCAGCGCTACGACTTCGTCATCAACTGCACCGGCTTCGACCTGCTGCGGCAGCTGCGCGGCCTCTTCCCCGACGCGGTACGCGACGAGGTCGAAGAACAGTGCGGCCCGCTCTGGGACGCCCCGCCGCAGACGGAGACCCCGATCGGGCGCGGCCTCGAGCTCGAGGGGGTGCGGCCGCGGCTGCACATCCCCGGCCTCGGCGGCCTCCGGCAGGGCCCCGGCTTCGCCAACCTCGGCAGCCTCGGCCTGCTCGCCAACCGCGTCCTGCAACCGCTTCTAAGCGAACTGGATCCTTCTTTTGCAGGGATTTCTGAAACGATGGAAGACAGATCCTTATTACTCGATTAGGGAGAGGAGTTGGATGTCGATGTTGTCCAAATTGAAGGGGTGGCCGCTGCTCGTGCTGGCGCTCATGGTGGGAGCGCTGGTAGTGGCCGGATGCGGCTCCTCCTCGTCCTCCTCATCGAGTGATGTCAGCTTCACCGGCGACGGTCATCCGAATATCGACCTCGCCGGCAACCGGGAAGCGAAAAGCGAAATCGACAGCGGCAACGTCAACCAGCTGAAAGAAGCCTGGTCGATCCCGGTCGAAGGTCAGGGCATCTACGGCAGCTACGCCTCGACGCCGATCATCGTCAACGGCGTCATCTACTCGCAGGACCTCGAATCCAACGTCTCGGCGATCGACCTCGAAAGCGGCGACGTCCTCTGGGACACCAAATTCGAATCGCCGAGCCACGGTCCTAACGGCCTCGCGGTGGCTGAAGGGCACGTCTACGGCGCCACCAACTCAGGCGCCTTCGCCCTCGACCAGAAGACCGGCAAGGAACTCTGGCTGACCCAGCTGGGCGGCCCGGTGGACATGGCGCCGGGCGTCAACGACGGCAAGGTCTACGTCTCCACCGTCCCCGAGAACACCAGCGCCGAATACGAAGCCGGCGCAGCCGGGGTCCTGTGGGCGATCGATGGCAAAACCGGGAAGAAACTGTGGCACTTCGACACCGTCCCGAAAGATCTCTGGGGTGAACCGAACGTCAACTCCGGTGGCGGCCTCTGGTACCCGCCCTCCTTCGACAAAGCGGGCAACGTCTACGCAGGCACCGGCAACCCGGCGCCGCTGCCGGGCACGCCGAACCACCCCTGGGGCTCGAGCCGTCCCGGCGACAACCGTTACGCGGACTCGCTGGTCAAACTCGATCCGAACACGGGCAAGCTCGACTGGTACTACCAGGAGACCCCGCACAACATCTACGACTGGGACTTCCAGAACTCGCCGATCATCACCAAGGCAGGGGGCAAGGAAGTTGCGATCGGCTCCGGCAAGTCCGGCTTCGTCGTCGCCGTCGACGTGAAGAGCGGCAAGGTCGTCTGGCGGACCCCGGTCGGCGAACACAACGGTCACGACAACGACCCGCTCTACGCGATGCGCGGCGAATACAAGAAGATCAAGCTCGGCGAAGTCTTCCCGGGCACGCTGGGTGGCGTGATCTCGGCGCCGGCGAGCGACGGCAAACGCATCTACGTGCCGGTCATCAACCACTCGATGACCGTCCGCAACGGCTACGAAGTGAGCGAAGAAAGCTCGGCGACGGGCGAAGTCGTGGCGCTCGACCTGGCCACCGGCAAGCCGGTCTGGAACGCGCAGTTCACGGGCCCCGCCTACGGGTCGCTGATGGTCAGCAACGACATCGTCTTCGCGACCTCGGCCGAAGGCGTGGTCCACGTCTTGAGCGCTGACAGCGGCGGCGAAGTCTGGCAGGCGGCCCTGCCCTCCGGGACCAACGCCGGCGTGATGATCAGCGGCGACATGCTGGTCACCGGCGCCGGCCTTCCGGCCGCCGAAGGCCAGGTGCCGAAACTGGTCGCCTACAAGCTGGGGGGCTGAGACCGGCCTTAGAGCCGGAAGGGGAAGAGGATGCCGCGGCTTCGAAGCCTGCCGTTGGTAGCCACTGCGCTGGTTAGCGCCGGGCTGGCGGTGGGATGCGGCTCCTCTTCCTCTGCCGGTGATCACAGCTTCACCGGCGATGCGTATCCCAACGTCGATCGCGCCAGCACCCGGCAGGTGAAGAGCCCGATCTACAGCGGCAACGTCAACCAGCTGAAGAAGGTCTGGTCGATCCCGATCGAGGGCAAGGGCGTCTACGGGAGCTACGCCTCGACGCCGCTCATCGTCAACGGCGTCGTCTACTCCCAGGACCTCGAATCGAACGTCGAGGCGATAGACCTCGAAAGCGGCGAGGTCCTCTGGGAGAAGAAGTACGAATCGCCCAGCCACGGTCCCAACGGGCTGGCGATCGCCGAAGGCCGCGTCTACGGCGCCACCAGCGCGGAAGCTTTTGCGCTCAGGCAGGGAACGGGCAAGGAGTTGTGGACGACGCCGCTGAACGGAGCGATCGACATGGCGCCGGGTGTGAACGAAGGAAGGGTGTACGTCTCGACGGTTCCCGAGACGCCGGAAGGCGGTTACGAAGCGGGCGCGATCGGGACGCTGTGGGCGATGGACGCCAAGACCGGGAAGAAACAGTGGCACTTCGACACCGCCCCGAAGGGCCTCTGGGGCCACCCGGAGATCAACTCCGGCGGCGGCCTCTGGTACCCGCCCTCGTTCGACAAAGCAGGCAACGTCTACGCCGGCACCGGCAACCCCGCTCCCCTGCCGGGGACTTCGAAATACCCGTGGGGATCGAGCCGGCCGGGGCCCAACCTCTACACCAACTCGATGATCAAGCTCGATCCCGATACCGGGAAGTTGATCTGGTACTACCAGGAGACGCCGCACGGCATCTACGACTGGGATTTCCAGAACTCGCCGATCATCACCAAGTCGGGTGGCAGGGAGGTCGCGATCGGCTCGGGCAAGGGCGGGTTCGCGGTCGCGGTCGACGTCAAAACGGGAGAAGTGGTCTGGCGAAGCCACGTCGGCATCCACAACGGGCATGACAAAGACTCGCTCTACGCGATGCGAGGTGAATACGACCGGATCAGGACGGGGAGGGTTGAACCGGGCCGGCTGGGCGGCGTGATCGCGCCGATGGCGTCCGACGAAGAGCGCGTCTACACGCCGATCGTCAACCGCTCGATGACGGTGAAGTCGGGCTCGGCGATCGCCGAAGGCAGCGCGGACACCGGGGAAGTCGCGGCCCTCGACTTGGAAACCGGCGAAATCCTCTGGGAGGCGAGCTTCAACTCGCCGATCTACGGCGCGCTGCTGGTGGTCAACGACCTCGTCTTCGCCACCTCGGGCGAAGGCTTCATCCACGCACTCAACGTCAACAGCGGCAGCGAAGTGTGGGGGGCGAAGCTGCCCTCCGGGAGCAACGCCGGCGTGATGATCAGCGGCGACATGCTGGTCACCGGCGCCGGGCTGCCGGCCGCCGAAGGCCAAATGCCGAAACTGGTCGCCTACAAGCTCGGGGGGTAGGCGCATCCCATCGGCCCGAGTCGGTATGACTCGGGCCGATGGCCGCCTTGCGCAGCGCCGGCATCATCCTCTTCCGCCGCCACGGCGGCGAGACCGAGTTCCTCCTGGTTCACCCCGGCGGCCCTTTCTGGGCGAAGAAAGACGCAGGTGCCTGGTCGATCCCGAAGGGGCAGATCGAAAGCGGGGAGGAGCCGCGGGCCTGCGCGATCCGCGAGCTCGAAGAGGAGCTGGGAGAGGCGCCCGAGCTCGATCCCGAGCAGCTGATCGAGCTCGGATCGATCCGCCAGCGGGCCGGCAAAGTGGTCGAAGCCTGGGCGGCCGAGGCCGACTTCGACCCCGTATCCCTGGCCAGCAACACCTTCACGATGGAGTGGCCGCCCCGCAGCGGGACGCAACAGGAGTTCCCCGAGGTCGACCGGGCCGAGTGGTTCGATCTGGAGAAGGCGCGCGAGAAGATCCTGCCGGCCCAGGCGGAGTTGCTGGACAGAGTTCTGGCGTATCTGGGGTCTGGGGAGGATTAGCGGTTGCTTGTAGGGAGGGGTGGGTGTCCCCTGGCCTCCCTGGGTTGCCGGCCTCTAAGTGGCCGTCTCTCGCTGAGTGATCTGTGCCGGCAACAGGACGCCGGTCGGCCAGGGGACACCCACCCCTCCTAGCGACACGTCCTGGCAGACGCCGCACCTCAAGCCGCCTCTCAGCTCCCCGGCAGATCGTGGTTCCTTGTGGACGAGATAGGCCCGAAAGGAACCATGACTTTCCTTCGTTCCTCGGCGTCTGCCGGTGACGGTCGGAGAGGGGGCCGGTGCTCCTCCGGAGGAATGTTCGGCGATATGCAATCTGATGTTTGCGGCGAAGCCGCAGCAGGTTCTCCCCGGAGCGAAGCGGAGGGGAAGTCAATTCCGGAGGAGGGGTGCCGACCCCCTCTCTACAGGAGCGCCTAGATCGGGGTGCCGGAGCGGTTGGGGAGGAATCGCTGGACTATCAGCGTCAGGGTTCCGGAGAGGATCAGGAGGGAGACGTTGATCGCTAGGACGACGGCGGCGCCGAGGGCGTGCTCGATACCGCCGCCGCCGATCGCGACGCCTAGGTAGGCGGAGGCGGGGATGGTGGTCACCGAGATCGCGACGCCGACGGCGGCGCTTGCTCTGGTCTCGAAGGAGAGCATCGCGGCGATGCCTGCTGCCAGGGCGATCAGCACCGTCGAGTAGTCGGTGTGGGCGAGGTTGGTGAGGCTGCTGCTCTCGACTTCGAAGCCGTCGGGGAGCAGGCCGGTCACTTTGAGCAGGAAGCTGAGGACGGCGGCGGTGACGACCACGAGACCGAGGCCGAGCGTGAGGGTGACGAAGGCGCGGCGGGCGAGGCCGTAGCGGCGGGCGACGAGGCCGACGCAGGTGGCGCAGATCGGCAGCAGGTCCGGGCTGACCGCCATCGCGCCGACGATCAGGATCGAGCTGCTGGTGATCACGCCGAGGGCGGCGATCACGGCGGCGACGTTGATCAGCGCCAGGTAGCGGGCCAGCAGCCGTGAGTTGGCCCGCGCCTGGCCGATTACCTCGATCCAGGCGTAGCCGTCGACCCCCCCTTCGCCGAGGTGGTGGCGGTGCTGCGGGGAGACCACCTCGATCCGGGTGAGGACGTAGTCCTCCGATTCGATCCCGAGATCGCCGAGCGCGTCGACCAGCTGATCGGCGGCGGCCGGCTCGACGTCGGCGACGAAGACGTAGGCCTTGTGGGCGGCGGCCTCGTCGGCTTGCTGGACAACGCGGCGGACGCCCTCGAGGTCGCGCAGCAGCGCCGCGAACTCGTCGGCGCGGCTGTGGTGGACGGACGAGCGGAGCCTCAGCATCCGCTCATTCTTGCTGTCCTAGGAGACGAGCTTGACGACCTTGAAGGAGCGGTCGCCTTTCGGCGTCTCTACCGTCACTGTCGCGCCGACCCGGGCGTCCATCAGCGCCCGCCCGATCGGCGACTCGGCCGAGAGGCGGCCCTCGGCGAGGTTGGCCTCGGTCGAGCCGACCAGGGTCCAGGCGTTGGTCTCGCCTTTGGACTCGTCGAGCACCTCGGCGGTGCGGCCGAAGGAGAAGACGTCTGAGTCGAGCTCTGAAACCTCGACTACGACCGCGTTGCGCAGGCGCTCCTGGAGCCGCTTGATCCGCGTCTCCATGTGGGCCTGGTCCTCTTTGGCGACGTGATACTCGGCGTTCTCCTTGAGGTCCCCCTCCTCGCGGGCGACCTTGATCCGTTGCGCCATCTTCTGCCGCGCCGGGCCTTCCAGCTCGGCGAGTTCGGCTTTCAGCTCTTCGATTCCGGCCTGCGTGATCGGCTCGCCGGTCTGCTCCTGGGGGTTCACGCGGAGAAGCGTGGCAGAAATCAGTCGCCCGCCGCGGTTTCCCCGGCGACGAAGGCCGAGGCGAAGGAATGGACTTTTTTCCCTTTCGCGTCGCCGAGGGGACTGAGGCCGAAGAGTTCGTCGGTCGAGCGCAGCAGGGAGTAGGGGGTGTAGGCGGCGGCGTCCGTTCCGCCCGGCGTCAGCAGCGGCGAGATCAGCAGCGCTCCCACCTTCAGCGGGTCGGCCGGCGCCGCGGCCGGATCCGCTGAAGCGGCCGGATCTGCCGCGCCGAAGCTGACGATCACCAGGCCGTCCTTCTTGTAGGCGGGGGAGGAGAGGATTTCCGGCACCAGCTCGCCGAGGTAGGCGTCGGCCGCGGCGGCACCGTCGGGCGCTCCTTCCGGGCACTGGCCGCGGAAGCCGCTGTCGCAGAGGTTCGGCGCGATGTAGCTGAAGTTCGCGGTCGAGTCCGGCTTCTTCAGGTCACCCGCCAGCTCGCTCAGCGGCACGTCGTTGGCGGCGCAGTCGCCGAGGTCGAGCAGGGAGTGGAAGTAGACGAAGGGATTGAGCTTCGAGGCGTAGCCGCCGGTCGGCGGCACCTCGGGCGCGTCGGGTTCGGGATGGACGCAGTTGTCGGGTTTGCCTTCCGGATCGGTCATATCGCCCAGATAGGCGTGCCAGGTGAACTGGCCGGTGCTGAGCTGGTCGGCGAGGCTCAGCGTTTCGACCGGGAACAGGCACTTTTCGTACTCGGGGCAGTCGGCTTGAGAAGCGGCAGTCGGTTTCTGGCCGCTGATCGCGGCAAAGCCGTTGGCGAGCGAGGCCCCGTCGAGCAGCGAGTAGTTGGTGAGCAGCACGCCCTGCTGGCGCAGGGTGGCGGAGAGGTAGGGCATCTGCGAGGCAGCGCCGAAGGCGGCCTCGTAGCCCGGGCTCGCCAGGGAGATCAGGAAGACGTGCTTGACCGGGCCCGCTTCAGGCAGTTCCGGTTCGCTTGGCGGCGGGGCATCCGGCGTTTCCGGGCGCGGGCTGGGCAGCGATTCGGGCGCCGCCGAGGGGGCCGATTCGGGCAGCGCTTCGGAGGTGACTTCCGGGGCTGACGAAGCTTCAGGGGAGGAGGGGGAGGAGAAGGATTCTTCCGGTGCCGCTTCGGGAACCTCGGCCGTCGTCACGGCCGCCGGCTGCCCGTCGAACAGGCCGGCCACCGCGGCCGCCGTCACCGGGCCGATGCCGCCCGAGTCGGTCATGGCGGAAGCGGCGATGCCGCTGGTCGCGATCAGCGAGGTGGCGACCAGGAGGCCGAATTTCTTGCCGGTGACCGTCGCCGCTGCGGCGATCGCCTTCTGCAGGTAGGCGTAGAAGGCGAGTTTCATCAGGCGGTCACCACCAGGGAGCTGCCGCACTGCGGGCAGAAGCGGTCGGCGCGGCCGAAGGGGGCGTTGCAGGTGGGGCAGTGGCCGGCGGCGTCGGTGCGTTCGAGCTCGAGCTGGCGTTCGGCGGCGAGCAGCTCGGCGTCGACCCGCTGCAGCTCCGCCGCCTTGCGGGTGAGGACGTCGAGCCGGACGTGGTCGCGGATCGCCATCTCGTAGAAGGCGCCGCCGAGGTCGGCCTGCATCACCGTGAACTTCTCCAGCAAGCGGTCGCGCTGGGCGACCAGCTCTTTGTTCTCGAGCGCCGGCGCGACCTCAGGGGCCGGTTTCGCGGCGCCGTTCCCGTTTCCGTTGGCGCTGCCTTTCCCCAGCAGGCGCTCGGGCAGCTTCAACTCGCGCAGCCGCTCGATCACGGTTCCACCCCCGAGGGGGCCGGCGCGCTGCCGCCGCCTTCGCCGCCGACGACGATCACGTCGGGGAGGTTCTGCTGGGCCTTGATGTAGTTCTCGCCCGTCTGTTCGGGGTTTTCTTCGACCAGCTTGGTGTCTTCGGCTTCCTTCTCCTCGGACGCCTTGAAGTTGGTGACTTCGTGGACGTCGCCGTTGTCGGTATGGGCGACGACTTTTTCCTCGGGCTTGCCCTTGGCTTTGTCGGCTTTGGCGTTTTTCTTCGCCGCTTTCGGGGTGGCGGCGGTGGAGCCGGCGGTCGGAGCCGCAGCGGTGCTCGCCGCGGTCGCCTGCCGTTCCTGCAGCGCCTTCAGCAGCGCCTCTTCGTCGCCGCCGCCGGAGCCGTTGTGGCCGATCGCGACGCCGATCGCGACCGCGATCGGCAGCAGGGCGAAGAAGCCGACCGCGGCGGCGCGGCTGGTCGGGCTCTGTTTCGCCACCGGCCGCACCAGCGGCGGGCGCGCCCGCTTGCTCATCGCCGCGAAGTAACGCGAAGAGGGGTTGGCGCCGTTGCCGCGCCGGGCCGCGCAGTTGACGCAGTAGCGCTGCTGCGGGTCCATCGGCGCCCCGCACTCCTCGCACGGTTCAAACGTCTGCGGCCTGCGAGCTTCCTCCAGTTGCGTGCTCATCCCTCCCCCTTCTTCTGCTTGTCGTGGTTCTGTTGGTCATGGCCCTGCTTGTGCTTCTTCTTCTGCGCCTGGCGCTTCGCGCGGGCCTCGAGGATGCGTTCGGATTCGGCCCGCTGGGCGGAGGCCTTTTCCTGGGTCGTCTCGCAGCCCGTCAGGGCTCCGGCGCCGAGGGCGCCGCAGAGGGCGAGGACGACGAGACGGCTTGCCCGTTTCGTCGCGCATCTCTGGGGCGCGCGCCTAGCCGAAGGCACCGCTCACGTACTCCCTGGTCCGTTGCTCGCGCGGGTTGCCGAACAGCGCGGTGGCGCTGTTGTACTCGACCAGGTCGCCGAGGTACATGAAGGCGACGTGGTCGGCGATCCGGTAGGCCTGCTGCAGGTTGTGGGTGACGATGACGACGGCGACGTCGTCGCGCAGCCGCACGATCAGGTCCTCGATCACTTTCGTCGATTTCGGGTCCAGCGCCGAGCAGGGCTCGTCGAGCAGCAGCACCTCGGGCTCGGCCGCCAGCGCCCTGGCGATGCAGAGCCGCTGCTGCTGGCCGCCGGAGAGTTTCAATGCCGGGTGGTCGAGGTTGTCTTTGACCTCCTCGAAGAGACCGGCGCGGTCCAGCGCGCTGTGGACGGCCGGCTCCAGCGTCTTCTTGCGCGCCCGCCGCGAGCCCTGCTCGCGCAGCACGTAGGCGATGTTGTCGAAGACGCTCATCGGGAACGGGTTCGGCTGCTGGAAGACCATCGTCACCCGGCGCCGCAGCAGGGTCGGCTCGATCTGGGTGATGTCGACGTCGTCGAGCAGGATGCGGCCGGTGAGGGTGGCGCTCGAGGTCAGCTCGGTGAGCCGGTTGAGCGAGCGCAGCAGCGTCGTCTTGCCGCAGCCCGAGGGGCCGATCAGCGACAGCACCTCGCCCTGGCGCACCGGCAGCGAGACCCGTTTGACGGCTTCTTTGGCCCCGTAGTGGACCGAGACGTTGTCGATCTCCATCCGCCGGATCGAGAACTGGGGCGCTTTGATCGACCGTTTGGCGGCGGTGAAGCCGCTCCCCTGCTGCCCCTGCTGGACGTCACCGCCGACCGGTGGCAGCACCTCGGTCGCCGGCGCCGGGTCCTCCAGCGGAATCCGGCGGATCGGCGGCGGGCCGGCCGGCCGGCCCGAGCCCGAAGGATCGATCGCCACCCTGTACTCGGAGGTGCCGGGGGTCAGTGGCTCCACGTTCCAACCTTTCTCGCGCGGCGGTGGACGATGTCGACGGCCGCGTTCAGGGCCAGGACCATCAGCAGCAGGACGAAAGCCGCCGCGTAGGCTTTCTGCGGCTGGTTGAGGTTCCCGGTGGGGGAGGCCTCGTAGACGAAGTTGGTCAGGGTGGTGCCGGCGCCGCGCAGGTAGTTGAGCGGGAAGCCGACGCCTTCGACCGGGGCGAAGTTCTGGGTCGCGCCGAGGAGGACGACGATGATCGCCGTGTCGCCGATGATCCGGCCGAGGCCGAGCATCGCGCCGGTGGCGACCTGGGGGCGGCAGGTCGGCAACAGGATCCGCCGCGTCGTCGCCGCTTTCGTCTTGCCGACCGCGTAGGAGGCCTCGCGCACGTGGCGCGGGATCGAGTTCAGCCCCTCGCGGACGCTGGCGACGATCAGCGGCAGCGCGACCAGCGAGAGCATCGCCGAGGCGGCGAAGAAGGAGCGGCCGAAGACCACGCCTTCGGAGCTGCGGCTGAGGAAGCCGAGCGCAGTTGAGGAGAAGATCACGGTGCCGAAGAGGGCGAGCACGATCGAGGGGATGCCGGCGATCGCCTCGATCGTCGATTCGGTGACCCGGGCCAGCCCGGTCGGGCGCCCGTACTCGACCAGCCAGACCGCGATCGCGACGCCGATCGGCAGCGCGATCGCGATCCCCATCGTGGCGACGATCAGGGTCCCGAAGAGGGCGTCGGAGAAGCCGCCGGTTTCGGTCTCGTCGAAGCCGGCGGCGGCGGGGGTCCAGAGCATCTCCGGGCGCAGGAACTTGATCCCCTGGACCAGCAGGTAGACGACGATCGCCACCGCGATCGCGCAGAAGAGCAGGCCGAGGGCCCAGCAGATCGCCAGGCCGATGCGGTCGCTGAGGCTCCAGGTCGCCGATCCCTCGACCGCGCCCTTGCGCTGGTGCGCGCCGGGCGGATCGTGCTGGTCGGGCGGGGGGACGGGCGGGACCGTCAGCGTCTGGTTTTCCATCGACGACTCCATCAGGGCATCAGGTATTTCCGCATCGACCGCCGTGCCAGCCAGCCGGCGAGGGAGAACATCGCCGCCGAGAAGAGCAGGACGGCGGCGATCGAGAACAGGGTCGCGTTGAAGGGGGGGGAGCTGAGCTGGTCGATGTTCTTGACGATCGTCGGGCCGAGCGGGCGCGAGGGCTCGTAGATGAAGATCAGGCCGTCGGCGGGGTTGGGCGCGAAGGCGACCGAGCCGGAGATCATCGCCAGCATCACCGCCTCGCCGATCGCGCGGGCGACCGCGAGCACGGTGCCGGCGACGATCGCCGGCCGGGCGCTGCGGACGCCGATCTTCCAGGTCGTCCGCCAGCGGTTGACGCCGAGGCCGAGCGAGCCCTCGATCCAGCCCGGTTTCACCGCCCGCAGGCCGTCGCTGAAGATCGAGACCATGATCGGCGCGATCATCACCGTGAGGACGAGGATCGCCGCCAGCAGGCTGTAGCCGGTCAGCGAGATGACCCCGGCGACCGAGGCCTTCTGCTCCTCGGTGACCAGGTGGTTGCCGATGAACGGCACCAGGACCAGCACGCCGAGCAGACCGTAGATGACCGAGGGGACGCTGGCCAGGAAGCGGATGACCGGCTGGAGGATGTTGCTCATCCACTCCGGCGCGAACTCGACGATGAAGACGGCGACGAAGAGCGCCGAGACGAGGGCGATCAGGACCGCTCCGCCGGTGATCAGGATCGTGCTCCAGATCAGCGGCCAGGCGTGGAAGGTGTAGACGTATTCGCCGCTGGTCTGGGCGGAGAGCGAGATCGCGTTGAGCTGCTCTTCGACGTCGCCGCCGGCGCTGAACCAGGCGAGGCCGTTATGGGCGAACGAGGGCCAGGCGTGGACGAAGACGGTGACGATCAGCGCCAGCAGCAGCGCGACCACACCACAGACCAGCGCGCCGAGCATCCGCTCGACGCGCTGGTCGGACCACTTCGGCCCGTACTCCTGTGGCAGCTCCTCGTTCAACGACCCTCTACTTCTTGTTGAACGCGGGGACGCCGCCGGCGGCGGTGATCGTCGCTCCGGCCAGCGAGCTGCGCCGCGCCCAGTCGATGAACTTGAGCAGTGCTTTCGAGCTCGAGCTTCCGTCGCCGGGGAGGACGAGGAAGATGTAGCGCGAGAGCGGGTACTTCAGCGGCTCGACGCTGATCTTGCTGGGTTTGCAGGGGATGCCGTTGACCTTGAGGGTCTTCAGGCCTTTCTTCTGCCAGGCAAGGCCGGCGTAGCCGATCGCGTTCGGGTCCTGCTTGACCGCGTTGACGACGAGACCGTCGGCGGTCAGCGCGTTTACGTTGGACGCGGGCGGCTCGTTGTTGAGAACGGCCTGGAGGAAGAAGTTGTAGGTCCCTCCGTTGGTGTCGCGGCCGACCGGGTCGATCGTCGTGGTCAGGTTCGAGCCGCCGACCTGACTCCAGTTGGTCAGCAGGCCGCGGTAGATGTCGTGGGTCTGCTGGACCGAGATGTTGCTGAGGCTGTTCTTCGGGTTGACGTCGAGGCAGAGCCCGTCGAGGTAGAACTTGATGTAGGTCGTCCCCGCGTCGCTGGGGAGGGGGGTACGAGCCTGCCCGGCGAACTGGCTGGTCCCGTTCTGCACGTCTTTGACGCCGGCGTTACCTCCGTTGGCGGTGTAGACGAAGTGGACCTTTGGATTGACCTTCTTCGTGTAGGTCGCGAAGAGGGCCTGCAGCACGGGCTGCGCGGCCACGGAGCCGGATCCGATGATCTGGACGGCGCCGGCCGACGCCGGCGCGGCGAGCCCCAGGAGGGAGATCGCCGCTATGGCGAGGGTCTTGATTCTCATGCGGGGTTGAGTTCCTTTCTGCCGGGTAGGACACTTTGTTGACCAACTTGATCGCGAAACTCTAGCAGCTTCTGTAGTTTATTGACCTCCTAAGTAAAGAAAGGCCGCCGAGGGCACCGACAGCCGCCAGGTGGCCGCAGACATGGAGGATCAATTGCTGAAGAAGAGACTGTCCACCCCTCGAGCGGCGACGGTGGTCGTGCTGGCGGCGGCGGTTGCCGTCTCGGTGACGGTGGTGCCCTCGGTCGCCCAGTCGTTCCTGACCAGCCAGAAGGCAGCGAAGGTCTACGTCAGTAACAAGAAGGCGTCCCAGCTCTACCTGAAGAAAAAGGCCGCCTCGAACCTGTACGTGGCGAAGGCGACGGCGCCGAGGCCGCCGGTGGTCGGGATCGCCGCCGGCAGCGCTGAGTTCAACGCGTCCTCGACCACGGCCGGGTACATCCCGACCGCGTTCACCTCGTTCGCGACCAAGGCCGAAGTCAGCTCGGTCGTGATCTCGTTCTCCGGCCAGGCCATCTGCACCGCGGCCAAACCGGGTCCGGATCAGGCCTGCCCGATCCAGATCCTGGTCGACGGCCAGGCGACCGGAAAAGTGAACTTCGCCCCGTCGACGGCGACGAGCCCGACCCCCGTGCCCGTCGTCCACACCGTGGTCCAGACCGCGGTGCTGACCAAAGGCGGCCACACGATCGCGGTCCAGTACGCGGGCGCGAAAAACGTGACGTTCACGCTCAAAGGCTGGAACCTGGCGGTCCAGGCCTACCCGCAGCCGGACGAACCGCTGCAGGTCGAAGATCCGTCCCAGGGCGGCTCCAAAGGCAGCAAGTAAGGAGCCGAAACGATCTGAGCCCGGACCTCGTCTTCTTCTAGACGGGGCCCGGGCTCAGGTTTCACAGCCGGGACATTCAGCGCTTTCGCCATCCACGGCTCAGCGCTGAGGGCGGGGCAGGGAGTCCCCGAGGATCAAACGGGCGCGGTAGAAGAGCGCCTCGTCGGCCCCCCGCAGCTCCGACTCCCGGTTATCGGTCTGGGTGGTCCGGTTCTGCCCGATCCCAGCCGGGCTCTCGTCCCGCACCAGGCCGGTCAGACGACCGCGCGACCGGAACGTCGTCTGCTCAACGCGTCTGGTCACCGTGTCTCCTTTCCATATTTGTTGATCATCTAACTCAAGAATAGCAGGAGCACGTAAAGACCGGCAAGATGAACCGAGAGCGGGGGAGAGGAGCGACCCGCTCCACCCTTAGTCCGTCGTGAGCAACGACCTGCTCTACAAAGTCGCCTACGACGAGGCTGTGCGAGCCCTGTCGGAGCAGCAGGCGGTCATCGAGAGCTTCCGGACCAGGGCGGGGCTCCTCTTTTCTTCAGCTGCCATCGCCGCCTCGTTCCTGGGATCTCAAGCTCTGCGAGGTAGCAACCCAAACCTTGCCTCGTGGCTGGCGTTGCTTTGCTTCGTCGCCGTGGCCGCCGCTTCCTTGGCCGTCCTGTGGCCGCGTAAGTGGGAGGGAACGGCAAATCCCCGCGATCTGATCGAGACCTACATCGAGTCGTCGCAGCCTGCGCCGATCGAGCATCTCCATCGAGACCTTTCACTGCACATGCATGACAGTTATCTGGAGAACCGCGAAGGTCTCGATCAATTCGCAACCCTGCTCCAGGCCGCGAGCGGTTTGCTCACGCTCGAGGTAATTCTCTGGATGATCGCTATTGCCATCGCGCTTTAGAGTTTTTTCATGACGCAAGAGACGAAATCGACTAATGGCCCGCGGCCGCAGCGCCCGAGTCCGATGCTGGTGGATCCCGGCCTAACCTTCGGCCGGGCCATAGAACTTCTGATGCCGCGTCGGATGAGGCGCTACGTGCGCAGTCGCCGTTCGACTGGTATCTCTTAGTGGCGAGTTGGGGCGGGGCGTCACCCGGCAAGAAGACACCCCACCCCGTCGCCCCTTCAAACGGCTGCAGGTACCTCTGCATCGCCGCCGTCGTTGGAGCCATGGGGAGTCGAGGCCCCATGGCCTGACGGCGACGAACCGTTGAAGCTTTTGGCCTGGACCGGACGCAGGTAGGCGATCTGGCCCTCCCGCAGCTCGAGCCGTTGCAGCTCGGCCCGGGTCAGCTGCGCCCAAACCTCGGTCCCGTCGGAGAGCACGAGCTCGACCCGGACCTCGAAGCCGAGGGTGACGATCCGCTGCACCAGGCCCTCCTGGGTGCGCTCGTCGGGGTCGAGCACGATCTCCATGTCGTGCGGCCGCACGAAGTCGTCGCCGAGCCGGTTGACCTCGCCGACGAAGCTCATCACGAACTCGTTGGCGGGGTGCTCGTAGAGCTCGTCGGCGCTGCCCGTCTGCTCGACCTGGCCCTCGTTCATCACCACCAGCTGGTCGGCGACGTCCATCGCCTCTTCCTGGTCGTGGGTGACGAAGATCGTGGTCACGTGCATCTCGTCGTGGAGGCGGCGGAGCCAGGTGCGCAGGTCTTTGCGGACCTTGGCGTCGAGGGCGCCGAACGGCTCGTCGAGCAGCAGTACCTGCGGCTCGACCGCGAGCGCCCGCGCCAGCGCCATCCGCTGCCGTTGCCCGCCCGAGAGCTGGGAGGGGAAGCGGCCGGCGAGGCCGTCGAGCTGGACCAGCTGCAGCAGCTCGTGGACCCGTTTCGAGGTCTCCGGCTTCTTCCACTTGCGGATCTTCAGCCCGAAGGCGACGTTGTCGTACACGGTCATGTGCTTGAAGGCGGCGTAGTGCTGGAAGACGAACCCGACCCCGCGCTGCTGCGGCGGTTTGCGGGTGGCGTCCTCGCCGTTGATCGTCACCAGGCCCGAATCGAGATCCTCGAGGCCGGCGATCGCCCTCAGCAGGGTCGACTTGCCCGAGCCGCTGGGGCCGAGCAGGGCGGTGAGGGACCCGTCCGGGACCTCGATCGACACGTCGTTGAGGGCCTGAAAGTCACCGAAGCTCTTGTTGGCTCCCTCGACTGAGATTCCCATCAGGCGTCCTCCTTTCGTTTGAGCAGGTTCATTGCGAACAGGGTGATCAGCGCCAGCAGGGCCAGCACCAGGGAGGCGCCGTAGGCGCCGGTTGAGTTGAAGTTGGCGTACTGCTTCTCGACGAAGAGCGGCAGGGTCTGGGTCTGGCCGTTGATCGAGCCGGAGACGATCGTCACCGCACCGAACTCGCCGAGCACCCGAGCGGTGGTGAGGACGACGCCGTAGGCGACGCCCCAGCGGATCGAGGGCAAGGTCACTTTCCAGAAGGTCTGCCAGCCTCTGGCCCCGAGCGTCGAGGCGGCCTGCTCCTGGTCGGTGCCGATCTCCTGCAGCACCGGCACCGTCTCCCGCACCACGAAGGGCAGCGAGACGAAAATGCTGGCGAGGACCATGCCCGGCACCGAGAAGAGGATCTTGATCCCTTCTTCGCCGAGGAAGGCAAACCAGCCGTCGGTCCCGTAGAGCAGGTAGAGCGAGAGGCCGATGACGACGGGGGAGACCGCGAACGGCAGGTTGATGACCGCGTCGATCACCGGGTTCAGCTTCGACTTGTGGCGGACCAGCAGCAGCGCGCAGCCGATCCCGAAGATCGTGTTCAGCGGCACCGCGATCACGACCATCAGCAGGCTCAGCTTCAGCGCGTGCAGCCCGTCGGGCGAGGTGACGGCGTCAAGCGGCGGCCCGATCCCTTCTTCGAAGGTCTTGTAGAAGATCATCACCAGCGGGATCAGCAGCAGCATCGTCAGGTAGCCGAGACCGAGGAACCGCAGGCCCCAGCGGCTGGGGAGGTTGGCGCTCATCAGATCCCGCCTCCGTCGCCGCTGACGTCCATGGCGATGGTCGGGACGAACTCGCTCGAGCTGCGGTCGTGCCGGATCGCCCAGCGCTGGATCAGCGAGACGCAGGCGAGCAGCAGCAGCGAGGCGGCGAGCAGCACCACCGAGACGGCGGCGGCGCCGATCTCGTTGCCGGACTCGACCTGGTTGCGGATGAAGACCGAGGAGACCGTCGTATCCGGGTTGCCGCCGGCGAAGAGGAGGACCGAGCCGAACTCGCCGAGGGCGCGGGCGAAGGCCAGCGCGACTCCCGCACCGAGGCCGGGGAGGAGGTTGGGGAAGATGATGCGGCGGAAGATCGTGAAGTTGCTCGCCCCCAGCGAGGCCGCCGCGGCCTCCATCTCGCGGTCCATCTCCAGCAGCAGCGGCTGCACTGCGCGGACGACGAAGGGCAGGGTGACGAAGCAGAGGGCGACGACGATCGCGGTGCGGGTGAACGCGATGTCGATCCCAAGGGGGCTGTCCGCCCCGTAGAGGGTCAGCAGGATGAGGCTGGCGACGATCGTCGGCAGCGCGAAGGGGAGGTCGATCACCGCGTTGACGATGCTCTTGCCCGGGAACTTGTCGCGGACGAGGAGCCAGGCGAGGATGGTGCCGAAGAAGCCATTGATCACGACGACGATCAGCGAGCAGACGACGGTCAGCTTCAGGCTCTTTATCGCCAGCGGCGAGGTGACCTGTTCCCAGAAGTGGCCGAGGCCGAGGGTGAAGGCTTCGCTGGCGACGGCGGCCAGCGGCAGCAGCACGATGATGCTCAGGTAGAGCACCACCATGCCGCCGCCGAAGCCGACGCCGAGACCGGGCAGGCGGATGCCTGCCCGGTGCTGCCTGGGAGCGGGGAGGTTTGCCGGGTGTGCCTCCATCAGCCGCTCGTCGAGACTCCGAGTTCCTTCTCGATCTCGGCTACAGAGCCGGTTTCGTCGTCGAAGAACTCATCGTTGACTTTGCTCCAGCCACCGAAGTCGGCGATGTAGAACAGGTCCTTGGGGGTCGGGAACTGTTTCTCGTCGACGAGCTTCGGGTTGACCGGCCGGTAGCCGTTTTCAGCCCAGATTTCCTGGCCCTCATCCGACCAGATGAAGTCGAGGAAGTCCTGGGCGGCAGGCTCCGGTGCGTCTTTGGTGACCGCGATCGGGGTTTCGATCGAGAGCGTCGCCGGGGGCACGACGTATTCGACGTCTTCGCCCTCTTCTTCGGCCTTGATCGCCTCGTTCTCGTAGCTCAAGAGCACGTCGCCCTGGCCTTGGGTGAAGGCCGAGAGGGCGTCGCGGCCGCTGCCCGGCTGGGCGACGGTCTTTTCGAGCACGGTGCGGACCTCGTCCAGCGCCTGGTCGGGGGATTTACCGGCCTCGGTCGCGTTGCCGTAGACGGCCATGATGTTCCAGCGGGCCGAGCCCGAGCTGAACGGGTTCGGGGTGATGACCTCGACGTCCTTGCTCTGCAGGTCGTCGAAGCTCTCGAGACCCTCCGGATTGCCCTTGCGGACGACGAAGACCACGACCGATTTCTGGGCGATGCCCTTGTACTTGTTCTGGTCCCAGTCTTTGGCCACGATTTCGCCTTCTTCGACCAGCCGTTCCATGTCGCCGGCCTGGGAGAAGTGGACGATCGATGCGGGCTGGCCCGCGGCTACGGCTCGGCTCTGGTCGCCGGAGGCGCCAAAGGAGTTGCTGAAGCTGACGCCGCCGCCTTTCGAGCTTTCTTCGAAGGCGGGCTCGAGCGCTTCGGTGTAGACGGCTTCCGGAGTGGAGTAACCGACCACGTCGAGCTTGCCGCCGCTGCCGCTGCCGCCAGAGGCACCGGTGGCGCTGTCATCGTCGCTACCGCCGCAGCCTGCGGCGAAGACGGCGAGGAGCAGGACGAGAAGAGCGGCGGGGAGGCCGACCTTCACGCTGCGCCGCCGGGTGTCGCGAGCGTTCCGCATCTAGATAAGTTCCTTCCTATGTCGACTGACTTACTTTCTTGAGCAACTTAATGCTCAATGAGGCGGGCACGGTAGCACAAAGTCGATCAGAAAAGTAGAGAATCCTGATCCGGATTCTGGGATTTGAGGTCAACAATCCCCTTCGGCATAGACTGTCGGCGATGCCGGTCGACGCCGTCCGGACTCCGGACGAGCTCCTCGAAGGTCTGCCTGACTACCCGTTCGAGTCCAGTTACCGCGAGCTCGATGGGCTGCGCCTGGCGCACCTCGATGAGGGGGAGGGCAAGCCGGTCGTCTTCTTCCACGGCGAGCCGACCTGGTCGTTCCTCTGGCGCAAGGTCATCCCGCCGATCGTCGACGCGGGCTTCCGCTGCATCGCGCCGGACCTGCCGGGCTTCGGGCGCTCGGACAAGCCGACCGACCTGGGCTGGTACTCGTACGACCGGTTCACGCACTTCGCGCACGGGCTGGTGGAGCACCTGGACCTCTCGGGCGCGACGTTCGTCGTCCACGACTGGGGCGGGCCGGTGGGCCTGCGCACCGCGGTCGAGCTCGCCTCGCGCGTCGAACGGCTGGTGATCATGGACACCGGGGTGGCGACCGGGCGCCAGAAG
>DASULV010000034.1:0-9460 GCA_036277955.1 Solirubrobacterales bacterium | reverse complement strand
GAGCAGCTCAACCAGATCTTGCTGCTTGCGGGTCTCACCAATGGTCATCGGGGCCTGTTCGGCGCCATCGAAAGTGAGGTTGATTGAAATCGTCTCAACGATGTTGAAGGATTGCCACTCGTCAAGCAGCTGGCCATCCCGGTGCGTCAGGCGCACCGATCGTTTGACTCCGCGCCCAAGCGTCGGCAGCGCTACTCCTATGACTAGCGATCTCTTTGCAATGCTCTGCCCGTAGACCTTGGCTTGCACCTCCTGGAGGTCGGTGTCTTCGAGCCGTAAATGCTCTGCAAACACAAGCTCCTCACCAATGCTCTCCTCGACTTCGACTTCCAGATCCATGATCTCAACGCGCTCGGGATCAAAGCCAATCTCGACCTTGTAAAGGTCGTGCTCCCGTTCGAGCATCTGGCTGATGAGCCAGGCCCTCGGCTCAAATTTCCCGATCAAGAGCCCAGAGGGCGGTGGGCCCTTCTTTTCTTCGAACCACGACATGCCAAGGGTGTCAATAGCGGGCGAGAACATTTTCGTGCCCTCGATGTCCCACGCGTTACCAGGAACTGCCTGGATCTCCCCACCGGCCCGAGGGAAATGGAACCCCACAACAGGCCGAGCAAGCCAAGTCGCCAAATCACCAGCCGTCGTCTCCGAGTGGGTACAGACCCTGATCGGCGCACGAGCTATACCGAGAGATGCCGTTGCTTGAGGGAGGCCGCCCACTGGTGGGCAGGAACCGTTCTCAAGCACAGATCGGAGCCATTTATAGGCGTTAGCTGGCCGCAGAACAGCCCTCCCTACGATGGCGCCTTCCAAGGTCGTAACGAACTCCCCCGGAAGCCGGAGCGCGTCCTCCGAGGGCTCGGGGCGAAAGCCCTCCGCGGCTCGCCACGCCGGCCATCCATCGGCCGTGGCTGCCGGTCCGACTAAGAGGCTTGCAGCGAAGAGGTCGTGGTTCTCACCTTGGATTCCGTAGATCGCCGACAGAACCACGGTCTCGCCCTGCTCTACCCGTAGGTGCCCCCAGATTGCCTGTACGTCGCTGGCCATCGAGCGATCGTAGTCAGGTGCCCAGCGCGGTCGAGATCAGCCCCGGATTCGCCTGAAAAAGGCAGGCCCCAAATGCCACCAAGGGGAAATCGAAGTACATCCCTGCATATCCCTACTCATACGACTTGACTTTTGCGCCGAGCGGAGCTTACGTCGTCGGTCGTGCTCTTCTTTCAGGCATCCAAAACCGAGAATCCGACGACGGGGCGAGAGCCGGCTCGCTTTGATCTCTGCTGCGACCTTGCCAGTCGGTCAAGGTGCGACTGGCAAGCTGATGCGGCGGCACTTCCGCATGACGCTGCGGGATCGCGGCCCCTCCCCCGCTCCCGAGTCTCTTCCCACTCCGTCAATAAGTCATCGCAGGTGGGTCGATCATCATCCTCGGTCACTCCTAGTCCACGCCTCGGCGCAGGCTATGCGGCGCTCACTCGCACCCTCGGCTGCTCCGATCGCACTCGGCGCGACCGCGATCGCCTCCGCGCTGGCGACACAGCGACTCTCCTCCGCGCTGGACGCAGCGGCTCTGCGCCGTACCGGCGCGACCACATCGCCGCCCTTGATGGCGGCGGCGAGGCTATTTCGACCGGGCCGGAGGTGCGCTGACGGTGGGTCGATCCTCATCCGCCGCCAATCGCACGCCGCCGCTCTCCGATCTTGATCTGCGCATTCTCGATCTCCTCGCCCATCATCGGGTGCTGACGCAGAACCAGCTCGCCGCGATCAACCCGAAGACGCCGGCGAGGACGCTGCGCTACCGCTGTGCGCGGCTTGCCGAGAACGGACTCGCCGGCCGGAGTCGGCCGTATCGGGAAAGGGGATCTGCTCCCTTCCATCTGTGGCCGACCCGCAAGGGCGAGGCGGTGGTCAAAGGAGGACCACCTCCACGGGGTGGAGATCGCAGCGAGCCGAATCCGCTCTTCCTCTCCCATGCCGCTGGGCTCAGCGAGATCTACGTCGCGCTGGAGCGGACGCTCCCTGCCCAGGTCAGGCTCGCCCGCTTCGAGCGCGAGGGCGAAGCGCGGGAGGAGTTCAAGACTCTGACCTCGCGGGACAAGCGCGCTATCGCCCCCGACATCTTCATCGAGATCGCCGACCAGGACGGGCACCCGCTCCTTGCCTTCGTCGAGCTGGATATGGGATCTATGTCCCACCGGCGCCTGGCGCAGAAGGCAGCCGGCTACGCGGACTATGCGCAAGCCAAGGCGTGGCAGCAGCGGCACCCGTTCTGCCCCGCGCTGCTTTTCATCACCACGACCGAGAAGCGCGCCCGCTCGTTCCTCGCCGCCATGCGCAAGCAGCTTGGGCGCAGGTCGTTACTCCTGACTTGCGTTTGCGATCTGGCTCGGCAACTGGAGCGATGCGCGGTCGACCAGCGCTGGCTTCTCGATGACGAACACGACAGGATGACCGACCTCCTCGATGCGCTGACGGAGGCTCGGCGGCCCTTTGACGAATGGAAGGAGCGGCGGGCAGCCAAACGGCGCGAGGAGGAAGAAGAGCGCGAGCGACTGCGCTCTGATCCCGAGGCCCTCGCCGCGCGCCTACGGGACGAGCTGCGCCGGGGCTGGGGAGGAGATCGCCTCGGCCGAAAGGCAACCGATGCCCTGCTGCTCTCTGTCAAAGGCGAGGGCACGCTGAACGAGATCGAGCGCAGGGCGCTGGAAGCGGTCGGCGGGATGCTGGCCGAACCGCTCGCGCTCCGCCTCGCCGAGCGCGAGCCTACGCCTTCCGAGCGAGAGGCGCTGGCGGTGCTGGTCGCCCACCACGGCGCGAGCCAGTACAACCGCTTCGAGGAAGCGGTGCGGCAGTTCGGCGAAGGGCCGAAGCTGCGTCAGTGCCGCCGCTGGCTTGACGACGGCAACCTGCTCGGCACCAAATCACTGGATGGACTGGAGCACGATGCCGAACAGGACCGCGAGAACGCCGCCGAGCAGGCGCGGCTGCGGGAGAACTACCTCCGCTGGCGCGAGGCGGAGGCGACGCGGCTCGGCAAGAGGCACGGCTTCATCGCCCGACACCGCATCGGCCGCGACGGTTTCCTCGCCGAGGTCGACCGGACCTCGCTGCGGCTCTGCTCGAACTGCGAGGAGATCGTCTATCCCGACCCCGACCGCGAGCACGGCCCCGCTCGGCGCGACGTTGCCGCCTACTGCCATTACTGCGGCTCCGGGGTGCTGAAGGAGCTTCCGGTCGAGGAGGCCGAGCCGACTTGAGATCCGGGCGCGACGGAGCTAGACATGGTGGGCGGATCGCACCCCGACGCCGCCGCGATCACAAAGGCAGGCACCGCAAAGCGGCCCCGGTCGGCGACCTCAAGCCCACCATGTCGATCGAACGCACCAAACCCGGATCAGCGCTGGACGACCAGCTTCGCCGCGAACAGGCCAAGGCAATCTTCGATCTCCTGGCTGCCCGACGCCGAAAGGACAGTTGCCGATGACCGGCGCGGCGCGGTCCCTAAAGCTCGGCCGGCGTCACGACGAAGCCGAGCCGCTCCGCGCCACGGCGCAGCCTGCCGTCGACGGTGACGAGGCGGCAATCGCTCAGCTTCGCAAGCGCGACGTACTCGGCGTCGTAGGTCTTCGCCCAGCCGAATTCCTCGGCGACTTCCCACGCCGCCATCGCCAGCCCGTCCGGCCGCTGCTCGCTGATCGACAGCTTCCCGGCGAGGAACCGTTGCAAGGCGAGCTCGGCCAGGGCATTGGAGATGTCACCCCGATAGGCCATCTCGTGAAGCACCGAGGGGACCTCGCTCCACAGCAGCGGCGGTGCGATCAGCTGGCCTCCGTCGTCAAGGGCGCCGCTTGCCTGCTCCCCGGCCCGGTCAAGCGACAGCTCGACCGCCAAGCTCGCGTCTACTACCAGCACGCTCAGTGCGACTCGCGGGAGCGCCTCACGGCAGCCGCGACGTTGGGCATCGGCTCGCCGGTCAGGGTCTCGCCCCAGCCTGCGGGCAGCGGAGCCATCTCCGGCTCATCAGCCGGCTCGTCGGGGATGACGATCCGCGCACGGGCTGCCCTGGCCTCATCGAGGTCCAGCACCTCACGCAGCAGCTTCTCCTTCGCGGTCACGGTTCAAGCGTACCGACCGATCCCGCGTAAATCCGAGGAAAGGAGCCGATGATGCGGCGCTTTGCCTGGTACGGCCGACTCTCGACCAAGGCAAGCAGGACCCGACGCTCTCCTTCCCTTCACAGCGCGAGGCCTGCGCCACGAAAGCAGCCGAGCTGGGTGGGGAGATCGTCTGCGACTTCACCGACCAGGAGGCGGGGCGGCGGGACGACCGAGCGGGCTGGGCCGAACTGCTGCGGGAGGCCAAGGAGCGGGAGGCGCGTCGCTTCGATGCGGTCGTCATCTACGCGACCTCGAGGCTCTCGCGCGACCTCTTCCACGCGCTCACCTACGAGCGCGAGATGACCCGCGCGGGCGTGGAGGTCTTCTACGCCCTCACGGCCGGGGATCAGACCAGCCCGGAGGGCCGGCTGATCCGCCACATGTTTCAGGCGCTCGACCAGTTCGAGGTGGAGAAGCTCGGACGCGAAGTCCGGCGCGGCCAGACGCAGAACACCCGCCAGGGCTATCGCAACGGCGGCCGCGCTCCCTATGGCTACCGGCTGAAGCACCAGCCGCATCCCGACCCGGCGCGGGCCAAGGCCGGCGACACCAAGTCACGCCTGGTGGTCGAGCGGGACCAGGCTCCCGTGATCGCCGAGATCTTCGAGCGCTTCCTCTCCGGCGCCGGCTACAAGGAGATCGCCAATCACCTCAACCGGCCGGGCGGCCCGCCGCCACCGAGCCACGTCGACCGCAGGCGCAACGCATCCGGCAAATGGGCCAAGGCGACGATCAAAGCGATGCTCGAAAACCCCGTCTACACGGGCCACCTCTACTGGAACCGGCTCGACTCCCGCGCCCACAAGCAGGGCGTCGGTCCCGTCACCCGCCGCAGCCGCGAGGAATGGATCGAGGCCGACGAGCAGCACGAACCGCTGATCACCGAGGAGCAGTTCGAGCGGGCGCAGGCAGAGATGAAACGGCGCTCGACCGGCCACGGAAATCGGCGGCGGCGCCCACAGAAACGCTTCTACCTGCTGCGCGGCATCGTCCACTGCGCGACCGGCCACAACCCCCTGCGGATGCAGGGACGCGGGCGAAAAGGCGAGCCGACCTATTACACCTGCGGCTACCGGCGCCTCCTATGGCGACCGCGCGGCCGAAGCGGTCGGCCACGGCAAATGGCAGTACGTGCGCGAGGACAAACTGACCCACCTGATCGACAGCTTCTTCGCCACCAGGATCTTCGGCCCGAAGGCGCTGGACCACTTCCAGGCCGAAAGTTCGGCCCTCGCCGGCTCCCTGGAGACGCAGAGCAACGGCACCCGGAAGCGGGTTGCGCGCCAGCTCGGCGAAATCGACCACAAGATCGAGCGCCAGCTCGCCGCGATCGAGGCAGGTGTCGATCCGGTCGTCGTCGGCGAGCGCATCCGCAGTCTCAAAGGTGAGCGCGAGGAAGCGCAGGCGGTCCTCCAGCAGCTCGACCAGGCCGGACGCGACAGCACCGCCGTCGATCCCGAGGACGCGCGCACCGTTCTGGCCTCGCTCCCCGACCTCGCCGCCGAACTGGCCGACGCCGATCCCGAGCTGCAGCGGGCGGTCTTCGAGGCCTTCCGCCTGCGAGTCGAGATTGACCGCAACGGCGGGCGAGTTCACCTGCGCGCTCTGGTCTCCAGCGCGTTCGGCGACGCCCAAGACTTGGTGGATATAGGAGGAGCAGGAACTTCCGCTCTCTCCGCTAAGGCCATACCGCTACGGGGATTCGAACCCCGGTTTCCGGACTGAGAATCCGGCGTCCTAGTCCCCTAGACGATAGCGGCGAGGATGCGGGGCATTTTAGCGAGACGGCAGGCGGGGGTGCGAGACGTGGATCACAGGTGGGTCTGGTCGGGCGGCGGGAGGCGGGCGGCTCGCAACCGCTAAATTGCCTGCTCCGCGCGGCTGTGGCGGAACTGGTAGACGCGCACGGTTCAGGTCCGTGTGGGCGAGAGCCCGTGGAGGTTCGACTCCTCTCAGCCGCATTTCTTCGGCGAGTCTGTGGTTGACCCCCTATACGGGGGTCTGAGACAGACTCGCGGTCAGGCCGCTTGGGCGGCCGGGTTCTCTTGTGGCGCCCGGGCGGCGTTGCAGGAGATCTCCTCGACGAAGGTGGGCCAGAGGGCGCGGGGCATGTCGTGACCCATGCCGTCGATCATCGTCAGGCGGGCGTTGGGAATCGCACGGGCGGTGGCGCGGCCGCCGGAGGGGTTGACGAGGACGTCGTTGCGGCCGTGGATGACCACGGCCGGGAGGTTGAGCTTGCGCAGTTGGTGGGTGCGGTCGCCGGAGGCGGTGATCGCGTGGAGCTGGCGGGCGATCCCGGCCTGGCTGTGACCGCGGTCGAAGGAGCGGCCGGCGAGGTCGCGGATCCGCTCTTCGTCGAAGGGATAGCCGGGCGAGCCGATCGTCTTGAAGGTCTTGACCACGCGCTCGATCGCCGCCTCGCGTTTGCGCGGCGGTTTGCCGAGCAGGAGACCGAAGGTCTTGTAGCTGGGGTGGCCGACCCGCCGGCTGCCGGTCGTCGACATGATCGAGCAGAGCGAGCGCACCCGCTCGCGGTGGCCGATCGCCGTGCACTGGGCGATCATCCCGCCCATCGAGGCGCCGACGAGGTGGGCGGCCTCGATCCCGAGGTGGTCCATCAGGCCGATCGTGTCGGCCGCCATGTCGCGCAGGCGGTACTCAGGCGCGCCACGGCCGACGAGGAGATCGAGGACGTTCGGCACGCCGGCGCTGCGGATCTTGCTCGAACGGCCGATGTCGCGGTTGTCGAAGCGGACGACGTGGTAGCCGCGCTCGGCCAGCATCCCGCAGAACACCTCGTCCCAGGCGATCATCTGCGTCGCCAGCCCCATGATCAGGACCAGCGGCTCGCCGTCGGGATCGCCCATCTCCTGGTAACAGAGCTCGATGCCGTTGACGGGCGCCATCGTTTCCGCGGAAAACTTGTGCATCCCGGCAGCTTACCCGGGCTGGCTGGGCAGCCAAACGCGCCTTCGGGTGACGAAGGGGTAGAAAGACCGGATGCGGACGGCGATCATCTCCGACCTCCACCTCGGCGTCGCCAGCGACGAGGACGTCCTTCGCGACGCGGCGATCCGCCACGTCCTCTTCGCGGAGATCGCCGGCGCCGACCGCCTCGTCCTGCTCGGCGACGTCGTCGAGCTGCGCAACCTGCCGGTCGGCCCCTCGCTCGAGCGCAGCCGGCCGTTCTTCGAAGAGCTTGGAGAAGCCATCGGCGACATCGAGGTCCTGCTCGTCCCCGGCAACCACGACGCCCGCCTCGCCGAGCCGCTGCTCGACGGCCTCTCGATCTCCGGCGAGCCCGCGCTCGGTCTCGAGCACCGATACGCCGCCGCGCCGGGACCCCTGGCGATGATCGACGGGTGGCTCGGGCCGGCGCGCCTGCAGCCCGCCTACCCAGGCGTCTGGCTGCGCGACGACGTCTACGCCATCCACGGCCACTACGCCGACGTCCACCTGAAGCTGCCGCGGGCGGAGTGCGTCGCCGCCGCGCTGATGATGCGCGCGCTTGGGTCCCCACCACGACGCGCCACGCCGGACGATTACGAGCGGATCCTGCGTCCCCTCTACGGGTTCGCCTACGGCCTGGCCCAGGTGCTGCCGACCACCCGCCGCCGCAACGGTCCCTTCGAGCGCTGGTGGGAGGTGCTCTCCGGCGAAGCCGAGGAGCTCAGCCTGCGCGCCCGCGCCGGCCGCGCCGGCTTCCCGCCGGCGATCCGCGGTCTCAACAAGCTCCTGCGCTCGGACTTCACCCCGGACGTCTCCCCCGCCGCGATCTTCCGCAGCGGTGTCGACGGCACGATCGAACTGGCGCAGCGGCTGGGCGTCGACGACGTCCACGTGATCACCGGCCACACCCACCGCGGCGGCCCCCTGCCCGGCGAACCCGAATGGGCGCTACCGCGCGGCGGCCGCCTCCACAACACCGGCAGCTGGGTCTTCGCCACCGCCTTCCACCACCCCGGCCGCCCGCCGAGCCCCTACTGGCCGGGAACGGTCACCTGGTTAGAAGACGACGCTCCCCCCAGAAGGGTGCAGCTACTTCTAGACCGCCCCCACGCGGAGATGCTGGAGCTGGTCAGCTCAGCCAGTCGGCGATAACTCGACCGATCTCCGCCCCCGCGTCCTCCTGGAGGAAGTGGGAAGCGTTCTCGACCGGGCGCGGCGGCGGGAAGTTGAGCTCGCTGGAGACGCGCTCGCCGACCGAGAAGGGCAGGATCGGGTCGGAATCGGCCCAGAGCACGAGCGCCGGCCGATCGTCCTCGCGCAGCGAGTCGGCGACGCGTTTGCCCTCGGCGGCGCCGACCGCCTCGGGCGTGGTCGGCAGGATCAGCGGGAAGGCACGGACGCCGGCCTTCGAGGCGCCGTCTATATAAGGAGCGTCGTAGGCGGCGATCACCTCGTCGCCCGGATCGTTCTTGCAGCCGCCTTTGATCAGGAAGCCGACCGGCACGTCCTCGTTGTCGCGGACGAAGTCGCGGAAGGCGAACCAGGCGTCGCTCATCTTCTGACGGCCGGTGAAGGGTCCGGTCTCCATGATCACGATCCGCGAGATGCGATCCGGGTGCTCGACCGCCAGCCGCAGCCCGATCGGCCCGCCCCAGTCGTGGACGACCGCGGTCGCGTCGCGCAGGTCCAGTTCCTCCAGCAGCGCCGCCATCGTCTCGACGTGGCGGTCGTAGGTGTACCAGCCGAGGTCGGTTGGCTTGTCGGAGCGTCCGAAGCCGGCGTAGTCGGGGGCGATGCAGCGATAGCCGGCGTCGCGCACCGGCGGGATCACCTTGCGCCAGAGGAACGACCAGGTCGGCTCGCCGTGGAAGAGGACGACCGGCGCCCCTTCCCCCTCGTCGAGGTGAGCCAGGCGAAGCCCGTCGTATTCACGGAACTTCGACTCGAAGGGAAAGTCGGGGAGCTCGGCGAGCGCCTCGTCGGGTGTGCGGATGGCGTCGGTCATCCGCTGGCGGCCGCTGAAGACGCCGGTGTCCATGACGACCAGCCGGGCGCACGTCTCGGGGTGCTCGGCGGCAACCCGCATCCCGACCGGGCCGCCCCAGTCGTGGACGACGGCGGTGGCGTCGCGCAGGTCGAGCTCCTCCAGCAGCCGCCCGATCAGCTCGACGTGGCGGTCGTACGTGTACCAGGAGATGTCGGTCGGCTTGTCGGAGCGGCCGAAGCCCGCGTAATCGGGCGCGATACACCGAAAGCCGGCGTCGCGCACCGGCGGGATCACCTTCCGCCACAGATACGACCAGGTGGGCTCGCCGTGGAAGAAGACGACCGGATCGCCGTCACCGACATCG
>DASULV010000033.1:0-17213 GCA_036277955.1 Solirubrobacterales bacterium | reverse complement strand
AGAGGAGTCATCCCTAGTACGAGAGGACCGGGATGAACATGCCTCTGGTGTATCTGTTGTCCTGCCAAGGGCATCGCAGGTTAGCTACGCATGGAACGGATAACCGCTGAAAGCATCTAAGCGGGAAGCCGTCCTCGAGATTAGTTCTCCCATCCCCTTGAGGGAGTAAGACCCCTGGTAGACCACCAGGTTGATAGGCCGGCGGTGGAAGTACAGCAATGTACGTAGCCGACCGGTACTAATGGGTCGAGGGCTTGACGGATATTTTTTAAATACCTTGCGGTCTTGTGCGGTTTTCAAGCTCCACCGGGCGTTGCGTCTCGCAAAATCTCCGGTGGCGCATAGCGAAAGGGAGACACCTCTTCCCATTCCGAACAGAGCAGTTAAGCCTTTCAGCGCCGATGGTACTTGGGGGGCAACCTCCTGGGAGAGTAGGTCGCCGCCGGTTCTTACTTAGAAAAGCCGCCCTCGGGCGGCTTTTCGTGTTTTCCGCCCGCCCAGGGCGGCCCTTCAAAGGCTCCTAGCCTCCCTACGGGCGCAGGACGAAGGGGCGATCGGCTTCCCGCCGGCGCAGGCTGGAGCGGGCAGGGGTGCTGCTGCTCGTGCGGCGGCGGGTCTCGCAGCTCGGCGACGTTCTCCCAACGGGCTCTAGGCCGTACTCGCCGAGGGTTGCGAAGTCGATCAATAGGTCGACCGCGTCGGTCAGTCTCTGTTTGGTCGTTGAATCGAACATCAGTTCGTACAAGGTAGAGGGGTGCTCGGACGGCATCGGGGTTTTGCAAGCTCGTTTGCAGGAGTACCCGGAAAGCGCTGGAAATAAGCAGTTTCCGGGCATGCCGCGGAGCTACTGGCGCCAGTAGCTCCGCAAACCCCAGAAGCGCAATCAGCGGGCGTTTCCCGGAGAACCTTGCTGTGGCCGTTGACCACGCTCCGTGACGCCGCGCACAGAAGAGCCTACCGGGTTTTCGGGGCTCTGTGCAAACCGAAGGACGAGTTGAGCGGTCTCGCGCGGCTTCTCGACGTTGGGCGAGTGGCCGGCGCCGGCGATCAAGTGGGTCTGGGCGCTGGGAACGGCCCACTTGTACCGGGCTAGAGCCCGCTGAGGGTCGTTGACGACCTGCTCTTCGGCTCCCATCAGGACCATCAGCGGCTGGCCGGCCACCTTCATCCGCTGGTCAAGCGATTCTTCGTCCAGGAAGTCGTCGACTCCGCTTGGCGATTCGTCATACGCCGTGTAGGTCAGCCGCTTGACGTCCTCGACGAAGGCGTCGGGGACGTCGTACCCGGGCGCGAAGGCGACCTCGAGCCCGTCGCGGACCGAGAAGTCAGGCTTGATCTGCCACAGCGCCTCGCCGAGGACCGGCTTGAAGGCGAGGCCGGCGATGAAGCCAAGGTCGCCGTAGGAATTGTCGGGCGGCATGTCGATGATCACCGCGCGGCCGACCAGCTGAGTGTGTTCCTCGGCCAGGGCGGCGGTGACGGCGCCGCCGAGCGAGTGGCCGACCACCTCGGCGTGGTTGACGTGCAGTCGTTTCAGCGCTTCGCTGACCGCCTGCGCCTGGTGCCGCGGCGTGTAGCCGGAGCCGGGCTTTTCTGAGCCGCCGTGGCCGAGGAGGTCGACGGCGATCACCCGGTGCTTGCGTTCGAGCATCGGCAGCATCCCGTCCCACCAGTCCATCGCGCAGCTGAAGCAGTGGATGAGGACGATCGGCGCCCCGTCGCGCGGGCCGCTTTCGCGCACCTGCAGTTCGCCTTCGGGCAGGTCGAGGATGCGGCCGCCGGGCACGGTGACGCCGGCGCTCTCGGTCTCCCCGTCGACCACCAGCGCGTTGACGACGAGCAGCACGAGCAGCACCAGGATGACGCCGACTCCGATCGTCCACCGTCGCCTCATGGCCGGTCGTTACCCTAGCCCGGTGACCTCGGAGCGAGCAAGCTGATGGAGAAGTTCGTGATCCAGGGCGGCGTCCCCCTCTCGGGGGAGGTCACCGTGGCCGGCAACAAGAACGCGGCGCTGCCGATCCTCGCCGCCTGCCTGCTGACCGAAGAGGAGGTGCTGCTGCACCGGGTGCCGCGGATCCGCGACACCGAAGCCCAGATCGCCCTGCTCGAGCAGCTGGGGGTCGAGGCCGAGTGGGTGGCTGACAACAGCGTCCGGCTCTGCGCCCGCGAGGTCGGCGGCGCGGTCGACGAGGAGCTCTCCGGCAAGATCCGCGCCTCTTTCCTGCTCGCCGGGCCGCTGCTCGCCCGCTTCGGCGAGGCGAAGATGCCGCCGCCGGGCGGAGACTTCATCGGCCGCCGCCGGCTCGATGCCCACCTCGACGCCTTCAAGGACCTCGGCGCCAGGGTCGACGGCAGCCGCTGGATCGAGCTCAGCGCTCCCGGCGGGCTGAAGGCCTGCGAGATCTTCATGGACGAGCCCTCGGTGATGGGTACCGAGAACGCGCTGATGGCGGCGGCGCTGACGCCGGGGGCGACCCAGATCGCCAACGCCGCTTCCGAGCCGCACGTCCAGGACCTCGCGCACCTGCTGACGGCGATGGGGGCGCGCGTCGACGGCATCGGCTCCAACGTGATGGTGGTGAACGGGGCCGAGAGCCTCGGCGGCGCCGAGTACACGATCTCGTGCGACCACATCGAGGTCGGCAGCTTTATGGCCCTCGCCGCTGCCACCGGCGGCGAGCTGCGGATCCGCGACGTCAACCCGAAGGACCTGACCAACGTCCGCCGCCAGTTCAAGCGGCTCGGCCTGCGCTCGGAGATCCAAGGCGAGGACGTCTTCGTCCCTGCCGGGCAGGAGCTCGAGGTGGAGCCGGACCTCGGCGGCGCGATCCCGAAGATCGAGGACGGCCCCTGGCCGGCCTTCCCCGCCGACATGACCTCGATCGCGCTCGCCTTGGCGACCCAGGCCAAGGGCGAGATCCTGATCTTCGAGAAGATGTTCGAGAACCGACTGTTCTTCGTCGACAAGCTGGTTGCGATGGGCGCTCGGATCACGCTGTGCGACCCCCACCGGGCGATCGTCAGCGGTCCGAGCCGGCTTCATGGGGAGCGCGTCTCCAGCCCCGACATCCGGGCCGGGATGGCGATGCTCATCGCCGCCTGCGCGGCGGAAGGGACCTCCGAGATCGGCGAGATCCGCCAGATCGACCGCGGCTACGAGCGGATCGACGAGCGCCTCCGCGACCTCGGCGCGCAGATCGAACGCGTCTCTGCGGAGGTCCCTGCCTAGCAGGGATTTCCTCTCAGCTCCCGTAAGGTCTCAGCCGATGATCCACCCGATTCCGCCAGGAACGCGCGATGTGCTGCCCGAGGAGATGCGCGAGCTGCGCCGGCTCCAGGCTGCCCTGATCGAGGTCTTCGAAGGGCGGGGCTACGGCGAGGTGGCGACGCCGGCGCTCGAATACGACGAGGTGCTGACGCGCGGCGGCGGCCGCGGCGACCACGCCGCCTACCGGTTCTTCGACGAGGGCGGCGAGCTGCTGGCCCTGCGCTCGGAAATGACCGTGCCGATCGCCAGGCTCGTGGCGACCCGCTACGGACAGGCGGAAACTCCGCACCGTCTCTGTTACATCGCCGGCGCCTACCGGGCGGTCAGCCCGCAGCGGGGGGAGATGCGGGAATTCCTCCAGGCCGGGGTGGAGCTGATCGGCGCCCCGGCGGCGGCGGGGACGGTCGAGGTGATCGACGTCCTCGAAGCGGCGCTCGACGCCGCCGGCCTCGGCAGCGCCGTGATCGGCCTTGGCGATGCCGACCTCTACCGCGACCTGCTGAGCGAGTTCGAGCTCGAGGAGGAGACCTCCGAGTCGATCCTCGCGCGGCTGGCCGCGCACGACCTCGTCGGCCTGGAGGAAGAGCTCGACGCGGCGGGTGTCGCCGGCGAGCGAGCCCGCTCCTGCCTGGAGCTCTCGCAGCTGCGCGGCGGCCCGGAGGTGCTCGAGCGCGCGCAGGAGCACGAAGCGGCGGCAGTGAGCCGAGCTGTGGAGCGCCTGCGCGACGTCAACAAGGCGCTCGGCTCGCGCCCAGGCGGCCACCGAGTCCAGTTCGACTTCGGCCTGATGCGCGATCTCGGCTACTACAACGGCGCCATCCTCGAGGTCTACGACCCGGCGGTCGGCCGCGTCCTCGGCGGCGGCGGCCGCTACGACGGGCTGATGAAGCGGTTCGGGCTCGACCTCTCCGCCGCCGGCTTCGCCCTCGACCTCGAACGGGTCCAGGTGGCGCGGGTCGAGGAGCGCCGGCGCGGGGGAGGGCTCCGATGAGCGAGCCGCTGAAGCTGGCGGTCCCTCGCGGGGCCCTGTTCGGTGAAACCCTCGACGTCCTCGACAAGGCCGGCGTCGACACCTCCGAGCTGCGCGGCGACTCGCGCTCGCTGATCTTCGAGACCACCGGGATGACGCTCGTGACGATGCGCCCCTCCGACGTACCGACCTACGTCGAGGCCGGCGCGGCCGACGTCGGGATCACCGGCAAGGACGTGCTGCTGGAGCAGAGCGACCGCCCGGTCTACGAGCTGCTCGACCTCGGCTACGGGCGCTGCCGCATGGTCCTGGCGGGCCGCACCGGGTCCGACCAGCTCGGCGACTCCGAGCGCTCGCTGGGGGCGATGCGGATCGCGACCAAGTACCCGCGGATCGCCGAGCGCTACTTCGAGTCGACCGGCCGCCAGATCGAACTGATCGAGGTCAAGGGATCGGTCGAGCTGGCGCCGCTTGTCGGTCTCGGCGACGGGATCGTCGACCTTGTCGCCACCGGCAGGACCCTGGAAGAGAACGAACTCGAGGTGCGCGAGGAGATCGTCGAGTGCACCGCCCGCTTCGTCGCCAACCGCGTCGCCCACAAGCTGCGGGCGGCGGAGATCGACGAGCTGACCGCGAAGCTGCGCGAGGCGAGCCGGTGAGGGCGCGGCGATTCGAGTGGGAGGGGGCGGCTGAAACGGCCGCGGCCCTGCGCGCCTGGGCGGTTGAGACCGCACCGGCCGTCGACGTCGCGCCGATCGCGCGCGAGGTGCAGGACGAAGGCGACGAGGCGGTGCTACGCCTGACCGCCAAGTTCGACGCCCCCGGCGTGACGCTGGGGTCGCTGCGGGTCGACCCCGCCGATGCCGAGGCGGCGCTGGCGGTCCTGGACCCGGCGCTGCGGGAAGCTCTCGAGGCCGCCGCCGAGAACGTCAGGCGGGTCGCCGAGGCCCAGGCCGCCGGCGAGCGGACGGTCCAGCTGCCGGCGGGCCAGGAGATAACTCTGCGGGAAGTGCCGGTCGGCGCGGCGGGGGTGTACGCCCCGGGCGGCCGCGCCGCCTATCCCTCCAGCGTCCTCATGTGCGCGATCCCCGCCCAGGCGGCGGGGGTGGAACGGATCGCGCTTGCCTCGCCGCCGGGGCCCGACGGGCGCGTGCACCCGCTCGTCCTCGCCGCGGCGGCGCTCTGCGGGATCGAGGAGATCTACGCGATGGGTGGGGCCCAGGCGATCTTCGCCCTCGCCTACGGGACCGCCACGATCCCGCCGGTCGACGTGATCGCCGGGCCCGGGAACGCCTGGGTGCGGGAGGCGAAGCGGGTCGTCTACGGCACCGTCGGGATCGATTCGCTCGCCGGGCCCTCGGAGCTGATGGTGATCGCCGGCCACGACAGCGACCCCGAGTGGGCCGCCCTCGATCTCTGCGCGCAGGCCGAGCACGGCCCCGAAAGCCCGCTGGTGCTGGCGGCGGTCGAGGAGCAGGTGCTGGAGGCGATTGCCGAGGCGGCCGAAGCGGCAGCCGCATCCCGTCCCAGCGTCGCCGACGCCCCCCTGGGCCTGGTGCAGGTGCGCGACGTCGAGGCGGCGATCGACCTCTCCAACGAGTACGCGCCCGAGCACCTGGAGCTGCTGGAGACCGACGCCGCCCTGCTCGCCGAGCGCGTGACGACCGCCGGCTGTGTCTTCGTCGGCCGCCACGGCGCGACCGCCTTCGGCGACTACCTGGCGGGCTCCAACCACGTGCTGCCGACCGGCGGCGCCGGGCGCTACGCGGGGCCGCTCGGTCCCGGAACCTTCCGTCGCCGCATCTCCAGCGTGCAGGTCGGCGACGCGGCGGCACGGGAGCTGGCGCCGCACGTCGGCGCCCTCGCCCGCGCGGAGGGCTTCCCTGTCCACGGCGAGTCGGCGATGATTAGGAGGAGCTCATGAGTCGCACTTCAGAAAAGCAGCGGGAGACCGCAGAGACCCAGATCAAGCTCTCGCTCGATCTCGACGGGGGAGAGGCGAGCGCCGCGACCGGCGTCGGCTTCCTCGACCACATGCTCGACCTGCTGGCCCGTCACGGGCGGCTGGGGCTGAAGGTGGAGGCGAACGGCGACCTCGAGACGGGGGCGCACCACACCGTCGAGGACGTCGGCATCGTCTTCGGCCAGGCGCTCGACGAGGCGCTCGGCGACCGCGCCGGGATCCGGCGCTACGGGTCGGCGCTGGTGCCGATGGACGAGTCGCTGGCCGAGTGCGCGATCGACATCTCCGGCCGCCCCTACTGCGACTTCGCCGCCGATCTGCCGGTCGTCTCGATCGCCGGCTTCGACAGCGAGCTCGCCGAGGAGTTCTTCCGCGCCGTCGCCAACAGCGCCAAGCTGACCCTGCACATCTGGGTCCGCTCGGGGACCAACGCGCACCACATGATCGAGGCCTCCTTCAAGGCCTTCGCGCGGGCGCTGCGGGTCGCTGTCTCGATCGACCCCGAGGAGACCGGCGTGCCCTCGACCAAGGGGACGTTGAGCCAGTGAGCGCCCGGATCGCGATCCTCGATTACGGGATGGGCAACCTGCGCTCCGTCGAGAAGGCGCTGGAGCACGTCGGCGTCACGGCGATCGTCACCAATGACCGCGACGAGGTGCGGGCGGCCGACGGAGTGATCCTGCCCGGCGTCGGCGCCTTCCCGCGGGCGATGGAGCGGATCCGCGAGCTGGGGCTCGATGAGCTGATCGCCGAGCGGCGCGAGGAGGGGGTGCCGATCCTCGGCATCTGCCTCGGGCTGCAGTTGCTCTTCGAGTCGAGCTCCGAGCTCGGCGGCGCCAGTGGACTCGGCCTGCTCGAGGGCCCGGTCGGCGGGCTCGAAGCCGAGGGCCTCAAGGTCCCGCACATCGGCTGGGAGCCGGTGCGCTGGGAGCGGGATTCGCGCCTCACCGACGGCATCCCCTCGGAGACGCCCTTCTACTTCGTCCACTCCTTCGCGCCGGTGCCGCGCAGCGACGATCTGCTCGGCAGCGCCCAGTACGGCACGCGCTTCGCGTGTGCCGCCGAGCGAGACAACGTCTTCGGCGTCCAGTTCCACCCCGAGAAGTCGAGCGCCGCCGGCCTGCGGCTGCTCTCCAACTTCGCCGGGGTCTGCGCGAAGTCCCCCGCGGCCGCGTGATCCTCTATCCCGCCATCGACATCCGCGGCGGCAAGGCGGTGCGGCTGCTGCAGGGCGATTACGAGCGCGAGACTGCCTACGACGCCGATCCGGTCGACGCGGCCCGGCGCTGGGCCGACGAAGGCGCCGAGTACATCCACGTCGTCGACCTCGACGGGGCGAAAGCCGGGCGGCCGCAGAACCTCGACGCGGTGCGCCGGATTGCCGCCGCCGTGGAGTGCCCGATCCAGGTCGGCGGCGGCCTTCGCGACACCGTCGCCGTGGAGGCGGTGCGGAAGGCCGGCGCCGAGCGGGTGGTACTCGGCACCGCCGCCCTGCGCGACCCGCAGTTCCTCGACGGCATGCTGGAGGCTCAGGGCAACCGCCTCGTCGTCTCCGTCGACGCCCGCGACGGCAAGGTCGCCCTCTCCGGCTGGACCCAGACCAGCGAGCTCGACGTCGCCGAGGCGGTCTCCCGGCTGAGCGAGCGCGGCGTCTGCCGCTTCCTCTGCACCGCGATCGAGGTCGACGGCACCATGGAGGGCCCGGCAACCGACCTCCTCAACCGCATCGCCGCCCACACCGAAGGAAGCATCCTCGCCTCCGGCGGCGTCGGCAACCTCTCGCACCTCGAGCAACTAGCCGCCGCGGCCGCTCCCAACATCGACGGCGTAATCGTCGGCCGCGCCCTCTACGAGCGCAAGTTCACCGTCGCCGAAGCCCGCGCCGCCCTAACCTGAGCCGATGGCACTCAAGCGCGTGATTCCCTGCCTGGACGTGAATGCCGGGCGGGTGGTTAAGGGGACCAATTTCGTCGGGCTGCGGGATGCGGGCGATCCAGTGGAGCTGGCCGAGCGGTATGACGCTGAGGGGGCTGACGAGCTGGTGTTTCTGGACATCACCGCTTCGCATGAACAGCGGGAGACGATCGTGGAGTTGGCGCGGCGGACGGCTGACAACGTCTTCATCCCGTTCACGATCGGCGGCGGCATCCGCTCGGTGGAGGACGCGCAGGCGGTGCTGGACGCGGGGGCCGACAAGGTCTCGGTCAACTCGGCGGCACTGGCGCGGCCGGAGCTTTTGGGCGAGCTGGCCGACCAGTTCGGCGCCCAGTGCGTGGTGATCGCGATCGATGCCAAGCGGGAGGGCGAGCCGCCTGTCGCTTCTTCGCCTTGCGGCGCTCCTGCCACCTGGGGCGTCTACGTCAACGGCGGGCGCAAGCGGGTCGAGGGGCGCGACGCGGTCTCCTGGGCCGAAGAGGCGGTCGAGGGCGGGGCGGGGGAGATCCTGCTGACGAGCATGGACCGCGACGGGACCAACGACGGCTACGACCTCGAGCTGACGAAAGCGGTGGCCGACGCCGTCGGGGTGCCGGTGATCGCCTCCGGCGGCGCCGGCGAGCTCTCCCACCTCAGCGACGCGATCGCCATCGGGGACGCCGATGCCGTCCTCTGCGCCTCGATCTTCCACTACGGCCACTACCGCGTGCGCGAGGCCAAGGAGCGGCTGGCCGCTGACGGTATTCCCGTCCGCCTCTGACCCTCCCATCCGCGAAAGCGTTCATCGTTAGGCGCCTATGGACGAGCTGGCGCAGGCACTTCGCGAGGCTCATCCCGAGCTGGAGTCGGTGCGGGCGGCGGCGCGGCAGCCGGTGTACCTGGTCGGCGGCGCGGTTCGGGACCTGCTGCTCGGGCGCGATCGCGCCGACATCGACCTGATGGTCGAGGGGGACGCGACGACGCTGGCGGCCGAGCTCGGCGGCGCCAACTCCGAGCACGACCGCTTCGGCACGGTCAAGGTCGACGTCGAGGGGCACGAGGTCGACATCGTCGGCGCCCGCACCGAGACCTACGAGAAGCCCGGCGCGCTGCCGACCGTGACCCCGGCCGCGAGCATCGAGGAGGACCTCGCCCGCCGCGACTTCACGATCAACGCGATGGCGATCCCGCTGCAGGGGGAGCCGCGCTTGATCGACCCTCACGGGGGACGGCGCGATCTCGACGAGGGCGTGCTGCGCATCCTTCACGACCGCTCGTTCGTCGACGATCCGACCCGGGCGATCCGCGCCGCCCGCTACGCCTCGCGCTTCGGCTTCCGGCTCGAGCCGCAGACCGAAGAGCTGCTGCGCCAGACCGACCTGACGACCGTCTCCGCCGACCGCCGACGCACCGAGCTGGAGCGGCTGGCGGCGGAAGCGAACGCCTGCGAGGGCTTCGAGCTGCTCGGCGAGTGGGGACTGATCGACCTGCGGCCAGGAGGGATCGAGCTGATGCAGGCCGTCGACCCCCTGCTGAAGATGCCGCACTGGTCGGAGATCGTGCCGCGCGAGCGGGCGCTGGTCGCAGCGGCGTTGGGGCCGGCGGGGGCCGAGGAGGTGCTGGCCTCGATGTGGGCGCCGAACCCGGGGGAGGGGACCGAGGTGGCAGAACGGCGCGATCCGGTCGAGTTGGTCCTCGCCCGGGCGATGGGAGCCGACTGGCTCGACAACTACCTCACCTCCTGGCGTCGGATCGAGCTCGAGATCGACGGCGAGGACCTGATCGCCGCCGGCATCGAGCAGGGACCGGCGATCGGCCGCGGTCTGCGCGCCGCCCGGCACAAGAAGCTCGAAGGCGAGATTTCCGGCCGCGACGACGAGCTGGCGGCGGCCCTGGCGGCCGCCCTGCGGGACTGACCCCGGCTTCTGCTTTGTTACCGGGGATGGAGTGGCGCGAGCGCGACGGCGTGCGGTGGCTGGAGGCCGACCTCGGCGGTGCCCGCGCGGCCTTCTCGACCCGCCTCGGCGGCGTCAGCGAACCGCCCTTCGACGAGCTGAACCTCGGCATCCTCACCGAGGACGACCCCGCGGCGGTGACCGAGAACCGCCGCCGCCTCGCCACCGCCCTCGACCTCGAACCCGAACAGGTCGCCTTCGCCCTCCAGGTCCACGGCACCCGCCTGATCCATCACCCGACCGACGAGTCACTTCCGGAGGCGGATGGTCACGTGGTCGCCGAGCCGGGACCGGCACCGATGGTGCTGGCGGCGGATTGCCTGCCGGTCGCGCTCCGTGGACCGCATGGGTTGGCGATGGTGCACGCGGGCTGGCGCGGGCTTGCCGGCGGGATTCTCGCTGCGGCGGCCGCCGCTGTCGAAGCAAGCTCGGCGGCGATCGGGCCTGGGATCGGGCCCTGCTGCTACGAGGTCGGGGAAGAGGTGCTGGAAGCGTTTGCCGATCTTGACGGAGTCGCCGAGGGTCGCATGCTCGATTTGCCCGAAGTCGCGCGCCGGCGTCTTGGCGAAGCCGGGGTCGAGCAGGTCGAGTCGGCTGGCTTATGCACCAGCTGCGAGCCGGATCTCTTCTTCTCCCACCGCCGCGACCACGGGCGCACCGGCCGACAGGCGGGCATCGCCTGGCTGGAGGGGTAACGGTGGCGGAGCTGATCCACGACATCGACGCGGCGAAGGTGGCGGCGAACCTGGAGGAGGTCAGGGCCGTCGCCGGCGATCGCGTCGAGCTGCTGGTCGCGACGAAGTACGTCCCGCTCGATGAGATGGGGAAGCTGGCCGAGGCGGGGGTGCGGCTGGTGGGAGAGAACCGCCAGCAGGATCTGGCCGCCAAGCACGAGCGCTGGGGCGATGCCTTCGAGTGGGACTTCATCGGCAACCTGCAGAGCCGCAAGGTCAAGCAGATCCTTCCGCTCTGCCGGCTGATCCACTCCGTCGCCACGGATTCGGTCCTGGCGCAGCTGGAGAAGCACGGGACGCCGGAGACCGAGGTGCTGGTCGAGGTCAACGTCTCCGGCGAGGAGGGCAAGGGCGGGGTGGAGCCAGCCGAGCTGCCAATCTTCATCGAGCGCTGCCCCGTCCGCGTCACCGGGCTGATGACGATGCCTCCGTTCAGCGAGAACCCGGAGCGCTCGCGGCCCTATTTCGCCCGCCTCGCCGAGCTCGCCGCGGGCCTCGGCCTAAAGCGCCTTTCGATGGGCACCTCACAGGATTGGCGCGTGGCAATCGAGGAGGGAGCGACGATCATCCGCCTCGGACACGCCCTCTTCGTGTGATTTCGCCTCAAATCTGGGAATAATCCGTAAAGGAGTCGGCCTCCCGAGACCGAAACACGCTGCAGATATGGCTCTAAAAGACACTTGGCACCGCGCGCTCGTCTACTTCGGCCTGGCCGAGGACCACGACTACGGACCCGAATACGAGGAAGATTTCGAGCCCGAGACCGGGACCGACGAGGTCTACGAGGGCCGCCGTGAGCGCGGTGAGAGCTCCTCCGTGCGCCGTCTGCCGACCTCGCGCCGGCCCCGCCGCGACGAGATCGACGACATCTTCGGCGATGACGAACCGATCGGCGGTGGCCGCACCCGGACGCTGCGCCCGGTCGACAACGGCGGCGACGGCGGCGACCTCCAGGTCCACCTGGTCATCCCGCGCAACTTCAACGACGCCCAGCAGGTCGCCGACCAGTTCAAACGACAGGTCCCGGTGATCCTCAACCTGCAGACCGCCGACCACGAGCTCTCGAAGCGAATGATCGACTTCTGCTCCGGCCTCACCTACGCCCTCGACGGCGGCATGCAGCGGATCGCCGAGAAGATGTTCCTGCTGACGCCCCGCAACGTCGACGTCTCCGCCGAGGAAAAGGCGAGGCTGATCGACAAGGGCTTCTTCAACCAGTCTTAGCCTGCCTCACCCCGTTCACCGGATCGACACGATCCGGTGCCATCTCCTTAACGGTCGTCTCGCCTGCCGCTCCTAGGTTCCCGCGGGATTCGATAAATCCCGAAAGGAGAAGCCTGATGAGAAGCACCAGGATCGTCTCGCTCCTGGTCGGCGTGGTCCTCTCGCTCGGCGCGGTCATGGCCGTCGCCGCTGGAGCCTCGCCTTCCCTAGATCCGCTGTTCACCTCCGTGCCGAAAGCCAACACGCGGTCGGACGGCTACGCGCCGGCGTCCAAGCTCTCGCCCGAGCTCTACCAGGTGGCGGTCGCCCAGGGCTCGACCCGGCTCGAGAACGGCTCGCCGCTGACCTCGTACTACGGCTACAACAACGACGTCCTCAACTCGGCCGGGGAGCCGCAGATGCTGCCGACCCCCTCCAACCCGGGGACCGAGGCGCACAAAACCGAGCCGGACAAGAACACCTACCTCGTCTTCAAGAAAGGCTTGGCGGGAGCCGATCCGAGCTACGACTACGGCACCGACTTCCTCTTCCAGGGCCACGAGGCTGGGCCGGAAGGCCACGGCTACATCACCCGCATCAACCTTGACGCCGACTTCGAGCACCGCGTCACTCTGCTGGCGACTGAGGACGTCGACGGGAACCCGCTGGCGACGATCGACGGATCGACCTGGGACCCGTTCGCGCAGCGGCTGCTGCTCACCACGGAGAACTCCAGCGCCCCGACCTACGCGGCGACCCCGGATTACCCCTCGCAGGTGACCGACGTCTCCGGCGCGCTCGGCCGCGGCGGTTACGAGGGGATCCAGGACGACTCCGACGGCAACCTCTGGATCGCCGAGGACATCGGCGGCTCCAACAAGCCGGGGACGAAAGCCCGCAGGCCGAACAGCTACCTCTACCGCTACGTCCCGCGCACCAAGGGCAACCTGCTTCGCGGCAAGCTGCAGGCGCTACAGGTCCTAGACGAGAACAGCGACCCGATCACCTTCGAGAGCCAGGAAGCCCTCAACAGTCCGGATCAGGTTGCCCTCCACACCTACGGGAAATCGTTCAGGACCCGCTGGGTGACGATCCACGACACCGCCAGTGACGGCAACGCTCCGTTCGCCGCCCTGCCGCTGGCGCGGGCGGCAAAAGCCACCCCGTTCAAGCGGCCGGAGAACGGTGTCTTCCAGCCGGGCAGTCACTTCGGGAGGTTCTACTTCGATGAGACCGGTGACACCAACGCAACCAGCCCGGAGAACGCCTCCGCGGGCGGCTGGGGGTCGATCTTCCTCCTCAGCCAAGGCGATCCGAGTGCCGACACCGGCACGCTTCGCCTCTTCTACGAAGGTGACGAAGCCCACGCCGGCTTCGACAACGTCGCCTTCCTCTCGCGGACCGCGGTCACGTTCACCGAAGACGCGGGGGACACCCTGCACTCGCAGCGCAACGCGCTCGACTCCGGCTGGATCTGGGACACCGGCAGCGACTACTCGAACGCGGCGAACCAGCCGGTCCGCTGGCTGGCCGAGGGCCGTGACTCGGCGGCGACTGTCGATGCCGACAACGGCGGCTTCGGCAAGAACGACGGCGACAACGAGATCACCGGGGTCTACGTCTCTGACGGCAACCCCGGCCCGCAGGGGATCCTCGGCGCCCGCATCCCGGAGCTGGGAACGCCGAAGTGGCGCTGGTTCTACACCCAGCAGCACGGCGACAACAAGACCTACGAGGTGCTGCTGAAGAAGCAGCGCTAGCGGGGCGGATCATGGCCCGGGGGCAGCTAGTCTCCCGGGCCATGGTCGTCGGATTCGTAGGTTCGGGCAGCATGGCCGCCGCGATCGCCCGCGGCTGGGCCGGCGAGTTCGAGGCGATGCTCTTCTCGGACAGCGGCTCCGGGCGGGCGCAGGCGCTGGCCGAGGAGCTGGGGGGAGAGGGCGCTTCGAACGAGGAGATCGCCGGGCGTGCCGATCTGGTGCTGCTGGCGGTGAAGCCGAACAAGCTCGAGGACGTGGCGCCGCAGCTGGCAGGAGCGAAGGAGATCGTCTCCGTGCTGGCGGCGACGCCGTTGGAGCGGCTGCGGGCCGCACTGCCGGACGCCGAGCACGTGCTGCGGGTGATGCCGAACGTCGGCGTCGAGGTGCGACAGGGCGTTCTCTGCGTCGCCGGATCGGCCAGCGCGCAGGCGCGGGGGAAGCTGGAGCTGCTGGGCCACGTGGTCGAGCTCCCCGAGGAGGACTTCGACGCCGCCACCGCGGTGATGGGCTGCTCGCCCGCCTACCTGGCGCTGGCGGTGGAGGCGATCGCCGATGCGGGGGCCGCCGACGGCCTCGATCCGGATCTGGCGCGCGAGCTGGTGGTCGAGACCGCGGTCGGCACCGCCGAGCTGCTGCGCCGCCACGACCCCGCCGCGGTGCGGAAAGCCGTCGCCTCGCCGGGCGGCAGCACCGAGAAGGGTTTGGAAGCGCTCGACCGCGAAGGTGCTCGCGAGGCGTTCGCGGCCGCTGTGCGGGCCTCATTGGAGAGAATGAGGGGGTGATCCCGCTCGCCCTCAGCCGCGCCGACGTCGCCGACTACGTACAGGCGCTCTTCCTCGTCTACTTCATCCTCATCTTCGCCAACATCGTCCTCTCGTTCATCCCGCGGATGCCCTTCAGCCTCTGGTCGAAGGCGGTGATCGACTTCGTCCACGAAACGACGGACCCCTACCTCAACATCTTCCGCCGCATCATGCGGCCGATCGGCGGCGGCCCGATCAGCATCGACCTCAGCCCGATGGTGGCGATCATCGTCCTCATCGTCCTCGACGGGATCATCGTCGGGGCGATCATTGAATGAACTTCGCCACCGCCCGCGCCTGGAGCCTCGCCGGGGTGGTCTGCGGGCTCGTCTTCCTCGCTGACCAGGCCGCCAAGGCGGCCGTCGAGGCGCACCTGGTGCCGGGACAGTACGAAGAGGTCCTGGGGCCGCTGGAACTGACCCTCTCCCACAACCGCGGTGTCGCCTTCGGGCTGGCGGGCGGCGCCGGGGTCAAGCTGGTGCTGACCACCGCCCTGGCGCTCGGGGTGATCGGCTACCTCTTCGCCCGCGACCCGCAGCGGCCGGGGATGTGGCTCGCGGTCGGCCTGATCTCCGGCGGGGCGATCGGCAACCTCGCTGACCGCGTCCGCGCCGACGCCGTCACCGACTTCATCGCCGTCGGCTCCTGGCCGCCCTTCAACCTCGCCGACGTCTCGATCACCCTCGGGGTGGTCCTGCTCGTCTTCCTCTACCTCCGCGACGCCGAGCACGAGGAGGCGGCGCAGCCGGAGGCGGGCGGTGGCTGAGCCCGAGCTGCGGATCGTCCACCTCGACGAGCAGCTGGCGGTGGTCGACAAGCCGGCCGGCCTCGTCGTCCACCCGGCGCCCTCGCACACGGGCCCGACGCTGGTCGACGAGCTGGCCGAGATCCTCGGCGGCGGCGGGGACCCGGAGCGGCCGGGGATCGTCCACCGCCTCGACAAAGGGACCAGCGGCCTGCTGGTGGTGGCCCGCGACGACGAGACCCACGCGGCGCTGCAGGAGGCGGTGCGCGAGCGCGAGGTCGAGCGGGTCTACCTGGCCCTCGCGGGCGGCCGCCTCGCTTCCCGGACCGGGACGATCGACGCGCCGATCGGCCGCGCCGCCCGTCAGCGGCACCGGATGGCGGTCTCCGGCGCCGCCTCGAGGCAGGCGCGGACCCACTTCGAGGTGCTCGAGCTGCTGCCGCGCGAGACCTACCTGGAGGCACGGCTGGAGACCGGTCGCACCCACCAGATCCGCGCCCACTTCGCCGCGATCGGCCACCCGCTGACCGGCGACACCACCTACGGCGGCGCCGAGCGCTACGGCCTGCGCCGGCAGTTCCTCCACGCCCACCGGCTCGCCTTCGCCCATCCGCGCAGCGGCGAGCGCTTCAGCTTCACCTCCGAGCTGCCCGCGGATCTCGCCGCCGCCCTGGAGGCGGCCCACGCCGAGTAGCACCGCCGCTCTACAATCGACGAACCAAATCCAATCCCCGTCAGGAGCTAGCCGGTCCTGCCTGGCCACCACCAGGTCCCGGCGAGCACAGCGGGGCGCTTCGCCACAAGAGATAAAAAAAAGGAGAACCTAGATGCCCCAGGCAGAACTGAAAGATCTGCTCGAGGCCGGAGTCCACTTCGGCCATCAGACGCGCCGCTGGAACCCGAACATGCGCCGCTTCATCTTCACGGAGATGGACGGGATCCACATCATCGACCTGCTGCAGACCGAGGCGCTGCTGGAGAACGCCCGCAAATTCGCCGGCGAGCTGGCGACCGGCGGCGGCACCGTCCTCTTCGTCGGCACCAAGAAGCAGGCCGCCGACACGATCCAGGAATGGGCCGACCGCTGCAAAATGCCCTACGTCAACAAGCGCTGGCTCGGCGGTCTCCTCACCAACTTCAACACGATGTCGGGCCGGATCGCCCGCCTCCATCAGCTCAACGGCTGGAAAGAGGAGGGCAAACTCGACCTCCTGCCGACCAAGGAGCGGATGGGGATGGAGGCCGAACTCGCCAAGCTCGAGTTCAACCTCGGCGGCGTCCGCGACATGGACCGCCTGCCCGACGCCGTCTTCGTCGCCGACCTGAAAACCGAGGAGATCGCGGTCAACGAGGCGGCGCGCCTGCGGATCCCGATCATCGGCCTGGTCGACACCAACTGCGACCCGACCCCGGTCGACTACGTGATCCCCGGCAACGACGACGCGATCCGCTCCTGCGAGCTGGTGATCGGCACGATCGGCGGCGCGATCGAGGAGGGCGCTTCCTCCTGGCGCGTGCAGGAGGAGAAGCGTCTCGCCGAAGAGATGGAGCGGCGTAAACGCGAGGAGGAAGAGCGCCGCAAACGCGAGGAAGAAGAGAAAGTCCGGCGGGAAGCGGAGGAGGCCAAACAGGCCGAAGAACAGGCCGCGAAACAAAAAGCGGCTCAGGAGAAAGCCGCTCAGGAGAAAAAAGCTGCTCAGGCTCAAAGCGCTGGGGCCGCGGGTCCTGCCGCCGCAGGGGACCCACCGTCTCCTGCAACCACGCAGGAGACGGTCCCCCCTACGACGTCACCCACGGCAGAGGCCGCGGAGGAGAAATCTGCTCCTACGGTCGCCGGGGAGCAGCCTGCTGTTGAGGATGCGCAGCCGTCGGAGGAGCAGCCTCCCGCGCCTCCG
>DASULV010000032.1:0-12384 GCA_036277955.1 Solirubrobacterales bacterium | reverse complement strand
CACTTGTGAAAAGGCTGTGAACGCAGGCGGTTCGCGCCTTCGCCGTGCATACACTGTGTCTATCCGCATCGCAGTGATCGACACCGACAGCGGCTTCGTCACCGTCCTTGCCAAGCGGGCCGAAGTCGCCGGCTGGAGCCTCAGCCACAGCAGTGGCCCCGTGCCGCCCCGCGACCTCGTCGCGATGAAGCTGAACGCCCTGCTGATCGACCCGGCCGTGCTGGGGGACGAAGCGTGGTCCTATCTCGAGCGCGTTGCCTCGATGCTGCCCGAGCTCGGCCTCGTCGTCTGCACCGCTCGCTCCACCGTTGCCCAGCGCGTCCGCGGCCTGCGTCTCGGCGCCGACGACTGGATGACCAAGCCCTGCCATCCCGAGGAGGCGATGGCGCGGATCGAAGCCGTCAGCCGCCGCCACACCCGCGGCCGCCGCGAGGTCGAAAGCGCGCCGCTCACCGCCGGCGAGCTGGAGATCCGGCCCGACCGCTTCCAGGCCTTCGTCGGCAAGGAGCCGCTGGACCTGACCCGGCGCGAGTTCGAGCTGCTGTACCTGCTGGCCGAGGAGCGCGGCCAGGTGCTGGAGCGGGAGAAGATCTACCAACGGGTCTGGGGCTACGCGATGGCCCACGGCGACCGCTCGGTCGACGTCTTCGTCCGCAAGCTGCGCCAGAAGCTGGAGAAGCGCTCGCCCAGCTGGTCCTACATCCACACCCACTTCGGGATCGGCTACCGCTTCGAGCCCGAACCGGCGGGGATCCTCAAGGAGGAGCTGCGGCCCGCGGCGCCGGCGCCGGCCGAGGCCGAGGCGCCGCAGGGTCCACAGCCCGACCCCTCTTCACAGATCGTTCACAAGAGCTTCACCGCGGGGTAACCGCTCTGCCGACCGTGCCGGCCATGCTCGGCGAGCATGGGACGGCTGGAGATCAGGCCAGAGGAGCACGCCGCGCTTGTCGACGGGCGCCCGCTGAGCCTGACCGTCCGCGAGCTGCAGCTGCTGGTCAGCCTCTCTGAGCACCCGCAGCGGATCATGACCCGCGAGGAGCTCTTCGCCCAGGTCTGGGGCGGCCAACCGCGCGACGACGACCGCTCGGTCGACGTCTACGTCAGCCGCCTGCGGGCGAAGCTTGGGGAAGCCCTGCCCGGGAGGCGGCTGATCCACACCCACAACGGGATCGGCTACCGCTTCTCGCCGGATGGCTAAAGGCCGCCTTTCCGCCTTCGCGGGCCGCTTTTACATCTTTTTTACAACCTCGACACACGGGCGTAACAAGCTTCCCGATGGGCGCTGCGACGCTGCCGACAGTCTGTGAACCAACCAGAAGGAGACAGAGTGACCAGCTCTAAGTGGCTCGCGGTAATCGGTGCCGCGGTGATCCTCGTAATCGGCGTTGCCGCGTGCGGCAGCAGCGATGACGAAACGTCAGGCGGCGGCGAAGGCTCCGACCTCTCGGGATCGATCCGGATCGACGGATCAAGCACGGTTGCCCCGCTGACCGAAGCGGTCGCGGAGCAGTTCATGTCCGAAAACTCCGGCGTCCGCATCACCGTCGGAACCTCCGGTACCGGCGGCGGCTTCGAAAAATTCTGCGCCGGCGAGACCGACATCAGCGACGCCTCCCGGGCGATCGAGCCCGAAGAGGAGCAGGCCTGCAAAAAAGACGGGGTCGGCTACCAGGAGGTCCACATCGCCACCGACGCGCTGACGGTGATGATCAACAACGAGAACCCTGTCTCCTGTCTCACCGTCGACCAGCTCGCCGCGGTCTGGGGCCCCGATTCGAAGATCAGCAACTGGAGCGAAATCCCCGACCTCGAAGAGGACTTCAGCGAGGAGCTGGCGCTGTTCGGCCCGGGGACCGACTCGGGCACCTTCGACTACTTCACCGAGGAAATCAACGGTGAAGAGGGCGTCACCCGCAAGGACTACAACAACGTCGGCGAGGATGACAACGCCACCGTCAAAGGCGTCGAGGGCTCCCCGGGCGGCATGGGCTACGCCGGGTTCTCCTTCTACACCGAGAACGAAGGCAACCTGAAAGCGCTCGAAATCGACAACGGCAAAGGCTGCGTCGGCCCGTCGATCGAAACTGCGCAGGACGGCAGCTACGCCCCCCTGAGCCGGCCCCTGTTCATCTACCCGAGCGAAGAGGCGCTGCAAAAGCCGGAGGTCAAAGCGTTCGTCGATTACTACCTCGAAAACGTAGGCTCGGTCACCGAATCGCTGGGCTTTGTGCCGCTCACCGAAGAACAGCTGTCCGAATCCGAAGCGGCCGCCGAAAAAGCGGGCCTCTAGGGGCACCGCGTTCGCTTTGAGTTCCGAGACGACCATCGCGATGGAGCCGGCGGGGGTGCCCCCCCGCCGGCTCCAGGCGCAGAGCAAGCGCTACGGAGAGCGGGCGATCAAGTGGCTGCTCGCGCTCTGCGGGATCCTCTCGGTCCTCACCACCACCGCGATCCTGATCTCGCTGCTGCTGCCGACGTTCGAATTCTTCGGGGTCGTCTCGTTCTTCGACTTCATCACCGGCAGCGACTGGTCCCCACAGTTCGAGCCACCCAGCTTTGGCGTGCTGGCGATCGTGGCCGGCACCCTCAACGTCACCCTCTGGGGAATGCTGTTCGCGATTCCCGTCGGTCTCGGCTCGGCCGTCTACCTCAGCGAGTTCGCCTCCTCGCGGACGCGCAGGCTGATCAAGCCGGTGCTCGAGATCCTGGCGGGCATCCCCACCGTGGCGATCGGCTTTTTCGCCGTCAGCTTCATCACTCCCAACATCATCGTCCCGCTCTGGCCCGGTGATTTTCTCGGCGGAGCCGAAGGCAAACCGTTCCTGGCGCTGTCGGCCGCACTCGGCATCGGGCTGATGGTGGTCCCGATCATCGCCACCCTCTCCGATGACGCGATGAGAGCGGTCCCCCGGGGACTGCACGAGGGTGCCTACGCCCTGGGCGCGACCAAGGCGAAGGTGGCGACCCGGGTCGTCTTCCCCGCCGCTCTCTCGGGGATCGTCGCCTCGATCGTGCTGGCGGTCTCACGGGCGGTGGGGGAGACGATGATCGTCGTCCTCGCCGCCGGCTCGACCCCCCACGCCACCTTCAACCCGGTCGAATCGATCCAGGCGATGACCTCCTACATTGCGGTCACGGCCACGGGCGACATCCCGGCCGGATCCCTCGACTACAAATCCGTGTTTGCGGTCGGCACCCTGCTCTTCGCGATGACCCTGGTCATGAACGTGATCAGCATCCGTCTCGTCCGCAAGTACCGGGAGGTCTACGACTGATGGCGCCCGGCGAAGCCGGCCGCCGGAACCGGCTCGCGGTGGCGGGCGCTCGCTCGACTACCGAGGCGATGCTGCGTGGGCAACCGCGCGGCGACGTGATCCGCAACACCGTCTTCGCCGGCTTGCTGCTGCTGGCCGTCTCCGTCGCCCTTGCCGGGCTGCTGGCGCTGCTGATCCAAGCGTTCGCCAAAGGCTCCTCGGCCCTCAGCATCGACTTGATCACCAACCCGCCATCGACCGCTTTTCCGGACAAAGCCGGCTACCGGCCCGCGATCATCGGCTCGCTGCTGCTGGTCGCCGGAGTGATCCTCTTCGTCGTCCCCGTCGGCGTCGGCGCCGCCCTCTACCTCGAGGAGTACGCCGACAAGACCCGCTGGTGGAACCGGCTGATCGAGGTCAACATCCAGAACCTCGCCGCCGTGCCCTCGATCATCTACGGGATCCTCGGGCTCGGCTTCATCGTCCGTGGCCCCCTCGACCTCGGCTTCGTCCTCGCCGCCGGATCGCTGACGCTGGCGTTGCTGGTGCTGCCGATGGTGATCATCGCGGCGCGGGAGGCGATCAGGGCCGTTCCCGACTCGATCCGGCAGGGCTCGCTCGCCCTCGGGGCGACGCAGTGGCAGACGATTCGCCGGCAGGTGCTGCCGGCCTCGGTTCCCGGCATCGCCACCGGGGTGATCCTCGCCGTCTCTCGCGCGCTCGGCGAGACGGCGCCGTTGCTGCTGGTCGGGGCGACGGTCTTCGTCACCTTCGACCCCAGCTTCTTCGGCAGCGACGGCTACTCGGCGATGCCGGTGCAGATCTTCAACTACGCGCTGCGGCCGCAGGATGAGTTCCAGGCGCTGGCGGCCGCGGGGATCATTCTCATGCTGGCGGTCCTGTTGGCGATGAACGCCTTCGCGATCTGGTTACGCAATCGCTACGAGCAAAGGTGGTAGGTGATCTACTTTGAGAGGACAGATGGCCCGGGACGAGATCAGACCTGAGGCGGCACGCGAGGCTCGCGAAGAGGCGGCTGAGCGTGCTTCGATCGCGGTGCGGCCGGAGTTTCGCTCTGGCGTGGGCGCCGCTCTCGCCGAAAGGGTCTTCGAGCTGAAAGGCATCGACGTCCTCTACAGCGGCGTGCCCGCCGTCAAGGGCATCTCGATGGACATCGGGCACAACGAGGTGACGGCGCTGATCGGTCCTTCGGGTTGCGGCAAGAGCACCCTGCTGCGCTGCCTCAACCGGATGAACGACCTGATCCCCACCGCCGAAGTGCAGGGGGAGTTGCTCTACCACGGTGAGGATCTCTACGGGCCACAGGTGGACCCGGTCCAGGTCCGCAAGCTGATCGGGATGGTCTTCCAGAAACCCAATCCTTTCCCGAAGTCGATCTACGACAACATCGCCTTCGGCCTCCGCGTCCTCGGTCGCAAGGACGGCCTCGACGAGGTCGTCGAGAAAGCGCTGCGCGGCGCCGCCCTCTGGGATGAGGTCAAGGACCGCCTCAAGGACAACGCCTTCGGTCTCTCCGGCGGGCAGCAGCAGCGGCTCTGCATCGCCCGCTGCATCGCCGTCGAGCCCGACGTGATCCTGATGGACGAGCCCTGTTCGGCGCTCGACCCGATCTCGACCGGGAAAATCGAGGACCTGATGATCGAGCTGAAAGAGCAGTTCTCGATCGTCATCGTCACTCACAACATGCAGCAGGCGGCGCGCGTCTCCGATCGCACCGCCTTTCTGATGGTCGAGCTGGACGCCGAGGAGCACAACCGCTGGGGCCGCCTGGTCGAGTACGACGTGACCGAGAAGATCTTCACCAACCCGGCCGATAAGCGGACCGAGGACTACGTCTCCGGAAAAGTCGGCTGATGCCCGAGAGCGTCCGCGTCCACTATCAGGAGGAGCTCGAGCATCTCGAAGCCAGCGCGCTCGAGGGCCTCGACATGGTCAACACGGCTCTCACTCGCACGATGGAAGCGGTCGAGCACCAAGACGTCGAGCTGGCCCAGGTGGTGATCAGCGACGACGATCGCATCGACGGCCGCTATCTGGAGGTTCACCAGAGCCTGATCACGCTGCTGGCGACGCAATCGCCGGTGGCGACGGACCTGCGGCTGATCTCGGCGCTGCTGCACGTGCTGAAGAGCATCGAGCGGATGGGGGACCAGTGCGTGAACATCTGCAAGGTGATCCCCCTCTCCGGCAACGACGCCCCCGCCGATCCCGAGATGGTCAGGTTGATCCTGAAGATGGGGGGGCACACCCGGACCCTGATCGCCCAGGCCAAGCGCGCCTTCGAGGACCGCGACGTAGAGATGGCCCGGGACCTGGTCCGGCGCGACGACGCGGTCGACGACCTCAACCGCAAGTGTTTCCACATGGCCCTGGAGATCGGCGACGACGCCGATAAGCGCGAGTGGGCGATGACGATGCTGCTGGCGGCACGGGCTATCGAGCGCGTAGCTGACAACGCGGTCGACATCGGCGAGCAGGTCGCCTTCGTGGTCACGGGGTTGTTCCGCGAGTTCGAGGACGCCTCGCACCCTTCCTAGCGGTTGAGATCCGGCGCGGCTGGGAACATGCGGGGGATACCCGTGACCCTTTGCGCCGCCATAGACATCGGCAGCAACACCACGAGATTGCTCGTGGCCGAGCCCGTGGACGGGCAGCTGAAGAAGGTGATGGAGCAGCGCGCCTACACGCGGATCGGCAAGGCCGTTGACAAGAAGGGGCGGATCTCGGCGGAGAAAATCGAGGAAGTCGGCGAGGTCGTCGCGACTCAAGTGCGGTTGGCTCAGGAGATGGGCGCGACCGAGACGCGCGCCGTCGCCACTGCCGCGGTGCGCGAGGCAAGCAACGGCGAGGCCGTCGTAGAGGCGGTCGGCGAGGCCGCCGGGATCCCGATCGAGATCCTGCCCGAGGAGGAGGAGGGCCGGCTCTCCTTCATCGGCGCGACGAAGACGCTCGGGCACCCGTCCGAGGGCTTGGTCGGGGTGGTCGACATCGGCGGCGGCTCGACCGAGGTGATCCTCGGCACCGTCACCGGCGGCGTCCAGAGCGTGCGCTCGTGGCCGGTCGGCTCCGGCAATCTCGCCGAGGAGATGATCTCCTCCGACCCGCCCTCGGCGGCGGAAATCCGCCGCATCCGCGACCGCATCGACGACATCTTCGATGGAGTCGAGTTCGAGCAGCCCGCGCAGGCGGTCGCCGTCGGCGGCTCCGCCACCTCGCTGCGCCGCCTCGTCGGCACGGTGCTCGAGTACGAGACGCTGGAGCGCGGTATCCGCGTCCTCTGCGGCGAACCCGCGGTCGACGTCGGGCGCCGCTTCGAGCTCGACCCGACCCGGGTCCGCATCCTGCCGACCGGCGTCCTTCTCTTGGAGAAGGTCTCCGACCTGCTCGGCCAGCCGCTGCAGATCGGCAAGGGCGGCTTGCGGGAGGGGGTCATCCTCGACCTCCTCAACGGCAGTGCCAACGGCTCCCCGCCCGAGCGCGTCGCCGCTTAAGCGGCCGGCACAACGGTGGCGCTCAGCCGCCGGCGTTGAAGATCGATTCGTCGAAGCCGGTGATCGCCGGTTCGGCGGCGTAGCCGAGTTTTTCGAGGCCGAACAGTTCCTCGATCGTCGCCAGCAGGGAGTAGTGGTTGAAGTACGTTTCGCTCGTCGTCCCGGCTTCGATGAAGGGGGAGATCAGGAGGGCGCCGACGCGGCCGCCGCCTCCGGCCGGCTTCACCGGGCCAGGGGCGGGTTCTTCGCCTTCAGGAACCGGCGGCAGGTTCGGGTAGGCGGGGGTGATGCAACAGGCGCTGGGGTCGGCATGTTCGCCTTCCTGCGGCGCCTGGGCCGAGGTGATCACGATCAGGCCGCCGTCTTTGTAGGCGAACGAGCTCTGGATCGAGGAGACGATCGTCTTCAGCTCTTCTTCGGTGGCAGCCGGGTTCTCCGGCGTCGGCGGTGCGGGGGAGATGTAGGCGAGGGCCGGGAACTTCTCCGGCTTCAGTGCCAGGTCTTTTGCCAGCTGCGCCAGGCCGGGGTCGCCTTCGCCGCACTTGCCCGCGTCGACGATCGAGTGAAAGAAGGCGAAGGGGTTGCGAGGGGTCGCGAAGCACCCCGGCGGCTGGCTCGTCCCGGTCGCGCTCGTTTCTTCGCCGGCTTCGTCTCGATCGACGTAGGCGCGCCAGGTCAGCCTTTTTTCGTCCAGCTGTTCGGGCAGGGTCTTCGCCGACGCCGGGTAGACGCAGCCGCTGCCTTCGACCTGGCCTTCGGTCGATTCGGTGCCAGGGGTTACGTCGGCGTAGGTGGGGCAGTCGACCGCCGTGTCTGGGGTCGGTCCCTGGCCGCTGATCAGGGCGATCCGGTTCGCCAACTCACCTTTGGTCACCGCGAAGTAGTTCGTCAACAGCTCCCCCTGCGCCGGTAGTTCTTCGCTGAGGTAATCCGAGGTCGAGGTATCGCCGAAGGTTTCCTCGTAGCCCCCCTCGCCGAGCATGACCAAGAAGACGTGTTTGACTTCCGGCAACCCGGTCGGCACTTCTTCTTCGATGACCGGGACTTCGGGTTCCGGTTCGCTCGGCAGCGGTTCTTCGACCAGCGGGACTTCGGCGGGGACGCCGGCGGGGGCGGCTGCGACCGGTTCCGGTTCTGCTTCCGCCGCTTCCGCTTCGGGTTCCGCGGCGCTTGCCTCCGCGGCGGCTTCTTCTGCTTCGGCGGGCGGCTGGGGTTCTTCGAAGAGGATCGTGGTCAGGCCGGCGCTCTGAGCGAGCTCGTTCGTCGCCGACCCCAGCGCGACTCCGAGGGCAAGCATGCCGATCACCGCTGCCGCCGCGGCGCGCGGAGACGGCATGAAGTCGGAGCGGACGTAGGGCCAGCCCTTGCTCTCCTTCAGCGCTCCTGCTCCCTTCTTGACGGGCGCGGCCTTGATCACGGGGATCCGGCCGGTGGCAAAGGTGCGCAGACGCTGGATCTGGAGCGCGATCGCCGCCGGGAACGACCCCAGCCGCGCTCCGCATCTCAGGCAGTAGCGCTGATCGGGTGCTCGCTTGGCACCGCACTCCGAACAGGTCTTGCCGGTCACGTGAGGTCTGATTCTCTGCTGCGGCTGACGCGCAGTTGTGAAGATTTTGTACCTGCGCGGTTGCCACACCGTTTTCACAACTCTTCAACACTGGGGAGTGTTCGCATCCAGAGAATGGCCCCGTGCGCACCCCGATCTCCGGCAGCGGCGACAACTGCCCTAACTGCGGCGCCTCCCTCGCCCCCGACCAGCGTTACTGCCTGGCCTGTGGGCATCGGCGGGGTGACCCGCGCCTGCCCTTCATGGACGCGGTCGTCTTTATGGAGTCGGCGAAGCAGCCGGCGCCGGCCGAGGCCGCGGTAGCCAGCGCCCCGCCGCCGGACCGGCGGCCGTTCATGTCGGCCAACGCCTCTCTGGTTGCCGGCGTCGCGACCCTGATCCTGGCAATCGGCGTCGGCGTGCTGATCGGCCGCTCCGGCGACGGGGGGTCGAGCAACGCCGCCGCCCCCGCTCCGCAGGTGATCAAGGTCGGCGGCGGCGGCGAAGTCGCCTCCACGGCGAAAGCGAACAAAGGCCAAGCCGATGCCAGCATCGGCGGCGACGCGAAACCGAATCAGCCGAAGTCGGCGACTCAGAAAAAGGCGAAGAAGAAAGCCGAAACCGGCGACAGCGGCACCACGAAGGCGGTCGAAGAAGTCTACGAACCGGCCCCCGGCGTGAAGATCGCCCCGCCCGAACAGAAAATCGGCGGCGAATGCGACCCCGGCGTCGCCGGCTGCGGCAGCAACGGCAAGTTCGAAGGGAATTTCTTCGAATGAGGCTGCCGGATCGGTTTCGCCGCACTCCACCTCCTTCGCAGACGACCGGTCAGCAGCACCCGGCGAGCAACGGCTCGGCTCCCGCCGCCCTCAACTCCGCCTACGGTGAAGAGTTCATCGTCGACCTCGAGCGCCGGCGGGAGCAGCTGGTTGCCAAGGTGGCCGAGCTGCAGTGGGACCTCGGCGGGCTCGTCTACGAGATGAGCGTCCGCAACAGCATCGACGTCGAGGTGATCGTCAAACGCGCCGTCCCCCTGCAAGACGCCGACGCCGAACTGAGCGAGGTAGAACGGATCCTCCGCATGGAGCAGACCGGCACGGCCGGCGTCTGCGCCGGCTGTGGCGCCCCCCACTCCAGCGGCGCCACCTTCTGCTGGCAGTGCGGCAAGCCACTGCTAACGCAGGTCTCGGGCAACGAGATCCTGAAGCGGTAGCAATCCGCCCCCTAGCCGAAGCGGCCGGAGACGTAGTCGCGGGTGCGGGGGTCGCGGGGCTCGCCGAAGACTTTTACGGTCTCGTCGACCTCGATCAGGGTGCCGACCGGCTTGGCGCCGCCGGTCTCGAGGCTGAAGAAGGCGGTGCGGTCGGCGACGCGGGCCGCCTGCTGCATGTTGTGAGTGACGATGACGATCGTGAAGCGGCCTTTGAGGCTGTGCATGAGGTCCTCGATCGCGCCGGTGGCGATCGGGTCGAGAGCGGAGGCCGGCTCGTCGAGGAGGAGGACGTCGGGCTCGACCGCGATCGCGCGGGCGATGCAGAGGCGCTGCTGCTGGCCGCCGGAGAGGCCGAGGGCGCTGTCCTTGAGCCGGTCTTTGACCTCGTCCCAGAGGGCGGCGCCGCGCAGGGCGCTCTCAACCCGCTCGTCGAGGCCGCGGCGCAGGCCGAGGTTGCGCGGTGCCCAGGCGACGTTGTCGTAGATCGACTTCGGGAACGGGTTCGGTTTCTGGAAGACCATCCCGATCCGCCGTCGCACCTCGACCCGGTCGACGGCTGAGCCGTAGATGTCGTGGCCGTGGTAGAGGATCTGACCCTCGATCCGGAAGCTGGCGACGGAGTCGTTCATCCGGTTGAGGCTGCGCAGGAAGGTCGTCTTGCCGCACCCGGAGGGGCCGATCAGCGCCGTGATCTGACCCCGGCGAATGCCGAGGTTGACGTCAGATAGCGCCTGCTTGGCCCCGTAGAAAATCGAGACGCCGCGGGAATCGAAGACGAGCTCCGGCGCGACCATCGCCTCCACCGTCGTCGCGGTGCGGCCGCTTGGCAAGCCGGTCTGGATCCGTACTCGCGAGGGAACTTGCTGACCGGCATCCTGGGCGAGGTCGACACGGCTGTTCATGGGGAGCTCAACTTTCGTTTGCTGCGAGCTAGCAGCGCCCGGGCACCGAGGCTCGCGAAGAGGATGAAGGAGACGAGGAGGAGCGACATCCCCCAGGCTTCCGTGAAGCCTTCGGGGTTGCCTTCTTCGGAGAGTTTGTAGATCCAGGTCGGGACGTTGGGCAGGGCTTCGAAGGGGTTGACCGAGAACGCTTTCGGGTCGAAGACCGAGGTGGTGAGGATCAGCGGCGCGGTCTCGCCGGCCGCCCGGGCGACAGCGAGGACGGTGGCGGTGACGATGCCGCCGATCGCGGTCGGGAGCGTCACCGTCAGCACCGAGCGCCAGCGGGCAACTCCGAGCGCGTCGGAAGCTTCGCGCAGCCCTTTCGGCACCAGCTGCAGGACCTCCTGGGAGCCGCGGGCGATCAGTGGCAGCTCGATGATCGCCAGCGCCAGCGAGCCGGAGAAGGCCGATTGTTGCTTGTGATCGACGAGGAGGGCGAAGACGAAGAGGCCGAGGATGATCGAGGGCAGGCCGTTGAGCAGGTCGAGCGTCAGCTTGAGTAGACGGGTGCCCCTGGCGCCGGCGTACTCGGTGAGGAAGAGGGCGATCAAGACCCCGAACGGCATTGCCATCGCCGTGGCCACGAGGGCGATGACGATCGTCCCCAGCAGCATCGGGCCGACCCCGGTCGGATAGCCGGTGAAGATGAACTCGAGATCGATCGCCTTGGCACCGCGGGCGACCACGGTCCAGATCACGATCGCGAGGACGGCGATCGCGGCCACGGCTGCCGCGGTGGCCGCAACCTCGGCCCCACGGCTGACGATCTGCCGTCGGCGCAGGTTGCCGCTGGGAGTGAGTGGCGCGGCCGGGTCGGGGATCAGCTGCTCGCTCATCGGCTCACCGCGCCGCCGTAGCCGAAGCGCCGGCCGATCCAGCTGGCGATCAAGTTCGCGCCGAGGCCGATGACGAGCAGGATCACGCCGCAGTAGAAGAGCGAGGCCTTGTGAAGTTCGGTCAGCGCGCCGGGGAACTGCAGAGCGATCCGCGAGGCGAGCGTGTCGCCGGTCTTGAACAGCGAGGCCTGGATCTCCGAGCCGGCGCCGATCACCTGCGAGACGGCGATCGCCTCCCCGAGGGCGCGGCCGAGGCCGAGGATGCAGGCGGCGACGACCCCAGAGGAGGTGGTGGGGAGGACGATCCCGCGCACCACCTCCCAGCGGGTGGCGCCGAGGGCGGCGGCCCCGTCCTGCAGCTCGGCAGGCACCGACTGGAAGAGGTCGCGGGAGATCGAGGCGATGATCGGGATCACCATGATCGTCAGGATCAGGCTGGCGGTGAAGACGCTGAGCCCGGTCGTTTCCTGGGCGCCGAAGATCGGGATGAAGCCGAAGGTGCTGTGGAGGAACGGCTCGAGCTTCGACTGCACGAACGGCGCCAGGACCAGCAGGCCCCAGAAGCCGAGGATGACGCTCGGGATCGCCGCCAGCAGCTCGACCAGCGGGCCGATCACCGCGCCCAGCCTTTTCGGGGCCAGCAAGGTGAGGAAGAGACCGATCGCGATCGCGATCGGCGCCCCCAACAACAGGGCGAAAGCAGAGGTGACGGCGGTGCCGAACAGCAGCGAGCCGGCGCCGAAGACGCCGAAGTTGGGCTGCCAGACGGTGTCGGTGAGGAAACCGAGGCCGAATTTCGAGATCGCCGGCGAGGCCCCATGAACAACCTGGTAGCCGACCAGGACGATGATCGCACCGGCGGCCAGAGCCGCGAGCAGGCAGATCCCGAACAGGGCACGGTCCCCGAAAGCGTCCGCGCGCTTGCGCCGATCGCTGACGTGGGCGCCTCGCCCGGCAGCGTGGGTGGCGGCGGAGGCGCTCATCGCGCGGACCCTATGGAGCAAGGGTCACTTTCTTGTAACTGATTTGTTACCTCGTTCTTTCACGGAATTGACACACCTTTGTGAACCTTTCTGTGG
>DASULV010000031.1:0-82371 GCA_036277955.1 Solirubrobacterales bacterium | reverse complement strand
CCCCCACGCGGCGTTGCTGCGTCACGCTTTCGCGCATTGCGCAAGATTCCCCACTGCTGCCTCCCGTAGGAGTCTGGGCCGTGTCTCAGTCCCAGTGTGGCTGATCGTCCTCTCAGACCAGCTACCCATCGTTGCCTTGGTAGGCCGTTACCCCACCAACAAGCTAATGGGCCGCGAGCCCCTCCCAATGCGGAGGCCGAAGCTTCCTTTAGCGAACAGGCTTACGCCTGTGCGCCACATCCGGTATTAGCCCGAGTTTCCTCGGGTTGTCCCGGTCATCGGGGCAGGTTACTCACGTGTTACTCACCCGTTCGCGGCTTTGCCCCAGGGCAAGCCCTGGTTCGTCGCACCACTTGCATGTGTTAAGCACGCCGCCAGCGTTCGTCCTGAGCCAGGATCAAACTCTCCGTGAAATGTACTTCTACAGAGAGCCTGTCATATCTCAGTGGCCGTCGAGTACACAAATACGACGACCGACATGACGAGGTAAATCAAGACCATCCGGCGCGCTGGCGCACCGGATGGGTCGGGCTGAACATTCCGCAGACCATTGGTCCGCGGAGATGCACGCTGCTCAGTTTTCAAAGACCGCTGCGCCTTCTACGGCGGGGCTCGCCGCTTTCGACGCTCGGGGGTCGCATAGCAACCCCAGAAGGACGAATGAGTATAGCGCTTGCAGGACGGTTTGCCTAGGGGGTGGCCCTAAGGCGACAGAAGCGCCGCTTTCCGACCTGCAGCACGCGCCCGTCAAGACTATCGGCCTCGAGGTCGAGAGGCTCCGCGGGCACGGGCTCGCCGTCGAGCTTGACCCCGCCCTGCTGGATCAGGCGCCGTCCCTCGCTGCTGCTGACGCCGAAGGCGCCGGCGATCAGGCGCGGCAGGTGGACGAGGCCGTTGCCGTCGGCCCGGTACTCGGCGAGCTCGACCTCGGGCATCTCCTCCGGCGCCGAGCGCTGCACGAAGACGCGGTTGAAGTGCTCCTCGGCCGCCGCGCCGGCGCCCTCGCCGTGGAAGCGGTCGACGATCCGCCGCCCCAGCTCCCGCTTCGCCTCGTTCGGCGACCCGTCGGGCTGCTCGCTCCCCAGCAGCAGCCGGTAGTACTCGGCCATCGCCTCGTCGGGGATGCTCATCAGCTTCCCGAACATCTCCTCCGGCGGGTCGGTGACGCCGACGTAGTTGCCGAGCGACTTGCTCATCTTCTGCACGCCGTCGGTTCCGACCAGGATCGGCAGGGTCATGATCGACTGCGGCGCCTGGCCGTAGGCGTTCTGGACGTCGCGGCCGAAGAGCAGGTTGAACTTCTGGTCGGTGCCGCCGAGCTCGACGTCGGCCTCGACCGCGACCGAGTCGTAGCCCTGCAGCAGCGGGTAGAGCAGCTCCAGCGCCGCGATCGGCCGGCTCTCCGCCATCCGCTTCTGGAAGTCGTCGCGCTCCAGCAGCCGCGCCACGGTCGTCTGCGCCAGCAGGCCCAGCAGCGCCTCCGGCTCCATCCGCAGCCACTCGCTGTTGCGGCGCACCTCGGTCCGCTCGCGGTCGAGGATCTTGAACGCCTGCTCCTGGTAGGTCGCCGCGTTCTCCTCGATCTCCGCCGCCGTCGGCACCGGCCGCGTCGCCGAGCGCCCGCTCGGGTCGCCCACCTGGGCGGTGAAGTCGCCGATGATCAGGACGACGGTGTGGCCGGCCCGCTGGAACTCGGCCAGCTTCTCCAGGACCACCGTGTGGCCGAGGTGGATGTCGGCCGTGGTCGGGTCGATCCCGAGCTTCACCCGCAGCGGTTTTCCGCTCTGGAGCTGCTCGGCGAGCCGCCCCTCGGGCAGCACGTCGACGGCGTTACGCGTCAGGTCGGGCACGGCGGCAATGCTAGACTGCCGCCTTCGCTCGGCGCCCCTTCAGGACGTCGAGCATTTTTCTTGATGCTGGTGTAGCGCCTCTTCTAGATGGCTGTCCTTGGACTCAAACGCCGGAGCAACGGCGGCGGCGAGACCCCGCCTCCACCTCCGCCCCCGATTTCCGCCACCGCCCCGGGGCCGCCCTCGCCTCCCCAGAAGTCGAAACCGCGGCTGAAGAAGCTGCGCATCCTCTTCGTCCTGCTCGGGCTCGGCGTCCTCGCCGTGGTCTCGATGATCTTCGGGATGATGGCCGCGGTCTCCCAGGACCTCCCGGCGCTCTACAACTTCGCCGAGTACAAGGCGTCGAAGAACAGCGAGGTGCTCGACTCCAACGGCGAAGTGATCGGGACGCTGACCAGCGACCAGAACAAAATCCTCCTCAACTCCTCGCAGATCTCCCCCAACATCAAGAACGCGGTGGTCTCGATCGAGGACGCCCGCTACTACGAGCACAACGGCGTCGACTTCCAGGGGATCGGCCGCGCGCTGGTCAAAGACATCCTCAGCCAGAGCGCCGCCCAGGGCGCCTCGACGATCACCGAGCAGTTCGTCAAGAACGCGCTCGAAGCCGAAGGCAGCCGCACGGTCCTGGAGAAGTTCCGCGAGGCGGCGCTGGCCTACCGGCTCGAGCACCACTGGAGCAAGGACAAGATCCTCACCGAGTACCTGAACACGATCTACTTCGGCCAGGGCGCTTACGGGATCGAGGCGGCCTCCCGCACCTACTTCGGCGACGCCCACCCCGGCTGCGGCACCCCGACCGAACCCTGCGCCTCCGTGCTCGAGCCCTGGGAGGCGGCGACGCTGGCAGCGATCATCTCCTCGCCCTCGGCCTACGACCCCAAGGTCTATCCCGAAAACTCGCTCGAACGTCGCAACATGGTGCTCGAAAAGATGGCCGAACAGGGCTACATCTCCGAAGAGCAGATGCGGGAAGGCCAGGAACAGGCGCTGCCCTCCCCCAGCAGCATCGAGCCGCCGACGCTCGACTCCCGCGCCCCCTACTTCACCGCCTACCTGCGCCAGCAGCTGGTCGAACGCTACGGCGCCTCGAAAGCCTTCTTCGGCGGCCTCAAAGTCAAGTCGACGCTCGACCTGCAGCTGCAGGAAAAGGCCGAAGAAGCGGTCAACAGCTACCTCGGCTACTCGCCGGCGACGGCCTCGGTAGTGGTGATCGACAACCACAACGCCGGGATCAAGGCGATGGTCGGCGGCCCCGACTTCGCGACGAGGCCGTTCAACCTGGCGACCCAGGGGCACCGCCAGCCGGGCTCCTCGATCAAGCCCTTCACCCTGATCACCGCCCTCGAAGAGGGGATCTCGCCCTACACCGTCTACCCCTCCGAACACCGGACCTTCCACTTCGGCAAACAGGGCAAGGAAGTCTTCGAAGTCTCCAACGACGAGGACTCCTACCTGGGCTCCTGCGACATCGTCTGCGCGACGACCTACTCGGACAACTCGATCTACGCCGCCCTCGGCCTCGAAGGGCTGAAGGGAAAGACGGTCCAGCAGCGCACCCGCTCGATCGCCGGGACGATCCACAAGGCCGGCTACGACGACCCGATCTCGACCAACCCGGCGATGGTGCTCGGTGGCCTCAAAGAAGGAGCGACCCCGCTCGGCTGGGCCTACGCCTACAGCACGATCGGCAACGACGGCGACCGCGTAAGCGGCACCCTGGCGCCGCGGCCCGGCGACAGCCCCGTCGCCTTCACCGAAGTGACGAACAAGGACGGGGACGTGATCAAGGGCGGCGACAACGACTCGATCCACACCCAGGTCTTCGACCAGGAAAACATCGAAACCGCGAAGGGCATCCTCGAAACCGTCGTCTCCGGCGGCACCGGCACCAACGCCCAGATCGGCGTCGAAGGCCAGTGGGGCAAGACGGGGACGACCGAGAACAACGGCGACGCCTGGTTCTGCGGCGGCGTCGCCGACGAAGTGACGGCCTGCGTCTGGGTCGGCTACCCCGACTCGACGACGCCGATGACGACGCTCTACAACGGCGGGCCGGTGATGGGCGGCACCTTCCCGGCCCTGATCTGGGCCAGCGTGATCTCCGCCTGGCGCGACATCCAGGCCGAACACGCGGCCGAAAAAGCCGCGCGCAAGGCGGCCAGGGAAGCCGGCGAAGAAAGCGATTCCGGCGAAAGCGGCGAATCGACCGAATACGAATACGAAGCGCCCGAAGCCGAAAGCGAATACGAAGCGCCGGTCGAACCGGAAACCGGCGGCGAAGTCGAACCCGGTCCGGTCGAAACGCCGGAACCAGAAGAAGCGGCGCCCGAAGAAGCCACGCCGGAACCCGCGCCTGAAGAAGCCGCTCCCGCGGGCGGCGGTGGCGGCGTCACCGCGGGCTGACCGCCACTCCGAACTTCACCTCGCTCCAGCGAGGTCTACTTCGGCCACGGTCGCGAGACGTTGCGGTTGCCGGCGGCGCAGAAGCGCCAGGGGTTCTCGACCGCTTTGGTGATGCCGATACGGGGACCGGTGACGATCTCCGGCCGCTCCCCTTCCGGCGGTGTGATCAGGAACGGCTCCTGGGTGATCTCGCGTTCGTTGTCGCTGAGGTCGATCCCGAGCGCCTCGGTCAGCTTCCCCGGCCCCGAGCAGAGGTCGAGGTCGGACTTGACCTGGCGGCGCTCGCGCATCAGCTCGATCCCGTCGGTCGGTTCCAGCGCCCGGATCAGGACCGCGGCCGCCTCTCCCTCCGGTTCGGCGACCGCGTTCAGCAGGCTGTGGATCCCGTAGGAGAGATAGACGTAGGCGTAGCCGGGCGGCCCGAAGAGAACCTTGGTGCGCTCGGTGAGGCCGACATAGGCGTGACAAGCCGGGTCGTCGGCCTCGTAGCTCTCGGTCTCGACGATGACGCCGCCGCAACCTTCGTAGAGGAGCGTGCAGCCGATCAGGTCCCTGGCGACGTCATGGACCCGGCGGTCGAAGAAATCAGCCCCCAACGGCTCTCCGAGCCGTTGGGCCCGGCGTCGCGACCCTGAGGGCCGCTGCTTCACCCGCGGGCGACCCTGGCCTGGACCGCGGCGAGGGTCTCGCGCGCCTCCTCCAGCTGCCGCGCCAGCGGGGCCGAGCCGGTGCCGCCGGCGATCCGCTTCGACTCCAGCCAGCTGCTGCGCTGCAGCACCTCGTAGTAGGAATCGTCGAGGTGCTCGGAGCGCTCGCGCAGCTCCTCGGGGGTCAGCTCGGAGAGTGATTTGCCGCGCTCGACCGCGTCGCGGACGAGGCCGCCGACGATCCCGTGCGCCTCGCGGAAGGGGACGCCGCGGCGGACCAGCAGGTCGGCGACCTCGGTCGCCGCCAACATCTCGTCGCCGGAGGCCTCCTCCATCCGCTCGCGCCGGAACTCGATCCCGTCGAGCATCCCGGCGGTGGCGTCGAGGCAGGCCTCGATCGTGTCGATCGCGTCGAAGAGCGGCTCCTTGTCCTCCTGCATGTCCTTGCCATAGGTGAGCGGCAGTGCGTGCATCACCCCGAGCAGGGTCTGCAGCGAGGCGGCGACGCGCGGGCTCTTCGCGCGCAAGAGCTCGGCCGAGTCGGGGTTCTTCTTCTGCGGCATGATCGAACTCCCTGAGGAGAAGGACTCGTCGAGCTCGCAGAAGCCGAACTCGCTGCTCGACCAGATGACGATTTCCGAGCCGAGGCGCGAGAGGTGCATCGCGCAGGTCGAGGCGGCGTTCAGGTAGTCGAGGACGAAGTCGCGGTTGGACGAGCCGTCGATCGAGTTGTGGGAGACGTGAGCGAAGCCGAGGTCGGCGGCGACCGACTGGCGGTCGATCTCCCAGTTGACGCCGGCGAGGGCGCCGGAGCCGAGCGGCATCACCGAGGCGCTGTCGAGGGCGAACTGGAAGCGGAGGACGTCGCGGGCAAGCATCCAGAAGTACGCGAGCAGGTGGTGGCCGAGGTAGACCGGCTGGGCGCGCTGCAGGTGGGTGTAGCCGGGCATCGTCCAGTCCTTGTGCTCCTCGGCGAGGCCGAGGAGACGCTGCATCGCGGCGCCGCAGAGCTCGATCGCCCGCAGCGAGTGCGCCTGGACGACCATCGCCACGTCGGTGGCGACCTGGTCGTTGCGCGAGCGGCCGGTGTGGAGCTTGCCGGCGAGCGGGCCGATCTCCTCGCCGAGCAACCGCTCGATGGCCATGTGGATGTCCTCGTCGGCCGGGTCGAACTCGAAGCCGTGCTCGGCCATGCGGGCGCGCACGCGGTCGAGGCCCGCCTCGATCTGGGCCAGCTCGTCCTCGGTGAGGACGCCGATCCCGCAGAGACCGCGGGCGTGGGCCTTCGACTGGTCGATGTCGTAGGGCGCCAGCCAGCTGTCGAAGGCCAGCGAGCGGTTGAGCCGCCAGAAGCGTGGGTCGGGGTCTTTGCGGAAACGTCCCATCGGGCGGGCGATTATGCCGGGAGCGGCGCCTGCCCGAGGGCCGCGGCCAGCTCCTGGCAGACGCGGTCCACCTGCGCCTCGCCCATCGCCGGGAAGAACGGCAGCGCCAGGGAGTCGGCCGAGGCGGCTTCGGCGACCGGGAACTGGCCCTCGCGGTAGCCGAGCTCGCGCAGGTGCGGGAAGAGATGTATGCAGGGCAGATAGGCCTTGGAAGCGACGCCGCGCTCGGCAAGGCGGGCGATGGTGGCATCCCGATCGGCGCCCTGCGGCAGGCGCACCGTGTAGACGAACCAGCTGCGGACCTCGGTGCCGCGGCCGGCCATCGGCGTCCGCAGCCCCTCGATCCCGGCGAGCCGCTCCTCGTACATCCGCGCCACCGCGGCGCGGCGCTCGAGCAGCGAGTCGAGCTTCTCGACCTGGGCGACGCCGAGGGCGGCGGCGAGGTCGGAGAGGCGGTAGTTGAAACCGAGGCGGTCGTGATCGAGCCAGCCCATGTCGACGGCGCGGCCCTGGTTGCGCTCCGAGCGCAGGCGCGCGGCCTCGTCGGCATCGCGGGGGACGATCATGCCCCCCTCCCCCGTCGTCATCTGCTTGTTGGCGTAGAAGGCGAAGGTGGCGAGGTTGCCGCGGGCGCCGACCTTGCGGTCCTCGGAGTCGACCGCGCCGAGCGCCTCGCAGGCGTCCTCGAGGATGCCGAGGCCATCCTGGGAAGCAAGCGCCTCCAGCTTAGGCATCGCCGCCGGGTAGCCGAAGATGTGGACCGGCAGCAGGCCGACCGTGCGCTCGCCGACCGCAGCGGCGGCCGCGGCGGGATCGAGGTCGAGCGTCTCCTCCTCCACGTCGACGAAGACCGGCCGCACGCGCTCATAGAGCAGGCAGTTGGCCGAGGCGACGAAGCTGAAGGGGCTGGTGACGACCTCGTCGCCCTCGCCCCAGCCCAGCATCCGCACGCCGAGGTGCAGCGCCGTGGTGCCGCTGGAGGTCATCACCGCGTCGGGGACGCCGAGCCAGGCGGCGAACTCGCGCTCGAAGCGCTCCCCCATCGGCCCCAGCGAGAGCTGCCCGGAGCGCAGCACCTCGCGCACCAGCTCCTCCTCGCGCGGGCCGATCTCGGGCCGAGCGAGTGGGATCTGGTCGTTGTTCTGTTGGTGATCGGTACTCACTGGAAGGCGTACTCCAGCGAGTCGACCAGCGCCTCCCAGGAGGCCTCGATGATGTTCTCCGAGACGCCGGTGGTCCCCCACTCGCGCTCGCCGTCGGCGGAATCGAGGAGGACCCGGGTCACCGCGCCGGTGCCGTGGGCTTCGTCGAGGATCCGCACCTTGTAGTTGGTCAGCTCGACCTCGGCCAGGTGCGGGTACTTGCCGGCGATCGCGGCCCGCAGCGCCTTGTCGAGCGCGTTGACCGGCCCGTTGCCCTCAGCCGCCTCGAAGTAGCGCTCGCCGTCGACCTCGACTTTGACCGTCGCCTCGGTGGCCACCTCGCCGTCGGCGTGCTTTTCGACGACGACGCGGAAGCCCTCGAGGCGGAAGAGCGGCTTGTAGGTCCCGGCCTCGTGGCGCAGCAGCAGCTCGAACGAGGCCGGCGCCGCCTCGTAGTGGTAGCCGCGGTGCTCCTTCTCCTTCAGGCGCTGCACCGCCCGCGTCGCCGCCTCGTCGTCGAGCTCGATACCGGCCCGCTCGGCCTGGCTGCGGATCGTCGCCTTGCCCGCCAGCTCGGAGGCGACGATGTCGCGCTCGTTGCCGACCAGCGCCGGGTCGAGGTGCTCGAAGGTGCTGGCGTCGGCCTCGACTCCTGCCGCGTGCATGCCCGCCTTGTGGGCGAAGGCGTTGCGGCCGACGTAGGGCCGGTCCGGATCCGGGGTCAGGTTGCAGAGTTCATCGAGGTAGTGCGCGGTCGGCGCCAGGCTCGCCAGCTGCGCGGGCGTCACCACCTCGAAGCCCATCTTCAGCTGCAGGGCCGGCAGGATCGAGGCGAGGTTGGCGTTGCCGCAGCGCTCCCCGTAGCCGTTGACGCAGCCCTGGACGAGACGGGCGCCGGCTTCGACCGCGGCGAGCGAGTTGGCCACCGCGCACCCGGCGTCGTCGTGGGTGTGGATCCCGAGCTCGACCGAGCCCCCGACCGCGTCCGCGGCGGCAGCCGTCGCCTCGGCGACGAAGCTCGGCAGGCTGCCGCCGTTGGTATCGCAGAGGGTCACGTTCTCGGCCCCGGCCTCGGCCGCCGCCTTGACGCATTCCAGCGCGTAGGTGCTGTCTTCGCGGTAGCCGTCGAAGAAGTGCTCGGCGTCGAAGATCGCCCGCTTGCCCTGCTCGCGGCAGAAGGCGATCGAGTCGGCGATCATCGCCAGGTTCTCCTCGCGGCTGACGCGGATTACCTTCTCGACGTGGAGCGGCGAGCTCTTGCCGACGAGGCAGATCGCGGGCGCGAAGGACGAGGTCAGGACCCCCAGCGCCTCATCCTCGGCGGCAGCGCGGTCGCGCCGGCGGGTCATCCCGAACGCGACGATCGTCGCGTTCTCGAACTCGACTTCGGCCAGCCGCTCGAAGAGCTCGGCTTCCTTCGGGTTGCTGCTCGGGAAACCGGCCTCGACGAACTGCACGCCGAGGGTGTCGAGGGCCTGGGCTACCTTGAGCCTCTCGCCCACCGAGAGGGACATGCCGCGGCCGCCCATCCCGTCGCGCAAGGTCGTGTCATAAAGCTTCACCTGTTCCATCGCTGCTGCCTTTCGAGTCGAAGAAGATCGGGTGGGCACCGGGGCCCGAGGTGCGCGGACAAGCCGCGCCGGCCGCTTATGCGGCGGGGGTAATTCGCCCGATCGACTCGGAGTCGGACTCCTCGGTGGAGTCGGAAGCAGCCTCGGGGGTCTCGACGAAGTCGAGCCACTCCAGGTACTCCTCGGCGCGGCCGTAGAGGGCGTCTTCGAACTTCGCCTGGACCTGGCGGGTGACCTCGCCCGGCTCGCCGAGCGGGTGGTCGTCGATCTCGCGCACCGGAACCAGCTCGGCCGCCGTACCGGTGAGGAAGACCTCGTCGGCCAGGTAGAGCTCGGCGCGGGCGATGTCCCGCTCGACCACGGCGTAGCCGAGGTCGCGGGCGATCTGGATCACCGACTTGCGGTTGATCCCGTCGAGGATCGAGGCGACGTGCGGCGGGGTGAGGATCTGGTCGTCGCGGACGACGAAGATGTTCTCGCCCGAGCCCTCGCAGACGAAGCCGCGTTCGTCGAGCAGGATCGCCTCGTCGTAGCCGGCGTTGTGGGACTCGGTCTTGGCGAGGATCGAGTTGAGGTAGGAGCCCGAGGCCTTGGCGTGCGGGATCGAGCCGCCGGGGCTGATCCGGCGCCAGCTCGAGACCTTGGCGCGGATGCCGCCGTTCTTGCTCTCCTCGCCGAGGTAGGCGCCCCAGGGGAAGGCGGCGATGATCAGGTCGATCGGCGCGTCTTTCGCGTAGAGGCCGAGGCTGCCGTAGCCGCGGTAGGCGAGCGGCCGGATGTAGGCGGAGCGAAGGTCGTTGCGGCGCAGCAGCTCGTGCGTCGCCTGGCGGATCTCCTCGATCGAGTACGGCAGCTCCAGGTAGTAGAGCTCGGCCGACTTCTCGAGCCGGTCGAGGTGGTCGTGATGGCGGAAGATCGCCGGCCCGCGGGCGGTTTCGTAGCAGCGGATGCCCTCGAAGACGCCGGTTCCGTAGTGCAGCCCGTGGCTCAGCACGTGGGTCTGGGCGTCCTCCCAGGGAAGGAACTCGCCGTTCCGCCAAATCAACTCGACCGGATCCATGTTGGGGAATTATGCCCGATGGGTCAAAGGGCTTCAGGCCCGCCGGGGCGAATGAAGGCTCGGAACCGACTTATGGAGTGGAACAGATGCGAATCCCTCGTCCGACGGCGCAGTGATCGCCAGCAAGATCAAAAACGGCGTCTCACCACCAACAAACTGACCAACGGTGCCGTCACCAGCGGAAAACTGGGCGACGACGCGGTTGCCGGCGGCAAGCTCGCCGACGGGCGGTGACGGCGCCGTAGCCGAACCCCCCGCGGCGGTTCTAGGCGGAGAGCTCCTCCAGGACTGCCGCGGTCATCTCCTCCGTACCGACTTCGGTGACCGTGGCCGGGCTCTCGCTGGTCGGGGGCTCGACGACGGTCCCGGAGGCGAGGTCGGAGGTGCGCAGGCCGCGCTCCAGCACGGCGTCGACGGCGACCTCGATCCGGGTCGCCTCCTCACCGCGGCCGAGGCCGTGGCGCAGCATCATCGCCGCCGAGAGGAAGGTGGCGAGCGGGTTGGCGACGCCTTTGCCGGCGATGTCGGGGGCGGAGCCGTGGACGGGCTCGAAGAGGCCGGGCTCGCCCTCGGCGCCGAGGCTGGCGGACGGGAGCATCCCCAGGGAGCCGGTCAGCATCGCCGCCTCGTCGCTGAGGATGTCGCCGAAGAGGTTCTCGGCGAGGACGACGTCGAAGTCGGCCGGGCGGGAGACGAGCTGCATCGCTGCGTTGTCGACCAGCAGGTGCTCGAGCTCGACGTCGCCGTACTCGGGGGCGATGTTGCCGACCACCTCGCGCCAGAGGCGGGAGGTCTCGAGCACGTTCGCCTTGTCGACCGAGGTGACCTTGGCCTTGCGGCCGGAGCTCTCGGCGCGGCGGCGGGCGGCTTCGAAGGCGGTCCGGGCGATGCGGTCGATCTCCTCGACCGAGTACTCGCAGGTGTCGTAGGCGGAGCCGTTCTCACGGCCAGAGGTCCCGAAGTAGATGCCGCCGGTGAGCTCGCGGACGACGAGCAGGTCGGTGCCGGCGATTCGCTCTTCGCGCAGCGGGCTGGCGCTGACCAGGGCCGGGCTGGGCCGGACCGGGCGCAGGTTGGCGTAGAGGCCCATCCCCTTGCGCAGGCCGAGCAACCCCTGCTCAGGGCGCGGCGCGTCCGGGTCGGTGGTGTCCCACTTGGGGCCGCCGACGGCGCCGAGGAGGACCGCGTCGGCATTGCGGCAGGTCTCAAGCACCTCGTCGGTGAGGGCGGTGCCGTGCTCGTCGATCGAGCAGCCGCCCATCAGGCGCTCGTCGTAGGAGAACTCGCCGAGGGCGTCGAGGACCTGACGGGCCGCGCCGACGATCTCGGGCCCGATCCCGTCGCCGGGCAGGACGACTATGCGCGGGGTGCCGTTCACGAGCCTCGGCACTCTACGCGTCAGTCCTGGGCCGCGTCGGCCTCGATGTTGAGGCGGACGTAGTCGAGGACGAAGGGCTCCTCGTGCTCGGCGAGGACCGCTTCGGCGAAGGGGCGGCGTTTCTCCTCCGGCAGCTGGTCGAGGACGGGACCGAGGGTCACCGTGGAGATGAACTCGAGCGGGCGCGAGGGCTGGACCGGCTTCGGCTGCAGCCAGCAGCGCACGCCGGTGAAGCCGGCGGCGTCGAGGCGCGGCTCCGTCTCCTCCGGCGCCGCGAAGTTCCAGAGGTCTTTCGCCTGATTCAGGTGCTGCCCGTACTCGGGGTCGGCGGCGACGGCGGCGATCGCTTCGGTGTGGCGGGCGACGTTGCCCTTGCCGCCGCACTGGGCGACGAGGCGGCCGCCGGGGCGCAGGACACGGCGGATCTTGCGGAAGAGGCGGGCGTGGTCGGGGATCCAGTGGAAGGTCGCGGTCGAGAAGACCATGTCGACCGGCTCGGGCAGGTGCAGCTCGACCAGGTCGCTGACCAGGTAGTCGGCGCGGTCGCCGAGCCGCTCCTGGGCTTTCGCGACCATCGCCTCGGAGCCGTCGACGGCGATCACGCGTCCCTCCGGCAGCCGCTCGAGCAGCTGTTCGGTGACGCGGCCGGAGCCGCAGCCGGCGTCGACGACGGTCTCGTCGCCGCGCAGCTCGAGCCGCTCCAGCACCTCCATCCCCCATTCGAACTGGGGGTCGGAGACCTCGTCGTAGGTCTTGGCGTCCCACTCGCGGGCGCCGGTGTTCATCGGCTGCTTGAACTGGTCGGCCACGGAGGCCTCCTCTCGGTCTAGAGGCTGGTCGTTACCGGCCCCAGCGAGGCCGCGCCGCCGCTCTCGAACTGGTCGATCGCGCCCGAGTTTTCGAGCGTGATCCCGATGTCGTCGAGCCCATTCAGCAGCCGGTGCTTGACGTCGTGCTCGATCTGGAACTGGAAGACGCCGGCGGCGCAGTTGACGGTCTCGTCGTCGAGGTCGATCCGGGCCTCCCCCGCCTCGGCCACCGCGCGGCAGTGCTCCTCGTCGAGGATCGCGGGCAGCAGCCCGATCTTCGTGCAGTTCGAGTAGAAGATGTCGGCGAAGGACGGCGCCAGGATCGCCTTGAAACCGAAGTCCTCGAGCGCCCAGGGAGCGTGCTCGCGCGAGCTGCCGCAGCCGAAGTTGGCCCCGGTGACGAGGATCGGGTTCGGCTCCAGCTCGATCTCGCCGTCGCGGATCCAGTCGTAAAAGAGGAACTCGCCGAAGCCGGTCCGCTCGACCCGCTTGAGGAACTGCTTGGGGATGATCTGGTCGGTATCGACGTCGCTGCGATCGAGGACCGACACCTTGCCTTCGATCTTGTCTACGGGTCGCATCTTCAGCTCCATTCCCTGATGTCGACGAAGTGGCCCTCGACGGCCGCGGCGGCGGCCATTTTCGGGCTGACGAGGTGGGTGCGGCCGCCCTTGCCCTGGCGCCCCTCGAAGTTGCGGTTCGAGGTCGAGGCGCAGCGCTCGCCTTCGTTCAGCGTGTCCGGGTTCATCCCCAGGCACATCGAGCAGCCGGCCACGCGCCAGTCGAAGCCGGCGCTCTTGAAGACCTCGTCGAGGCCCTCTTCCTCGGCCGCCTTCTTCACCTGCTGGGAGCCGGGGACGACCATCGCGTTGACGCCGCTGGCGACCTTGCGGCCCTCGACGATCGCGGCGGCCTCGCGCAGGTCCTCGATCCGGCTGTTGGTGCAGGAGCCGATGAAGACCCGTTCCGGGGCGACCTCGGTCATCGGCGTGCCCGCCTCCAGGCCCATGTAGGCGAGGGCGCGCTCGGCGGCCTCGCGGTCGGCGGGCGAGTCGAGCTCGGCAGGGTCGGGGACGCGGTCGGTGACCTCGACGACCTGGCCGGGGTTGGTGCCCCAGGTGACCATCGGCGAGATGCTCGAGGCGTCGATCTCGACCTCGTTGTCGAAGCTGGCGCCGGGCTCGGTCGGCAGCTCGCGCCAGCGGGCCATCGCCGCGGCGAAGTCGGTGGGCGCGGCCGGGCGGCCCTTGACCCACTCGAAGGTGGTCTCGTCGGGGGCGATCATCCCGGCGCGGCCGCCGCCCTCGATCGTCATGTTGCAGATCGTCATCCGGCCGGGCATCGAGAGCGCCTCGATCGCGGGCCCGGCGTACTCGACCGCGTAGCCGGTCATGCCACCGGTGCCGAGACGGCCGATCGTCGCCAGGATCAGGTCCTTGGGCGTGACGCCGGGGCGCAGCTCGCCCGAGTAGTTGATCCGCATCGTCTTCGGCCGCTTCTGGACCAGACACTGGGTGGCGAGCACGTGCTCGACCTCGGAGGTGCCGATGCCGAATGCCAGCGCCCCGAAAGCGCCATGGGTGGAGGTGTGGCTGTCGCCGCAGACGATCGTCATCCCCGGCTGGGTTACGCCCAGCTCCGGGCCGATCACGTGGACGATGCCCTGGCGGTCGGAGCCCAGCGAGTAGACCGGGACGCCGAACTCGGCGCAGTTGCGCTCCAGCGTTTCGACCTGGACGCGGGAGAGCTGGTCGGCGATCAGGCGCGCCGCCATCGTCCCGTCGGTCGGGGTGTTGTGGTCGGCGGTGGCCAGGGTCTTGTCCGGGCGGCGGACCTTGCGGTCGGCCAGGCGGAGGCCGTCGAAGGCCTGCGGCGAGGTGACCTCGTGGACCAGGTGCAGGTCGATGTAGATCAGCCCCGGCGAGACCTCGTGCTGCTCCCAGATCTTGTCGAACATCGTTTTCGGCATTTTTCTTATGACCTCCTGAGGCCGGCGGCGATCACGGCGAGGAAGCGGGTCGCCTCCGCGCCTTCGTTCTCGAAGTGGTGTGGCAGGTCGGCGTCGAAGGTGACGCTGTCCCCCTCTTGCAGTTCGTGGCGGGCGCCGTCGACGACCAGCACCAGGGTGCCGGCGAGGACGACCGCGGTCTCGCGACTGCCCGGCTCGTGCATCGGCGGGTCCTCGCGGCCGCCCGTGGTGGCACCGGGTGCCAGCACGTGCAGCGAAACGTCAGCGCGCTGCCCCGGCAGCGGCGGCGTCAGCTCCTCGAAGCGATGGCCACGGCGCTCGGAGCGGCGGCGGTCCGCGGCGCGGCTGAGGACCACGTGCTGGCCCTCGTCGAGGCGGAGCAGCTGCGAGAGCGTCAACTCGAGGCCGGCGGCGATCTTGCCGGCGACGGCGAGCGTCGGCGAGGTCTCCCCGCGCTCGACCTGCGAGAGCATCGGCGCCGAGACCCCGGAGCGCTCGGCAAGGTCACGGAGGGAATAGCCCATAGCGTCGCGCAGGGCACGGATGCGCGGGCCGACGGAGGTTGCGGGGTCGGTCTTTGAGGCGGTTGCGGTTGCCATGGCGCTGTACGCTATCACAGACGTTTGTAATGTGGCTTAGACAAAAGGGCGGGCGGGCCGCACCCACCTCCACTTCGGCAGGTAGAGGTGGGTGCGGCCCCGCTGGGAGGCTGGTTGGGTGGTTCTTCTGGTTCTGGTTGCTCTTTATCTATCTGCCAGGAGCAAGCGTCGAAGATCAGAGGCGATCGCCTCGGGTTCGACGTCCAGCTGGTTCCAGGTGAGGTGAATTACCGAGTAGCCGGCCACGTGAAGGACGCGGTCGCGAGCACGGTCGTCCTGGAAGGCCGAGCGGGTGGAATGACCCTCCCAGCCGTCGAGCTCAGCGATGAGGCGTAGGTGCGGCCAGTGGCAGTCGACCTGGAAGCGCTTGGCGCCGAGGAGGATCCAGTCGTTGAAGCGGGGTAGGGGGAGGCGGTGCCGGCGCAGGAAGGGCGCGAAGCGTTCCTCGAGCGTCGAGCGCTTGCGGCCGGGAGGCTCTTCCTCCAGACGTTGCAGGGCGAACCGCACCTTGCGGGAGCCCCGCTTCCCCGGATAGCGCTCCAGGAGATCCGGGAGCGAAAGCCGGTCCCAGCGGTTCAGGTATTCGGCCTCCCTGATCATCGCCACCACCTCGTCGGTAGAGGCGATGGCCGCCAAGTCGAAGATCGTCCGGTGAACGGAAGTGGCTGGGATCCCTTCCTCAACCGCCCGCTCGTCTGATGGCACGTGCGAGAAGTGCCTGCGGATCCGCTTCGTAGAAGTGCTCTTGCGGGGGACGGTGACGTGGATCGCACCGCCCGAGTAGCCGCGAATGCCCCAGAGCGCCGCGGCGGTCCGGTGGCTGAGGAGCGCTTCGGGTCCAGAGGCGAGAACCGCCGCCATCCACAGACCCTGCTTCGGGATCAAGCGATGCCCCACCGCGTAGACGCCGTCGTGCTTTCGGTGCAGGCGTCCCGTGTGAATCCGCCAATCGATCTGTTCCTTCGTCCAACCCCGATCGAGCAACTGGCCTCGACTTACCACCCCGTACTGGCGGCTCGCCAACTCCGCGAGTCCCCGATCGTCACCGCGAGTCCGTGAAATTCCTTGCTCTACAAGGTCTGGGACAGACTTGCGGGACACGCTGCGATCGTGCCGAGGAAAAGCGCGCGTGTGGCGCGCGGTTTGTGTTGATTCAGGCGCGTCTGTGTGGCGGAAGCGTGACTCCCGCCTCAGCCTCGGGACCGCATCAACCTCCTCACCTGAAAGGGGAGGTTGATGCGGTCTGAGGTGTTCCCTGCTCCTAGGACTGCCCGTACCCCCGAGCCCTAAGGCCCAGGCGTCCGTTCCACCGCGGCCTCGGCGGTCGCCGCCTCGGCCTCGCGCGTCGCTGCCCCTTCCAGGGCGTTCGAGATCGCTCGGACGTACGCGCGGGCGCTTGCCTCGAGGATGTCCGTGGCCACGCCTTGGCCCGTGGCCAACCGCCCCGCGGCCCGCAGCTGCACCGCCACTTCGCCCAGGGCGTCCTCTCCCCCGGTCACCGCCTCGACCTTGTACTCGACCAGCTCGCACTCGGTGTCGACGGCGGCCTGGATCGCGTGGAAGATCGCGTCGACGGGGCCGTCGCCGCTGGCTTCGCCGACCGATTCCTCGCCGTTCGGGCGGGTGACGGCCACTTTCGCCACCGGCGGCTTGCGGGTGCCGGCCTCGACCTCGAACCAGGCCAGGTCGTGGGCGTCGGAGCGCTCGCGCATCTCGTCGGAGACGATCGCCTCCAGGTCCAGGGCGGTCACCTGCTTCTTGCGGTCGGCGACCTCCTTGAACGCCTTGAAAGCGTTGTTCAGCGCCTGGCCCTCGACCTTGAAGCCCAGCTGCTCCAGGGCGTCCTTCAGCGCGTGGCGGCCGGAGTGCTTGCCCAGGACGATCGAGTTCGACTCCAGGCCGACCTCGGTCGCGTCCATGATCTCGTAGGTGCTGCGCTCCTTCAGGACGCCGTCCTGGTGGATCCCGGACTCGTGGGCGAAGGCGTTGCGCCCGACCACGGCCTTGTTCGGCTGCACCGGGTAGCCGGTCAGGCGGCTGACCATGCGGCTGGTGCGGGCGATCTCCCGCGTGTTGATCTCGGTCCAGAGGCCGTGCACGTCCTCGCGGACGTCGATCAGCATCGCGATCTCCTCCAGCGAGCAGTTGCCGGCCCGCTCGCCGATCCCGTTGATCGCGCACTCGACCTGCCGCGCCCCGGCCAGGACCCCGGCGTAGGAGTTGGCGACCGCCATCCCCAGGTCGTCGTGGCAGTGGACCGAGGTCTCGACCTCGCGCAGCCCCGGCACCAGCTCGTACAGGCGCCGGAAGTAGTCCGCGTACTCCTCCGGCGTCGTGTAGCCGACGGTGTCGGGGATGTTGACCGTGGTCGCACCCTCTTCCACCGCGATCGCGCAGACTTCGGCCGTGAACTCGATGTCGGCGCGGGTCGCGTCCATCGGCGAGAACTCGACGTCATCGCAGTAGCTCTTGGCCAGCGAAACTGCTGCCCGGGCCTGGCCCTTGACGTCCTCGCGGTCGGTTTTCAGCTGGTGCTCGATGTGGATGTCGGAGGTCGAGATGAAGGTGTGGATGCGCGGCCGCGCCGCCTCCTTCACCGCCCCCCACGCCGCGTCGATGTCGGCCTTGTGGGTGCGGGCGAGACCGCAGATCACCGGCCCCTCGACCTTGCGTGAGATCTCCTGGACGGCCTCGAAGTCACCGGGCGAAGTGATCGGGAAGCCCGCCTCGATCACGTCGACCCCCAGGCGGGCGAGCTGCTGGGCGATCTCGACCTTCTCGGCCGTGTTCAGCGAGATCCCGGGCGACTGCTCCCCGTCTCGCAGCGTGGTGTCGAAGATGTGGACGCGGTCTGCGTCGGATTTGGTCTCAGCTTGCGGTCCGAAACTCATGGTGGACCTCTCCTTCTCTCTTTGAATCGAATGGCCTTTTATGTCTCTCGCGGCTATCGCGCCGCCCAGCGCTATTCCCCCCGAGGGGGGAGGAGAAGGAGTAGCGCGAGGCTGTCGAGCCGGGTGCCCATTCAGCTCCGAACCTTAGCGTAGGCTCCGCGAATCGCAACCCCGGAAGCCACCGGCCCGCAGCGCACCAACTGGCTCGCCCTCTTCGCGATGGGCATGGCCGTGGTCGTAATCGCCAACGATTTCACGGCGGTCAACGTCGCCCTGCCGACGATGGAGAGCGACTTCCACACCAGCATCAACACGATCCAGTGGGTGATCAACGCCTACGCGCTGACCTTCGGGGTGATGATCGTCACCGGCGGCCGCCTCGCCGACATGTTCGGGCGCCGCAACGCCTTCTTTGTCGGCAGCGCGATCTTCGCCTCGATGTCGGCGCTGGGCGGCGCCGCCCAGACCGAGACCTGGCTGATCGGAGCGCGGGTGGTGATGGGGATCGGCGGTGCCCTGATGTGGCCGGCGATCCTCGGGATGACCTACGAGATCCTCCCCGAAGAGAAGGCCGGACTCGCGGGCGGGATCATCATCGGGGCCGCCGGCCTCGGCAACGCGATCGGGCCGCTGCTGGGCGGCGTACTCACCGACGAGCTGAGCTGGCGCTGGATCTTCTTCCTCAACGTGCCGATCGCCCTCTTCGCCGTCGGCGTCACCTATTGGCTCGTGCACGTGAAGGAGCCCGAGAGCGGCGACCGCAGGATCGACTACCCGGGGATCGCCGCGATATCGATCGGCCTGGTCTCCCTCCTCCTGGCGCTCGATCAGGCCGCCGACTGGGGCTGGGGCGATCCGCGGGTGCTGGCGATGCTCGCGCTGGCCGTAAGCGGGCTCGCCGCCTTCGTCCCGATCGAGCGGCGCGCCGGCACCCACGCGCTGGTCCCACGGGAGGTGATCCGCAACGAGAGCTTTACCGCCTCCTGCATCGCCGTTCTCTTCATGGCCGCGACCTTCTTCGCCGCCCTGCTCTACCTGCCGCAGTTCATGCAGAAACAGCTCGGTTACTCGGCGCTGGAGGCGGGGCTGGGGATGCTGCCCTTCCTCGCCGTTTTCGCCCTCGCCTCATTCGCCGCCGGACCGCTCTACGACCGGGTCGGGGCGAAGCGGCTGGCGGTGGTCGGCGCGGCCCTGATCACCCTCGGCCCGTTCCTACTCTCGTTCCTCGACGAGGGCTCGGGCTACGGCGCCCTGATCCCGGGGATGGTCGTGCTCGGCATCGGCGCCGGCAGCTTCATCCCCACCGCGACCACCGCCGGCGTCACCTCGGTCGACGAATCGCAGACGAGCCTCGCCGGCGGCATCGTCTACATGTTCCAGATCGCCGGCGGCTCGATCGGGCTCGGCTTGACGACGACGGTCTTCTCAGCGGCGATCCCGCCTTTCGCCGACGGGGTCCAGGCGGCGTTCCGGCTCGACGCGGCGCTTTCGCTGGTCGGCCTGCTGGTCGCGATCGCCTTCGTCGGCGGGCGGATCGTCGGCCGGCGCGAGCCCGCGCGCGAGCTGGCGTAACGCGGCCTACTGCAGCAGCGAGTTGTGACCGGGGCCGCCGACCAGGAGGTCCGTTCCGGGACCGCCGCGCAGCTGGTCGTTGCCCTGACCCCCGACCAGGCGATCCTCGCCGGGGCCGCCGACGAGCAGGTCGTCGCCGCGCCGGCCGCTGAGAGCGTCGGCATCGGGACCGCCGATGATCTTGTCGGCGACGCTTCCGCCCGCCAGCCGGTCGCGACCCGGGCCGCCGCGCAGCGTCGCCGGGACGGGAATGTCCGAACTCAGCACCGCCAGGTCGTCCCCGCCGACCAGGTTGACTTCGAAGCCGGCTATCGCCGGCGCATCGCAGGCGAGTTCGGTCATCCGTTCTTCCGGGTGGCGGCAGATGTCGCCGCCGGCTTCGAGCATCGCTTCCGAGGAGATCAGGTATTCGCGCCCGTCCGGGCTGAGGCCGATACGGAAGACGTTGTCGGCGCCGTTCCCGGAGAGGAGCAGGGTCAACGGGCCGGGTTCCGCGTAGGCCGGCGGCGCGAGCAGGGTCGCGAGCAACGTCAACACGATCAGAGTCAGCTTCTTCATAGAGGTCCCTGGCAGGGTCACGACGACCCTCCCATACGAACAAGCGTTTCAGCCGGACGTTGCGGCCGGCGCCGGCAGGTGTCTACAGCTCAGAGATCGACCGAGCGACCGTTGGAGAAGCCCTCGAGGGCGAGGATCTTCTCGATCGTCTCCCCTCGCACCGGCGCGTCGGTGGTCAGCGCCATCACCGCGCGCTCCCCCCCGCTTTCGGCGCCGACGGCGGCGGAGACGATGTTGACGCCCTCTTCGCCGAAGAGGGTGCCGACGCGGCCGATCATCCCCGGCTGGTCGGCGTAGCGGAAGACGGTGATGTGCTCGGCGAAGGGCAGGTAGAAGCTCTCGCCCCAGGCGGAGACGAGGTAGGGCTCGTTGCGCGGGCCGACGCTGGTGCCGGCGACCTCGACCTCACCGTCGGCGGTGGTGACGCGGACGCGGACCAGCTCGGTGAAGTCCTCGGCGCCGGCGTCGGTGGTGGCCGTCAGCTCGATCCCCCGCTCCTCGGCCATCTGCGGCGCGTTGACGAGGTTGACCGGCTCCTCGGTGTGGCCGGAGAGGATGCCGGCGAGGACGGCGATCCCGAGCAGGCGGGTGTCGTGGGAGGCGATGCGGCCGCGGAATTCCGCGGATACGCGCTCGACCGAGCCGGTGCCGAGGCCCTGGGCGAGCCGGCCGAGCTTTTCGCAGAGCGGGACGAACGGCGCCAGCGCTTCCATCACCTCGGGCCGCACGGCGGCGATGTTGACCGCGTTGGTGACGACGCCGCCGGTCAGCGCCGCGGTCACCTGCTCGGCGGTGACGACGCCGGCGCGGTCCTGCGCCTCGGCGGTCGAGGCGCCCAGGTGCGGGGTGACGACGACGTCGCCGCGGGAGAAGACCGGATGCTCGGTGAAGGGCTCCTCGGGGAAGACGTCGAGGGCGGCGCCGCCGAGCTTGCCGGACTCGAGACCGTCGACCAGGGCGTCGAGGTCGACCAGCTCCCCGCGGGCGCAGTTGACGAGGCGGGCGCCGTCCTTCATCGCCGCGATCGTCTCGGCGTTGATCATCCCGATCGTCTCCGGCGTCTTCGGCGTGTGCAGGGTGATCAGGTCGGCCTTGCCCAACAGCTCCTCGATCGACTCCGCCCCCTCGACGCCAAGCTCGCGGAAGCGCTCGGCGGAGACGAACTTGTCGAAGGCGACGACGTCCATCTCGAAGCTCTGGGCGCGTTTGGCGACGAGCTGGCCGATGCGGCCGAAGCCGATCACCCCGAGCGTCTTGCCGTAGAGCTCGGAGCCCTTGAACTTGGCGCGGTCCCAGCGGCCGGCGACGAGCGATTCGTGCGCCTGGGGGACGATGCGGAAGAGGGCGAGCGCCAGGGCCAGGGTGTGCTCGGCGGCGGCGACCGAGTTCGATTCCGGCGCGTTGGCGACGATGATCCCGCGGCGGGTGGCGGCCGGGATGTCGACGTTGTCGACCCCGGTGCCGGCGCGGCCGATCACCTTGAGGTTGTCGGCGAGCTCGATCAGCTCCGGCGTCATCTTCGTCGCCGAGCGGATCAGGATCGCGTCGTACTGGGAGATCTGCTCGCGCAGCTCCTCGTCGGACATCTCCAGCCCGAGGTCGACCTCGAACTGCGAGCGCAGCAGGTCGACGCCGGTGTCGGCGATCTTCTCCTTGACCAGGACCTTCATGCGGCCCTCACGCCGTCGACGTTCTCGACGACCCAGTCGATGCAGGCGGTCAGCGCCTCGATGTCGCCGGGGTCGATCGCCGGGAACATCCCGATCCGCAGCTGGTTGCGGCCGAGCTTGCGGTAGGGCTCGACGTCGACGATCCCGTTGGCACGCAGCGCCTTCGCCAGCGCGGCCGCGTCGATCGAGTCGTCGAAGTCGATCGTGCCCACGACCAGCGAGCGTTTCGCCGGGTCGGCGACGAACGGGGACGCGTAATCGCAGCGGTCGGCCCAGCCGTAGAGGCGGCCGGAGGAGTCGGAGGTGCGCTCGACGCAGCCGGAGAGGCCGCCCTGCTCGAGCATCCACTGGACCTGGTCGCCCAGCAGCAACAGGGTCGCCAGCGCCGGGGTGTTGTAGGTCTGCTCCTTGCGCGAGTTGTCGAGCGCGGTCTGCAGCGAGAGGAAGGCGGGCTGCCAGCGGTCGCCGGCGCCGTCGAGCTCCTCGATCCGGGCGATCGCCGCGGGGCTGAGAGCGGCGAGCCAGAGGCCGCCGTCGGAGGCGAATCCCTTCTGGGGAGCGAAGTAGTAGGCGTCGCACTGGGTGAGGTCGACCGGTAGGCCGCCGGCGCCGGAGGTGGCATCGATCAGGACGAGCGCCTCGGCCGCCCCCTCAGGGCGCTCGACGGGAACCATCACTCCGGTCGAGGTCTCGTTATGGGCCCAGGCGATCGCGTCCGCGGCGGAGTCGGCGGTCGGCGCAGGCGCGTCGCCGGGCTCGGCCTCGACCACGATCGGGTCCTGCAGGAACGGCGCCGCCGCCGTCGACTTGGCGAACTTGCTCGAGAACTCGCCGTAGGTGAGGTGCAGCGACCGCTCGCGCACGAGCCAGGCCGTCGCCGCCTCCCAGAAGGCGGTGGTGCCGCCGTTGCCGAGGGCGATCTCGTAGCCGTCCGGCAGCGAGAAGAGCTCGCCGAGCCCGGTCCGCACCTCCCGCACCAGGTCGCGCACCGGCGCCTGCCGGTGCGAAGTCCCCATCAGGTCCGAGCGCTCCGCCAGGCGCGCCAGCGCCTCCGGGCGGACCTTCGAAGGGCCGCAGCCGAAGCGCCCGTCAGCGGGCTTGATCTCGGCGGGAATCTGCAGGGTCGTCTCAGGCGCCATCCGGCTCGACAGGTTATTGACCAAAGCCCGTGGGCGACCGCCGGCCGCTGAGGCTAGGCTGCAAGCGAATCCAGTCGTCGCAAACGAGGAGGAAGAGCGGGATGGCAGAAGGCGCGAAAGTGACCAAAGGCGAGGGCTATGCCGTCTCCGACATCGGCGATCTCGGCGAGGGCTGGGGCTTCCGCAAGGTCCGCAAGGAGCTGGGAGTGGAGGCCTTCGGCGTCAACGCCGTGGTGATGCCGCCCGGCTACGAGTCCGGCCGCCACCTCCACGAGGTCCAGGAGGAGCTCTACTTCGTCCACCAGGGACGGCTCGAGATCGAGCTCGACGGCGAGAAGCACGAGCTCGGCCCCGGCGGCGTCGCCTGGGTCGACGCCCCCGTAGTGCGCGGCTTCAAGAACCTCAGCGACTCAGAAGACGCGATCTACATCTGCGTCGGCGGCAAGGACGGCTACGTCGGCCGCGACGGCAAGCTGCCCGAGGGCGAGACCGACCCCAGAGGGCCGATCAAAGGCTGAAGGCGGCAAACGCCGCCCGCCCGTTATTTCGTGTCTTTGAAGCCCTGGTCGATCCAGGGCATGAGGCCGCGCAGCTCGCCGCCGACCTCCTCGATTTCGTGCCCGGCGCCCTCTTTGCGCATGCGGTCGAAGTTCTCGCCGCCGGCGCGGTTCTCGGCGATCCACTCTTTGGCGAACTCGCCGGACTGGATCTCGGAGAGGATCTGCTTCATCGCCGCGCGGGAGTCGTCGCCGATCACGCGTTTGCCGCGGGTCATGTCGCCGTACTCGGCAGTGTTGGAGATCGAGTAGCGCATGCCCTGAATGCCCTTTTCGTACATCAGGTCGGCGATCAGCTTCAGCTCGTGCAGGCACTCGAAGTAGGCGAGGCGGGGGTCGTAGCCGGCCTCGACCAGGGTCTCGTAGCCGGCGCGGACCAGCTCGGAGGCGCCGCCGCAGAGGACGGCCTGCTCGCCGAAGAGGTCGGTCTCACACTCGTCTTTGAAGGTGGTCTCGATCACCGCCGCGCGGCCGCCGCCGATCCCGGAGGCGTAGGCGAGGACGAGGTCGTGGGCGTCGCCGGTGGCGTCCTGGTGAACGGCCATCAGGCAGGGGACGCCGCTGCCTTCCTCGTACTGGCGGCGGACCAGGTGGCCCGGGCCCTTCGGGGCGACCATGCCGACGTCGACGCCGGGGGGCGGCTCGATCTCGCCGAAGTGGATCGCGAAGCCGTGGGCGAAGAGCAGCAGGTTGCCGGGGGCGATCCCGTCGCTGATCTCCTCGCGCCAGACCTCGGCCTGTTTCTCGTCCGGCAGCAGGATCATCACCAGGTCGCCGCGGCTGGCGGCTTCGGCGATGTCCAGCACCTCGAGCCCGGCCTCCTCGGCCTTTGCGCGGCTGGAGGAGTCGGGACGCAGGCCGACGACCACCTCGACGCCGGAGTCCTTGAGGTTGAGGGCGTGAGCGTGCCCCTGGGAGCCGTAGCCGAGGATGGCGACGGTCTTGCCGTCGAGCTTGCCCAGGTCGGCGTCTTTGTCGGAGAAGATGTCGTCGGTTCGCATGAGGCGGCAGGCTAGCGGAGCGCCCTGCGCATCAGCTTCCCGGAGGGGGTGCGCGGCAGGGCCGAGGCGAGCTCGACCCGCTTCGGCACTTTGAAGCCCGCCAGTGTCTCGGCGCAGTGGCGGCGCAGCTCGTCCGGGGTCGCGCTGTAACCGTTCTGGAGCACGACGACCGCGGTCACCGCCTGCTGCCACTCCGGGTCCTCGCGGCCGATCACCGCTGCCTCACCGACCGCTGGGTGGCGCAGCAGGACCTCCTCGACCTCGGACGGGATCACGTTCTCGCCGCCGCTGACGATCATGTCGTCGATCCGGTCGCGGACGTAGAGGAAGCCTTCCTCGTCGATGTGGCCGAGGTCGCCGGTGTGGAGCCAGCCGTCGGCATCGGCGGCGCCGGGCGCGACGGTCGGTCCCTGGATCAGGATCTCGCCGTCGCGGATCCGCAGGTGGGTGGTCAGCAGCGGCCGCCCGGCGGAGCCGAGCTTGCGCTTGGCGTCGGCGGGAGCGAGCGTCGTCACCTGCGAGCAGGTCTCGGTCAGGCCGTAGGTCTGGACCACGGTGGCACCCCGCGCGGTCGCCTCTTCCAGCAGCTCCTCCGGCACCGGGCCGCCGCCGACCAGGATCGCCCGCGGGCCGGAGAGGTCGACGCCGGCGTCGAGCAGCCGCGTCAGCATCGTCGTCACCAGCGATAGCACCGTTATGCGATCGCGCTCCAGCGCCTCCCCCACCCGGTCGACGTCGAAGCCGTCGTGGACGACCGCCGTGGTCCCGTAGATGACCGAGCGCATGACGATCCCGAGGCCGGCGATGTGGCTGAGCGGCACGCAGCAGAGCCAGCGGTCCTCGGGCAGCACGCCGAGGTTGAAGCCGGAGCCGACCGCGTTCCAGAGGAAGTTGCCGTAGGAGAGCGGGACCGGCCGCGGTGTGCCGGTGCTGCCGCTGGTGAGGACGCGGCAGCAGATCGCGTCCATGTCGTGCTCGCCGAGCAGCGGCATGTCGGCCTCGGTCTGGGTCAGCATCCCGGGATCGTCGAGGTCGATGATCGGGTCGACGGCCGAGACGATCGTCGCCCGCTCCTCCGCGGTCAGGCGCGGGCCGAGCGGCAGCAGGGCCGCGCCGACCTTCATCAGCGCATGGAGGAGGACGACCTGCTCGCGGCGCGGGTGCATCGTCAGCGCCGCGGTCGAGCCGCGGCGGACGCCGTGGGCGGCGAGCCGGCGCGCGACCCAGGTCGCCTCGGCCTCCAGCTCGGCGTAGGTCATCGAGGCGCCGTCGGCGAGGAGCGCCGTCCGGTCGGGACAGCTCTGTGATCTCTGCGAGAGCCAGTCGTCGAGCTTCATCGGGATATCGTGCCCATCATGCCCAAACGCCACAAAGGAGCTCCCCCAGAGAACGAGCTCTACGCGCCGATCGAGTGGAAATCCGGTCCCGGCGACTACGAGGACATCCGCTACGAGACCGGCGGCGGGATCGCGAAAGTGACGATCGCCCGGCCCGAGGTCTTGAACGCCTTCCGGCCGCAGACGCTGATCGAGGTCTCGGCGGCGATGGAGCTGGCACGGGAGGATCCCGAGGTCGGCGTCATCCTGCTGACCGGCGAGGGCGAGCGCGCCTTCTGCTCGGGCGGCGACCAGACCGTCCGCGGCGACACGGGGTACATCGCCGAGGGAGCCGCGGTCGGCCGCTTCCACGTCACCGACCTGCAGATCCAGATGCGGCGGCTGCCGAAGCCGGTGGTCGCGATGGTCGCCGGCTACGCGATCGGCGGCGGCCACATCCTCCACCTTTGCTGCGACCTGACGATCGCCGCCGACAACGCCGTCTTCGGCCAGACCGGGCCGCGGGTCGGCTCCTGGGACGGCGGCTACGGGGCCTCGCTGCTGCGCGACCTCGTCGGGACCAAGAAGGCGAAGGAGTTCTGGATGCTCTGCCGCCAGTACGACGCCGAGGAGGCGCGCGAGATGGGGCTCGTCAACGCGGTCGTGCCGGTCGCCGAGCTGGAGCGCGAGACCGTCGCCTGGTGCCGCGAGATGCTCGCCCTCTCCCCCTTCGCCCTGCGCCTGGTCAAGGCCAGCTTCAACGCTCACGAGGACGGTTACGCCGGGATCCAGCAGCTCGCCCACGATGCGAACCTCCTCTTCTACGGCTCCGACGAGGCAGCCGAGGGGCGCGAGGCGTTCAAGGAAAAACGGTCCCCGGACTTCGGCAAGTTCCCGAGGCGCGCATGAGAATCTGGCTCATGGCCGCGCGGCCGAGGACGCTGCCGGCGGCAATAGCTCCCGTACTCGTAGGCACTGCCGCAGCCGTTCAGTTCTACGGCCGCTTGCCGCGCTGGGGGGCTTTCTTCGCGGCCCTGGTCGGCTCGATCTTCATCCAGATCGGGACGAACCTCGCCAACGACTACTCCGATGCCAAGCGCGGCGCCGACACCGCCGACCGGCTCGGGCCGGTGAGGGTGACGGCGAGCGGGATGGTGACCCCACAGCGGGTGATGCGGGCGACCTGGATCGCCTTCGCGGTGGCGGTCGTCTGCGGCATCTACCTGACCGCGGTCGCGGGCTGGGTGATCCTGCTGATCGGCGTCCTCTCGATCGCCGCCGGCGTCCTCTACACGGGCGGGCCGCGACCGTACGGCTACGCCGGCTTCGGCGAGGTCTTCGTCTTCCTCTTCTTCGGCCTCGTCGCCGTCAACGGCTCCTACTACGTGCAGCTGGAGGAGCTCGACGCGCTGCCGCTCGGCCTCTCGATCTCGATCGGCTTCCTCGCCACCGCGATCATCGTCGTCAACAACGTCCGCGACGTCGAGACCGACCGTCGCGCCGGCAAGAACACGCTGGCGGTGCGGATCGGCCGCGAGGCGGCGGTGCAGCTCTACGGCCTGCTGGTGCTGGGCGCGTTCGTGGTCCTGCCGATCGCGCTGGTGGCCGGCGAAGCGAGCATGCTGCCGCTGATCGGCCTGCTGGCGGCGCCTCTGGCGCTGAAGCCGTACCGGACGCTGCAGGAGCGACGGGACGGCCCGGCGCTGAACGGGGTGCTGGCTGCGACCGGGGGCGTCCTGGCCGTCTTCAGCGTCCTGGTGACGATCGGGCTGCTGATCTCGGCCTGACGGCTCAACGTCGCGTGGTTCCTTTGTCGTGCATGAGCTGACAAAGGAACCACGACTTCTTTGAGAAGGTTCAGGCGTGCGATTCGCGTCTGTCGAAGTGATCCCCTATGCGCTTCCGTTCAAGGAGCCGTACGTGACCGCGCGCGGGGTGCTGGAGCGGCGGGAGATGGTGCTGCTGCGGGTGCGGGACGCGGACGGGGTCGTGGGGCTGGGCGAAGCGGTGCCGCTGTCGCTGCGGGGCGGGGCTGGGCTGGCGGAGGTGGTGCGGGAGCTCGAAGGGTGGGCGGAGAAGCAGGTGGACGAGGGGTTGTCGGCGCCTTCGAGGTGCGCGGTGGCCGAGGCGCGGATGGATTTGCTGGGTAGGAGGGCGGGGACCGAGGTCGGTGGCGATGACGAAGCCGTTCCGTGCAACGCGACGCTAGTGGCAGGGGCGCCCGAGGCGGTTGCGGCTGACGCGGAGAGGTGGGCGGCGGACGGGTTTACGACGTTCAAGCTCAAGCTCGGTGCCGAGTCTGTGAAAACGGCTGTACAGCAGCCTTTTTCACAGACTCGCAGGGATGTCGAGCAGGTGCGGGCGGTTCGGGAGGCGGTCGGGCCCGAGGCGCGGATTCGGGTGGACGTGAACGCGGCTTGGGATCTCGAGACGGCTAAGAAGCGCCTGGGAGAACTGGGGTCATACGGAGTCGAGTTGGCGGAGCAGCCTGTCGAGACGCTGGAGGAAATGGCGGCACTCGCGGCGGCTACGTCGATTCCACTTGCCGCCGACGAGAGCGTGGCCTCGCTCGAGGACGCGGAGCGGGCGGCGTCTCTCGGCGCCTGCGCCTATACGGGCATCAAGCTCTCCAAGGTCGGCGGCCCCGAAGCGGCGCTGGCTATCGCCGACGTCCTCCCCACCTTCGTCACCAGCGCCCTCGATGGACCTGTGGGAATCGCCGCCGGCGCCCAGGTCGCGCTCAGCCTCGCGGAGACCACCCACCCCGAACGCCTCCACCTCGCCCACGGCCTCGCCACCCAGCGCCTCTTCGCCGAGACGATCGCCTCCGCCGAGTGCGAGCTGCGCGACGGGATGCTCCACCTCCCCCCCGGCCCCGGCCTAGGCGTCGAGATCGATGAGGACGCGCTGCAAGCGCACCGCCTGTTCACCTGATCGCCGAACTGCATCAACTTGTCCATCCAGCAGGTGGATAAGTTGATGCAGTTCGCTGTCACCGCCCCATGGACCCCACCAACGCCAATACCGCCCTCGCTTCGGCCTTCGCCGAGGAGCTAGCGCGCTCGGGCTTGCGGCTGGCGGTGATCTCGCCTGGGTCTCGCTCGACGCCGCTGGCGGTGGCGCTTTGGCGGCAGCCGGAGATCGAGGTGAGCGTGATCGTCGACGAGCGCTCGGCGGGGTTCTTCGCCCTCGGCGCGGCGCAGGCGAGCGGGGAGCCGGTGGCGCTGCTCTGCACTTCCGGGACGGCGCTCGTCAACTACCACCCGGCGGTGGTCGAGGCCGACGAATCGGGGATCCCGCTGCTGGTCCTCAGCGCCGACCGGCCGCCGGAGCTGCGGGGGATCGGCGCCGGGCAGACGATCGACCAGATCAAGACCTTCGGCGCTTCGGTGCGCTGGTTCAGCGAAGTCGGCACTCACGAGGCGGACGACAGCGGGCTGCTGCACTACCGCTCGGTCGCCTGCCGGGCGCTGGCGAAAGCGCGCGGGGAGGTCAGGCCCGGGCCCGTGCACCTGAACCTGCCGTGGCGCGAGCCGCTGGCGCCGGTGCCCGTCGAGGGGGCTGTGACGGCGACGGATCCGCTGGCGCGGGAGGGGCGCGACAGACGGCCGCTGACGGCAGTGACCCGGGTCGACCTCGAGCCTTCCGTCTTCCTCCTCGACGAGATGGCGGGACACATCGGCGACGCGATCTCCGGGGTGATTGTCGCCGGCCGCCAGCTCGACCCCGAGCTGCGCGAGCCGCTCGCCCACCTCGCTCGCGTCGCGGGCTTCCCGATCCTCGCCGACCCGACCTCGCAGCTGCGCTGCGGCCCGCACGACCGCTCGCACGTCGTCGCCGCCTACGACCTGCTGCTCCGCGACGAGCACTTCGCCCGCTCGGTCGTGCCCGAGCTGATCCTCCGCTTCGGCGAGATGCCGACCAGCAAGCCGCTGCGCGCGTGGATCGCGGGGGGCGGCGCCGACGAGATCGTGATCGACCCCTACGGCGGCTGGAACGAGCCGAGCAACCGCGCCGCGGCGATCCTCCGCGCCGATCCGACCGAGCTCGCCTCCGGCTGGGCGACCCGTCTCGAAGGACTGGAGGGACGGGAGCGCCCGCTGCCCGACCGCTGGCTCGAAGCCGAGAACGCTGCCCAGGCCGCGCTCGACGAGGTCCTGGACGCCGCCGAGATCACCGAGCCCGCCCTCCACCGCGCCCTCGGCGCCTGTCACCGGGACGGCGACCTCGTCTACACCAGCTCCTCGATGCCGATCCGCGACCAAGAGGCCTTCCTCGCCCCCTCCACGACCGATGCCTCTTTCCTCTCCAACCGCGGCGCCAACGGCATCGACGGCCTGATCTCCTCCGGCATCGGCGCCGCCCGCGCCAGCGGCCGCCCGACCACCATCGTCACCGGCGACCTGGGCCTCCTCCACGACCTCGGCGGCCTGGCGGCCCTGCGGGAGGTCTCCACCCCCGTCCGCATCGTCGTCATCGACAACGACGGCGGCGGCATCTTCCACTTCCTGCCGCAGGAGGCGGCGCTGGGCTCGGACGAGTTCGAGGCCCTTCTCGGCACCCCACGGGGCATCGACACCGCCAAGGCCGCCGCGCTCTTCGATCTCCCTCACCGCCGCTTGAAGTCGCTCGCCGAGCTACCCGAAGCCCTCGCCGCAGGCACCGGCCTGATCGAGGCGAAGACCGACCGCCAGGACAACGTCGCCGCTCACGGGCATTTGGCCGAGGGCGTTCGCGCCGCGCTCTCGTCCCCTTGACCTAGCGTCGAAAACCCCGCCAGGTCACGACGCGCCAACGGACGACGGCAGGGGTGCGATCAGCCAAGCCTTGCGGGTCGACGGCCCGAACCCGGAACTCGTGCTCGCCGAGCCCGACCTTCCTCCTGTAGGGGGAGGCGCAGGCGCGGTAGGACTTGCGGTCGAGCTTGCATTCGAAGCGAGAGCCGACGTCGCTCGAGCCGAAGACGAACTCCACCCTCCGCCCAGGCGTCCGTATCGGGCGCTTCGACTGAGGCCAGGGCACCTGGGTGACGGGAGGGGAATTTCTCGGAGGAGCCGCGAAGGGCGCGAACTCGTCGGCGCCGATGTCCGCCGCCCCGCCCATCGTCCGCATCTGCTCGTCGAGGTCGAAGACCGCGCTGGCCCCGTCGACGGCGCCCATGTCGATCGTCGGCGAGCCGGGGAGCTGGTGCAGATTGCCGTCAGCGAGCAGCGGCGTCGCAGTGATGTTTCCGCTGGTTCCCCGCGGGGTGATCGAGGCCCTGCGGGTTCCCGCCGGCTCGGTTTCGATCGTCGCGTAGCTGGAGGCCTGGAGCTCGATCTTCACGGTGGCGGCCGCACGAGGACCGTACCCCGGGATCGCGGCGGTGTCGCCCTCGAGCGCGCGGGCGACGACATCCTTCTCTTCGCCCTTCGCCAGCACCCCGATCGCGTCGATTTCGGTCTTCCCGGCGTAGTAGATGAAGTCCATGCCGATCGAGCCGGGGCCGGTGGCGACAAAGGTGCTGTTGCGGAGGAAGCTTCTCGAAATCGAAGCCCCGGGCAAGACGTTCGCGCCGATCGCCGAGCCACCACCCGAGTTGACGCAGGCGCTGCTGCGCATGGTTCCCGAGACGAAATAGCAGGTGGGCGTGTTGCCGACCCGCGAGCGGGCGATTACCCGCTCCATGGTCCCTCCGGAAACGTCGATCGCCGAGCCGTGTCGCCCTTGGTTGCGGATTTCCACGTCCGCGACCTCCGTCCCCGGGGGAACGGAAAAGGCACCCTCGCCGGTTTCGTTGTCCCGGAGGATGATCACCGGTCTCGCCTTCCCCGGTTCGCCTCGAACGGTGACGCCTTCAGGCAGGGAGACGGTGGCGATGAACCCGAATTCGCCTTCGATCTCCGCGTAATAGGTACCGGGCGCGAGCTCGACCACATCCCCCGCCTTGAGCGTGGAGCGCGGCGCTTCCCTGTCGGCAGCGGTGAACACCGAGCAGGGCCGCGCGGGATCGGTACAGGGGTCCTTGCCGGTTCCGCCCGGCGCCGCGTAGCGGGTCGCGGCCGCCGCGGTGAAGGCGGGGGCGAGCGCCAGCGTCGCCGCCAGCACGAGAAGGGCTCTCGCCCGCCGCCCCATCAGCAGAGCATCGGTCCGGCCTCGCGGCCGAGGCCCGGCTGCCAGGTGGCGCCGAAGAGGAGCGCTTTCGGATAGGTCAGAACCCGCGTCCTACAGGTCCCGTCGGCGTTGATCTCCATGATCGAGTCGCCGAAGCCGAGTTCGGATTTACCTCCGTCGGCGGGAAGCTGGGTGTAGGCGAGGCGCCGGCCGGACGGGTCCCAGCTCGGCTCCAGCTCCACGGCGCTGGTGTGAGTCAGCTTCGTCAGCCCGGAGCCGTCGGCGTTGGCGATGGCGATCTCGGTCGAGGTAATCGTCGTTTTTCCATCGCTGCTCTCGAAGGTCCTGGTCGCGCCCGTCGAGATCAGGGCGAGCTTCATCCCGTCTGGGGAATAGACCGGATCGGCCGCATGCCGGGCGAGCACGGTGCTTGCGGAGCCGTCGAGCCGCAGGGAAAGGGCCGAGCGCAGGGTGGGACGGCTATGCCGCCGCTGGTCCCGGGAGATCGCCAGCGTCGAGGAATCGGGACTGAACGAAGAGGGGTACTGATGCAGGCCGTTGCGCCACGGAGTGAGCTGTCGGACGACGCCGGTTCGAAGATCGAGGAGCCAGATGGCGATGCTCTCGAAGACGGTGACTTCCCCTCGACGCGGCCGGCTCGCCTGGCGCTCCCGCTTGCGGGCGAAGGCGAGAGTCTGTCCATCCGGCGAGAGGACGGGATAGAAGCCATCGCGGGTTCCCGGCACCCTTTCCAGCCCACTTCCGTCCGCCATGGCGACGTAGATGTCCAGCCGGGGATCGTCCTTGCCTGGGGATACCCCGGTGAAGGCGACGCGAGTGCCGTCGCCCGACCAGGCGGGCGGGCTGAACGGGTATGGCAGCGGCCGGGCTTTGTGGCCACCGCCGGCGATCAGGCGTTGATCGGCGCCCGCCGGATCGGCGCTGAACAGCCCGAGCTGCGAGGCGTCCCACCGCAGGAAGGTCAGCCGCGGCCCAGCCGGGGCTTCCGCCGAGGCGCCGCCGGCAACGAGCGCGAAGAGCGTGCTCGCGGCGAGCAACACCCCTACCAGGCGACGGATCACTCGGGGGATTCTGCACTACTCGGCGAGTAGCGGCAGCAGCGCACTGCCGGCTAGCAGGAGATCGGCCCAGCCTCGCGGCCCGGCCCAGGCTGCCATGAAGCGCTGTAGAGCGTCGTTTCCCGGTCGGTGTAGACCTTCTTCAGGCAGGTGCCGTCGGCGTTGATCGCCATCAGCGCATCGCCTTGTTTCGGATCCGTGTAGCCGTTTTCGACGACGCGAGTGCGGATGAACGCGATCCGTTGTCCGGAGGGATCCCAGCTGGGCCGGACGAGCAACTTCCGACTGCGCCGCAGGAGCCGGGATCGGGGGAAGGTGCCGACCCGGGTGACCCGTAGCTCGTCGATCGGCGGCGAGCTGTCGTCGACCGCGCTCGACCTCCAGTTCTTCCAACGTATGAAAGCCACTTCCGACCCGTCGGGCGAATAGACGGGTTCGGACGCTTCCCGCGCCAGCAGCGAGACATGGCCGCTGCGCAGGTCGAGGGCCACCGCCTCGGCTGGGCCGAAGCCGACCGTGCCGGCGAGCTTTGAGCCATCTGGAGAGAAGGAACTCGGTTCGAAGTACGCCTGCAACCGGCGCACCGAGCCCGACTTGACGTCGAGGAGCCAAATCGAGTTCTTGTGCAGGAAGGCGACCGTGCGTCCGTCCGGCGCGATCACCGGATCGCCGCCTTCGAGCGAGGCCCGCCTGAAGAAACGGATCCGCGGACCGTTGGCCACTGCAACCACTTCCCCACTCCACTCGCCGTAGGACCCGAACGCCAGCAGGCTGCCATCGGCCGACCATGACGGCCGGCTCCAGCCGACTTCCTTGATCACGCCCTGAGGAGACTCTCCATTCGGGCCCATCGTGACGATGTCCCGCCTGCCTTCAGCGTCGAAACCGTAGGTCAAAACCGTGATCTGCGGGCCTTCCGGGGCAGCTGCCCGCACAGGCAAGGCCATGCTCGCGAGCACGACGAGGCATATAGCCAGCAGCAGGGCAAGGGTGCGGCTCATGCGGCGACCCTACTCGGCCAGCAGCGGCAGCAGCGCACCCAACTTGACCTCGGTCTCGGCCAGCTCGGCGGCGGGGTCGGAGCCGGCGACGACGCCGACCCCGGCGAAGAGGTGGGCCTCACGATCCCGGAGCAGGGCGCTGCGGAGGGCGACGCAGAATTCGCCGTCTTCGGTGGCGTCCATCCAGCCGACGGGGGCGGCGTACCAGCCGCGGTCCATGCCCTCGAGGTCGGCGATCGCGGTGGCGGCGGCGGGCCAGGGCTCGCCGCCGACGGCGGGCGTCGGGTGCAGGAGGCCGGCCATCTCGATCGCCGAGTGGGGTTCGGCGAGCTGGGCGATCACCGGCGTCGCCAGGTGCTGGATGTTGGCGACCTTGACGATCTCCGGCTCGGCTGCTGCCTCGACCCAGACGGCGTGGGGCCGCAGGGCGCGGACGATCCGCTCGGCCACGATCCGCTGCTCGCGGCGGTCCTTGTCGCTGCGCAGCAGTTGCTCGCCGAGGTGGTCGTCGACGGCCGGGTCGGAGCTGCGGCGGGTCGAGCCGGCGAGGGCGACGGTGGAGACGCTGGCGCCGGCGCGGCGGACCAGGAGCTCGGGGCTGGCGCCGATGAAGGCGGCCTCCGGCGTGCCGCAGCAGAAGCAAAAGCAGGCGGGGAACTGCTCGCGCATCGCCCCGAAGACCGCGGCCGGGTCGTGGGCGGCGCCGGCGCTGACGATCACCTCGCGGGCGAGTACGACCTTCGAGAACTCGCCGGTGGCGATCCGGGATGTGGCGCCCTCCACAGCGGCTTCGAACTCGCGCGGCGGGCGGGCGCTGCGGATCTCCGCGTGGGCGGTCGGGTGCGGGTCGAGCAGCGGCAGCGGCGCGTCGAGGCGCAGTCCGGCGACCCGTGCCGCCAGCTCCTCGGCCAGGCGCTCGGTCCCCTCCCCCGGCCCCACGACCGCGTTGACGGTGAGGAAGGCGCGCTCGCCGCGGCGACAGATCGAGACCTGCGGCAACACCAGCGAGGCCGGCGCCAGCGAGGACCAGGTCGAGCTCGCGCCTCCCTCGGGATCGAAGGCGAAGCCTCCGAGCCAGACCGCTCCCGCTCCCGCCGGCAGCCCCCGCGGCTCTTCGAGCACCGGATGATCGCCCAGGCGCAGGCACTCCTCGGCGACGTCACGGAAACGGTCCTTCCCCCGCGAGCCCGCCTCGTGTGCCACCCCCAGCCCGGCCAGCGCGAACTCGCGGTCGGGCTGCTCCCAGCAGAACCAGCGGTCGCTCGCGAGCCGCGACGAGAACACGACCGCGCACGGGTCGTCTACCTCAGCCTCCCTGGTGACGCTTACGAGGGTGCGGCGCCCGCGCCCGGCGCCTCGCTTCAGTGCTTCGAGAAGATCCTCAGTCGTGACCGCGCCCAATGGCGATCTCTCCGGTGCGGACCATTTCCACCAAGCCGTGCGGGCGGACCATGCGCTCGAAGGCCTCGATCTTGTCGGCGGAGCCGGTCACCTCGATCGTCATCGTCCGCCGGGCGACGTCGACGATTTTCGCTCGGAAGATCTCGGCGAACTGGATGATCTCGGCGCGGTTCTCGACCGCCGAGGAGACCTTGAACAGCGCCATCTCCCGCGCCACCGTCTCCTCCGGCTCCATGTCACGGATTTTCAGGACGTTGACGAGCTTGTGCAGCTGCTTGGTCACCTGGTCGATCGGGTGGACGGCGCCGTCGAGCGTAAGGGTGATCCGGGAAACGCTCTCGTCGTCGGTCGGACCGACCGCGAGCGTGTCGATGTTGAAGCCGCGGCGCGAGAACAGCCCGGCGACACGTGCCAGCACGCCCGGTTTGTTCTCGACCAGGATCGAGAGGATGTGCTTGCGGCCGCTGAGCTGCCCCGGCACGTGCAGGTCCTCGAGTTTGACCGGCTGCTGGGTCCCGGCCTCCATCAGCGCACCGCCCCTCGCGGCACCTCGACCATGTCGCGGGCGGCGCTCCCCGGCGGGATCATCGGGTAGCAGTTCTCCTCGCGGACGGTGCGGACGTCGAGCAGAACCGGCCCGTCGTGCTCCAGCGCCGCCGTCATCTGCTCTTCGAGGTCGGCGGAGTCCTCACAGCGCATCCCTTTGGCGCCGAAGGCCTCGGCCAGCTTCACCCAATCGGGGCTGGCGCCCATCTCGACCGAGCTGTAGCGCCCGTCCCAGAACAGCTCCTGCCACTGGCGGACCATGCCCATGTAGCCGTTGTTCTGGAGGAAGATCTTCACCGGGATTTTCTCGGTGACGCAGGTGGCGAGCTCCTGGATGTTCATGATCAGGCTGCCGTCGCCGGCGAGGCAGACGACCTGCTCGTCGGGGCATGCGACCTTGGCGCCGATCGCGCTCGGCAGGCCGAAGCCCATCGTCCCGAGGCCGCCGGAGTTGATCCAGCGCCGTGGCTTGTCGAAGCCGTAGTACTGCGCGGTCCACATCTGGTGCTGGCCGACGTCGGAGGTGACGATCGCGTCGCCCCCGGTGGCACGGTGCATCGCCTCGACCATGAACTGAGGCTTGATTTCGCCGTTCTCGCTGGGCTCGTAGTAGAGCGGGTGCGCCTCCTGCCAGCCGCGCAGGGTGTTCCACCACTCGTCGAGGCGCGAGGAATCGGTCTGCAGCGCCCGGTACTCGCGGGTCAGCTTCGGCAGCACCTGCTTGACGTCACCGACAATCGGGATGTGGGCGCCGACGTTCTTCGAGATCTCGGCCGGATCGATGTCGATGTGGATGACCTTGGCGTGCGGGGCGAACTCGTCGAGTTTGCCGGTGATGCGGTCGTCGAAGCGGGCGCCGATCGCGACGATCAGGTCGGCTTTGTCCATCGCCTGGTTGGCGGTCCAGGTGCCGTGCATCCCGAGCATGCCGAGAAAGCGGTCGCTCGAGGCCGGGAAGGCGCCGAGGCCCATCAGGGTCGAGGTGACCGGGAAGCGGTCGGAGTCGGCGAGCTCGCGCAGCTCGGCGGATGCTTCGCCGTTGATGACGCCGCCGCCGGTGTAGAAGATCGGCCGCCGGGCGCTCGCCAGCGCTTTCGCGGCGATCCGGATCTGCTTGATGTTGCCCTCGGTCGAGGGCTTGTAGCCGGGCATCTCCACCGGCTCGGTGCGCGGCGCGTAATCGATGTCGGCGCGGGAGAGGTCCTGCGGGATGTCGAGCAGGACCGGCCCGGGGCGCCCGGTCGAGGCGACGTGGAAGGCCTGGTGCACGTACTCGGGGATCTGCCGCGGGTCGGTGACCGCGAAGGAGTGCTTCACGAACGGCAGCGTGGCGCCGAGGATGTCGGCCTCCTGGAAGCCGTCGGTGCCGATCAGCTCGGTGCGGACCTGACCGGTGATGAAGACGGTCGGGGTCGAGTCCATCATCGCGTCGGCGATCGCGGTGACGAGGTTGGTGGCGCCGGGGCCGGAGGTGGCGAAGGCGACACCGACCCGGCCGGAAGCTTTCGCGTATCCCTCGGCGGCGTGGCCGCCGCCCTGCTCGTGGCGCACCTGGACGTGGCGGAAGTCGGCGTCGTAGAGCGCGTCGTAGGTCGGCAGGTTGGCCCCGCCTGGGATCCCGAAGACGTCCTTGACGCCCTCGGCCTTGAGGCTTTCCATCAACGTGTCGGCAGCGCGCATAGGAACTGGCGATGGTACCAGCGGCGAGGTCTCTGCCCCGTGCCTGCTCTAGGCCTGGGCGGCCGGCGACTTGGCCGGGTTCCAACGGGTCTGCGGATCGATCGCGGTCTCGATCACGCGGCCTTTGTGGCGCTCGATCGCGTGGATGATCGACTCGACCAGCTCCTCGCCCAGCAGCGTCGGCTCGAGGCCGAGGTCGAGCAGCTTGGTGTGGATCGCGTTGTAGTAGTGCTCTTCCTTCTCGACCCGCGGGTTCTCGTAGTGCTGGATCTCGACGCTGTAGCCGAGGTGCTCCCCCGCTTCCTTGACCAGCTCCGCCAGCTCCAGCACCGAGAACTGCTCGGTGAACTGGTTGAAGACGCGGAACTCGCCGCGCTCGGCCGGGTTCAGGGCCGCCAGTTCGACGCAGGCGAGGGTGTCGCGGATGTTGAGGAAGCCGCGCGTCTGCTGCCCGGCCCCGTAGACGGTCAGCGGGTGGCCGATCACCGTCTGCACGCAGAAGCGGTTGAGGACGGTGCCGAAGAGCTCGTCGTAGTCGAAGCGGGTGACGAGGCGCTCGTCGCGGGCCGTCTCCTCGGTCTCGACGCCGTAGACGACCCCCTGGTTGAGGTCGGTAGCGCGCAGGCCCCAGGTGCGGCAGGCGAAGTGGATGTTGGTCGAGTCGTGGACCTTGGAGCAGTGGTAGAGCGATCCCGGCAGCTTCGGGTAGGGCAGCGTGTCTTCGCGCCCCTTGTGCTGGATCGTGATGTAGCCCTCCTCGATGTCGATGTCGGGCTGGCCGTACTCGCCCATCGTCCCGAGCTTGACCAGGTGCGCGTCGGGGACGTGGTCGCGCATCGAGAAGAGCAGGTTGAGGTTGCCGATCACATTCGCGTGCTGGGTTTCGACCGCGCGCTCGCGGGAGAGCATCGAGAACGGCGCCGAGGCCTGCTGGCCGTAGTGGACGACCACCTCGGGCTTGGTCTCGGCGACCACCTCGTCGAGGAAGTCGCCGTCCTCGACCGCGCCGACGTGGCTGCGGATCTGCTCGCCGGAGACCTCGCGCCAGGCGGCGATCCGCTCGTCGAGCTCCCCGATCGGGGTCAGCGAGGCGGTGCCGTGTTCGGTGTGCCAGCGGCGGCGGGAGAAGTTGTCGACGACGGAGACTTCGTGCCCGCGGGCCGAGAAGCGGAGCGCAGTCGGCCAGCCGAGGTAGCCGTCGCCCCCGAGAATGAGGATTCGCATGAGGGCGGGACTTTAGTCGGTCGGTCGGCCGCGTGTCCGTGTTGAATCCCTGCGATGGCGAGCGGACTGGCGGCGCGAAACGGCGGCTGGATCGGCCTCGGCGCCCTGGTCGCGATCCTGCTGCTGGGGCTCGGGTTGCGGGTCGGCGAGGCCTGGGACGGGCGGGCGCCGGTGTACGACGCCCAGGCCTACGCGGCGATCGCGAAGAACCTGGAGGAGGGGAACGGGTTCACGGTCGGGGCGGGAGCGACGCAACCTTCGAGCAACTACTCGCCAGGGCTGCCGCTGCTCGTGGCGGGGTTGTACGAGGCGACGGGCGGGGTGCACGAACGGCTGGCGCGGGTGGTGCTGGCGGTTGTGGGGGCGCTGAGCGTGCTGTTCGCGTATGCGATCGGGCGGCGGCTGGGGCGGGCACTCCAGCGACCCAAGGCAAGTGTGGTCGCTGGAGTGCCCGCCCCGGACCCGCAATTGGAGAGTTATGCGTCCTATAGCGCGGTTAACTCTCCAATTGTCTGGCCGGCCTTAGGTGGGGCGCTGGTGGTGGCGGTGTATCCGGCGCTGTTGGAGTACCAGGGGATGCTGATGAGCGAGCCCTTGGCGGCTGCGCTGTTGTCGGGTGGAGTGCTGGCGGCGCTTTGGGCTTGGGACGGGGGTTGGGCGCGGTGGCTCTTGCCGGGGGCGATGTTCGGGGCACTGGCGATGGTGCGGCCGGAGTACCTGGGGGTGGCGATTCTGGTCGCGCTCGTAATCGCGGGCCGCGATCTACTGGGCGACAGGCGCAACTCCCTTTTACGTGCTGCTGTTTTTCTCGGCGCGCTCGTGGTGATCATCGGGCCCTGGACGATCCGTAACGCCGTCGCGCTCGACCGCTTCGTGCCGATCTCGACCGGCGGCGGCCAGGTCCTCTTCGCCGGCACCTACCTGCCATCCGACGGGGACCCGGAAAAGGTCGGCACCGAAGTTGTTCGCGAAAACCCGCAGCTCTTCGCGCCACAAGACGCGCAGCGCCTGCGGCTCGAGCAAATCCTCGCGCGGCTGGCGCAGGCGCGCTACCCCGGGATGGAAACCGACCAGGCGCTCTCGAAGATGGGGAAGGAACAGCTCTGGGACGACGCCTCCGAACACACCGGTGAGTACGCCGGCTTCGTCGCGGCCAAGGTCGGTCGCATCTGGTCGCACGGGCCGCGAGACGTGATGCGCGAGCCGGCCTGGGAGGTGGTGCACTGGCTGCTGGTCGCCTTCGGCCTGCTCGGCCTCGCAATCCTCGCCTGGCGCCGCCGCTGGGAGGCCCTCCTCTTCGCCACGATCTTCCTCGCGATCACGGCCCTCAGCGCCCTCCTCGTCGCCTCCCCTCGCCGCGTCCTCGTCCTAGTCCCCCTCCTCGCCGCCCTCGCCGCCACCGCCCTCGCCTGGCTAGCCGCCTCCTTCGGGAGCGCATCCGCTGGCGACCTCGCAAAGCCGGGGTCGCCAGCGGATGCGCCCTCCCGACCCGACCCCGGATAGCCTGACCCCGCCTTGACTGCCGCCGCCAACTGGTTCCGCACGCTCCCCCAGCGCTACGGCAAGCGGACGCTGATCGCCCTCGCGCTGATCGCCGCCCTCGGCCTCGTCGTGCGCGCCTACGTGGTCGTCAACCCGGTCTCGAACCCCGCCGACGACTCACACGCCTACTACGCAATCTCCAAGGCCCTCTATGAGGAACAGAGCTTCGGCGGGCCGGAATTCCGCGACTCGAGCGACTGGTCGCCCGGAGCCCCGTTCCTCTACGCCGCCGCCTACTACGCGACCGGTGGCGCGCGGGAAGGGACGGCGCGAATCGTCGAGGCGCTGCTCGGGGTGGCGACGATCCTCGTCGTCTTCGCCCTCGGCTGGCGACTCGGCGGACGCGCTCTAGGCCGCTGGGTCGGCCTCTTCGCTGCCTTCGCCGCCGCGATCTACCCACCGTTCATCCACACGACCGGCGAGCTGATGAGCGAGCCCCCGGCGATGCTGACCCTGCCGGCCGCGATCCTCGCCTTCCTCTGGGCCTCCGATCGCGGTGAGAACGCACTTGCTTCCGGTATGCGGAGACAAGTGCGTTCTCAGTGGGTCTGGGCGACCCCCGGCCTGCTCTTCGGCCTGACGGCGATGTTCCGGCCCGAGTACCTGCTGGTCGGGGGCGCCTTCGTGGTGCTTGCCCTGATCCGCGTCTGGCGCGCCTCCGGCTGGCGCCTCGGCCTCGCCGGTGCCGCCGTCCTCCTCGTCGCCCTCGTCCTCCCGATCCTCCCCTGGACGATCCGCAACTACGTCGTCCTCGACCGCGTCGTCCCGATCTCGACCGGCGGCGGCAAGGCGCTCTACGTCGGGACCTACCTCCCGGCCGACGGCGAATACCAGCGGGTCAAGGCCCTCCTCGCTCAGCGCTACGAGGGCCGCGATCTCGAACCGGGCTCGGAAGCGCTCGACGAGGTCAACCCGACCGAGCTCTTCGACAAGGTCGCCGCGGAAGAGATGAGCAAGGACCCCGGCCTAACCCGCGACCAGGCGCTCGGCAAGGTCGGCAAGGAGAACTTCTCGAAGTACTTCGGCGAAGACCCCGGCGGCTACCTGGCGATGACCGCGCGCAAGATCGGGCGGATGTGGAGCAGCGGGGTCGGCGAAGCGATGAGCAGCACGCCCGGCCGGGTCGTCCAGATCCTCCTCGTGCTACTCGGGATCGCCGGCTTCGTCCTGCTGGCACTGTGGCGGCGCTGGTGGGAGTTCGTCGTCCTGGCGACGCCGATCGCTCTCGTCACCCTGGTCGGCGCGGTCTCCCTCGCAGCCCCGCGCCGCAACGAGGTGCTGATGACGCTCGTCTTTCCGCTTGCCGGCCTCGCCCTCTCCTCGGCGCTGGCGGCCATATCCTCCGGTCGCCAATGGTCACCCCAACCGCAGGCATCTTCCCCGCCGAACTGACCGCGCTGCGCGCGGTCGGCGTGCTGATCGCGCTGGCGACGATCGCCTACGCGGTGACGCGCAGGCGCTCCCTGCGCAACGCCGACGTCCTGATCCTGATCCTCGCCGGCGCCGGGCTGCTGGTCGTCGCCGGGACGGAAATCGTCAACGGGCTGCTCTCCGCCTTCTCCTTCGAGAAAGGAAACGGCGGCCGCATCCTCGGCCTCGCCGTCTTCGCGATCTTCGTTCTCTTCCTGCTCACCCTGCGGGCGCTCTCGCAGTCGGCCCGTAACGCGCGCCAGCTCGCCGCGGCGCTCGAGGGCCTCGCCTGGGACGAGTTCCGGCAGTCCAGCCTGCCCGACCGCTTCAAGGACAAGATCGCGATCCTGATCCCCGCCTACAACGAGGCCGACAACATCGCCACCGTCCTCGACCAGATCCCGCCCGCCGTCTGCGGCATCCGCACCGAGGTGCTGGTCGTCGACGACGGCTCCCGGGACGGCACCGGCGACGTCGCCGCCGAGCACGGCGCCCTCGTCGCCCGTCACGTCACCAACCGCGGCGGCGGCGCGGCGCTGCGGACCGGCTACCGGCTGATGGTCGAATCGGGGGCGCTGATCGTGGTCACCCTCGACGCCGACGGCCAGCACCGCCCCGACGAGATGGAGCGCCTGGTCAAGCCGATCCTCGACGGCGAGGTCGACATGGCCCACGGCTCCCGCGTCCTCGGGCACGCCGACCGCAACCACTTCGCCCGCGAGCTCGGCATCGTCTTCTTCAACCGCCTCGTCTCCTTCATCACCCGCACCCACGTCACCGACTGCTCCAACGGCTACCGCGCCGTCCGCACCACCGTCCTCCCCCAGCTCGTCCTCCGCCAGGAGCAGTTCCACACCTCCGAGTTCATGATCGAGGCGATCAAGCGCGGCATCCCCGCCAAGGAGGTCCCGATCACGGTCGAACAGCGCCTCCACGGCCATTCGAAGAAGCCCGCGGCCTTCCGCTACGGCGCCGGCTTCGCCAACGCGATCGTCCGCACCTGGCTGCGCTAGCGATCGCTGAGTTGTGGGCGCCATAGCGCCCGAAACTCAGCGCACGCCCGGGTGGCGGACCGCCGCGGGGTCCGGCAGGTAGAGGTCGGTGCCGCAGCGGGGGCAGACCTGGACGTAGAGCTTCAGGGGCTTGTGGCAGTTGGGGCACTGGCGTTCGGGTTCGTCCTTGTCGACGCGGTAGAGGATCACCGCGATCAGGCCGAGCGGCGGGATCACCGTCCCGATCACGAACCAGATGAAGAACGAGCTGCCCTTGCCGCGGCCGATGATGCCGGTGGCGAGGCCGAAGAAGAAGGCGATCACGAGGTACTGCATGCAGCCATTCTTGCGCGGCGGGCGCTCAGACCAGCGGTTTCGGCTTGCCGATCGAGCCGACCTCGGCGATGTCGCGGCTGAACGGCAGCCCGGCGGTCCAGTCGAGGACGGCGCGGAACTTGCGGGCGGCGCCCGGAATCTGGCTCATGTGGTAGGTCCGGGCCATCCACCAGGCCGGAAAGCCGCGGAAGGTGCGGTCGCCGATCCGGCCGACCGCCTTGTAGCGGCCGAGGTTGACGAAGCTCGCTTCGCTGCGGTATTCGAACGGGCTCGGGGAACCGACCCCGAGCTCGGCGGCGATGTTGCGGGCGACGACGGGGCCCTGCCGGACCGCGTGCTGCGCGGTCGGCGGGCAGGTGCCGCCGCGGGGGTCGGGGGCGGCGGCGCAGTCGCCGATCGCCCAGACCGAGTCGAGGCCCTGGACCCGCAGGTAGGTGTCGACCGGCACCCGGCCGCGCTCGTCGAGCGGCAGGTTCAGCTCGCCGAGGATCGGCTGCGCCTTGACGCCGGCGGTCCAGACGACGGTGCGGGTCGGCAGGGTCTCGCCGCTGGAGAGGCGGGCGCTCTGGGCGGTCACCTCCTCCAGCGTCGTCTGCAGGCGGATGTCGATGCCGCGCCCGCGCAGCTCCCGCAGCGCGTACTCGGCCAGCTCGCGGTCGATCTCCGGCAACACCCGGTCACTCGCCTCGACCAGGACCCAGCGCATCCCGTGCAGCCGGGCGCGCGGGTAACAGTCCATCGCGTCGGCGGCGAAGTCCTGGAGCTCGGCCAGCGCCTCGAGCCCTGCGTAACCGCCGCCGACGAAGACGTAGGTGAGCAGTTCTTCGCGCCGCCGCGGGTCCTCGGTCGCGTTGGCTTCCTCCAGCGTCTCGACCACGTGGTTGCGCAGGAAGATCGCGTCGGCGAGGCTCTTGAACCCGACCGCGTGCTGCGCCAGGCCCGGCACCGGCAGCACCCGCGAGGTCGAGCCGAGCGCGAGCAGCAGCTGGTCATACGGCATCGTCTCGGTTTCGCCGTATTTCGCCCGCAGCGTCACCGTCTTCGCCTCGGGGTCGTGCCCGACGATCGCCCCGATCCGCAGATAGGTCCGCTTCAGCATCTCCCGCAGCGGCGTCACCACATGCCGCGGCTCCAACGTCCCCGCGGCGGCCTCCGGCAGAAACGGCGTGTACAGCGCAAAGTTCGTCTCGTTCACCAGCGCCAACCGAGCCGACTGCTTAGGCATCACCCGCTCCAGCTCATGCGCAGCAGCAGCCCCGCCGAAGCCACCGCCCGCGATCACGACGTTCCAGGCCATGCCTTGAACTTAGCACGCTTGTAACAACGTGTTACAAAGTGCAAAACGCACGAAGTAGAGCTACAGCTTCTCGCGGATCAAGCGGTTGACCTCGCCGCCGTCGGCGCGGCCTTTGGTCTCTCGCATGACGGCGCCGACTATGGCTCCTATGGCCTTGCCGTTGCCTTCGCGGATCTTCTCTACGGCGTCGGGGTTGTCGGCCATCGCCTTCTCGACGACCGCCTCCAGCTCGCCTGAGTCGGACATCTGGGCCAGGCCCTCACGCTCGACTATCTCTGCTGGATCGCCGCCCTCGGTGACCATCTTTGCGAGGACGGTCTTGCCGCTGCCGTGGGAGATCTTCTTCTCTTGGACCATGCCGATTAGGGCTGCGAGGGCGGGGGGCGAGACGCGGGAGTCGGCGGCGCCGCCCTCTACGTCTGCTTGGCGCAGCGCCGCGGCCAGCTCGCCGGTCACCCAGTTGGCGAGCACGCGCGGCTCGATCCCGGCGGCCGCTTCGACCGTGCTCTCGAAGTAGCCCGCCGTGCGGGGGTCGGTGGCTAAGGTCTGTGCGACGTCGTTGGCCAGGCCTAGCTCGCTTTCGTAACGCGCGATCCGCGCCACCGGCAGCTCCGGCAGCGCCTCTCGCGCCTCGCGCAGCATCGCCTCGGTCGGCGCCAGCGGCACCAGGTCGGGCTCGGGGAAGTAGCGGTAGTCGTGCGCCTCCTCCTTCGAGCGCAGCGGCGTCAGGGTGCCGCTCGCCGGGTCGAAGTGGAGGGTCTCCTGCACCACCTGCCCCCCGCTCTCGACCAACGCCCGCTGGCGCGCAAGCTCGGCCTCGATCCCGCGCTGCAGGAAGCGGAAGCTGTTCATGTTCTTCAGCTCGGTCTTGGTCCCGAGCTCGCTACTGCCCGCGGGACGGACGGAGACGTTGGCGTCGACGCGCAGGCTCCCCTCCTCCATGTTGACGTCGGAGACGCCGAGCTGGCGGACCGTCTCGCGGAGGAGGCGCGCCCACTCGGCCGCTTCGGCAGCGTCGCGAAGATCGGGCTCGGTGACGATCTCGACCAGCGGGGTGCCGCCGCGGTTGAAGTCGACGAGCGAGGCGTCGGAGCCGTGGATCCGGCCGCTGGCGCCGACGTGGATCGTCTTCGCCGCGTCCTCCTCGAGGTGGGCGCGGTGGATGCGGACGTCGCCGAGCCGGCCGGGGCCGCAGATCGGGATGTCGTACTGGCTGATCTGGTACGCCTTCGGGCTGTCGGGATAGAAGTAGTTCTTGCGGTGGAAGATCGAGCGCGGCGCGATCTCGCACTCGAGCGCGAGGCCGATCTGCAGGGCGTAAAGGATCGCCTGCTCGTTCGGCACCGGCAGCACGCCCGGGTGGGCCAGGCAGATCGGGCAGGTGTGGACGTTCGGCTCGTCGCCGAAGGAGAGTTCGCAGCCGCAGAACATCTTCGTCTTCGTTGCTAGCTGGACGTGGATCTCCAGCCCGATCACCGCCTCGAGCTCAGCCATCCGCGTCCCCCGGGCGGGCGTCGAAGCCGATCCCCTGCTCCAGCGCGTAGGCGGCGTCGAGCAGGCGCTGCTCGGCGAAGGCGGGCGCGGCGATCTGGAAGCCGACCGGCAGCCGCGGGCCGCCGCCTTCGGGCTCGGCGAGGCCGGCCGGGATCGAGATCGCCGGGATCCCGGCGAGGCTCATCGGCACGGTGAAGAAGTCGTTCAGGTACATCGCCAGCGGGTCGTCGGTCTTCTCCCCGAGCTTGAAGGCGACCGAGGGCGCGGTCGGGGTGACGACGAAGTCGACCGCCGAGAAGGCGCCGCTGAAGTCCTCGGCGATCCGCGTCCGCACCTTCTGCGCCTGCCCGTAGTAGGCCTCGTAGTAGCCGGAGGAGAGCGCGTAGGTGCCGAGCATGATCCGCCGCTTCACCTCGGTGCCGAAGCCCTCGGAGCGGGTCGTCTCGTACATGTCGATCAGGTCACCGTCGCCGCCGGCCCGCATCCCGTAGCGGACGCCGTCGTAGCGGGCGAGGTTGGAGGAGGCCTCGGCCGGGGCGATCACGTAGTAGGCGGAGATGCCGTGCTCGGCGCTCGGTAGCGATACCTCGGCGATCTCGCCTCCCAGCGCCTCGATCTTCTCCAGCGTCCGCTCGAAGACCTCGCGGACGCCGGCGTCGACCGCGTCGCGCGCCAGCTCCGCCGGGACGCCGAAGCGCAGACCGGAGAGGTCCTCGCGGTCGGGCAGGGAGACGCCGCCCTCGAGGCCGACCGAGGTCGAGTCGAGCGGGTCGCGGCCCTGGAGGATGCCGAGCAGCAGCGCGGCGTCGCTGACGGTGCGGGTCAGTGGGCCGCACTGGTCGAGGGAGGAGGCGAAGGCGATCATCCCGTAGCGGGAGATCGCGCCGTAGGTCGGCTTCAGGCCGACGATCCCGCAGAAGGCGGCAGGCTGGCGGATCGAGCCGCCGGTGTCGGTGCCGATCGACCAGGGCGCGAGGCCCCCGGCAACGACCGCCGCCGAGCCGCCCGAGGAGCCGCCGGGGACCCGCTCGCGGTCCCACGGGTTGAGGACCGGCCCGTAGGCCGAGTTCTCGTTCGAGGAGCCCATCGCGAACTCGTCCATGTTGGTCTTGCCGAGGATCGGCGCTCCCGCCTCCAGCAGCTTGCGGACCGCCGTCGACGTGTACGGCGGCCGGTAGCCCTCGAGGATGCGCGAGCCGGCCGTGGTCGGCACGCCCTCGGTGGTGAAGATGTCCTTGACGGCGATCGGGGCGATGCAGTCGCGCTCGACCGCGATCGCCCGCGACTCCTCCCCGCCCTCGTCGCGCCACAGGTAGGCGTTCAGCTCGTCGCCGGCAGCGGCCTCGCGCCAGGCGGCGGTGTACTCCTCGGCGCCGAGGTCGCCGGCGACCATCGCTTCGTGGGCCTCGAGGGCCGTCAGCTGCAGCAGCCCTGCCATCTATTCCGCCTGCGGCGAGGGGACGCGGAAGGCGCCTTCGGAGGGTTCGGGCGCCGAAGCGAGCGCGACGTCGCGCGGCAGGCTCTGCCACGGCTCGTCCGCCCGCAAAACGTTCTCCAGCGCAACCACGTGCGAAGTCGGCTCGACCCCCTCCAGATCCAGGTTCCCGATCCGGTCGACGTGCTCGAGGATCCCCGACAGCTCCCCCACCATCCGCTCGACTTCCTCCTCGGAGAGGCGCAGCCGGGCGAGCCGGGCGACGTGCAGAACCTGATCGCGGTCGATCACCGGCGGGATTCTATGAACTGCATCAACTTGACCACCCAGCAGGTATTCAAGTTGATGCAGTTCGGGGGAGGTGCGGGTGGCGACTGGCTGACTGGCCAGTTAGAGTGGCGCGCATGCAGGGGCCCCGCGCCGAGAGATTCGTCGTCTTCAACTTGCGCCTGCTCGCGGCGACCTTCGCGGTCGTCGGGCTCCTCTTCATCGCCGTCCCCAGCGGCGTCCTCGACGTCATCTCCGACGTCGGCGAATGGTTCGGCAACGACAACCGCGCCCCGCACACCCAGGAGGACCTCTGGCTGGCTCTCGCCTTCGCCTACATGGTCGTGATCACGGGCATCTGCCTGGTCGCCCAGGCCGACGTCGTCCGCTACCGGCCGCTGCTGCTCGTCCTCGCCGCCGGCAAGACCGCGTCCTCGCTCGGCTCGCTCGCCTTCTTCATCGTCGACGAACAGGTCTTCATCTACCTGCTGAACTTCCTCGTCGACGGGTTCCTCGCCCTGCTCTCGCTCTGGCTCTGGTCGCTGGCGGGACGGGTCGGCCGCCCCGCCGCCCCCGATTGAAGGCGCGCGCCAGGGCTCTCGGCCGCTGAGCAGCGCACCCTGAGCGCGATCTGCGCGGCGATGGCCCCGGGGATCGACGGCCTGCCGGCGGCAGAGCGCGACCTCGACGTCTCCGGGCCGGTGGCGAAGTTCCTGCGCTCGGTCTCGCCGCCGGTGCTGCTGCGCCTGCGCCTCGGCCTGCGCGCCTTCGAGTGGCTGCCGTTCCCCTGGCGCTTCAGCCGCCTCGGGCCGGAGGCGGCGGCCGACTTCCTGCACCGCCTGGAGCGCTCGCGCTTCCCGCTCCACCACGAGCTGCTGATGATGGCGAAGATCCTCACCGTCCTCGGCTACACGGCGGCGCCGGAGGTGGAGGTGAGGATCGGGACCGAGATCGGCTGCGCGCTGGCCGACGGCTCGCTGCCGGAGCCGGCCGGGAGCCTCGGCGACCTGGAGCCGCGGGGCGAGGGCGAGGAATGCGACGTCGCAATCGTCGGCTCCGGCGCCGGTGGCGCGGTCGCGGCGGCGACGCTCGCCGAAGCCGGCCTCGACGTCCTCGTGCTCGAGACCGGCAGCCACTACAACCGCGAGAACTACCCGGCCGACCGGCTGCAGGCGATCACCGAGCTCTACCGCGACGCCGGGCTGACGATCGCCGCCGGAAAACCGCCGATCCCGGTCCCGGTCGCGAAGGCGATCGGCGGCACCACGGTGATCAACTCCGGCACCTGCTTCCGGGCCCCCGACGAGGTACTGGAGAACTGGCGCGCCGAGCACGGCGTCTCCTGGGCCCGCGAGCTCGACGAGGACTACGCCGAGGCGGAGGAGTTCCTCCACGTCACCCAGCTCGACCCGGAGCGGATGGGCCGCAACGGCCAGCTGGCGATGGAGGGAGCGGCGGCGCTCGGCGCCAGCGGCGCGCCGATCTACCGCAACGCCGGCAGCTGCGTCCAGTGCAGCTCCTGCCCTTACGGCTGCGCGATCGACGCCAAGCGGGGCATGCACGTCTCCTATCTGCCGCGGGCGGTCGCCGCGGGGGCGCGGGTGCGGGCGGGGGTCGAAGCGCAGCGGGTCCTGGTCGAGGACGGGCGCGCGGTCGGGCTCGCCTGCGGCGTCCGCGACGCCGGCGGCCGCAACCGCCCCTACGAGGTCCGCGCCCGCCGCGCCGTGATCGCCGCCGGCGGCGCCTTCGGAACCCCGGAGCTGCTGCTGCGGTCGGGCCTCGGCGGCGACCAGGTCGGCCGCAACTTCCACATCCACCCCGCCTGCTGGGTCGGCGCCCGCTACGAGGAGGAGGTTCGCGGCTGGGAGGGCGTGATGCAGAGCTTCTACGTCGACGAGTGGGAGAAGGCCCACGGCGTCCTGCTCGAGGCGACCTTCACGCCGCTCGCCTTCGGCGGCGCCTGGCTGGCGGGGACCGGAGCCGAGCACCAGCGCTCGCTGCTGGAGTTCGGCCACGTCGGTTCGATCGGCGTCCACCTCTCCGACCGCTCCCAGGGCCGGGTCGGCCTCGGCAACGACGGCTCCATCCGCGCCTCCTACAACCTCACTCGCGAGGACGCCGACCGCGTCCACTACGGGATCGGCCGCGCGGCCGAAGTCCATTTCGCCGCCGGCGCGACCGAGGTCTACCCGAACATCCCCCGCTTCGGAGCTCTGAGGCGGGGTGACCTCGCGGCCTTCGAAGCGGCCCGCCTGAAGACCTCGGAGCTGCGGCTGGAGGCCTTCCACCCGATGGGAACGGCGCGGATCAGCATCGACCCGCGGCAGGGTGTCTGCGCCGCCGACGGCTCGGTCAGGGGGACCGAGAACCTCTACGTCGCCGACGCCTCGCTCTTCCCGACCTCCGTCGGCGTCAACCCGATGATGACGATCATCGCCTTCTCCAAGCAGGTCTCGCGGGCGGTGGCCGGCGAGCCGGCGGCCGCCCTACTTCGTGCTTAGCCGGTCGCCGATCTCGGCGAACGAAGAGCCCTCTTCTTCCATCGCCCGGTAGCCGCCGTAGGTGACGAGGACCGCGAAGATCAAGCCCAGGAAGACCCCCCACTCGCGGTCGAGACCGCCGGGGGGATCGATGATCCGGTAGAGGACGAGCAGCACGCAGAGGCCGCCGAGGATCGTCACCACCGGGTTGAAGGGAAAGTCGATGAGGGCATCTGAGGCCTTGGCGACGACGGAGCCGACGGTCACGAGCGCGGTCACGAAGAGGATCAGGTCGATGAAGTCGAACGACTCCCAGGCGTTGATGGTGATGCTGCCGCCGATCCCCAGCGCCTCGCCGGGGTTGTCGAAGCCGAACCACGCGAACCACATCGAGATGAAGAGGGCGATCGCCGCGCCACCCGCGACCTTCTCTCCCGTGGTGAGCCTGTCGAGATCCATCGCTTCCTCCTCCTAGGTGGTCCGCAGTCGCGCGGCTTGCAAAGTGTTCGAGAGCAACATCGCGATCGTCATCGGGCCGACGCCCCCGGGAACCGGCGTAATCGCCGCGGCGACCTCGGCCGCCGCCTCGTAGTCGACGTCGCCGACGAGGCCCTCGTCGGGACGGTTGACGCCGACGTCGATCACGACCGCGCCCGGTTTCACCGCCTCGGCCCCGAGCAGGCGCGGCACCCCAACCGCCGCAACCAGGACGTCGGCACGTCGGCAGACAGCGTCGAGGTCGCGGGTGCGCGAGTGGCACATGGTCACCGTCGCGTTCGCCGCCAGCAGCAGTCGCGCCACCGGTACCCCGACCAGCTTCGAGCGCCCGACCACGACCGCCTCGGCGCCCTCCAGCTCGACGCCCTCGTGGGCGAGCAGCTCCATCACCCCGCGCGGCGTGCACGGCACCAGGCCGGGGGCGCCGTGGGCCAGCATCCCGGCGCTCACCGGGGTCAGGCCGTCGACGTCCTTCTTCGGGTCGATCGCGGCGACGATCGCGTCCTCGTCGATCTGGGCGGGCAGCGGCAGCTGGACGAGGATCCCGTCGACCTCGTCGTCCTCGTTCAGCTCGCCGACCAGGTCGAGCAGCTCCTCCTCGCGGATCGAGGCCTCGGGTTCGTGGTGGATCGAGCGCATCCCCACCTCCTCAGTGTTGCGGCGCTTCATCTCCACGTAGACCTGCGAGGCCGGGTCCTCGCCGACCAGCACCGTCGCCAGCCCCGGCGTCCGCCCCGTCTCCTCCTTGTAGGCGTCGACGTCGACCTTGACCCGCTCGCGCACCGTGGCGGCAACAGCTTTGCCGTCGATCACCCGCGCCGCCACCGGCTACCTCTTGCGGACCGGGGCGTAGTCGGCCATCAGCTTGCGCTCGGTGCCGTCGCCGGAGAAGCGGACGACGATCACCCCCCCGGGCTCGACCCCGGTCACCACTCCGTCGCCGAAGCTGGCGTGGACGACGTCGTCGCCGGTCTGCAGCTCCAGCGCCGGGCCCGGGTCGAGCGGCTGCACCGGTTCCACCGTGTTCGTCGTCGGCGTCCCCCAGCTCGTCCCGAGGCTCTGGGCGGCGGTCGAGTGGCGCTCGGTCAGCTCGACCGGGATCTCGTCGACGAAGCGAGAGGGGAGGTTGCGCTCGTTGCGGCCGAACAGGCTGCGTTCCCGCGCCCAGGTCATGCAGAGGCGGCGGCGGGCGCGGGTGATGCCGACGTAACAGAGCCGTCGCTCCTCCTCTTCGCCGCCCTCCTCCAGCGCCCGCATGTGCGGAAAGGCGCCGTCCTCGCAACCGACGATGAAGACCGTGTCGTACTCGAGCCCCTTGGCGTTGTGGAGGGTCATCAGGGTCACCAGCTCCTGCTCCTCCTTGAGCGAGTCCTGCTCGCTGTAGAGGGAGATCTGCTGCAGGTACTCCTCCAGCGGCGGCACCTCGCTGTCGCCCTCGCGTTCGCGCTCGATGTCGAACTCGGCCGCGCCGGCGATCAGGGCTTCGAGGTTCTCGGCCCGCCCTTCGGCCTCGATCGTGCGCTCCGCCGCCAGCGCTTCCAGGTAGCCGCTCTCGTTCAGCACCGTCTCCAGCAGCGTCGCCACCGGGCCTTCTTCCTCGGCGCGTTCGCGCAGCGTCGCCATGATCTCGTAGAAGCGGCCGACGCTCTTGATCGCGGCGCCGCTCAGACCGGGCACCTCCTCGACCCGCTCGATCACGTCCCAGATCGGCAGCCCGGTCGTGTTCGCGTGCGAGGCGAGTCGGCCTTGGGTCGTATTGCCGATCCCGCGCCGCGGCGAGTTGACGACCCGGGTGAAGGAGACGAGGTCGGCCGGGTTGACCAGCAGGCTGAGGTAGGCGACCGCGTCCTTGATCTCGGCCCGCTCGTAGAACTTGGTCCCGCCGATCACCTGGTAGGGGACGTCGAAGCGGTTGAGCGTGTCCTCGAGCACCCGGCTCATCGCGTTGGTCCGGTAGAAGACGGCGACGTCGGAGCGGGCGAGCCCCTGCTCCTCCCCCAGCCGCTCGATCTCCGCCGCGACCCAGCGCGCCTCCTCGTGCTCGTCGGTCAGCTCGGAGAGCTGGACCAGCTCGCCGCCCTTCTCTTCGGTCCAGAGCTCCTTCGGCCGCCGCTCGCGGTTGCGTTCGACGACCGCGTTGGCGGCGTTCAGCACCACTTCGGTCGAGCGGTAGTTCTGCTCGAGCTTGACCATGTCGGCCTGCGGGAAGTCGCGCTCGAAGTCGAGGATGTTGCGGATGTCGGCGTGGCGGAAGCCGTAGATCGACTGGTCCTCGTCGCCGACCACCATCAGGTTCCCGTGCTCGGAGGCGAGCAGCTGCAGCAGCCGGTACTGGGCGTGGTTGGTGTCCTGATACTCGTCGACGAGGACGTGGCGGAAGGTGCGCCGCCAGCGCTCTCGCACCTCCTCGAACAGCTCCATCGCGTTGACCGTGCGGACGAGCAGGTCGTCGAAGTCCATCGCGTTGGCTTCGAGCATCCGCTTCTCGTAGAGCGGGAAGGCTTCGGCGACTACTTCCTCGAAGACGCTGCCCTGCATTTCCGCGTAGGCGGAGGCGTCGACGAGCTGGTTCTTGGCGCCGGAGATCTTCGCGTGCACCGCCCGCGGCGGGAACCGTTTCGGGTCAACGCCGAGCTCGGTGAGGCAGCGTTTCAGCATCCGCAGCGAGTCGGCCTGGTCGTAGATCGTGAAGCCCTTCGAGTAGCCGAGCCGCTCGGCGTCGACGCGCAGCATCCGCGCGCAGGCCGAGTGGAAGGTCGTCACCCACATCGCCCGCACCGAGCGACCGACCAGCTGGCCGACCCGCTCGCGCATCTCCGCGGCGGCCTTGTTGGTGAAGGTGATCGCGAGGATCTCTCCCGGTCGTGCTTCCCCGGTCGCCAGCAGATAGGCGATCCGGTGGGTGAGGACGCGGGTCTTGCCCGAGCCGGCGCCGGCGAGGACCAGCAGCGGCCCGCCGCTGTGCGCGGCCGCCTCGCGCTGGGGACCGTTCAGGCCCGAGAGCAGGCGTTCGACGCGGTCGGCACCGGGCTCGGTCGGCGCCGCCGGCGGCTGCGAATGCGCCTCGGCGGAGGGGTCGAACTGCTCCTGCAGGCTCACCCGCCGAGCATAGCCATGCGCTCGGCGGGGCCTGAAGGGTGCGGTGCCGCTATTCGCAGCTTTCGGAGAGTTCGCCGAATACTTCGGTGTTGTTTTCGACGACGATGCTTTCCAGCTCGGAGTCAGAGAGTTCCTCGATTCCTTCAACCAAGCAGCTTGCGGTTTCCGGTTCGATGCCCGGTTCAGCTTCGATCTGCTCGGCGAACGCGGCGACCAACCCCTCGGCGTCGAATTCGGCGAAACCGGCCAGTTCGTCGATCTTCCAATCGCCCTCGTCTTCGACAAGCGCCAGTTCCAGGGTCTGTGCATCGAAGGTTCCGCCCTTGAACTCGGCGTTCGCGGTGGCGGTGTCACCGTCGATCTCGACCTCGCTGACGGTCACCGAGTCGGGGTCGTTGCCGGCCTCTTCCTTCGTTTCTTCTTCGCAGGCCTTGACGGCGGCGGCGCCCCCGGCACTGGTGGTCTGCTCCATGAAGGCCTGGGTCTGCGTTTCCTCGCAGATCGCGGGATCGGTGCTGGTCGCGGACTCTTCGATCGTGCTGACGATCTTGTCTTCGTCGCTTTCTCCGCCGCCGCCGCAGGCGGCGAGACCGAGAGCGAGGGCGAGCAGGAGCGCGGGAAGAAGCGCCAGGTGAAGCTTTCTCAAGAGAGGGCCTTTCGGACGAGGGTTCGGGTGGCCGGCGCACGCTACAAGAGCCGCAGGCCAGAACCGGCGCCCGGGCGGCTCAGCCGCCCGCAGAAGAGCGGCCGGTGCGGGGCTCGATCTTCGCCACCTCAGCGGAGGGACCGTTGCCGCCGTCCAGCCGCGCCAGCCGCTGCTCGACCTCGGCGATCCGCTCTGAGAGCGCCTTGATCGCGTCGGCGATCGGGTCGGGCAGGTGGATCCAGTCGGCGTCGGGGCCTTCGACCCGCCTGCCTTCGAGCTTCACCGGGTGGCCGGGGTTGCCGACCACCGTCGCGCCCGGGGGCACGTCCTCGACGACGACGGTGTTGGCGCCGATCTTCGCCCCGTCGCCGACCGCGATCGGCCCCAGCAGCTTCGCCCCGGAGCCGACGGTGACGTTGTTGCCGAGGGTCGGATGCCGCTTGCCGCGCTGGAAGCCGGTGCCGCCGAGGGTGACCCCCTGGTAGAGCGTGACGCAGTTGCCGATCGCGGCGGTCTCGCCGACGACGACGCCGGAGCCGTGGTCGATGAAGAACTCGTTGCCGATCTGGGCGGCCGGGTGGATCTCGATCCCGGTGATTGCCCGGGTCAGGTAGGCGATGGTCCGCGGCAGCAGCGGCACGCCGGCTTCCATCAGCGCGTGAGCCGCCCGATGGGCCAGCAGGGCCTGCACTCCCGCCCAGCTGCTGAGGATCTCGAAGGTCGAGACGCCCTGGGCTGCGGGGTCGCGCTCGCGCGCCGCCTTGACGTCCGCGCGAACCTCCTTGAGCAGACGTTTCCAGCGGTTCATGGTGAGAAGAAGGGTAGGGACATGTAGCGCTCCCCCGAGTCGCAGACGATCGTCACCACCCGCTTCCCCGCCATCTCCGGCCGCGACGCGACCTCCAGCGCCGCCCAGATGTTGGCGCCGGCCGAGATCCCCGCGAGCACGCCCTCCTCCTTGGCGACCCGCCGCGCCATCTCCAGTGCGTCCTCGTCGCCGACCGAGAGGATCTCGTCGACGACGCTGCGGTCGAGGACCTCGGGGACGAAGCCGGCGCCGATCCCCTGGATCTTGTGCGGGCCGGGCTTGCCGCCGGAAAGCACGGGCGAGCTCGCCGGCTCGACCGCCACCACCAGCGTCTCCGGCGTCCGCTCCCTCAGCATCTGGCCGACCCCGGTGATCGTGCCGCCGGTGCCGACACCGGCGACGAAGGCGCCGATCTCACCGTCGGTGTCGCTCCAGATCTCCTCCGCGGTGGTGCGACGATGGACCGCCGCGTTGGCGGGGTTGGAGAACTGCATCGGCATGAAGCCTTTGCGCTGATCGCGAATCTCCTCCGCCAGGGCAACCGCCTCGTTCATCCCGCCCAGCGACGGCGTCTCCCGCACCTCCGCTCCGTAGGCGCGCAGCAGCTTCCCCCGCTCCCGGCTCATCCCCTCCGGCAGCGTCAGGATCAGCTCATAGCCCCGCGCCGCGCAGACCATCGCCAAAGCGATCCCGGTATTGCCACTCGTCGGCTCCACCACCACCGACCGCCCCGGCCGGATCAGCCCGTCCTCTTCGGCAGCGTCGATCATCGCCACCCCGATCCGGTCCTTCACCGACCCGCCGGGATTGAAGTACTCCAGCTTCACGCAAACCTCGCCCGGGAGCCCCTCTCCCATCCGGTCGAGCCGCACCATCGGCGTGTTGCCGACAACCGCAGAAGCCTCAGCACCGATTCGCATGGAGCGCTAGACCGAGCGATCCGTCAGCGTCGCGGTCGCGACGTGCAACGGGCCATTCGGCTCATCTTCGTCCGTCAAGTAGAGCGCAATCCCCTCTTGCAGAGACCCGAATAAATCATTCAACGTATCGCCCGACGCAAAACAGCCGGGCAGCTCGGGAACGTCGGCCCAGTAGCTGCTGTCCTCGATGTGGATGCGGGCGGTTAGCTCCATAGATGAAGTCCCTTTCATCTTAGTCCTGCCTGTTTGAGAATCGCCTGGGCCAACCCTGGTGGGTAGTCGCGCCCCTTGTGATGAGGAAGCGTGACCGGGCGGCAGCCCGGCTTGGTCATCTTCACTTGGTGCTTGCCCCCACGAGACTGGGTCCAGCCGTTTTCCTTCAGCAGCTTGATTGCCTTCTTCTGACTGAGCGTCCCCCTGGTCCCCACTCACGCCCAAGGGCGGGACGGCGAGCTCTCTCCCCCGGCAAGTCGATGAGCACCTCGGAAAAAGCTAGATGAAGTACATCCCGGATCCGGCCTCTTCGGCCTCGCGGCGGGCCACTTCGGCGATCGTGGTCTGGCCGAAGACCTTGCGTAGGGCGGCGACGCCCTCGGCCCAGATGCCGCCGGCCTCGTCGGCCTCGTCGCCGACTTTGCCGTCGAGCGCTTGGACGACCTCGAGGACGGTGATCTCTTCGGCCGGTCGCGAGAGGGTGTAGCCGCCGCGCATTCCGCGGTGGCTGGTCAGCAGGCCGGCGCGGCGGAGGGTCGAGAAGAGCTGCTCGAGGAACTGCTCGGGGATCTCCCGCCGCTCGGCCAGCTCTTTGATCGGGACCGGCCGCTCGCCCGCCCGCGCCAACTCGGCGAGCGCAACTACCGCATATCTCGACTTCGAGGTGATGGAGATCACCAGGACTTTCTACCGCACCCTGGCGACGCTGGGTTAGGATCGCCCGCAGGGCCCGCCCCCACCGGCGCCCACTCAGCCCATCGAGTGATCGGAAGCACCCTGAGCCAGCGCCACCATTGCCTTGTCGTCGACGGCCAGCCGCTCGTCCGGCTTGGAATCCGGGAGGCGATCGAGGACGGCTTCGTCGTCCACGAGGTGCCCACCCGCGACGAGGCCGTCGACCTGGTCCGCGACGTCGGTGACTTCGACGTCGCTGTCGTCGATATGCGCTGGCGGGGAGACCGCGACGGCAACTCGATCAACGGGCCGGAAGCGATCAGGATGCTGCACCGCTCGGCCTCCGGGCTCGGGATCGTCGCCCACGGCGAGCTGCCCGAACGGCACCTCGCCAGCGCCGCCCTGCAGGCCGGAGCCAGCGCCTACGTCTCGCGCACCGCCGGGCCGAAAGAGCTGCGCCGCGCGATCGAGGCGGCGATCGTGCAGGAGCGCTTCGTCGATCCCGCCGTGCCGCCGAAAGGGAGCCGCGGCAAGCTGACCCGGCGCCAGCGCGAGATCCTGCAGCTGCTCGCCAACGGCGAGTCCACCACCTTCGCCGCCCGCGAGCTCGACCTCAGCGAGGAGACGGTGAAGACCCACACCAAGCATGCCCTCGCCCGCCTCGGCGCCAAAAACCGCACCCACGCGGTGGCGATCGCCGTGCGCGAGTGCCTGATCGACTAGCTAGTTCAGGCTTTGCGCTGCAGCTGATCGCTCGTCGCCCAGCTCGGGCGGCGGACACGGACCAGCGAGCGACGGCGCCACTTCGGCGCGGGCTGCTTCGGCGCGGCGCCAGAGGCCGGCGCGGCGGCAGACGTCTTCGCCATCGCTAGATCCAGCCCCGGTCACGGGCCGTCAACACGGCTTGGGCGCGGTCGACGGCGCCGATCTTCCCGTAGACGTTGTGGAGATGGGTGCGGATGGTCGAGACCGAGAGGTGCATCTCGGTGGCGATCTGCTTGTAGACCATGCCCTCGGAGAGGTGGCGGAGGACGTCGAGCTCGCGGGCGGACAGCGGGCAGGGCTCGCTGATCCGGGTCGCGTCCTGGGTCGGCAGCGGCAGCTCGTAGAGGAGGTCGCGCAGGCCGGCCTCGCTGAGGCCGCAGCGCTCGGCGGCGGCGCGCAGGCGCTCCGGCGCGATCGCCTCGCCCTGGCAGTAGTGGGCAACCATGTCGGCGGTGGCGACCATCGCCGCCAGCCCTTCGGCGTCGTCGGCGTGGTGGCGCTCGATCGCGATCGCGATCCGCTGCGGCAGGTTCCAGCGCCGGGCGAGGACGCCGCCGACCAGGGCGTGGTCGATCCCGAGCTGCTCGCGTTCCTCGCGCAGGCGCTGCTCGGGGGTGCGAGAGACGGCGTCGAAGTAGACCTTGTAGCCGGGGTGCAGGCGGGAGATCACCAGGCGGCCGACGTCGTGCAGCAGCGCCGCGACCGCGAGCTCGTCGCGTTCGACCCAGCCGACGACGCGGCCGATGCGATCGGCGGCGCGCTGGGTGGCGAGGGCGTGGACGCGGAAGCGCTCGGGCTTCAGCTCCCAACTGCCGTTCGGCTCGAAGAAATCGAAACTGGGCGCGGTCCCCGCGATCGCCAGCACGCCGGCCGGCTTCAGCGCATCAACCGCGGCCGGGATACCCGCGACGCTGCCGGCGTTGAGGCCGCTGCGGTTGGCGTTGCGCAGGACGGAGATCGCAAGGGCGACGTCGCTCTCGACGGCTTCGATGATCTCGCCGTTGCGGGCGGTCTCGGCCGTGGCCGCGGCGATCACCCGATCGCGCGACTCGGTGAGGACGGGATAGCGCTCGACGGCTTCGAAAGCCTCTGCCAGCCGGCTTCCCGGCGCCGCGGCTGCGCGACCGGCTTTGGGGCCTTCGTGCAGGGGTATTTTGCCGTTGCTCTGGGGAGCGGTGACACTCATTGGGCACCCATCGGCAGTAATCGCGCCCAGGTTTAGCCCAAGGTCCCTTTCCAGTCCACAAAATTAGGTGCGGGTGGGTCGGCTAGGCAGCGGTGAGGCGACCGGCGGCGGCGCGGATCCGCTCCACCGACCGCTCCCGGCCGAGAACGGCGAGGGACTCGAAGATCCCCGGGGAGACCGAGGTGCCGGTGATCGCGACGCGAATCGGCTGGTAGAGCTTGCCCGGCTTGATGTCGAACCGCTCCAGCAGCGGCGCCAGCGCCGCCTCGATCGGTTCGGGCTCGAAGGGATCGACGGGGGCCAGGGCCTCAGCCGCCGCCTCGAGAACCTCCCCCGTCCCCTCTTTCATCACCTTGCCCCAGGCCTTCTCGTCGGAGACCGGCGGCTCGAAGAGGAAGCGGATCAGCGGCCAGACCTCCTCCAGCGTCTGGGCTTTCTCCTGGGCGATCGCGCAGGCGGCCCGCAGCTGCTCGTCGGGCTCGCGGCCGAGATGACGGGCGACGGCCGCCGTGTACTCCTCCAACGGCATCTCACGCATGAAGCGACCGTTCAGCCAGCGCAGCTTCTTCTCGTCGAAGATCGCCGCTGATTTGCCCACGTCCTCGACCCGGAACCGCCGCACCAGCTCCTCCGTCGGCATGATCGTCGTGTCGTCGTCGGCGCCCCAGCCGAGCAACGCCAGGTAGTTGCGCACGGCCGCCGGCAGGTAGCCGGCGTCGCGCAGCTCCTGGACCGAGGCGGCGCCGTGGCGCTTGGAGAGCTTCTTGCCGTCGGGGCCGTGCAGTAGCGGCAGGTGGGCGTAGCGGGGCGGCTCGAAGCCGAGCGCCTCGAGCACGAGCAGCTGCTTCGGGGTGTTCGAGAGGTGGTCGTCGCCGCGGACCACCTCGGTCACGCCCATCTCGGCGTCGTCGACGGCGACGGCGAAGTTGTAGAGGACCGAGCCGTCGGCGCGGGCGATCACGAAGTCGTCGTAGCTGGCGTTGGGGAAGGCGACGGGGCCCCGGATCAGGTCCTCGACGACGGTCTCGCCCTCGTCGGGCACCCGCAGGCGAATCGCTGCGGTGGGGTCGTCGGTCGGCGTGCCGCGGTAGCCGCGCCCGGTCCCGTGCTCGGCCTTCCAGGCCTCCACCTCCTTGGCGGTCGCATGGTCGCGGTAGGCATGGCCGGAGTCGAGCAGCCGCTGCAGCGCCTCGGCGTGGCGATCCGCCCGGCCGGCCTGCGAGATCGGCCCCTCGTCCCAGTCGAGCTCGAGCCATTCCATCGCGTCGATGATCTGGTCCCAGTTCTCCTGGGTCGAGCGCTCGCGGTCGGTGTCCTCGATCCGCAGGATCAGCGCGCCGCCGTCGTGGCGGGCGGCGAGCCAGTTGTAGAGTGCCGTCCTCGCTCCGCCGATGTGCAGCGCACCGGTCGGCGAGGGGGCAAACCTGAGACGGGAGTTATCGCTTTTCATGTTCGTAGGAGCGCACGTTTCCACTGCCGGCGGACTCGCCAACGCGATCGAGCGCGGCGAGGAGCGCGGTTGCGAATCTATCCAGATCTTCAACCAGAGCCCGCGCATGTGGCGGCCGACGAACTTCGGCGAGGATGACTTCGCCGCCTTCCGCGAGGCGATGGACGCCTCCAAGGTCGAAGCGGTGATCATCCACGCGGTCTACCTGATCAACTGCGCGACCAAAGACAAAGACCTGCGCAAGAAATCCCTGACCTCCCTCACCCACGCACTGCGGATCGGCGACGCGATCGGCGCCCGGGGCGTCGTCCTGCACCCGGGATCGCAGAAAACCGACCCGCTGAAGCCGTCGCTGAAGCGAGCCTCGAAGGTAATCGCCGCGGCTTTGAAGGAAACCGACTCCTGCCCGCTCCTGCTCGAGCAGACCGCCGGCCACAAAGGCTTGCTCGCCCGCGACTGGGATCAGATCGCCGCCCTGATCGACGGCGCCGGCAACGACAAGCGCCTCGGCCTCTGCCTTGATTCCTGCCACATGTTCGCCCAGGGCTACGACATCACCGACGAGGCCCACCTGACCAAGGTCCTAGACGAAGCCGACGCCAAGGTAGGCCTCGACCGCCTCGGCGCCATCCACGTCAACGACGCCGCCGTCCCCCTCGGAGCCCACCTCGACCGCCACGCCAACATCGGCAAAGGCGAGATGGGCAAAAGAGGCCTCTCAGCCTTCCTATCCGAGCCGCGCTTCGAGGGCCTCCCCGCCACCCTCGAGACGCCAGGCCCGGAAAAGAAAGGCAGCTCGAAGGCAGAAGTCACCTACGCCAAGCGCCTACGCCGCGAAGGCCTCAAACGCCGAGGCACCCCAGCCTCTTAATCAAGGGCGCCCGTCCTCGTCGCGCCCAGACCACTGTCGCCAGGAGGAGTGGGTCTCCCCTGGCCGACCGGCGTCCTGTTGCTGGCACAGACCACTCAGCGAGCGAAGCCCAGTTAAAGGCCAGCAACCCAGGGAGGTCAGGGGAGACCCACTCCTCCCTACGGCACCACGCCGGAGCAGGCGACAAGGGCCGGCTCCCCCAGCCGACCCTTGCTCTCCCGCCGTAAGTCTTCGCTATTTGATGTGGAGGCCGGAGATGGCGCGGGAGATCACTAGCTGCTGGATCTCGGAGGTGCCCTCGAAGATGGTGTAGATCTTCGAATCGCGGTGCATGCGCTCGACCGGGAACTCGCGGGTGTAGCCGTTGCCGCCGAGGATCTGGATCGCCCGCTCGGTCACCCAGACGGCGACCTCGCCGGCCTTGAGCTTCGACATCGAGCCCTCGGCGTTTTCGAATTTGTGGCCGTTGCGGCCCATCCAGGCGGCGCGCCAGACGAGCAGGCGGGCGGCGTCGATCTCGAGCTTCATGTTGGCCAGGTCGAAGGCGATCGACTGGTTCTCAATGATCTTCTTGCCGAACTGTTCGCGCTCTTTGGCGTAGTCGAGGGCGTACTCGTAAGCGGCACGGGCGATGCCGAGCGCCTGGGCGCCGACGGTCGGCCGGCTCGCCTCGAAGGTCTGCATCGCCGCCTGCGATTTGGCCTTTTTGCCCTCGCGGACGCGGGCGAGGCGTTCGTCGAGCTTCTCTTTGCCGCCCAGCAGGCAGGAGCCCGGGACGCGGCAGTCGTCGAGGTGGACGTCGGCGGTGTGGGAAGCGCGGAGGCCGTGCTTCTTCACCTTGGCGCCCTGCTCGCAGCCAGGGGTGCCCGGCGGAATCACGAAGGCGGCGTGGCCGCGCGAGCCGAGCTCGCGGTCGACCGAGGCGATGATCACGTGGACGTTGGCGATGCCGCCGTTGGTCGCCCAGGCCTTCTGGCCGTTGAGCACCCATTCGTCTTTCGCCTCGTCGTACTTGGCGGTGGTGCGGATGCCGGAGACGTCGGAGCCGGCGTCGGGCTCGGAGGCGCAGAAGGCGCCGAGCTTGACGTCGTCGGCGGTGCCGAAGCACTGCGGGATCCACTCTCCCATCTGCTCCGGCGTGCCCTGCCCGAAGATCGCCGCGACCGCGAGCGTCGTGCCCATGATCGCCATGCCGATGCCGGCGTCGCCCCAGAACAGCTCCTCGTTGGCGATCGGCAGCGTCAGCCCGGTCTCGTCGGCCCAGAACTGGCCGACGGCTTCGAAGCTGTAGAGGCCGATCTTGGCGGCCTCCTGGATGATCGGCCACGGCGTCTCCTCGCGCTCGTCCCACTCCGAAGCGGCCGGCCTGACGACGCCCTCGGCGAAGCCGTGCACCCACTCGCGGATGTCCTTCTGGTCTTGGTTGAGCTCGAGGGTGAACTTGGGTTCGCCCTGAGCCTCGGACGTGGAGTTGGCCTCGTCGAGCAGCGCGTTGGCGTCGACGTCGGCGACGGAGGAATCAGCCATGGACGCGAAGTCTACACGGAACGGTGTCGTACTTGCCCGGCTAAACGTCGCGCAGATCGAAGGCCCGCAGCCCCTCGCTGCCCTCGTCGGTGCAGTCGAAGAAGCGACGGTTGACGCAGCCGTAGGACTCCCCGTCGCCCTCGTAGGCGCGCTCGACCGAGAACTGGCAGTGCGGCAGCGGTTCGCCGGTCATCTTCACGCCGCCGAAGCCACCTGGCTCGAGTACGGCCCTGAGGTCGACCTCGGCCCCGAAGACCTCCTGCATGCAGCCGACGTACTGCTCGCCGGTGAGGCGGTCGAGGTAGCTGTAGAGGAAGCGGCAGCCGAGCTCGATGCAGCCCCGCGGCTCGACCATCTTGTCGCAGAAGGAGCGGCACCGGCGACACTCGCCGACCTGGGTGCGCGTAGCACTCATGCGGAAAGTCTAGGGAGGTGAGATCGCGGAACCAAGCGGCTAGGCAGCGACGGCGGCCAGGCCGAGGACGTGCTCGAGCTCGGCTTCCAACCCTTTCGAGGGCTTCACCCGGTAGCGCTCGCCGGCCTTGTAGCGGCGCTCGCCGATCACCAGGTGGACCTCGACGTCGCCCTTGTGGTGCTCGAGGACGGCCTTGACCTCCTCGCAGAGGGACTCGCTCCAGATCGAGAGGTTGATCGGGACCTCGAACGGGCCCGAGGGCACGGCGGCGACCGGCGCATTTCGCTTCGCCTTGGCGATCTCGGCCTCGTCGGGTTCGAAGCGCTGGGCCTCCTGGACGACGAGCTTCGTCTCGCCGCGGTCTTTGTGGTCGAGGCGGCCGCGGACGAGGACGATCGCGTCGGGCTGGATCACCGCGGCGCTCTCGGACTCGTCGGCCTTGAAGACCAGCATCTCGACCTGGCCTTCGACGTCGTCGAGGGTCGCGAACATCATCTGGTTGCCGCTCTTGGTGCGGATCTTCTTGCACTCGACGACGATGCCGCCGACCGTGACCCAGGCGCCGTCGGGTTTGCCGCCGAGCTGCGCGAGGCTGCAATCCACCCGCGCCCGCAGCGCCGGCCCGACTTCGGCCAGCGGGTGCGAGGAGAGGTAGGTGCCGAGCACCTCCTTCTCCATCGCCAGCATCTCGGCCCGGTCGAACTCCTCGGCCGGGATCGGCGGTCGCTGGTGGACGTGGGTCTGAGCCGAGCCGCCGCCACCGCCGCTGTCGCCGAAGTCGAAGATCGAGCCCTGGCCCATCTGCGCGTCCTCTTGCGCCTTCTGCCCCGCCGACTGCGCCGCCGGCAGCGCCTCCAGCATGCCTTTGCGGCTGGCTTCGGTGGAGTCGAGAGCGCCGCACTTGATCAGGCATTCGATCGCCCTTTTGTTCACCGCCCGGGAGTCGACCCGCTCGCAGAAGTCCCAGATCGACTCGATCGGCTTTTCCTCGCGGGCGCGCAGGATCGCCTCGACCGCCGAGTGGCCGACGTTCTTGACCGCGTCGAGGCCGAAGCGGATCGCGTTCTCGGAGACGACGAAGGAGTGATCGGAGGAGTTGACGTCGGGCGGCAGGACGTCGATCCCCATCTCCGCGCAGCGGTTGACGAAGAACGGCACCTTGTCTTTGGTGTTCATCACCGAGGAGATCACCGCCGCCATGTACTCGGCCGGGAAGTTGGCCTTGAGGTAGGCGGTGCGGTAGGAGATCAGCGCGTAGCAGGCGGCGTGGGACTTGTTGAAGGAGTAGTCGGCGGCCGCTTCGTTCAGCTTCCAGAGGTCCTGGGCCACTTTCGGGTCGGTGTTCGACTTCGCCAGGCCTTCGATGAATTTGTCCTTCATCGTCGCCATCAGGTCGCGCTTCTTCTTGCCGACCGCCTTGCGCAGATCGTCCGCCTCGGCGCCCGTGAACCCGGCCATCTCGCGCGCGATCGCCATCAGCTGCTCCTGGTAGACGACGCAGCCGTAGGTCTCGGCGGTGATCTCCTGCAGGCGCGGGTCCGGGTAGCGGACGCTGGCGGGGTTGCGCTTGCCTTTCGCGTAGGTCGGGATGTAGGCCATCGCCCCGGGTCGGTAGAGGGCGCCGAGCGCGACCAGGTCGGCGAACTCGGTCGGCTTCACCTTGCGCAGGGCGTCGCGCATCCCCTCGGACTCGAACTGGAAGACCCCGGTCGAGTCGCCCTCGGCGAGCATCGAGTAGGTCTTGGCGTCGTCGATCGGGATCTGCTCCATGTCGATCCGCTCGCCGCGCGAGCGCTCGATGATGTCGATCGCGTCCTCGATCACGTCGAGGTTGCGGAGGCCGAGGAAGTCCATCTTCAGCAGCCCGATCTCCTCGATCGGGTTCATCGAGTACTGCGTCACGATCTTGTACTGGCGCTCCGGCTTGCCTTTCTCGTTGGTGGCAGCGGGGGCGCTCTTGTCCTCGGCCAGCTGCAGGGGCACGACCTCGTGCAGCGGGCGGTCGGAGATCACCACAGCGGCGGCGTGGATCGAGTTGTTGCGGACGATCCCCTCGAGGCCCCGCGCCACGTCGATGACCTTCCTCGCGTCGGCGTCGGTGTCGTAGGTCTTTTTCAGCTCTTCGCCGGGCTTCAGGCATTCCTCGAAGGAGGGGCTGCGGCCCATGATCGGCTCGGGAATCTGCTTCGCCAGGCGATCGCCGGTGGCGTAATCGAAGCCGAGGACACGAGCCGCGTCGCGGGTGGCGGCGCGCGGGGCCATCTTGCCGAAGGTGATGATCTGGGCGACCGAATCGCGCCCGTATTTCTCGGCGACGTAGCGGATCATCCGCTCGCGGCCGCGGACCGAGAAGTCGATGTCGATGTCCGGCATCGATTTCCGCCCCGGGTTGAGGAAGCGCTCGAAGATCAGGCCTTCGGCGAGCGGGTCGAGGTCGGTGATGTTGAGGCAGTAGGAGACGATCGAGCCGGCGGCCGAGCCGCGGCCGGGGCCGACCGCGATCCCGTTCTGCTTCGCGTAGGAGACGAAGTCCCAGACGATCAGGAAGTAGGAGGAGAAGCCCATCTCCTCGATCACCCCGAGCTCGAACTCGAGCCGCTCGACCGCCTCGGCCGGCGGCGGGTCGCCGTAGCGGGCGCGCAGGCCGTCCATCGCGATCCGGCGCAGCATCGCCTCCGGCTCCTCGCCGTCGGGAGCGGGGTAACGCGGAAGCAGCAGTTTGCCGAGCTCGATCTCGATGTCGCAGCGCTCGGCGATCTCCAACGTCGTCGGCACCGCCTCCGGCCACTCGGCGAACGAGTCCGCCATTTCGGCGTTGTCCTTGATGTAGAACTCGTTGGTGTCGAAGCTCATCTTCGGCATCTGCAGCGTCGACTTCGTCTGCACGCAGAGCAGCGCTGCGTGGTTGTCGAAGTCCTCGCGGCGCAGGTAGTGGACGTCGGCGGTCCCGACCAGCGGCCGGTTCAGCTGGCGAGCGAAGCGGACGATCCCCTCGTTCGCCTTGTCCTGCTCTTCGATCCCGTTCTTCTGCACCTCGAAATAGACCTGCTCGGGGCCGAAGGCCTGGATCAGGTCGTCGAGATGGGCGCGGGCGTCGTCCTCGCGCTCTTCGACCAGGCGGCGACAGAAGCGCGACTGCAGGCAGCCGGTGAGGACGATCACGCCCTTGGAGTGCTGCGAGAGCAGCTCCATGTCGACGTTCGCCTTGCCGCGGTGGAAGCCCTCGAGGAAGCCGGCGGAGGTGAGTTTGACGAGATTGGAGAAGCCCTCGTCGGTCTCCGCGAGAAGAGTGAGGTGGTTGCGCTCGTAGCGCGTCTGCTCCTTGATCGCGGTGCGGTCGTCGACCAGGTAGGCCTCCAGGCCGGCGATCGGCTTGATCCCGTGCTTCTTGCAGGCCTTGTAGAGGTCGACGGCGCCGTTCATGACGCCGTGGTCGGTCAGCCCCAGGGCCGGCTGGTCGAGCTCCGCCGCCCGGGCCGCCATCGCGTCGATCTTGCAGGCGCCGTCAAGCAGCGAGTACTCGCTGTGGGCGTGCAGATGTACGGCTGAAGCGGCGCTCATGAGGTCCGTCGATCATGCCAAGCCGGGCAGATGGCAACGGCACCTCCCGTGACACTTCCGCGCGATTTACGGGCTGGTTCGGAGCTAACGGATCAGGACGGCACCGATGACGCTGGCGACGATGGTCGCCGTCATTCCGGTGAAGCAGATGATGATCGTCTGCTGCATCGAGTCGAAACGCTTGTTGACTTCGGCAAATCCGGCTTTCATCTCGGATTCGACTTTTTCGAACCGCTGGTCGACCTTGTCGAACCGCTGGTCGACCTTGTCGAAGCGCTGGTCGACCTTGTCGAAGCGCTTGTCTACTTCGTCGAAGCGCCTGTCGACGTCGTCGAAGCGCTGGTTGACGTTCTCCTTGAGATCGTCCATCCGCTCGTCGGTCCACGCTTCCCTTGCCATCACGGCCATGCAGGCAACCATACGAGGCTTCTTGTCATCAATGGCGCGCAGAAACTAAGAATTGCCGCGCGACTTCCGCGTGGAACCGTGACTCAGCCGCAGACCCAGGCGCTGGAGCCGGAGTCGGCCCAGATTTCGGCGGCGATGCGATCCTGTTCGGCCTTCGGGGCATTCTGCGGTTCGCCCTGGCCGCCGTAGAGTTCCCAGGTCGACGGGAGGATCTGGTAGGCGCCGCCGGCCCCGCTGGAGGGGTTGAGGGCGCTGTAGTTGCCGCCGGACTCGCACATCACGATGTAGGTCGGGATCGAGTACGGGCCGCCGAGCCAGCGGCCGACTTCTTCTTCGGCTTCCGCTTCGGATTCGGCCAGGCGGGCTTCCTGGAGATCGTCGACCCATTCGGCGATGTCGCTCTTCAGCGTCGCCAGCGAGGCTTCGCGGCTGGCGCTGAGCGACTGCAGGCGGGCCGCGGACGCCTCGGCGGCTTCGCGCACGGAGGCGATTTCCGCCTGCGCGGCTTCGAGCCGTTCGTCGTAGGCGACGGCTTCGGCCTCGAGGTCGGCCACCCGCAGCACCTCCCGGTGGACCGCGGCGCGCACCTCGGCGACGCGCTCGGCGAGGGCGCTGTCGGCTTCGTTGATCGCCCGCAGGTAGTCGTTGCGCGCGACCAGGTCCTGATAATCGTCGGCTTCGAGGACCAGGGTCGCGGCGTCCGGCGTGCCGCTCTCGTAGATCGCCACCAGCCGGTCGGCGAGAACTTGGCGCGAACGCTGCAGCCGCGCTTTCTCGAGTTCGAGCCGGTGCTCGGTCGCCTCGAGCTGCCGGGCGAGCTCGGCGGCGCGTTCGCGGCCCTCCGCCAGCAACGCGGTGACTTTTTCCTCGCGCGCCTGCGCCTTCGCGGCTTCGGCTTCGGCGCCCGCCAGTTCCGCGGTCGTCGCCTGCAGCTGGCTCGAGATCGAGCTTGCCTCGTCGCGGGCCTTCGCCAGCTTCACCTCCAGCGCTTCGGTCTTGCCGGCGGTCGCGGTGCCGACGGCGACGATCAGGATCGCCAGCAGCGCGCAGAGGGACGCCGCGACGCCGATTCGGAGGTAGTCCTTCTTGAGCTCGAGCGGCCGCACGAGCGGCTGAGGCTAGCGAGGCGACTGCGAAATCCCTGCAAGTTGCCGATAAACCGCAAGGGAACTTGCGGCCGGCGCGCTCAGCCTTCCGGGACGTCGCGGCGGAGCCAGTAGGCCCCGGCGCCCGCCGCCGCGACCGCGAGCCCGACCGCGGCGATTCCGATCTGGCGCCGGTAGCGGCGCCGCAGGTAGCGGAAGGCGAACCCCACAGCCGCTTTCCCGACCCGGTCGTACATCAGCCTCCCCCACCCTCGCCCTGCTCGCGCAGCCGGTGGGCCATCCGCGACTGCAGGGACCAGAGCTCGATGAAGCCCGGGGACGCGGTCTGCTTGAAGAGCCCGCCGCTCTCGGCGAAGCTGGCAAGCTCGCTGTCGTAGACGGCATTGGACGAGGAGCGGGTGACGACGCGAACGCCGCCTTTGTACAGGCGCAGCCCGATCTCGCCGGTCACCTGCTTGTTGACGACGTCCATGTAGGCGTCGAGGTCGCTGCGCAACGGCTCCCACCAGAGCCCGGCGTAGACGAGGTAGCCCCACTTCTGGTCGAGCGCCGGCTTGAACTGGTTCTGATGGATCGTTCCGACCAGGCGCTCCAGCTCCTCGTGGGCGGTGAGGATGATCGCCGCCGCCGGCACCTCGTAGATGTCGCGGACCTTGAGGCCGACGATCCGGTCCTCGATGTGGTCGACGATGCCGACGCCGTGGCGGCAGCCGATCTCCGCCGCCCTTTCGAGCAGCTCGACCAGCTCCAGGCGCTCGCCGTTGAGCGAGACCGGCAGCCCCTGCTCGAAGCCGACCGTCACCGTCTCCGGCTCGTCCGGCGCCTCCTCGGGGCGGGTGACGAGCTGGAAGACGTCGTCCTCGGGAGCACGCTCGAGGTCCTCGATCCAGCGGCCCTCGGACGAGCGTCCCCAGAGGTTGTCGTCGATCGAATACGGCGCGACCTCCGTCCCACCCTTGACCGGGATCCCGTTTTCGCGCGCGTAGGCGATCTCCTCGTCGCGCCCCATCGCCCAGGTGCGGACCGGCGCGATCGTCTTCAGCTCCGGCGCCAGGGTGGCGACCGTGGCCTCGATCCGGACCTGGTCGTTGCCCTTGCCGGTGCAACCGTGGGCGATCGTGTCGCAGCCCGTCTGGCGCGCGTATTCGACCGCGAGCTGGGCGATCAGCGGCCGGCCGAGCGCCGTGAAGAGCGGGTAGCCGTTGCCGTAGACGGCGTTGGCCTTGATCGCCGGGGCAACGAAGTCCTCGGCGAAGCGCTCGCGGGCGTCGACCACGTGGCACTCGACCGCTCCCAGCTGCAGCGCCTTCTGCTCGATCACCTCGTAGTCCTCGCCGGGCTGGCCGAGGTTGACCGTGAGGCAGACCACTTCGGCCTCGTAGTGGTCCTGGATCCACTTCAGCATCACGCTGGTGTCCAGGCCCCCCGAGTAGAGCAGGAGGACGCGATCGACGTTCGAGGGGTCGGCCTCGTAGGTCGCGGTCGGCTGGGAATGAAGTGGCTCGGCGCTCACAGGGAGCGCAAGTCTGCCATCGAACGGCTACTGAGGCTGTCTGACCAAGCAGAGCAAGGACGCAGGGAGCGTGGCGTGCTCTGCACGCGAGCGACCGAGGACGCCGCTATGCGCAGTGTCAGACAGCCTCAGGGGGCTTCGATGCCGCCCGATCCGCCTTCTTCAGGTTCTTCCGGTTCCGGTTCTTCGGGTTCCGGTTCTTCTTCTTCGGTCGACGGTTCTTCTTCGGTGGTTTCCGTCGTCGTCGTTTCCGTCGATTCGGTCGTCGTCGTGGTCGAGCTTTCGGCCGTCGTCGGAACCGTCGAGGTCGTCGTGACGCTGGAGCTGGTCGAGCTGTCGCCGCCGTCGTTGCCGGCGATCACGACCACCGCGATCAGCAGGCCGACGATCACCGCGATCAGGCCGGCGATCAGCCAGCGGGTGTTGTTGTCGCGGTCCTCGGGCGGGCGACCGCCGGGGCCACGGTCTCCGGGCCCCATCATTCGCGTCGGTTCCTCGTGCATCGCCTTCCTATTCCTCCGGGCCGAGAATCGCGTCGAGGATCGGGGTGGTGTCCTCGATCTCGAACCGGTTTCGCAGGCGGGCCTCGATTTCCTCCCTGCTGCTGCCGGAGACGGCCATCTGCGTGGCGAGCAGGCGGGCGCCGGCGGCGTCGGCGGGTCTGGCCTCGGGTGCGGGTGCCGTCTCCTCTGCTCCGGGCACTGCTCGCAGGCGCGGCGCTTCCGGCGGCGAAGCGGGATCCGTGGGCTCGACCGGCCGCTCGGGGTCGATCCGGGACCTCGCTTCTTCCAGGGTGGCCTGCAGCTGCTCGGCCTCGCGGCGCAGCGAGACTGCCTGGCCGAGGAGCGAGTCGATCAGCTCGGAAAGCTCGGAGATCCGGCCCTCGGCGGCACGATCGGCCTCGACCCGCGCCTGCGCGAGGTAGCGGTGCGCCTGGGCTTCGGCATCGTCGATCACGCTCTCGGCGGCGCGCTCGGCCGCCTCGACGATCGCCTCGAGCCGTTCGGCCGTGGTCTCGCGCAGCTCCTTCTGGTTCTTCGGGAGGTCCCCTCGTCGACTGGTGCTCATGGGGAGCGCAAGCCTAGAAGCGATTCCTCGATCAGGCCGATCGCGAGGTCGACGTGGTCGGAATCGATCACCAGCGGCGGCAGCAGGCGCAGGGTGTCCGGGCGCGGGACGTTGACGACGAGGCCGCGCTCGAGCAGGTCGGCGCCGACCGCCGCCGCGTCGATCCCCTCCTCCAGTCCGACTCCGATCATCAGGCCGCGGCCGCGCGTCTCCCGCACGCCCTCGACCGCGTCCAGCTTCTCGCAGAGGTAGGCGCCGAGCTCGCGGACCTGCCGCAGCAGCACCGGGTCGTCGACGACGTCGAGGACCGCCAGGGCGGCGGCGGTGGCGACGGGGCTGCCGGCGAAGGTCGAGCCGTGGTCGCCGAGCTCGAGCACGTCGGCGCAGCTCGGCGCCGTCACGCAGGCGCCGATCGGGACGCCGCCGCCGAGCGCCTTCGCGGTGGTGAGGACATCGGGGCGGACCGGCGTCTGCTCGTAGGCCCAGAGCGAGCCGGTGCGGCCGACGCCGGTCTGGATCTCGTCGAGGATCAGCAGCGCCCCGACCTCGTCGCAGGCCTGGCGCGCCGCCAGCAGCGCCTCCTCGCTGGTCGGGAAGACGCCGGCCTCTCCCTGGATCGGCTCGATCAGGACCGCGGCCGTGCTCTCACCCACCGCCTCGCGCAGCGCCGCCGCGTCGTTGTGCGGGACCGAGCGGAAGCCCGGCAGCATCGGCCACATCGCCTCGTTCTTCGCTAGGCCCGGCGTCGCCGAGAGGGCGCCGTAGCTGCGGCCGTGGAAGTCGCCCTCGAAGCTGACGATCTCCGGGTCGGAGACTCCGCGGCCGTGGGCGTGCTTGCGGGCGACCTTGATCGCGCACTCGATCGCCTCGGTGCCGGAGTTGGAGAAGAAGACGCGGCCGCCGAGGCTCGACTCCGAGAGCCGCTGGGCCAGCTGGGCCATCGGCTCGGTGTAGAAGAGGTTGGAGACGTGCATCAGGCGGTGGGCCTGCTCACGGACCGCCTTCACCACCTCGGGATGGCAGTGGCCGACCGAGCAGACCGAGATGCCGGTGAGGAAGTCGAGGTACCGCTTGCCCTCGGCGTCCCAGAGCAGCGGCCCCTCGCCTTTGACGAAATCGACCGGCGCCCGCTTGTAGGTGCGCATCAGATAGCGCTCCTCCAGCGACCGCGTCTCCTCCAGGCCGATGCCCTCGGCGACGTCGGTCACGGCGTCACCATCGTCCCGATCCCGGCGTCGGTGAAAAGCTCGAGCAGGAGGCTGTGCGGCCGGCGGCCGTCGATGATCGCCGCCGACTGGGTGCCGCCGCGGATCGCGTCGACGCAGGCCTGCAGCTTCGGCCGCATCCCCCCTTCCAGGTCCGACAGCCGCGCGTCGACCTCGTCGACCGTGCAGCGCGAGATCAGCGAACTCTCGTCGGCGGGATCTTCCAGCCAGCCCTGGACGTCGGTGAGGAAGATCGCCTTGTGGGCGCCGAGGGCGGCTGCGACCTTGCCGGCGGCCTCGTCGGCGTTGACGTTGTAGGACTGGCCGTTGCGGTCGGAGGCCGAGGAGGCGATCACCGGGATGTAGTCGGCGGCGATGTGGTTGAGGACGTCGACGTCGACCCGCTCGATCGAGCCGACGAAGCCGACCTGCTCGGCGTTGGCGACGGGCGAGACCTCGAACAGGTTCCCGTCCTCGCCGGAGAGGCCGACCGCGGCCTGGCCGTGGCGGTTCAGGCGCTGGACGATTTCCGAGTTGATCTTTCCCGCGAGGACCATCTGCGCCACCTCGACGGTCGCGGCGTCGGAGACGCGCAGGCCCTCGTGGAAGCGGACCTCGAGATCGAGTTTCTCCATGTAGCGGGTGATCTCCGGCCCGCCGCCGTGGACGATGATCGGGTTGAGGCCGACGTACTTGAGCAGGACGACGTCGGTGGCGAAGGCTTCGCGGAGGTCGTCGTCGAGCATCGCCGCGCCGCCGTACTTGATCACCACGGTGCGACCGTGGAACTCGCGGATGTACGGGAGCGCCTCGAGGAGGGTGGCGACGCTGCTCTCGTGCTGGGTGCTCGTCTGAGGCATGTCGGGACTCACGTCGTGTATTCCGCGTTCAGCTTGACGTACTCGTAGCCGAGGTCGGAGAACCAGACGTGGGCGCTGTGCTCGCCGCGGCCGAGGCGCAGGCCGATCTCGGCCTCGGGAACGTCGGCGCCGAGCTCGGCGGCATCGATGTTCTCGGCCCCCAGCTCGGGTAGCTCCTCGCCGGCGAGGGCGGCGCCGGCGGCCTGGGCGATCCGGCCCCAGTTGGGGTCGCGGCCGAACAGCGCGGTCTTGACCAGGGGCGAGTTGGCGATCGCCCGGGCGACCCGCTCCGCCTCCGCCTGCGTCGCGGCCTCGGTCACCTCGATCCGGCCGGTGCGGACGGCGCCCTCGCCGTCGCGGACGATCTCGATCGCCAGCTGCTTCAGCACCGCCTCCAGCAGCCCCTCGGGCAGTACCCGCCCCGAGGCGCCCGAGGCCTGCAGTAGCACCGTGTCGTTGGTGCTCATCTGCCCGTCGACGGTAATCCGGTTGAAGGAGGCGTCGGTGGCGGCGCGCAGCAGCGCGTCGGCGTCGGAGACGACGGCGTCGGTCTGGACGAAGCAGAGCATCGTCGCCATGTTCGGCTCGATCATCCCCGCCCCCTTTGCCTGGGCGGAAAGCGTCACGCCACCGGCGCGCAGGGTGCAGCGCTTGGGCCAGCGGTCGGTGGTGAGAATCGCGTCGGAGAAGGCGCCGCCGCCCTGCTCGGAGAGGGTCGAGGCAGCGTCGGCGATGCCGTCGAGGACCGCGTCGACCGGCAGCGGCACCCCGATCGTCCCGGTCTCGGCGACGGCGACCTGCGGCTGCTCCAGTCCCAGCTGCTCGGCGGCGGCGGCGCTCATCGCCAGCGCGTCGGCGTAGCCCTGCTCGCCGGTCTCGGCGTTGGCGTTGCCGCTGTTGACGACCGCGGCGCGAATCCCGCCCTGGTCGCAGCGCTCGCGGCAGACGCGGATCGGCGCCGCGGCGGAGGCGTTACGGGTCAGCAGCAGCGCCGAGGTGACCTCCTCGGCGTCGCAGACGACCAGCCCGACGTCGGTGCGGCCGCCCCCCTTCAGCCCGCAGTGGGCACCGCCGGCGCGGAAACCTGGTGCGAGCTGGTTGGGATCGAGCTCCTCGACGCCGTCCGGCGCCTGGACCCACCTGGACCTGAAGAAGTCAGCCGGAATGCTCCGCTTCGCGTCCGCTTCCGGCGAGGTCCCAGGAAATCCGCTCATTTCAGCCCCGCCGTCTCCTCGATCCCCAGCATCAGGTTGAGGTTCTGAACGCCCTGGCTGGAGGCGCCCTTCCAGATGTTGTCGATCGCCGAGAAGGCCATCACCCTCCCCCGCTCCTCGACGGTGACGTAGACGTGGCACTCGTTGGTGTCGCAAACCGCCCGCAGGTTCGGCGGGCCGTCGAGGACGTGGACGAAGGGCTCGTCGCCGTAACGACGGTCGTAGAGGTCGCGGATCGCCTCCTTCGAGATCTGCTCCTTCAGGGAGGCGAAGCAGGTCGCGAGCTCACCCTGGTCGAGCGGCAGCAGGTGCGGCACGAAGGTCACCGGCGCCGGGCTGCCGAGCGCCGCCAGCTCCTGCTCGATCTCCGGCCGGTGCCGGTGCCCCTCGGTCTTGTAAGGGAAGGCGTTCTCGGTCATGTTCGAGAAGTGGACGAGGTCGTCGCTGGAGCGGCCGTAGCCGGAGGTGCCCTGCATCGCGGCGACGAAGACCTCGGAGATCAGGCCCTGTTCGGCCAGCGGCGCCAGCGCCAGCACGCTCGCGGTCGGGTAGCAGCCGGGCGTGGCGACCAGCTTCGCCTCGCGCAGCTCGTCGCGATAGAGCTCGCTCAGCCCGTAGACGCCGGTTCCGAATAGGTCGGGAGCCCCGTGGTCGCCGTACCAGCGCTCGTAGGTCTCGCGGTCGCGGAGGCGGAAGTCGGCGGAGAGATCGACGACGAGGATGCCCTGCGCCCGCAGTGCCGCGTCGGTCGGCGCCGCGGCGCCGTGCGGGTAGGCGACGATCGCCGCGTCCACATCCGGCAGGTTCTCGAGATCCAACGCGGTCAGCTTGATCGGCACCCGGTAGCGGGGGTAGATCGCATCGAGCCGTTTGCCGGCGTCGCTGCGCGAGGTGGCGGCAGCTAACTCCAGCTTCGGGTGATTCCAGACGATCGACGCCGCGAGGGCGCCGGTGAACCCGGAGGCGCCGGCAACCAGCACCCGGGCGACGGGAGTTCCCTCGAGCGGTTGTGCAGCGAAGTCACTCACGCAGTGACCCCCCGATCTCGCCCAGCTTCGCCTTGATCGCCTCGCGCCGCTCGGCGACCTCCTCGTCGGTGAGGGTGCGGTCGTCGGCGCGGAACTCGAGGTTGAGCGCGAGGCTCTTGCGCCCCTCGCCGAGCTGCTCGCCCTCGTAGAGGTCGAAGACCTCGGCAGCGCGCAGCAGCTCGCCGCCGCCGGCAATCACCGCGGCGCGCACCTCGGCGGCGGGGGTCTCGGCCGGAACCACGACCGCCAGGTCCTGGTAGACGGCCGGGAAAGTGGTGACGTCCTCGTAGCGCTCCTCGCCCACGGTCGCGGCGGCCAGCAGCGGCGCCAGGTCAAGTTCGAAGGCAACGGCTGCGTCGAGGTCCCAAGTGCGGCAGACGAGCGGATGCACCTCGCCCAGCCAGCCGGCAGCCGTGCCTTCGACCGAGACCACGGCGGCGCGCCCCGGATGCAGGAACGGCTCTTCAGCGGGCATGAAGTCGAGCTCGACCCCGAGCTGCGCCGCCAGCCCCTCCAGCACCCCCTTGAGCGCGAAGAAGTCCGCCGCCTCGCCGCCACCCCGCCACGAGCGCGGCGCCAGCGGCCCGACCGCGATCGCCGCGAACCGATGCGGCTCGGTGAACGGCGCCGGCTGGTCTCCGGCGAACCTGCCGGCCAGCGGATCGGTGCCCATTTCGGCTTTTGGAGTCTCTTCCAGGTAGACGCGGGCGGATTCGAAGAAGGCCAGTGCGTCGGCGCCGCGGGCGGTGTTTCTCGCGGCGATGTCGAGCAGGGAGCCGAGGAGGAGGGTGCGCATTGCCGACTGGTCCTCGGAGAGGGGGTTGGCGAGCAGCACGGGGTTGGCCCGCGGGTCGTCCTCGGGGATCCGCAGGCGCCCGGCCTCGCCGGGGTCGGTGAAGCTCCAGCCGACGACCTGGTCGAAGCCGAGGTCGCGGAGGCCGTCTTCGGCCCGGCGCCGCAGGCGCTGCTCGCGGCTGAGGCCGCCGACCGCGCCGCCGACCGCGGGCAGCGTCGTCGGCAGGTGCTCGTCGATGCCGTGGACGCGTGCCACCTCCTCGATCAGGTCGACCTCGCGGGTGACGTCGTAGTAGCGGTCGGGCGGGACCACGACCTCTAGATCGTCCCCCGCCTCCTGAACCTCGAAGCCGAGCCGCTCCAGGTAGGTCTTCTGGTCGGCCTGGGAGATGAACATCCCGAGCAGGCCCTCGACCCGCTCTGCCCGCAGGATCAGGCGCCGCGGCGGCGGGGGCTCGGCGGCGACGTCGATCGTCCCGGGCACCAGCTTGGCGCCGCAGAGCTCGACCAGGAGCCGCGAGGCGACCGCTTGAGCCCGCATCGTCAGCTCCGGGTGCAGTTGCTTCTCGAAGCGCGAGGAGGCCTCAGAGCGCAGCCCCAGCAGCCGCGAGGTCCGGAGGATGTTGGTCCCGTTCCAGTTCGCCACCTCGAGCAGGACCCGCGTCGTCCCCTCGGAGACCTCGGAGACCTGGCCGCCCATGATCCCAGCGATTCCCGAGGGGCCGTTCTTGTCGCAGACGAGGACCGTCTCGGCGTCGAAGGTCCGCTCGACGCCGTCGAGCGTGGTCATCTTCTCGCCGTCCTCAGCGGTGCGGACGAAGAGGGCGCCGTCGGGAACCTTGTCGAGGTCGAAGGCGTGCAGCGGCTGCGCGGTCAGCAGCATCGCGTAGTTGGTGATGTCGACGACGTTGTTGATCGGGCGCTGGCCGGCGGCGGCGAGGCGCGCCTGCAGCCACAGCGGCGAGGGGCCGATCTTGACGTCGGTGAAGACGCGGGCGGTAAAGCGCGGGCAGAGCTCTGGCACCTCGACGGTCACCGAGGCGTAGTCGGAGGCCTCCCCCTCTCCCTCGGCCGGCGCGTCCTCGGCCCAGGGGTCGGCGGCGAGTGGGGCGCCGGTGATCGCGTGGACCTCCCGGGCGACGCCGTGGACGCCGAAGCAGTCGGTCCTGTTCGGCGTCACCTCGATCTCCAGCACCGGCTCGCCCAGCGGCAGCACCTCGCTCAGCGGCGTTCCGGCCGCGAGCCCGTCGTCGAGGACCATGATCCCCTCGTGGTCGTCGCCGATCCCGATCTCGTCGGCGGCAAGGATCATCCCTTCGGAGGGAATCCCCCGCAGCTTCGCCTTGCGCAGCTTCTCCCCGTTGGGCATCCGCGCCCCCGGCAGCGCCACCGCGACCGTCTGCCCGGTCGCCACGTTCGGCGCCCCGCAGACGATCGGCCGCTCGCCGTCGCCGGTGTCGACCATGCAGGCGCTGAGCCGGTCGGCTTTCGGGTGCTTCTCGCACCTGACAACCTTGCCGACGACGAAGCCCTCGGCCGACGGCGGGCCGACGGAGTCGAGCCGCTCGACCTCGGTCCCGGTCATCACCAGGCGGTCGGCCAGCGCCGCCGGCTCCATGCCGGGGTCGCAGTACTCGCGCAGCCATGAGAGCGGGACTCTCATATCCGACCGCCCATCATCCGAACTGCTCCAGCATCCGCACGTCGTTGTCGAAGAAGCGCCGCAGGTCGGGGACGCCGTGGCGCAGCATCGCCACCCGCTCGACCCCGATCCCGAAGGCGAAGCCCTGGACCCGCTCGGCGTCGTAGCCGTAGGTCTCGACGAAGCCGAGCACGTTGGGGTCGACCATGCCGGCGCCGAGGATCTCGATCCAGCCCTGGCCCTTGCAGAGGTTGCAGCGCTCGCCGCCGGCCAGCTCGCCGGTGCCGCCGCACTGGAAGCAGGAGACGTCGACCTCGACGCTGGGCTCGGTAAAGGGGAAGAAGTGCGGCCGCAGGCGCACCTCGCGGTCGGGGCCGAAGATCGCCCGGCACATCGCCAGCAGCGTCCCCTGCAGGTCGGCGAGGGTGATCCCCTCGGCAATCGCCAGCCCCTCCATCTGGTGGAACATCGGGCTGTGGGTGGCGTCGGAGTCGCGCCGGTAGACCTTGCCCGGGACGACGACGAAGATCGGCGGCGGCTGCGTCTCCATCGAGCGCACCTGCATCGGCGAGGTGTGGGTGCGCAGCAGCACGTCAGGGTGCGACTGCACGTAGAAGGTGTCTTGGAGCATCCGTGCCGGGTGCCCGGGCGGGTGGTTCAGGGCGGTGAAGTTGTAGTAGTCGTGCTCGATCTCCGGGCCCTCGGCGACGTGGTAGCCGAGACCGATCATCGTGTCCTCGAGCAGGCGGGTGGTGCGAGAGATCAGGTGCGCGTGGCCGACCGGCCGCGGCGGCGCCCCCGGCAGGGTGACGTCGATCCGGTCCTCGACCAGCTTCGCCTCGAGCTCGGAGGCGTCGAGCCGCTCGACGGAAGCCTCCAGCAGCGCTTCCAGCTCCTTGCGGGCCCGATTGGCGGCGCCGCCGACGGCGCCCCGTTCCTCGGCGGGCAGCTCGGCGATCCCGCGCAGGATCGAGGTCAGCTCGGCTTTGCGGCCGAGGTAGCGGACCCGCAGCTCCTCCAGCTCGGCGCTCGAACCGGCGCCCTCGATCGCCGCCGCAGCCTCGGCCCTGATCTCCTCGATCCGCTCAACCATCGCTCTGGGCCTCCCGCATGGCGAGCGAAGATATCCGCTGGGCGGCGATCGCAGCGGCAGCGGCGACGTTGAGCGACTCGGCGCCGCCCTGCAGGGGGATCGTGATCTGCCGATCGCACTGCGCGAGGACCGCTTCCGGCAGTCCCTCGCGCTCGGCACCAAGACAGACGGTGCTGGCGCCTTCGAGCCCGTCAAGCCCCTCGCCGCCATGGGCGACCATCGCCGCCCGTGGCTCCGGGGTCGCCTCCACTCCAGCCTTGGTCGGCGGCTGGCTGAAGATCGACCCCATGCTCGCCCGCACCGCCTTCGGCGAGAACGGGTCGGCGCAGTCGGGCCCGAGGACCACCGGGGCGCCGACCAGGGCGTCGACGGTGCGGATGATCGTCCCGACGTTGCCCGGATCGGAAACGCCATGCAGGTAGAACGCCGGCGAGGCGGGCTCCTCGACCCAGGTCAAAGGCCAGACCGCGATTACCCGCGTGCCGGAGCCGAGAGAAGAAATCTCGGCGAGCAGGCCAGGCTCGACCTCCTCGCCTTCGAGGCCCGATCCCGCCGCGACGAGCACGAACCGCGGCTCGGCGCCGGCGGTCAAGCCCGCTGCCAGCAGGTCCTCACCCTCGGTCGCGAACAGGCCTTCGCGCTCGCGGTGCTTGCGGTCGCGCAGCTTGCGGACCAGCTTCAGCTTCTCGTTTTGAGGGCTCTCGATCATCGGCGGTGGGTCTGTTGACGTCGGTTTGAGGTCTTCTTCTTGGCGGTTTCTTCTCCTGGAACGAAAAAGCGGGCCGATAAACGGCCCGCCCGGGAGAGAGGAAGTGTCGGTTCGCCCTCAGGCGGCCGCACCCTCCCGGGCTAGCTCCACAAATCGGCGGAAGGCGTCGCGATCGCTGACGGCGATCTCGGCCAGCATCTTCCGGTTCACCTCGACCTCGGCTTTGCTGAGGCCGTGCATCAGTTCCGAGTAGCTCATGCCCTCGAGTCGCGCGGCGGCGTTGATGCGGGTGATCCAGAGGCGGCGGAAGGTCCGCTTCTTGTTGCGGCGGTCGCGGTAGGCGTACATCCCCGACCGCTGCACCTGCTCTTTGGCGAAGCGGTAGGAGGAGTGCTTGCGGCCGAAGTAGCCCTTCGCTTCCTTCAGAACCTTGCGGCGCTTCTTGCGCGCGTGGACGGAGCGCTTGACGCGGCTCACTTGCCGCCTCCCAGCAGGGTCCGCACTTTCTTCTGGTCGCTCGGCGCGATGTCGACCGGCTTCGCCATCTTGCGCTTCCGCTTCGGCGACTTTTTCTCCAGGATGTGGCTGGAGAACGCGCGCCGGCCGCGCAGCTTGCCGCTGGCGGTCTTTTTGAAGCGCTTCTTGGCGCCGGAATGGGTTTTCATCTTCGGCATCGGGTCCGCTATTGAAGCAGACAAAGGAGGCCGTCACATTTCCGGCAAATAGGGCGTCGGATTATTGCCATACGCTGGCGCCCGAATGCGCATCCTCTACGTGGTCGGAACCCGGCCCAACTTCGTCAAGACGGCGCCGGTGATCGGGGTGCTGCGCGAGCGCCACCCGGACGGCCGCCACACGATCGTCCACACCGGGCAGCACTACGACCGCCTGATGTCCGAGGTCTTCCTCGAGGAGCTGGGGGTGCCGGCGCCCGACTACATGCTCGAGGTCGGCTCCGGCAGCCACGCGGCGCAGACGGGGCTGACGATGGAGCGCCTGGAGCCGGTCCTGGCCGACGAGCGGCCGGACCTGGTGATGGTCCCCGGCGACGTCAACTCGACCCTGGCCGCAGCCCTGACCGCCGTGAAGATGGGGATCCCGGTCGCCCACGTCGAGTCCGGCCTGCGCAGCTTCGACATGACGATGCCTGAGGAGGTGAACCGGATCGTCGCCGACCGCTTCTCCGAGTGGCTCTTCCTCCACAGCCCCGAGGCGGTCACGAACCTGCGCCACGAAGGCATCCCCGACGAGCGCATGCACATGGTCGGCAACACGATGATCGACACCCTGGTGGCGCTGGAAGACCGCTTCCGGGCGGCGGGAACGGCGGCGCGCCTGGGCGTCGAGCCGGGCTCCTACCTCCTCGTCACCCTCCACCGCCCCGCCCTCGTCGACGGCCCGCTGCTCGGCGAGACCGTCTCGCAGCTGGCCGCCCTGGCGCAGGGGATGCCGGTCGTCTTCCCGGTCCACCCGCGGACCCGCAAGATGATGGAAGGCCTTGAGCCCGACGCGCCGGGCCTGCACCTGGTCGACCCGCTCGGCTACGTCGACTTCCTCTCCCTGATCGCCGACGCCCGCGCCGTCCTCACCGACTCCGGCGGCATCCAGGAGGAGACGACCTACCTCGGCATCCCCTGCTTCACCCTCCGCGACAACACCGAGCGGCCGGTGACGCTGACCTCCGGCACCAACACCCTGCTCGGTCTCGATCCGAGCGCGCTTGCCCGCATCCCAGGCCTACTTCAAGAGCGGCCGGGAACCCCTCCACCGCCCCCGCCCCTCTGGGACGGCCAGGCGGCGCAGCGGATCGCCGACGTGATCCTGGACTAGGACTCGTCGGCCGCGGGGGACTCGTCGGCCGCGGGTGCCGGGGCGTCAGCCGCAGGTGCCGGGGCGTCAGCCGTGGAATCGGCGTCGCTCTGCTCCTCACCGAGGAGCTTGTCGACCTCTTTGCTGGGGCCGAGCAGCATGCTCATGTTGCGGCCTTCCTGCAGCGGCGCCGATTCGATCACGGCGAGGCCGTCGAGGTCCTCGAAGAGCTTCTGCAGCAGGGCTCGGCCGCGCTCGGGGTGGGCCTGCTCGCGGCCGCGGAACATGATCGTCACCTTGACCTTGTCGCGGTGCTTGAGGAAGCGTTCGACGTGGCCCTTCTTGGTCTCGTAGTCGTGGGTCGCGATCTTCGGCCGCAGCTTGATTTCGCGCACGTTGACCTGCTGCTGGTGCTTGCGCGCCGCCTTCTGCTTCTGCTCCTGTTCGTATTTGTACTTCGAGTAGTCGAGCAGGCGGGTGACCGGCGGCTTCGAGTTCGGCGCCACCTCGACCAGGTCGAGATTGGCCTCCTGGGCTTTGCGCAGCGCGTCGTTGGTGTCGAGGATCCCGAGCTGCTCGCCGTCGGCGCCGATCAGGCGCACCTGGGGCACGCGGATCCGCTCGTTGATCCGAGTCGTGTCGCGCTCTGGAGGGCGCCGGTCGAACCTACGGGGAACCGGCACTATCGCGAGAGAAGGTGGGACTTCAAGTGGACGAAACTGGGGTCGGGCACGGGGGCGCTCAGCGGCGGCGGTGTTTTTTCGTGCCTACGATCAAGTTCGCCGCAGTATAGAGACAGAACGGCCGCGCGTAAATCCGGCCTCAACGGGCCTCGGTCTCGGCGCGGACGCGGGCGGCGAACTCGGCCAGCGGGATCTCCCCGAGATCGCCCTCGGCGTGGGAGCGAACGGCCACCGCGCCGTTCTCCTCCTCGCGGTCGCCGACCACCAGCATGTAGGGGTAGCGGCCGATCGTCGAGGCATCGCGGATCTTCTTGCCGATCGACTCGGAGCGGTCGTCGACGGCGACCCGGACGCCTTCTTCGCGCAGCTGCTCGAAGGCGCGGCGGCCGTAGTCGTTGTGGCGGTCGGAGATCGGCAGGACGATCGCCTGCACCGGCGCCAGCCAGACCGGGAAGCGGCCGGCGTAGTGCTCGATCAGGATCCCGGCGAAGCGCTCCATCGAGCCGAGCAGGGCGCGGTGGATCATCACGGGGCGCTGCTTGACATCGTCGGCGTCGGTGTAGAAGAGATCGAAGCGCTCGGGCATGAAGAAGTCGACCTGGCAGGTCCCGCACTGCCAGGAGCGACCAAGGGCGTCGGTGACGTGGAAGTCGATCTTCGGCCCGTAGAAGGCGCCGTCGCCGGGATTGACCGTGTAGTCGCGGCCCTGGCTCTCCAGCGCGTGGCGCAGCGCGTCTTCAGCCTGATGCCACTGCTCGTCGGTGCCGATCGATTTCTCCGGCCGCGTGGACAGCTCGACGCGGACGT
>DASULV010000030.1:0-4828 GCA_036277955.1 Solirubrobacterales bacterium | reverse complement strand
CAAGCAGGCCGAGCGCGCCGCCGACGAGATCGTCGAGGACGCCCGCACCCGCGAGCGCGAAATCCGCCTCGGCGCCGAGGACTACGCCGACGAGATCCTCAACACCCTCGAAGTGAACCTGCAGAAGTTCCTCGCCGCCGTGCAGCGCGGCCGCGACCGGCTCGCCGGGCGCGAGGAGGAACAGCCGCAGCCCGAGCTCGACCAGGCTCCGTAGGGCCTGTCGACTTTGTGGCCATATAGGCCACTAAAGCGACATCACTCGAGTTTCAGGTCCTTCAGCGCGCTCCAGCGAGGGTCCGTCGCCGCCTCGTGCTCGTGCGGGTTGTCGTTGAGGCTCTCGCCGCAGACGGGGCAGAGGCCGGCGCAGTCGGATCGGCAGAGGATGCGGGTGGGGAGGGCGAGGAGGGTGGCGTCGTGGGCCCAGCGGCCGATGTCGAGTTCGTCTTCGTCGACGTAGGGGCTGCGCAGTTCGGGATCGTCGGTCCCGGCCTGGTCGACCTCGCGCGCCTCGACCTCGAGGTCCAGCGCAGCCGGCTCGAGGCAGCGCATGCAGGGCCCCTCGAGGTGGACCGGGAAGTTGAGCCGGAAGGCGAAGCCGTTGCTGGGCCGGGAGACCTCGAGCCGCACCGTCGGCGCCCAGGGCTCAGGCTTGTAGGTCTGGCCGGCCAGCTCGAAGGGCTCGAGCGCGACCGGCACCTCCAGCCGCTTGCCCTCGCCGTGGGCGAGCGAGAGGCGCGAGAGATCGATGATCGTGGTCGGCGTTTCCGCCATTGCGCACCTCCGCTGGGTCGTGGGACCGGTCGAGCCGCCCCCGGGGCCGACCCTTACGATTGACTGCTTCCACCGAGGTTACGAAATGGGCCGATTCGACTGGAAACCCGATACCTACCTGGAGCTGATCCGCTCCGAGGTCCCGCGCTACGACGAGCTGCAGGAGCAGGCGATCGCGGCGATCCCCTTTGCGCCCGAGCGGGTGCTGGAGCTGGGGATGGGGACGGGGGAGACGACGCGCCGGCTGATCGAGGCGTATCCGGACGCCTGGGTGATCGGCCTCGACGCCAGCGCCGACATGGTCTTCCGGGCGCGAGAGAACTACGACGACGTGCAGCTGGCGCGGATGGAGGACCCGCTCCCCGAGGGCCCCTGGGACCTCGTGATCGGCGTCCTCTCGATCCACCACCTGCGCGCCGAGCAGAAGCGGAACCTCTTCCGCCAGGTCCGCGAACAGGCGCGCTCCTTCGTGATCGGCGACATCGTCAAGGCCGACGTGCAGGTCGCGCCGATCGACGAGGGCTACGACTTTCCCGAGACCGCGGCGGACCTCGCCGAGTGGTCCGGCGGCGAGATCGCCTGGCAAGCGGACGACCTGGCGGTGGTGCGGGCGGTCTACTGAGGCCCGCGCCCTGTACCATCCCGCGACCGATGGCCGTACCGAAGAAGAGAACTTCCAGCGCCCGCCGCGACAAGCGGCGCGCTCAGCACAAGGCGGGCAAGGCGACGCTGAACCGTTGCCCGCGCTGCCACGAGCCGCGCATCCCGCATCGCGTCTGCCCGAACTGCGGCACCTACGCCGGGCGCGAGGTCGTCGCGCAGCGGATCGCCGACCCGACGGCGCCTCACACGCACGAGTAGATCGTGGCGCCCGGGCGCGCGGTGACGGTCGCCCTCGACGGATTCGGGGCGGAGCAGGGCTTCGACGTGCTCGCGCAGGGCGCGCGGCTGGCCGCCGCCGACGGGATCGGCGTGCGGGTCTTCGGTCCGCAGCGGGCGCTCGGGCTCGACGGTGCCGAGGGGATCGAGGTCGTCGACACCACCGAGTCGATCGGCAACGACGAGGACCCGGTCCCGGCGGTGCGGGCGAAGAAGGAGGCCTCGGTCGTCCGCGCCGCAGCCGACGTCGCCGCGGGCACCTCGGCGGCGCTGGTCAGCTGCGGCTCGACCGGGGCGGCGATGGCTGCGGCGACCTTCGGGCTGCGCCGGCTCAAAGGGGTGCAGCGGCCGGCGCTGGCGGTCCAGGTCCCAGTCCCCGGCAAACCCGTCCTCTTCCTCGACGTCGGCGCCAACGTCGAGGTCCGAGCCCAGCACCTGGTCCAGTTCGCCTTCCTCGGCGCCGCCTTCAGCGCTGCCGTCCTCGAGGTCCGCGATCCCTCGGTCGGGCTGCTGACCGTCGGCGAGGAGGCGGGCAAGGGCCGCGAGGAGATCGTCGAGGCGCACCGGCTGCTCAGTCAGGCGCCGGGCATCCGCTTCGCCGGCAACGTCGAGGGGCGCGACCTTCCCGCCGCGACCGTCGACGTTGTCGTCACCGACGGCTTCACCGGCAACGTCTCGCTGAAGCTGCTCGAGGGCACCGCGAAGACCGTCGCCACGGCGGTCGGCGACGCCGCCCGCTCCAACCCGCTCGCCGCGATCGGCGGCCTGCTGCTGAAACCGGCTCTGAACGGCTTGCGGCGCGAGCTGCACCCGGACACGACCGGCGGCGCGATCCTGCTCGGCTTACGCGGGATCGCCGTCGTCGGCCACGGCAGCTCCGGCGCCGAGGGGATCGCCAACGCCGTCCGCCTCGCCGCCCGCTGCGCCGAGGTCGACGCGGTCGGCCAGACGGCGGCGCTGCTCACCGAGGGCGGCGCCGGCCGCGGCGCCCTCGCCGCCGAAGGCGACGCCTGATGGCCGTGATAGACAATCTGGCTAGATGAACCGCGAGGAAGTCCTCACCCTGGTGCGCGAGCACCTCGCCGAGGAGCTCGAAGTCGACGTCGGGCGGATCGACGAGGGGACCCGCTTCAAGGAGGACCTCGACGCCGACTCGCTCGACCTCTACGAGCTGGTGATGGAGCTCGAGGACCGCTACGGGGTCAGCGTCAGCGAGGAGCAGGCGACCCACATCAAGACGGTCGGCGACGCCGTCGGCTTCGTGCTCGAGCACGCGCCGGCCTGAGCCCTTGGCGACGGAGCAGGACTCTGCCGTTGCCGGCCTCTCGGCCCTGATCGCCGAGCTCCCGGAGGACCTGCGCCGCCAAGCGCTGACCCATTCCTCCTGGACCGAGCGTCGCATCGACTCGTTCGAGCGGCTCGCCTTCCTCGGCGACAGCGTCCTCGGCCTCGCCGTCGCGACCAACGTCTACGAGAACTTCGAGAAGCTCGCCGCCGGCGGCCTGACCAAGGTCCACAACCAGGCGGTCAGCGGCGTCTCCTGCGCCGACGTCGGCCTGCAGCTGGGGGTGCCGGAGATGTTGCGGGCGAACGAGCCCGAGGAGTTCGTCGGCGCGATCCCGGCCGAGGTCCTGCTCGAAGGCGGCCGGCCGCTGCCCGAGGCGACCGAGGCGCTGATCGGCGCCTGTTACCTCGCTTTCGGCTTCGAGCGCACCGCGGCGGCGGTGGCCGAGGCGTTCGAACCGCGGATCGAGCTCGCCTCCGAGACCCGCATGGACTTCAAGTCGGCGCTGCAGGAGCTTTTGGCCCGGCGCGGCGCGCGCGTAACCTATGAGGTGGTCGCGGCGACGGGTCCCCCGCACCGGCGAACCTTCGAGGTGGCCGCGATCGTTGATGAGGAGCAGGTCGGAGCGGGTAAAGGGCGGAGTAAGAAGGCAGCCGAGCAGGTTGCCGCCGAGGAGGCTTTGGCGCATCTTGGGGGTTAATCGCCCCCCCGTTGCGTCCGAGCCGAGCGGGAGCCTTCCGGGGATGCAAGGAGCGCGCGGATGTATCTGAGATCGATCTCGATGAAGGGGTTCAAGTCCTTCCCGGAGCGGACGACCCTGGAGTTCTCCCCGGGCGTCAGCGTGATCGTCGGCCCCAACGGCTCGGGCAAGAGCAACATCACCGACGCGGTTCTCTGGGCGCTCGGCGAGCAGAGCCCGGGGGCGATCCGCGGCGCCTCGATGCAGGACGTGATCTCCGCCGGCGGCAAAGGGATCGGCCAGCGCCGTGCCGCCGAGGTCGAGGTGACGATCGACAACTCCGACGGGCGCGCCGCCACCGAGTTCTCCGAGATCGCCGTCGAGCGGCGGCTCGACCGCTCCGGCGACAGCGGCTACCGGCTGAACGGGGCGCGCTGTCGCCTCGCCGACGTCACCGACGTCCTCTCCGACACCAACCTCGGCCGCGAGATGCACTCGGTGATCAGCCAGGGGCGGGTGGAGACGATCATTCACTCGAAACCGCGCGAGCGACGGCTGCTGATCGAGGAGGCCGCCGGTCTTGGCAAGCACCGCAAACGGCGCCGGCGGGCCGAGCTGAAGCTGCGCAGCGCCCGCGACAACCTCGACCGGGCGCTCGACGTCGAGCGCGAGGCGCGGGCACGGCTGCGGCCGCTGAAGCGCCAGGCGCAGGCGGCGGAGCTGGGAGCGCGGATCGAGCGCGAGGAGCTCGGCCTGCGGGCGCAGCTCGTCTCCGAGGAACTGCGCTTCGGCGCCGATCGCGCCGCCGCGGCCGAAGCGGCGGCGAAGAAGGCGCGAGGCATCCGCGAGCAACTCGAGGGGCAGCTGAGCGAGGTCTCCCAGCGCCGCTCGGCGGCCGAGGAGCGCTTCGCCGCCCGCGATCGCGAGCGGACCCAGGCCTGGGGCCTGCTGACGAAGCTACGCGGGGACCAGGAGCGGGTCGCCGTGCGCGTCGCCAACCTCTCCAGCCGCGAGGCCGAGCTGGAGGCGGGGCTGGAGAAGATGCGGGTCGAGCTCGGGCCGCTGACCCTCGACGTGGGCCCCGGCAGCGCCCCGGGCGAGCGGGCTAGGAAGCTCGAAGAGGAGCTGGGAGAGATCGACGCAGGCCTGCGGACCGCCAACGAGGGCTTGAGCGTCGCCCGCTCCTCCGACGCCGCCGAGGCGGCCCGCGAGGC
>DASULV010000029.1:0-6312 GCA_036277955.1 Solirubrobacterales bacterium | reverse complement strand
CTGCAGCGGATCCGCGAGGCCGAGCGGCAGATGATGTACGACGAGTACCAGGACCGGGTCGGCGAGCTGATCACCGGGATCATCCAGCAGTCCGACAAGCGCTACACGCTGGTCCAGCTGCGCGAGCGGGTCGAGGCGCTGCTGCCGAAGTCCGAGCAGGTCTACAACGAGCGCTACGACCACGGGATGCGGGTCAAGGCCGTGATCACCGACGTCTCCGACTCGACCAAAGGGCCGGCGATCGTCGTCTCTCGCCGCAGCCCGGAGCTGATCAAAAGCCTGTTCGAGCTCGAGGTGCCGGAGATCGCCGACAAGCTGGTCGAAATCACCGGCGTCGCCCGCGAGCCCGGCTACCGCTCGAAGATCGCCGTCGTCTCCCACGCCGACGGCGTCGACCCGGTCGGCGCCTGCGTCGGCCCCCGCGGCTCGCGGGTGCGGATGGTCGTCTCCGAGCTGCGCGGCGAGAAGATCGACATCATTCCTTACAACGAGGAGCCCGCCCGCTTCGTCGCCAAAGCGCTCTCGCCGGCGCGGGTGCGCGAGGTGATCGTCGACGACGACGAGCGCCAGGCGACGGTGATCGTCCCCGACGACCAGCTCTCGCTGGCGATCGGCCGCGACGGCCAGAACGCCCGTCTCGCCGCCCGCCTCACCGGCTGGCGCGTCGACATCAAGTCCGAGACCGAGTTCGCCTCCGAAGAAACCGACATCGAGATCGAGGGCGAAGAAACCTTCGACGGCCGCTGCATGGCGGTGCTGACCACCGGCCGCCGCTGCCCCAACGCGGCGATCCCGGGCTCGACCTACTGCGGGCTGCCCCAGCACCAGGCCCTCTCGCGTTTCGAGACCAGCCAGGTCGCGATCCTCTCCGACCTCTCCGAGGCGGAGGTGGAAATCCTCGCCGACCCGGATGCCGACGAAGGCCAGGTCGAGGAGATCGTCGCCCGCGCCACGGCCAACTTCGTCGAGCCGACGGGTGACGAGGCTTCAGAGGAGGAGGCTCCGGCAGAGGAGACCGCCGACGAAGTCGCGACCGAGGAAGCGATCGAAGAGGACATCCAGCAGGAGGCGACCGAAGCCGAGGAAGTCAGCGGCGAGACCCTGGGGGAGGACCCGGAGGCCGCGGCTGACGGCGCTCCCGAGGCCGCGCCGGTCGAGGAAGTCCCAGCCGAGCAAGCAGAAGAGGTTGTCGAGGAGGCGGAGCAGGCTTAGTGGCTAAGAAGCGGGTTCACGAGATCGCGAAAGCGCAAGGCGTCAGCTCCAAGGAGCTGCTGGCCGCCCTCAAGGCGGCCGGCGTCGAAGCGAAAGCAGCCGCCTCGACCGTCGAGGAGGCTGACGCGCTGAAAGCCATCTCTGCTTCGAAGGGCAACGGCGGCGCCGAAGCGACCAAAACGGCCCCCGCGCAACAGCAGAAAGCGCCCGTGGCCGCTCCCGAAGCGCCCGCAGCTCAGCAGGGCGCCGCGAAACCCGCCGCCAAAGGCTCACAGACCTCGACCAAGCCGGTGCGCCCGGCCGGCGCCCAGCAGAGCTCCGGCGGCGGCGCGTCGTCGAAAAAACGCCGCGTCGTGATCGATTCGCAGGCCTCCCGCCGCGAGCAGATGGGCGGTCCGCCGCCGCAGCGCCCGCCGCGCCGCCGTGGCGGTCGCCGCCGCCGGCCGCTGCTCGAGGAGCCGCCGTCGGGTCCGGCGACCCCGGCGGAGCCCGAGGCGGTCAAGGTCAACTCCGGGGCGACCGTGCGAGAGGTCGCCGAATCGCTGGGCCTGGCCCCGGCCGAGGTGATCAAAAAACTGATGATGATGGGCGAGATGGCGACGCTCACCCAGACCCTCACCGACGATTCGGTGAAGGCGATCGCCGACGAGTACGACCGCAAGGTCGAAATCGTCCACGCCGCCGACGAGGAGCCCGAGGAGCCGGAGTTCTCCGACGCCGACGAGGACCTCGTCGACCGGCCGCCGGTGGTGACGATCATGGGCCATGTCGACCACGGCAAGACCTCGCTGCTGGACGCGATCCGCGAGACCGAGGTCGCAGCCGGCGAGGCCGGGGGCATCACCCAGCACATCGGCGCCTACCAGGTCCACCACGACGGGAAGACGATCACCTTCCTCGACACGCCGGGCCACGCCGCCTTCACGGCGATGCGCGCCCGCGGCGCCAAGGTCACCGACGTGGTCGTGGTCGTGGTCGCCGCCGACGACGGCGTGATGCCGCAGACCAAAGAGGCGATCGACCACGCCCGCGCCGCCGACGTGCCGATGCTGATCGCCGTCAACAAGATCGACAAAGAGGGCGCCAACCCCGAAAAAGTCCGCGGCGAGCTCGCCCAGATGGAAATCACCCCGGAGGAGTGGGGAGGCGACACCGTCTTCTGCGAGGTCTCCGCGAAGACCCGGGAAGGCCTCGACAACCTGCTCGACATGATCCTTCTGGTCACCGAGCTGGAGGAGCTGACCGCCAACCCGAACACGGATGCTTCCGGCCATGTGATCGAGTCCCAGCTCGACCCGGGCCGCGGCCCCGTCGTCACCGTCCTCGTCGAGCGCGGCACGCTGCGCGTCGGCGACTCGCTCGTCGCCGGGCCGCAGTGGGGGCGGGTGCGGGCGATGCAGGACTTCACCGGCAAACCGGTCGCCGAGGCGGTGCCGGGGATGCCGGTCGAGGTGCTCGGCTTCGACGGCGTCGCCGACGCCGGCGAGTTCGTGCAGACGGTCGAGGGCGACCGCCAGGCCCGCCAGATGGCGGGGGAGCGCGCCCACCGGCTCAAAACCGAGGCGCTGGCCCGCCGCCAGGGTCGCAAGGTCAGCCTCGACGAGGTCTTCGCCCGCGCCCAGGAGGGCGAGATCAAGGAGCTCAACATCGTCCTCAAGGCCGACGTCGCCGGCTCCCTGGAGGCGCTCCAGGACGAGCTCGCGAAGGTGCCGCAGGAACGGGTCGCGATCAACATCATCCACTCGCAGACCGGCGGCATCAACGAGTCCGACGTGATGCTGGCCTCGGCCTCCGACGCGATCATCATCGGCTTCAACGTGCGGCCGTTGCTGGACGCCAAACGGGCAGCGGCCCGCGAGGGCGTCGACGTCCGCACCTACTCGGTCATCTACAAAATCACCGAAGACCTGCGCAACGCGATGGAGGGCCTGCTGGACTCCGTGGCAGTCGAGGAGACGATCGGCGAGGCGCTGGTCAAACAGACCTTCAAAGCCTCCAAAGTCGGCCGCATCGCCGGCTGCATCGTCGCCGAGGGCAAAGCCGTCCGCACCGCCAGTGTCCGCCTGATCCGCGAGGGCACGGTGATCTGGACCGGCGAGCTCGGCTCCCTGCGTCGCTTCAAAGACAACGTCCAGGAAGTCGAGGAGGGCCAGGAGTGCGGCATCGTCCTCGACGGGTACGCCGACGTCAAGGAGGACGACGTGCTCGAGTTCTTCCAGACGAAACAGGTCGAGCAGACCCTGGAGTAGCATGGCCGGACCCCGGATGCGGCGCATCAACGAGGTGCTTCGCGAGGTCGTCGGGGCGGCTGTGGCAGGCGAGTTGAACGACCCCCGGATCGGCTTCGTGACCGTGACTTCCGTAGAGACCAGCCCTGACCTGCGCACCGCCAAGGTGTTCGTCAGCGTGCTCGGCGACGACGACGAAAGGGAGGCGACGCTGGAGGGCCTGCGCTCCTCCCACGGCGTGATCCAGTCGCGGATCGCCGGCGAGACGCGGATGAAGCGGACCCCGAAATTGACCTTCCATTACGACGACACGATCGAGAAAGCCTCCCGCGTCTCCGAGCTGTTGGAGGGGAGAGAGGACGAGGAGTGAGCTCCCTGCCCGACATCGCCACCGACCTCGAGCGCGCCGCCGCGGAGCTGCGCGATCGCGACCGCTTCCTGCTGACCGCCCATGAGGGCCCCGACGGCGACGCGCTCGGCTCGCTGCTCGGCCTGCACAAAGTCCTCACCCAGCTCGGCAAGGATTCGGTGATGTTCATGGCGGCGAAGGAGTTCCCGCTGCCGATCGAGTACCGCTTCCTGCCGCTGGAGGAGGTCTTCCACGAGGCGCCGGCCGACATGGCCGACCGCACCGTCGTCTTCCTCGACTGCGGCAACATCGACCGGGTCCCGGTCGAGTGGCTGACCGAGGGCGGCAACGAGATCATCAACATCGACCATCACCACGACAACACCCGCTTCGGCGATGTCAACCTGGTCGAGGTAAATGCCTCCTGCACGGCGGAGATCGTCTACGACCTGGCGCGGCTGCTGGGGGCGAAGATCACGCCGGAGATCGCTTCGGCGCTCTACGTCGGCCTGATCACCGACACCGGCAAGTTCATGTATGAGAACACCAACGCCCACACCCACCGGGTGGCGGCCGACCTGATCGACGCGGGGGTGAACGTCGACGACACCTACCGGCGCCTCTACGAGCACGTCCCGATCGAGAAGCTGCGGCTGGTCTCCCGCGCCCTCGACGGGATCTCCAGCTACTGCGACGGCAAGCTCGTCGTCAGCTACATCACCACGGCCGACTACGAGGCGACCGGCGCCGGCGAGGAGATGACCGAGGGCCTGATCGACAACCTGCGCTCAATCGAGGGGGTCAAGGTCGCCGCCGTGATCCGCGACCTCGGTGACCGCGGCCGCTCCGCCCGCAAGGTCAGCCTCCGCTCCAGCGCCGGCGAGGTCGACGTCTCGGCGATCGCGCGACTGAACGGCGGCGGCGGCCACAAGCGCGCCGCCGGCTTCTCGACCGACCTCGAGTTCGAGCAGCTGGTCGAGTTCCTAGCCGGCGAGGTCTCCGCCCAACTCTCCGCCTGAGCATGACGGCCGCGTCCGGTTCCGTGCTGCTCTTCGACAAGCCGGCCGGGGTCACCTCGCATGACATCGTCGCCCGGGTGCGGCGCGAGCGCGGTCTCAAGGCGGGGCATGCGGGCACGCTGGATCCCTTCGCGACCGGCCTGCTGTTGATCCTGCTCGGACGCGCCACCCGGCTGCAGCGCTTCCTCGTCGGGCTGCCGAAGACCTATCTGGCGACGGCGCGGCTCGGCTGGCGCTCCTCGACCGGGGACCCCGACGGCGAGCTGACCGAGACCGGGCGGGTGCCGGAGTCGCTGGAGCTGCCGACCGGGACCGTGCGCCAGCGGGTGCCGATGACCTCGGCCGTCCGCGTGGGAGGGGAGAGGCTCTACAAGAAGGCCCACCGCGGCGAGGTGGTGGAGACGCCCGTGCGCGACGTCCAGGTGCACCGGGCCGAGCTGCTCTCCAGCGACGGCGAGCGCGCCCACTACGAGATCGAATGTTCGGCCGGGACCTACGTGAGGACCCTGGTCGAGACGCTCGACGACGCCTACTGCGAGGAGCTGCGGCGGACCGCCGTCGGCCCCTTCCGGGTCGAGAACGCCGGCGAAGAGGTCGGGGCCGCCGAGGTGGCCGAGCTGGTCCCGGCGGTGGCGGAGGCGCTGCGGTGAGCAGCATGAAGGTCACCTCGCTCCCCGACGCCGAGCCGCGGCCGCGCAACGTCGCGATCGGCACCTTCGACGGGGTCCACCTCGGCCATCAGGCGGTGATCGAGGGGGCCGACACCGTGCTCACCTTCGACCCGCACCCGCTCGAAGTCCTGCACCCGGCGGCGACGCCGAAACTGATCATGCCCTTCAACGTCAAGCGCGACGTGATCGAAGGCCTCGGCGTCCAAGAGCTCGTCGTCATCCCCTTCGACCAGGAGTTCGCCCACCGCAGCGCCGAAGACTTCATCGAGCACGTGCTGTTGGAGAAGCTCGACGCGAAGCAGGTCTCGGTCGGCGAGAACTTCCGCTTCGGCGCCAAAGCCCAAGGCGACCCGGCGATGCTGGAAGCGCGCCCGGAGTTCCAGGCCCGGGTGGTGCCGCTGGTCGAAGTCGACGGCGAGACCGTCTCCTCGACCCGGATCCGGGCGCTGGTCGCCGCCGGCGAGATGGAGGGCGCCCGCCGCTGTCTCGGCGCCCCCTTCATGGTCGAGGGCGAAGTGGTGACGGGCGACCAGCGCGGCCGCGAGCTCGGCTTCCCGACCGCCAACGTGCCCACCAGCACGGACGGCACCGCTCCCGCCGACGGCGTGTACGCCGGGTGGCTGCGCCGCCTCGACACCGGCGAGACCTTCCCGGCCGCGATCAGCGTCGGCACCAACCCGACCTTCGACGGCCAGCGCGAGCGCCGCGTCGAGAGCTACGTGCTCGACCGCACCGACCTCGAGCTGTACGGCGTCGAGGTCGAGGTGAGCTTCGTGGACCGGCTGCGCGGGATGGTCGCGTTCGACTCGATCGACGCCCTGCTGGAGCAGATG
>DASULV010000028.1:0-6160 GCA_036277955.1 Solirubrobacterales bacterium | reverse complement strand
CGCCATCTTCGGCAGGAAGTACTCCTTCTGCTCGTCGGTGCCGAACTTCATCAGCAGGTAGGAGCCGATGAAGTGGGTGTTGACGACGCCGGAGATCGAGATCCAGCCGCGCGAGAGCTCTTCGACGATCATCGCGTAGGTCGTCAGGTCGAGACCCATGCCGCCGTACTCCTCGGGGATCGTGACCCCGAAAAGGCCGAGCTCCTTCATCTGCTCGACGATCGGCTCCGGGAAGGAGTCCTCGTGGTCGTAGTGCTCGGCGTTGGGGATGATCTGCTCGTCGGCGAACTGGCGGACCATTTCGACGATGGCTTCCTGCTCGTCGGTCATATCGCGATAAGCGGCGGTGTCTACGGCCATGGCTCCTGCTCTGAAGTTGGGTTTCCGGACAGTTAGGGCGGCGACGCGGCTGCGGCGCCCTGGAGAGCCAAGGATATAGACGCGGGGTCGGCTTCGGGGTCGATGGCCCGCAGCGGCGCCGCCGCCTTCAGCAGCATCTCCTCGTACTCGCGCTCGGGGTCTGACTGCAGGACGATCGCGCCGCCTGCCCCGATCGAGGCGCGGCCGCCGCTGAGGACAATGATGCGGATCGCCACCGAGAGGTCGGCGGCGCCGCCGACCCCGAACCAGCCGATCGCGCCGGAGTAGACGCCGCGGGCGGCGCCCTCGAGCTGATCGAGGATCTCTGTGGTGCGCTTCTTCGGGGCGCCGGTCATCGAGCCGGGTGGAAAGGAGGAGCGGACGGCGTCGAGAGTCGTCGCCTCAGGACGGAGGCGGCCGCGGACCTCGGAGACGAGCTGGTGGACCGTCTCGTAGGTCTCTACCTCCATCATCCGCGGCACTTCGACGCTGCCGACCTCACAGACGGCGCCGAGGTCGTTGCGCAGGAGGTCGACGATCATCAGGTTCTCGGCCCGGTTCTTCTCGTCGGCGGCTAGGGCCGCGGCGAGCAGGGCGTCTTCGGTGGGGGTGGCTCCACGGCGCGAGGTGCCCTTGATCGGGCGGGCTTCGGCTTCGCCCAGTCGGCTCACCCGCAAGAAGCGCTCCGGTGAAGAGCTGAGGACGGCGAGGTCGCCGAAGCGGAGGTAGGCGGAGAACGGCGCGGGGTTGGCGCGCCGGAGACGCAGGTACAGCTCAAGTGGATCGGCGTCCGTCTCCAGCGACAGCTCGTTTGTCAGGCAGATCTCGTAGCTGTCGCCGGCGAGGAGGTGGTCGAGGGAGGTTTCGACGTCCTCCAGGTACTGCCGGCGGGCGCGGGCTAGCGCGAGCGTGCTGGGAGGGGAATCGGGAGGAGGTTCTACTTGCAGGTGGGGACCTCCTCCCGATTCCCCTCCCGCACGCAGCGCGGTCAGGTGATCGGCGGTGGCGTCGAGCCAAGCTTCTGCCGCTTCCTCTTCACCGAGTTCGTGGAGGCAGAGCAGGTAGGTGTGGTGCTCCTCGTGGTCGAAGGCGACGACGCGGTCGGCAAGGAGGAAGGCGGCGTCCGGGTGCTCGGATCGGTGGGGTGAGGCGTAGCCGCACTCGCCTTTCAGCTCGTAGCCGAGGTAGCCGACGAAGCCGCAGTCGAACTCGAAGGGGAGATCGGGAAGCTCGGCGGGACGAAGTTCCGCGGTGCGGCGGTCGAGGTAGTCGAAGATCGACTCGTCTGCGGCAACCTCATGGGTAAACACCCCCGCAAGAGGGCCCGAGGCGTCTCCCATGAACGAGAAGCGCGCGCGCTCGCCCGGGCGCGAGCTGTCGAGCCAGAACGAGTTCTCGCTCTCGCCGAAACGTGAGACGAAAGCGGCCTCAGGGTCAGCTATCCCGTCGAGTCGCTGGACCTTGAGCCGCCTCGTCGAGGGCTGTGTCGCATTACTGGCCATATGGGCCACTAAAGCGACAGGCTCTCCGGAGCTCATGTCGCGAAAGTTCTCGAGGAGGCGTTTGCCTTGGGGTGTAGCGATTGACTCGGGGTGGAACTGGACGCCCCATCGGGGGCGGGTGCGGTGTTCGATTGCCATTGGGACGCCGTCCGCCGTGGCGATCTCGCGGAGCGTTGGGGGAAGCGGGCGCGCTAGGGCCAACGAGTGGTAGCGAGTGGCTCGGAAGGGGCTGGGGACGCCGGCGAAGAGCGGGGAGCCGTCGTGCTCGATCTCAACCACGCGGCCGTGCATCGGCTCCGGCGCTTGCACCACCTCCCCTCCCTCCACCCACCCGATCCCCTGGTGGCCTAGGCAGACACCGAGCAGCTGCTTCTCGCAGCGGCGAATCGCTTCGGTGCAGACGCCGAAGTCACCCTCCTCCTCCGGCCGCCCCGGTCCCGGGGAGATGACGACGTTGTCGAACTCCAGCCGCTCCAGCTCGTCCCAAGACGCCTCGTCGTTCCGCACCACGATCGGCTCGACGCCGTTCACCTCCGCCAGTAGCTGGAAGAGGTTGAAGGTGAAGGAGTCGTAGTTGTCGATCAGCAGCGTCTGCATCCGCAAGGGGCGTGTCGACTTATTCCGCAATATGGACGCATAAGTCGACACGCCGCGGCCTCGGTCGCCAAGATATCCCGCCAGTGGCCGATCGATGGCAACCCGACCGCTCGCGTGGGATCTTCGAGACGCTGCTCGTGGTCGAGGGCGAGCCGGTTGAGCTGGAGGCGCACCTATCGCGGCTCGCACGAAGCCTCGCCGAGGTTTACGGGCAGGCGCTGCCGCCGCATCTTGAGGACGAAATGCGAGAGGCGGCCTCAGGGATTCCACTCGGTCGGCTCCGCTGCACCCTCGCCCCCGTAGAAGACGGCCTCCAACTCGACCTACTTGCTGGTGGGGTCGAGTTGGAGGCCGTCTTCCCCGAGCGCGGGGTGCATCTCCGCACTCACGAGATCGCCGGCGGCCTAGGTCCTCATAAGTGGGTCGACCGCCGAGGCATCAATCGCCCAGCCCCCGATGAGCCCGGCGCCCTGATCACCGACGAAGGTGAAGTCCTCGAGGCCGGCTGGGCCAACGTCTTCGCAGTCCACGGCGGCACCCTCCTCACACCCCCCCTGGACGGCCGCCTACTCCCCGGCACCACCCGAGCCGCCGTCGTGCTGCTAGCTGCAAAGCACGACATCGAGACCAGCGAACAACCCCTCCACCCCGAGGACCTCCTCAACGCCGAAGAGACCTTCCTAACCGGCTCGATCCGAGGAATGGAGCCCGCCCTATCCCTAGACGGCGAGGAGCTACCTGGCTGCGGCGACCTCAGCCATCGCCTCGCCGACGCGTTGCGCCGACGCTGGGGCCTGAGTGTCCCGACTGCGCCTGCAGCCGCCGCAGACGCGCCGAGAGCCGGTCAGCTCTCTCATTAAAGCTGCGAAACCGAACCTCGAACCGCGGCTGACGCACCGGCCCCGCCTGAGCCGCCTCCTCGGCCGGGCCCACCTCATCAACGCCCCTGCCGGGGGGTGGCGCCGATTTGGGGGACCGCCCCCCGCCGGTTGCGGGGGGTGGTGGGACCAAATCGGTGACAGGACCCGCCGGCCCGACACCCTGGTCCTGAGCAGCGGGTGCCTGAGGAGCGCCCTGAGCAACAGGTACCTGAGGAGCGGACCGCGCGGCCTCAACAGCCGCCTCAGCACTCCGCTCAGCCGCCTCAGCCGCCCGCCGAGCCTGCCGAGCCGCATCGAGCGCCATCTCCCCCACCTCGCGCACCCCGGCCTCGGAGGCGTGCGCAAGCACGACCGCCTCATCGATCCGCGCCTCGAGCTGATTCAGCGTCGGAACCGTGCCCCGCGGAATCACCCAGTCGTTGGTGATGTCTCTCTCAGACCCCTCGATACCAGGCAATTTACGATTGAGGAAGGCGGAAAACGCGCCCTCTGACTAGATTTACGCCCGCCCTTCCCCAGAACCGAGACCCGAGGAGCACCTTGAGACACCCACGCGACTTCTTCCTGCCGCAGGCAATCGGCGCCCCCGAGCCGCTCCGCGAGATCCCCGTCAAGCCCTCGCGGATGATCCACTTCCTCGACTTCTCGAACGAGAAGATGGTCGCCAAGGCCGGCGACATCGCCGCCAAAACCGACATCCTGCTCGGCAACCTCGAGGACGCCGTCCCGGTCGACCGCAAGGAGGCCGCGCGCGAGGGACTGATCCGCGCCGCCAAGGAGAACGACTTCGGCGCCACCTCGCTCTGGACCCGCGTCAACTCGCTGGAGAGCCCCTGGGTGCTCGACGACTTCACCCAGCTGGTGACCGAGATCGGCGAGCAGCTGGAGACGATCATGGTGCCGAAGGTCGAGGGCGCCCACGACATCCACTACGTCGACCGCCTCCTCGCCCAGCTCGAGGCGAAGGCCGGCCTCTCGCGGCCGATCCTTGTCCACGCGATCCTCGAGACCCCGCAGGGCGTGGTCAACCTGGAGGAGATCGCCAACGCCAGCCCGCGCATGCAGGGGATGAGCTTCGGCCCGGCCGACCTCGCCGCCGCCCGCCGGATGAAGACGACCCGCGTCGGCGGCGGCCACCCCGGCTACCGCGTGATGGAGGACCCGGCCGACCCGGAGAACCCCGAGGCCGACCGCGTCTCAGCCCAGCAGGACCTCTGGCACTACTCGATCGCCCGCATGGTCGACGCCTGCACCTCCGCCGGCATCCTCCCCTTCTACGGTCCCTTCGGAGACATCAAGGACACGGCCGGCTGCGAGACCCAGTTCCGCGCCGCCTTCCTGATGGGCTGCGTCGGCGCCTGGAGCCTGCACCCGGTCCAGATCGGGATCGCCAAGAAGGTCTTCAGCCCGCCGCCGGACGAGGTCAAGTTCGCCAAGAAAGTGATCGAGGCGATCCCCGACGGCCGCGGCGTCCACATGATCGACGGCAAGATGCAGGACGACGCCACCTGGAAGCAGTGCAAGGTGATGGTGGAGCTGGCGGAGATGCTCGCGGAGAAGGATCCCGAGCTCGCCGCGGCCTATAAATAGACGCCGGCAGTTCGCATCCAAAAGAGGTCGCCTCTCGTAATACAGAGGCGTAGCAGGCGCATCCCCACTATTGGGAAAAGCGCATTTTTCCGGTCAGGTTTACCGTAATCTGGGGGGTGCGATTGCCCCTGTTGCAGCGGCTCATGTGATCCGCAGCGGCTGCCGATACGGAGTTTGCGTTGACAACCGCAACCATCACTCCGTTGACGACTTACAAGAAAAGCCCAGTTCCCTCCCCCGCAGCCCATGCACTCTTCCACTGACGTCCCCCTCGATAGACCCTTCCAGCCGCAGCAGAATCCGCGCGAAGCCCTCGTCCAGGATCGGCCGACGCTGGGGGCGATGCCGATGGTCAAGCGCGGCCCCGGCCTCTGGCTGCTGCCGCTCGTCGACTTCGTCTCTTCTTCCGTGGTCCTCGGGATCGTCGCGGCGCTGGGCGGCGTCGGCGTCCTCCCCGCCTTCCCGGTTTCGCCGGCGATCCTCGTCGGCATCTACCTCATCCTCGGCGTCTACGGCGCCGGTGCAGAGCGCGCCGAAAACGCCGGCACCGGCTGGACCGTCATCCGCATCCTCGTCGCCGCCGTCTTCGCCTGGTCGGCCTCGCTGCTGATCCCGGTCGAGGCCGACGAGCAACTGGGCCTGTGGCTGGGCTTCCTGGTCCTGGACACCGGGCTGCGCAGCATGCTCACCCCTTACCTGGAGCGCCATCACCCGCAGGAGCGCTGGGTCCTGGTCGGCGACGAGGAGACGGCCGACCGCCTCCGCGCCTACGCGCCGCTGAAGAAATACGCGAGCGTCGTCGGCACCGTGCCGCCTGCCGAGAAAGACCCGGGGACCGCGGGCCGCGTCGCCGCCCTCGAGGTGGTCGAGCGCTACCACGCCGACCGGGTCGTCATCTCCAGCTCCCACGCCGACGACGAGGGCCTGCTGGAGCTCGTGCGCGCCTTCAAATCGATCGGCGTCCCGGTCAGCCTGCTGCCGCGCCCGCTCGACCTGCTCGAGGCGCAGTCGGTGACCACCAGCCGCGTCGGCGGCGTGCCGCTGATCGGCGTCGAAGCGCTTGGCGCCCACAGCTCCCGCCCCTACAAAGGCCCCGATCGCCGCGACACCCGCAAGACGAAGGTCAGCGTCGTGGTCCCGGCGATGAACGAGGAGAAGAACATCGGCCCGGTGCTCTCCGAACTGCCCGAGGGCCTGCACGAGGTGATCCTCGTCGACGGCAACTCGAAA
>DASULV010000027.1:0-8012 GCA_036277955.1 Solirubrobacterales bacterium | reverse complement strand
GTGGTTGAGTGTCCGGAGAGGCACTCCCCGCCCCCGCTCGACAGTCTCTTGGAGCCTGTACGGGCCTGGATTTCCTCGCCGCTAAGAGAGCAGGTTGCTGAGACGGCTACTCGTGTTCGGGCCGAGGTACCCCTATTGCTGGGGGTTGGTGGCACCGTCCTGCGTGGGTCGATCGATCTACTAGTCGAGCGGGACGGGGCACCACCCTTGGTCATCGATTACAAGACCGACCGCCTCGCCGATGCCGACCCGGCCGAGCGCGCTGCGCACTACGAGGTGCAGCGTTCGATCTACGCGCTCGCTGTCGCTGAGGCGCTCGGGTGCGATGAGGTCGAGGTCGCCTACGTCTTCCTCGAGCGACCAGACGAGCCGGCGATCTCCACCCTCGGTGCCGAGGAGATGACCGCCGCCCGCGCCGCCCTCGAGCAGACGATCGCCCGCATCGAGAGCGGCGACTTCCCGGTCGCCGCACCGGGGCAACGCGACTGGTCCCTCTGCCGCGGCTGTCCTGCCCTAAGAGGCCTCTGTTCCGGACCTGAGGCAGCCTGACCAAGCAGATCAAGGACGCAGGGAGCGTGGCGTGCTCTGCACGCGAGCGACCGAGGACGCTGAGATGGGCCGGTCAGGGGGCTTCAGGGGAGCCGACCTCGAGCTTCGCCGCTAAGTCGTCCAAGCGAAGCTCTTTCAGGCCCTCGCCGACCTCGTCCAGCTCGGCGGCGCAGTATTTGACCAGCTCGCGGCCCTCGCGGCAGAGGTCGAGGGTCTCGCGCAGGCCCGACTGGCCGGAGTCGAGCCGGTCGATGATCTCCTCCAGCCGCTCGACTGCGGCCTCGTAGCTCTCGGGGCTATCGCTCACGGTCGCCATCTCCGTCGCTATTTCCGTTGACTCTCGCTCGAACGCGTCCATCCGCAAACCGAAGTCTGACCTCCCCGGCGGCGGCCGCGGCGGCGGCGCTCGTCAGCGGCTCTTCGTCCTCCCCCTCGACCAGGGCGTAGCCGCGCTCCAGCGTGCGCTCGGGTTCGTGGGCCCGCAGCGCTACCTCGGCCCGGCGCAGGGCGGCCCGCCGTTTCTCCATGTCGGCGCCGATCGCCCGCTTGCGCGCGCGCTCCAGGACGACCGACCCTTTCCGCGTCTGCGAGGCGACGCGGTCGGCGAGGCCGCGCTCGGCGGCGGCGCGGATTTCGCGGATCTTCTGGTTGAGCGAGGTGCGCTCGCGCTGCAGCGCCCGCGCCGGTCCCCGCGCCAGCGCGCTCAGGTGCCGCGACCGCGTCCCGATCGCCCCCTCCCCCGCCCGGCGCAGCGAGACCGCGCAGCGCTCGATGCTCTCGCGGGCGGCGATGCAGTCGAGCGGCACCGCCGCCTCGGCCGCGTGGGTGGGGGTCGAGCAGGCGACCGCAGCGACGTCGTCGATCAGCGTCTTGTCGCGCTCGTGGCCGACGGCGCTGACCACCGGCACCCGCAGCATCGCCACGGTCCGGCAGAGCGTCTCGTCGCAGAAGGCCCAGAGGTCGGCGAGGCTGCCGCCGCCGCGGGTGACCACGATCGCCTCGACCTCGGGCCGCGCCGCCAGGTCCTGCACCGCGCGGCCGATCGCCGGCGCCGCGTGGCGGTCCTGCACCGGCGCGAAGCCCCAGATCACCGAGCCGCCCCAGCCGCGCCGCTGCAGGCCGGCAAGCAGGTCCCGCCGCGCCGCGCCGGTTTCGGCGGTGACGACGCCGATCGTCTTCGGCAGGCGCGGCCGGTGCAGCTGCTTCTGCAGCTCGAACAGGCCCTCGGCGCGCAGTTGTTTGCGCAGCGCCTCCAGGCGCGCGATCAGGTCTCCCTCGCCGGCCAGACGGACGTGGGTAGCGCGGAAGCAGAAGTTAGGCGAGGCCTGGCCGCCGCCGGGGTAGTAGTCGAGACCGCCGGAGATCACGACTTCGGCGCCGTCGCGCAGCGCCCCGTCCCCCAGCCCCGCCTTCTCCAGATCGTTGAGCCAGATCGCGCAGGGGATCGCCCCGTCGGAGTCGCGCAGCTCGAAGTAGGCCTGGACTTTGCTGCGCCCGACCCCGGTCACCTCGCCGATCAGCTGCACCCGAGCCCGTTCGCGCATCCACTCCTGCAGCTTGCCGGCGTAACGGCCGACCGAGTACGGCCCGGGGAGGCCGGTACCGACTTGCTTCTGAGCAGGCTGCTCCATCACGTCCAAGTTAGAGAACGGTGCGGGTGGCGAATCTGACCGCTAGCCGGCTTTCTTCCAGCGGCGCGCCCAAGACTTGAGCTCGGATAGCACCGGATCCAGCTGCTGCCCGGCCTCCGTCAACGAGTAGGTGACCCGCACTGGCGTTCCCGCCTCCACCTCGCGTTCGACTAGACCCTCTTCCTCCAACTCGCGCAGTCGCTGCGAAAGCAACCGATCCGAAAGCCCTGGAACCGCCTTCCCGAGCTCCGCATATCGCATTGGGCCTCCAGTGAGGGCGACGACGATCGCCCCGGTCCAGCGCTTCCCGATCAACTCGATCGCATGGTGAAAGTGCGGGCAGACCGCACCCTGTGCCTCCTCCTGGACCTGGGTCGAACCCATCCGCTCCATCCCAAGGAGCTTACCCAACGTAAGTGACCGGCTTTTCGCGTGAACCCGTTTAGCCCGTACAGGGCCCGGTATCCACCGCTTCCGCCGTGTGCCGCAGCGCCCCGCGCACCTGCTCGGCGGGGATCGCGAACCCCCCGCGCGGCCCGCTGGTCGTCGCCGCGAACACGGTGCCGACCGCGCGGCCCTGGGCGTCCACCAGCGGCCCGCCGGAGTTGCCGCTGCGCACCGCCCCGCTCAGCGCCGTGATCGTCCGTTCGACCGGGCCGTTGCCGTAGGAGTCCTCGCTGATCGTCGCCCGGGTTTCGCCGATCCGCGCCGGCTCCAGCGCGTAGGGGCCGTTTTCGGGATAGCCGAGCACGGCCGCGTCCTCCCCCTCCCGGCCCTCCGCGCCGATCGGCAGCGGCGGCAGCGCGGCGCCGACCCGCAGCAGCGCCAGGTCCTGCTCCGGCTCGTAGTAGATCGGCGTCGCGTCGAGCTCGGCGCCGTCCTGGGTGGTGACGGTGGTGTCGTCGGCGCCGGCGACGACGTGTGCGTTGGTGACGACGATTTCGGGTTCGACCGCCCACCCCGATCCCTCGATCCCGAGCCCGCAGGCGGTGCTGAGCACGCGCACGACCGAGTCGCCGGCATGGAGCACGTCGGGGTCGGAGGCGATCTTCGAATCGGGGCGGGCGATCGGGGCGGCCGGGCCGAGCACGGTCGGCGCCGGGTCGACCCGGTCGAGCGCGTTCAGCAGCGGCCCGGTCGGCGGCAGGACGTCGTTGAGGCTGCGCAGGATCACCGACTGCTGGATGTCGGCGCGCAGCCGTGCCGTCGAGGGCGCGTGCAGGAGGACCGCGCCGAAGACCCAGGCGAGCCCGAGGGCGACGGAGGCGATCAGCGCCGCCCCACCGGCCCCGTCGGCCAGGTGCAGGAACGGCCGCCGCACCACCTTTTCGCGCAGGCCGAGGGCGAAGCTCTCGACCGTCACCGCCATCAGCGCCCCGGCCAGCAGGGCCCCGAGCGCGCCGCAGAGCGGCGCGTAGGGCGAATCGGCCCCCTTCGTCAGCAGCAGCGGCCCGATCCGGCTGCCGACGAAGGCGCCCGCGGCGAACCCGAGCAGGGTCAGGGCGCCGACGATCAGGCCCTGCCGGTACCCCCAGAGGGCGAGGGCGAAGGTGAATGCAAGAATCGCCCAATCCAAAACGGTCACCCGTGAATAGAAGCATGCCGGGAGAGCCTCCTTTACCTTTCGCCGGTGAACCGAATCCCGACCGCGGCCGAGCGCCGGCGCCGCCTCGTCACCCGCACCCTGCCGCTGGCGCTGGTGGCGCTCGTCGCCTTCGTCGTCGGCGTCACCGCCGGCTCCCCCGGCTCGCCGGAGAAGGACGCCGCGGCGCGGTTCGCCGATGCCTGGGCGGCGAAGAACTTCCAGGCGATGTACGCGGAGCTGAACGACGCCTCGCGGGCGCGGGTAAGCCTGAAGGATTTCGAAGCCGCCTATCGCGAAGCGCAGGAGACGGCAACGCTGCGGGGGATCGACGCCGGCTCCGTGGGCGACTCGCAGTCCGCCGACTCCGGCAAGGTCGTCCCGGTCGAGATGTCGATCCAGACCGTCGCCTTCGGCACGGTGGAAGAGGACCTCGAAGTCCCCTACGACGAAGGCGGGGTCGAATGGGACACGAGCCTCGTCTTCCCGGGTCTGCGCCCGGGCGAGGAACTGGCCGCCGACGTCGAGCTCGCCGAACGGGCGCCGATCCTCGCCCGCGACGGGACGGCACTGGCCGAAGGCCCGGCCGAAGAACGCGAGCACCCGATCGGCACCGCCGCGATCGACGTCACCGGCGAAGTCGGCGAAGCGCCCGAAGAAGAGTGGCCGGAGCTGGCCCGCCGCGGCTTCAGCCCGGAAACGCCGGTCGGGATCAGCGGCCTCGAGCGCGCCTTCAACGCCCGCCTCGCGGGCAAGCCCGGCGGCAAGCTGCTCGCGGTCTCCGAAGACGGATCGTCGGTTCGCACCCTCGCGCAGGGCAAGCCGCGGAAGGGCGCGCCGGTGAAGACGACGATCGACCCCGAACTGCAGGAAGTCGCGGTCTCGGCCCTGGCCGGGCGCTCCGGCGGCGTCGCCGTCCTCGACGCCAAGCGCGGGGACGTCCGCGCCCTCGCCGGCCAGGCCTTCTCGGCCCCCCAGCCCCCCGGCTCGACCTTCAAGATCGTCACCACGACGGCGGCACTGGAGGCGGGCAAGGTCAGCCTCGACGACGAATTCGAAATCAGCAACGGCATCAACGTCGGCGGCCGCTTCCTCAACAACGCCAACGGCGAGTACTGCGGCGGCACCTTCCGCCAGTCCTTCGCCGAGTCCTGCAACGCCGTCTTCGCCCCGCTCGGGCCGGCGGTCGGCAACGACAAGCTGGTGGAAACGGCGGAACGGTACGGCTTCAACTCGCCGCCGACCCTCTACGCGCCGCAGATCGTCCGCGAAGTCGAACCCGAGGAATCGACGATCCCGACCGAGATCGGCGAAGAAATCGACCTCGGCGTCTCCGCGATCGGCCAGGGCGAAGTGCTGGCGACGCCGCTGGAGATGGCGAACGTGGCGCAGACGGTCGGCAACGACGGGGTGCGGATGCCGACCTCGATCGTCGCCAACAAGAAACTGCGGCCCGACGCCGAACCGGTGCGGGTGATGTCGCCGAAGATCGCCGGCGAACTGACCGAACTGATGATCGGCGTCGTCAACGAAGGCACGGGCACGGCGGCCGACATCTCCGAGGCGCAGGTCGCCGGCAAGACCGGCACCGCCGAGCTGGGGCCGAAGCCGGGCGAAGAGGAATCGGAAAACCCGGTCCAGATCAAGGACGCCTGGTTCTCGGCCTTCGCGCCGGCCGAAAAGGCGAAGCTGGCGGTCGGGGTGCTGCTGATCGAAGCCGAAGCAGCGGGCGGCGAAGTCGCCGCGCCGATCGCGGCCGAAGTCCTCGCTGCGGGTCTTGGGTAGGGGATTGGGGATCCCCTCCGTCGCAGATTGGGGAGGCTCCTCCGGGGACCCCCAATCCCTACACCTAGAGGTCTAGCGTTACTTCGCCTTTTTCTTCGGCGCCTTCTATGTGAAGGGTGAGAGGGCGGTTCTCCGAGGCTTCTTCGGGGAGGAGGAAGATCGCGACCGAGCCCTCGATCGGGCCCTGCTGGGCGGGCGAGTCGAGCACCGGGACCTGTTCTTCGGCCTCGACCGTGCCTTCGAACGGGAGCGCGAAGATGCTTTCGCTCGGCAGCACCTCGTACTCCTGCTCGTCGGCGTCGGTGATCGTCAGCGTCGCGGGCAGCTGCTGCGGCTCGTCGCTCGTGTTCTGGACTTCGAAGAAGACGCCGAAGTAGCTTTCGCCTTTCGGAGCTTCTTTCTGGCCTTCCAGGTACGCCGCGTCCTCGGTGTCGTTCGGGTTGAGGTAACGCGAGAAGGTGACGTTGTACTCCAGCTCCCCCAGCTCCATGGACTCACCCTCGTTGACGTGCTTGGAGTCGCTCGAGTAGCCGCAGGCGGAGACGCCGACGGTCAGCGCCAGGAGGGCGAGAAGGGCGAAGAGGGACAGCAGTGCGCGGCGGGTGGGGTGCATTGCGGCGAGGAGTCTATATAGAGCGAGTGGACGCCGGTCCCGAGGCGGCTGCCTACGGGATACCGGTCGCGTAGCGGTTGCCGCCGGCGACTGCGATCCGCTCCGTGACGGGCTGATCGGACTCGATGTTGTCGCGGAGGCGGCGCAGCGCCCGGCGCCAGCCGCGCTCCAGCCAGATCGAGCCGCCGCTGAGGATCTCGAGGGCGCGGTCGACCGCGGCGGGTTCGGTCCAGTGCGAGACGCGGACGGAGGTCAGCGAGCCCGGCGCCTCCTTCAGCTCCCAGACGATGTGGCTGCGGATGCGGTTGCCGCGGCCCGCCTCGCCCTCCTCGACGATCCGGAACGGCGGCTCGGTGGAGACGATCGTCGTGTCCATCCAGACCTTGCGCAGCGGCCCCTTGACGCAGAACCGGGCGCCGGCGCCGATGCCGACCGGGTCGATCCGGGTGAGGTGGAAGTCGGTGAGGAAGTGGTCGGTGAACGAGGGGCGGGCGGCGAGGTCGAGGAGGGCCGCAAAGACCTGCTCGCGCGGGGCGTCGATCTCGATCTCGGTGCTGACAGGGCCCATCGGGCGCGGATTCTAGATGCGGAGGCGAGCGCTGAAGTTCCCGCGCACTCCGAAACTCCTCCGGGACCGCTTTAGAAATCTCCAGTGACAGGGCTCTGAGGCCGGTCTAGTATCGACTGACACCTGTTTAGAGAGGAGAGGTTTCCCATTTTCGAGAGCGCCGGCACCAGCCCAGCCGGCGAAGCGTTCGCCACCGGCGCCATGCCCGGAGAGGGGACGTACTTCTGCCTGGTCTGCGGCACCCAGCTCGCCCTCCGCGAGACCGACCCCCTACCGGAGTGCCCGGTGTGCGGGACCTCGCGCTTCCGCCGCGACTCGATCTTCACCGGCCTGCAGGAGCACGGCTCCCCCACCCTCGAATTCGCCCTCAGCGATCAGCGCGAACCGCAGGCCTGGCTCGACGAGGCGCGCGAGCAGCTGACCGAGCCCGGCTACCACCTGGCACTGCGCGACGGGGACGAGGTGAGGACCTTCCACCTGGCGGTTGGCTGGACCAGGATCGGCCGCGGCGAGCGGGAGGAGATCTGCCTCGACGACCCCAGCGTCTCCCGGCGCCACGCGATGATCGCCACCGACGAGGGCCGCCCGCCAAGGATCCTCGACGACCGCAGCCTCAACGGCCTCCTGGTCAACGGCCGCAAGGTCGACTGGACCGAGCTGAGCGACGGCGACGAGCTGACGATCGGCCGCTACCGCCTCTTTCTCTTACACGCCTGACCGCGAGACCGTAAAAAGTCCTCTTCAAGAGGAGTTTTCACGGTCTCGCGAAGGCGGCCTCCCGCGAATTTGCCGCCACCCCCAGCCGTAGAGTTCGAGCCGGTGAACGCGCCGACGAATCCGGACGATCCCTCGCGCCCGAGCGGCGAGGAGTCGATCTCCGCCTCAGCCGAGCGCGCCCGAGCGCAGCTCCACGAAGAGATCGAGCGAGTCCGCCGCGGCGTCGAGCAGATGCTCGACGAGCAGAACGCGCCCCTCAACAGCGACCTCCGCCGCGAGCTCGACACGATGCAGGAGGACCTCCGCCGCTACGTCAAAACCCGCATCCGCAAGTCCCAAACGCGCACCGACCGCCGCGTCAACCACCTGGAAGACCGCACCGAGGTCCTAGAAAAGCGCCTCGACAGCATCGACGCCGAGCGCCGCCTGACCGAATGGCGCATCCACTCCGACACCGAGCGCATGCTCGACGGGTTGCTCGAGGAGGTCCGAGGGATCGCCGACCGGCTGGAGGGAAAGCCGGCGTAACGAGTGGTGCGCCTTATCCCCGGATAGCGGGGAAAAGGC